>JAIDXM010000032.1 GCA_029058745.1 Muribaculaceae bacterium
CCCTAAGATTTCAAATTGGTCAGGGCAATATTTGTCAAGAAAAGTGATAGGCACTCCCATAACGCCGTCGTAATCAGAAGGTATCGCATCAGTGTAAGGCACCTCGATAGCATCGTAGTTGTCGTAATTGGAATATCCCTTGCCGCGAATCTCTTTATGCTTGGAATACATGATGTTTTCATCCATTGTCATTAAGGATAGTGGCTGATGACGGCGACCGTGGTCTATGTTAGTAAACCAACAGCAATTTCTGAACTTGACTAACCCAGTAGTGTCATCTTTTACACCAGACGCGTACTCTCGTTCTCCCACAGGACGAAAATAGGCGTTGCCGTTATGAAACCCATTGCCCAACCAAATTTTATTATCCTTGATGAGTGGAAACACCTCCCGATATGTCAAAGCATTCATATTCCCAATAATAACAAATTGCTTATTGGCATCAACTATCCATGAAAGAAACTCGCGGAACAGCGAGAAAGGCGGATTGGTGACGATGATATCTGCCTCATCTCGCAATGCTGTGACTTCGCGGCTGCGGAAATCTCCATCACCTTCAAGGTAACGCCATTCGAGGTCGTGGAAATCTATGCGTCCGTCTCCGTCAATGTCGTGATCGAGAACAAAGATTTTACCGCGTACCGACGTTTTTGCGGGATCAAACTGTGGAGCGTCCTGCTCGAACAGTGAGGGTTGCCACACGGTCTTGTACTTTTTGCTTTCAGGGGCATAGGAAGTGGAAATCAGTTTCTTCAATCCGAGTGTCTGGAAATGCTGCGCGAAATATAGCGTAAAGTTACTCCACTCCGGATCGTCGCATGGCAACAGGACGGTCTTGCCCCGGAATACGTTCGGGTCGTATTCAAGGTAGGCGCTTATCTCTCGCTCAATGTCGTAGTATTGAGTGTAGAACTCGTCGTTTTTGGCGGCTTTTGCCGCCGACAGCGATTCATTTGCCATAATTACACGGAGATTGTTGTTTATTAAGGTTATTATAATGCAAAGATACGACAAATAATTAACTTAGTAACGATTCAAAATTATTTTATGTATTTAAGCCACGATGCTATAATTGACTCTGTATCCATCTCCAATTCCGTCC
>JAIDXM010000033.1 GCA_029058745.1 Muribaculaceae bacterium
CAAAATCCATGCCTCCAAAGGAAATACAAATGGTTTTAACAGATTCTTTTAATGGATGTAAAATAATGTGCTTATTACAGCCATTCTGATTCGACGAAGACTGTTTCAAAGGTTATATGAGGGTGTGTCAAATTGACATACCCTCGATTCTTTTATCGACCTAACGATGGGCCTCGTTTAGTTTTGTCGTGTCGGCTAAGGTATGTCAAACCTCTGAAACACAAAAGGTGTACTACACACTCCTTAACATTCAGGGGCGTACTAAAGCTGTACTGAATGCGAAAAACAATACAAAACAGCGAAAAATACAAAGATTCCAAAATGCTAAATCGCTGAACAATAATATAAATACGTTACAATCTTTTTCGCTGAAATTATATCCTTAAAGTACACCTTGTATTGGAGGTCTTGAGGAAACTTTAGTGTATAGATATGGTAATCTCAGACACACCTTTCCAAGACCTGTCAGCTCAGTTTTATAATGAGAGGTGTAATATCGGGTAAGGTCTTCCTGCATCATCAGTTTCATTCCTGCCCGTCACTCTGAATCCCTTTGCCTGATAAAAGGCAAGAGCCAAAGGATTCTGTTCATTGACACCCACTTTTGTCGCTCCCTTCTGTTTCGCAAATTCCAATAGCATTGACCCATATCCCTGCCTGCGATTATCGCTGTCTATAAACAGCATTTCAATCATATCGCCACGTAATCCGATAAAGCCGACGATAAGGTCATTGTCAGAAACAGCATATATATCAACATTAGGAAAATAATCCGGTATCAATGCTTCTTTTATCTCATATATCGAGGACTCATCTAAAAACTTATGTGTGGCTCTGACTGAACGCTCCCAGATTCCAATGAGCGTTTCATAATCATTTTGATTACATTTTACAATCTTCTGCATACTATCTCACTTATAACGGTATCAACATTTTCAGATCGGTGTAATATTCTGCCACGAAGGTATGAAATCACAGAATGCCGTTGACTCTTTCACGGCATCTGCATCAATCTTTCCAATCCGAATGGCAGTATCCGATCCGTTTTGTTTAGGATTTCTGATTTCGGCAATACTCTGTCTGAAGCAATCGAACTTACGAGTCGTTTCAAATTCCATTTTGCGATACAAATTAATCGCCTTATGGTTGTTTTGCAACACTTCAAGCAGATACTGTCTTATACCTGCCTTTTTGAGGAGAGGCAGGGAGTAACTTAAAATTTTACTGGCAAGACCTTGTCCACGGAAATCTTTAACAGTACCGGTGCCAGTATCACTGCAAAATTAACGATTTTCCATGGGATTTCATTGCAATTATGTAGATGTATGTTTTCACCGTGCCAGAGAGTAGAGATAAGGAGTGTCAGCAAGCTGGAACATAACACTCTATAGTCCTCATTTTGTAAAAAAACTGCTGACCAAAGGCGGTGACAGTGCGCAGTAATTCGTTCCTGAATTCAAAATTTTTAGTAATTTTGCAAATATAACTTATCAAATTCAAAGCAGTATAGAAAATGACTAAAACAGAAATGGCGAGTGAAATATATTCGCGCATGAGTCGAGAGCGCATGTCGGCAAAGTCTATGCGCGGTTTGAACCACTTGAACTCATCGCAAATTGCAAAGACGGCCGCCCGCAATATCAGCGAGAACACTACTCTTCTTATGCCTGTTCTCAATATTCCGGCGTTCAAACCCGCCAAATGCTTCAAGGAGGAAGTCGCAAGGTAAATGAGACTTAGTCCAACGTTAAAGAAAGCCATTTCAGCATCGCTCATTTTTTTGTTGATGGCTGGATTGTATGGAGCAGTTGTTGCCCTTTGCAATCAATATCTGCGAGAACATGATATGCTGACAAAGTCCTCAAAATATATTCTCGGCATATTTATGTTTGCCGGATTCTACTTTATTTACAAATGGTTCTCGAAAAGGATTGACACAATCCAAAAGCAAAATGATTGATGGGCTACAGGGATAATGAATATGGTGACAATGCCGTTGATGATATGATGGTTGATTACGGCTATCACATCAATACCGGCGACCTGCCGGAAATATTCGACGAGTCGTCAGTTGACGACTTTATCACCAATCTAAACGACTGGGATTAAACGTAATGGCACGGCTGAATGACTTTATGACAAGAATAAATCTGTCAGCACTGAGCAAATATGTCGAGGCTCATGGCAAGATCTATGTGTATGCCAAAGGCGACATGCTTGCCAGGCAGGGTCACGTGTGCCGTCACATAGGTATTGTTAAGTCGGGCTATTTCAAATATGTCACCCTCAATTCAAAAGGGCAGGAAGTTGCGACCGGATTCTCTTTCGAGGGGGAGGTCGTCACCGACTATGTGCATTCGTTTCTATGCGACCGTCCGTCGCTGACTTCTATTGTCGCAGGGTGTGACTCCGAAGTGTTGTGTGTTCCGGTAAATGAACTGCGTCGGTATTTACTTGTTGAAACCCCCGGATTTGTAGCCGACGCCTCATCAAATCTGTTGCAGGAAGCCTATCGCCGCTATCTGGACTGCCTTGTGAAGACTCCCACAGAGCGATTCCGCGAACTTGTCGCCCGCTTTCCGGGTGTCACACAAAACCTACCCATACAGGAGATTGCATCATATTTAGGCGTTTCCCGCCGTCAGTTGCACCGCATCCGCGAGGCTGAAAGTGCAGCCGACATCCCCGAAATCTAAAAAGATTATAAGAAAATCGCCTTTAATGCCTGATTTTTTATGGCGGTTTGGGACATTTGTCACATCAAATGTCGATTATTTTCGCTAAATTTGCGATATTGAATACATTAGACCCTTTATGAGGCAACGGGCTAAGATAATAGGTATCGCACGGCATCGTCTTTCTACCGACGGCGATGGCGTGACTACGCTTGTGGCTTTTCACGGCTGTCCGCTACGTTGCCGCTATTGTCTTAACCCGCAGTCGTTAGGCGACGGCGGACGTTTCCGCGAGTATTCGCCGGAACAGCTCTATACCGAGACCCGCATTGACGAGCTTTATTTCATTGCCACAAACGGCGGCGTTACTTTCGGCGGCGGAGAGCCTTGCCTGCGCCCGCAGTTTATCAGTGAGTTCCGTGAGTTGTGCGGACCGGAGTGGCAGCTCAATCTTGAAACATCGCTCAATGTGCCTCCCTCCAACATCAAAGCCTTACTACCGATAGTCAACACCCTGATTATCGACATCAAGGACATAAACCCCGACATTTACCGCGACTACACGGGGCAAAGCAACGCTCTTGTACTCGAAAATTTCCGTATGATAGCCGATACAGGACGGCAAAGCGATTGCATCGTCCGCATACCGCTAATACCCGGCTACAACACCGACGCCGACCGCGACGCAAGCCGCAAGGCGCTCGAAGCACTCGGCTTCACCCGATTCGATTTATTCACCTACCAAATCTGCAAACCCTGACACTATGGCACGAGGAAAGCAGACCTGCAAGATATTGAAAGAGATACGTCGGCAGATAGCCGAGGCTAACGGCATCGAGTTCGCCACATCGGAATGTCGCTACAAGGGCGACTGCCTCGGTACATGTCCCAAATGCGAAGCCGAGGTGCGCTACTTGGAGCAGCAGCTCCGCGCCCGCTCCCTCGCCGGGAAAGCCGTAGCCCTCGCCGGTATCTCGGCAGGAATGATTCTCATGTCGGGGTGCAGCGACACATCAACAAAAAATCAGACCAATGATGATCTTCTTGGCGTATTTATTGAATCGCCCGAAATGATTGAAGAGATAG
>JAIDXM010000034.1 GCA_029058745.1 Muribaculaceae bacterium
GAAAGTCAGGGCTTTGTTTTATGTTTTACAGCAGTTTATGAAAAGAGGGCGCATCTTAATTTTGATACACCCTCATTCTATTTTTCAGAACGATAAATTTTAGTGCCAACGGCAATGTTCCAAATGCAGAAAATAGGGAGACAGCCAACGTTGGCTGTCTCCCATTCGCGTTAGTGGATTGGGTAGGTTAATCCTCTTCCTGAGTTTCTGCGTATGCCTTGAGTAGTTTTTCCTGAACGTCACCCGGCACAAGTTCGTAAGAAGAGAACTGCATTGTGAAAGAACTGCGTCCTCCTGTGATTGAACTGAGAGACGTAGAATAAGATGACATCTCTTTCAAAGGTACTTTAGCGTTAAGCTTTTCAATTCCGCTATCGCTCTCCATTCCCATGATAATGGCGCGTCGTCCCTGCAGGTCGCTCATCACATCACCCATTGTATCACCCGGAGTATAGACCTCGACATCATAGACTGGTTCGAGAATCTTTGGGTTGGCATTTTTGAATGCCTGTGAGAATGCGTTACGTCCGGCAAGACGGAAAGAGATCTCATTGGAGTCAACGGGGTGCATCTTTCCATCGTAGATCATGACACGGACGTCACGGGCATATGAGCCTGTAAGCGGGCCTTGCTCCATGCGGTCCATGAGACCTTTGACAATTGCCGGGATGAAGCGGGCATCGATAGCTCCTCCCACGATGCAGTTATATACCAAGAGTTTTCCGCCCCAGTCGAGAGGAATCACCTGTTTGTCGCGGACATTGAGTTTGAACTCTTGGTTCCCGAATTTGTATGTGTCCGGTTCCGGCATCCCTTCAGTGTAGGGCTCTACAATCAGATGCACCTCGCCGAACTGTCCTGAGCCGCCCGACTGTTTTTTATGGCGATAGTCGGCGCGTGCGGCTTTCGTAATGGTCTCCCTATATGGAATCTTTGGTTCAAAGAACTCCATCGGAAGTTTATCGTTGTTTTCTATTCTCCATTTGAGAGTGCGTAGATGGAACTCACCTTGACCCTTCACGAGTGTCTGTTTCAACTCCTTGCTTTGTTCTATAATCCAAGTTGGGTCTTCTTCATGCATGCGGGTGAGGATAGCCATAAGTTTCTCAGCATCGCTTTCCGTCGCGGGCTTTATGGCACGTATGAACTTAGGAGCCGGATACTTAATGAAGTCAAACTGATAGTCGCACCCTTTCGCATTCAATGTATTTCCAGTCCTTACGTCCTTAAGTTTCACTGCGGCACCGATGTCGCCGGCCTCAAGCTTCTCAATCGGGGTTCTTAGCTGCCCGCAAACCGTGAAAATCTGGGCGAGCCTTTCTTTTCCGCCTCGGGAAACATTATCGAGGTCGTCACCGGCCTTTAGAGTGCCGCTCATCACTTTGAAATAAGATACTTCACCAATATGAGGTTCTACCGAAGTCTTGAAGAAGAACACGGATAGGGGACCGTTGGAGTCTGGGGTTACTTCCTCGCCGTTGATGGTCTCAGGATTCGGCATGTCGGAAACAAACGGGCATACATTCCCGAGGAATTCCATCATACGTCTCACCGCCATGTCTTTAGCCGCACTTACGATGAAGACCGGGAAAATGCCACGTTCAATCATACCTTTGCGGATGCCTTCACGCATCTCGTCTTCAGAGAGATGTCCCTGTTCAAAATATTTGTCCATCAGAGTCTCGTCGTTCTCTGCGGCTGCTTCCACGAGGGTATTGTGTAGCTCCTTGGCCTTTTCAATCTGGTCGTCGGGAATTTCGGTAACGGTAGGAACGCCGCCATCGGGTCCCCACTCGTATTTTTTCATGAGAAGCACGTCAATCATGGAGTTGAATCCGGGGCCACATTCTAACGGGTATTGCACCTGGATTACTTTTGGTCCGAAATGTTCGCGCAACTGTTCTATGACATTGTCATAGTCTGCTTTTTCACCGTCAATCTGGTTCAAGGCAAAGACAATGGGTTTTTTGAGTAACGCAGTAGTGCGGAAAATGTTCTGAGTGCCGACTTCCACACCATAATTTGAGTCGATTACAATCACTCCGGTGTCGCACACACCAAGGGCAGTGTAGGAGTTGCCGACAAAGTCGTCAGCTCCCGGACAATCGATTACATTGAGCTTTTTGCCATTGAATTCAGCGTTGAAAACAGTTGAGAATACTGAATATCCATACTCTTTCTCAACCGGGAAATAGTCTGATACTGTATTGCCTGCGCTGACAGTGCCACGTCGTTTTATAACTCCACACTCGAAGAGCATAGACTCCGCAAGTGTGGTTTTTCCCGAGCCCTTAGAACCAATCAGGGCGATGTTCTTGATTTCATCAGTTTTGTAAATCCTCATATTGTATAAGATTTTAGGTGAAGTCTGTGTTTGCTTTTCCTGTCGAAGGATGCCAGAGGCGGTCCGTCAGTATTTGAAAAGCGGTTGCAATTTAGTAAAAAAAATAATATAAGCGTTCATTCTTTTATATGTTAAACAACATATTTGAAAAATTATTAAATTTGCGTTGTCAGAAAAACAGAGGAATGAATGGATAAAGACCGCTCTATCATTGAAGAGGCCGGGAGTAAACCCTCCGGACTCTATATACATATACCTTTTTGCAGAGGCAAGTGCCTTTATTGTGATTTTTTCAGCGGAGGAGATGCCTTAGCCGATTGGGGAACTCTGGTTGATTCATTGCTTGGGGAATTAGCGGAGAGGGTGGCGGAGCCTGGTGGTTCACCGGATACTATATATATAGGAGGAGGCACACCATCATTGATGCCGCGAGATGCGTTTGAAAGTCTTGCAGAAGGGATATGGGAAGTCGCCGGTTGTCAAGGCTCCTCCCTTTCTGAGTTCACCATAGAGGTAAATCCGGAAGATGTCAATGAAGAAAAGTGCATGACATGGAGAAGATCCGGGGTGAGTAGGGTGAGCATGGGAGTCCAGTCGCTTTCAGACAATGAGCTGAGGAGAATAGGCCGCAGACATGATTCAGCGAGTGTCTTCAAGGCTTATGATATATTGAGGAAGCACTTTGACAACGTGACATGCGACCTTATGTTTGGACTTCCAGGACAGACTCTTGGAAGCTTGCGGGAAACTATTGACGGGATTCTGTCGATGAGTCCGGAGCATGTGTCGGCATATTCGCTTATGTTCGAGGACAAGACTCCGATAAGCATCCTTAGAGAATCAGGCCGGCTTACTTTCCCATCGGAGGAGGATTGTGTCGAGATGTGGCGGGTTTTGTCGGAATGTCTTGGAAACTCAGGATATAATAGATATGAGATTTCCAATTATGCAAAGCCGGGATATGAGTCAGTCCATAACCGCCGTTATTGGTTGGGCAATCCTTATCTTGGCATCGGACCGTCCGCTCATTCCTACGATGGTGTTTGTGTCAGGAGGTCCAACCCAACAAGGCTGAGGGAGTATTTGGAACGGTTCTCCAATAGGGCACGTAGTGGGGATGTCCCATTCTATGATGAAGAAACGCTATGTATGGCTGAGCGGGAGGAGGAAATGATAATGTTGCGGATGAGGATGCGCGAGGGGCTGAATGTAGGTGAGTTCAGTGGCATGTTCGGTGATGAGCGTGCACATCGACTCATCAGGAGCAGTCGTCGATATATGGATACCGGATGTTTGGGATACAGGGACGGGCACCTGTTTCTTACCGATGATGGAATAATGATAGCCGATGAGGTGATAGTGTCGTTGTTTGGATGAATTAAAGAGCAGTTTGATTGTTTTTATAATATAAAGCGATATTATAATTATAAAATAAAGAAAATGGTAAAAAGTTTTGCTATTTGAGAATTTATTAGTAATTTTGCGGCATAAAGATAAATTATATATGTCTGAGAAAAGAAGACTATATTTCACCAAAATGCATGGTATCGGCAATGATTATGTATATGTCGATGCTCTTGGTAGCCCCACCTCATTAAGCGACAAAGATATAGACTTTCCGGATTTATCCCGGAAGATAAGCAACCGACATTTCGGCGTTGGCAGCGACGGGTTGATAGCCATCTTACCCTCCTCCAGCGCCGATTTTCGTATGAGGATGTTCAATGCTGACGGTTCGGAGGCGCAGATGTGTGGAAATGGTTCAAGGTGTGTTGCCAAGTATTTGTATGATAAAGGATATACAGACAAGACGAGCATATCTCTTGAGACAAAAGCAGGAATTAAGGTTCTGCATTTGCACATCGGAGAAGATGGTGAGGTTTCGGAGGTCACTGTAGATATGGGAGTCGCCGTATTTGAGGCATCGGAGGTACCCTTTTCACATAAAGGGACAGAAAGGATGATATCCTGTCCGGTGGATGTTGACGGGGAGGTGTTCCATGTGACGGCAGTCGGTATGGGAAATCCTCATGGCGTTGTGTTTGTTGACAGGATAAACGACAGGCATGTGCATCATTATGGAAGGATTCTTGAGACCCATGCGATATGGCCGGAACGAGCCAATATAGAGTTTGCGGAGATAACCGACCGCAGGCATATAAAGATGAGGGTTTGGGAGCGTGGTTCAGGAGAGACACTTGCCTGTGGGACAGGAGCGTGTGCTACTCTTGTGGCGGCATACGTGAATGGAGAGGCAGACAATGAGGCTGAACTCGAACTGCTTGGCGGGAGCCTGCACATAAATTATTGTCCGGAAAGCGGGCATGTGTATATGCGAGGAGGCGCCGAGTTCATAGCGGAAGGGTGGTATTATTATGATTAGATGAAACATTTTAGATACAGGTAGAATGGTTGAGGTAAATGATAATTTCAGGCAGTTGCCGGTCTCATATCTATTTTCAGAGGTGGGAAGGCGTGTCGCGGCATTCAGGAATGATTTTCCGGACAGAGATGTTATCCGTATGGATATTGGAGATGTGACCCGTCCCTTGTTCCCTTCTGTGGTAACGGCAATGCATGAGGCGGTTGATGAGCTTTCGTCAGCCCGTTCATTTCATGGGTATGGCCCGGAACAGGGATATGGATTCCTGAGGGAGGCTATCTGGCGCAATGATTATTTAGAGCGTGGAGTTCTGGGAATAGAGCCTTCTGATATATTCGTGAGTGATGGCGCGAAAAGCGACCTGGGCAATTTGGGCGATATATATTCACGAAATTGCAAGGTGGCAGTGATGAATCCCGCGTATCCTGTTTATGTTGATGACAGTGTCATTGATGGCAGGGCGGGGAGCCTTTCGGGTGGAAAATGGGACAGGATAATATATCTGGAATGCGATCCGTCTGATTCGTTCATGCCTAAATTGCCTTCGGAAAGGGCCGACATAATCTTTTTATGTTTCCCCAATAATCCGACAGGGGTTGCAATTACGAGAGAGGAACTTAAGAAATGGGTGGACTATGCGAGGGAGAACGACAGTCTGATTATTTACGATTCCGCATATGAGGCTTTTGTGAGAAATCCGGAAATGGTGCGTTCCATTTATGAGATAGAGGGTGCATCGCAGGTTGCCATAGAGGTTAGAAGTTTTTCCAAGACAGCCGGTTTTACGGGACTTAGATGTGGCTATACAGTAGTGCCCAAAGATTTGAAAGGGCGTTATGCCAACGGGGAAGAAGTCAGTCTCAACACTTTGTGGAACAGACGTCAGACCACTAAATTCAATGGATGTTCATATATCGCACAAAGAGGGGCGGCGGCTATTTATACACCCGAAGGCATGGCGGATGTCAGGGCCACGACCTACTATTATCTTGGAAATGCAGCCCTTATAAAAGAAGCGTTCGAGACCATCGGATTCAAGTCCTACGGAGGAGACAACTCACCATATGTATGGACATCGCCATGCGATGGGCGAGACTCATGGGAAATATTCAATATGTTCCTATATGAAATCGGTTTTTCCACAACGCCCGGATCCGGATTCGGAAGTATGGGAGACGGGTTTGTCAGGCTGACGGGTTTTAACAGCCGTGAAAATACGGAAAAAGCCATGTCAATGCTTATGAGGAGATTCGGATAAGAAAGAAACAGAAATGTGATACAGTCACACTTTAATGCAAAATATATGTCAGAATTAAGATTCAAAAGTGTAGAGGAGGCATCCTCCCGCAAGGCGGTGAAAGTGGAGATTCCTAAAGAGAGGGTTGACAAATACTATGCTGAGAAGGTTTTCAACAGGCAGAAAATGTTTGAATATCTGCCCCATGCCACTTATGAGGCATTGGTGAAGGCTATAGACAGCAAAGAGCCGTTAAGCCGAGAGGTTGCAGACAGCGTTGCAGAGGGCATGAGGCGTTGGGCTGTTGAACAGGGCGCCCGTCATTACACTCATTGGTTCCAGCCAATGACAGGGGGCACTGCGGAGAAGCATGACGCCTTCATCGAGCACGACGGCAAGGGTGGTGTCATTGAGACATTCTCAGGTAAGCTTCTCGTGCAACAGGAGCCGGATGCGTCAAGTTTCCCCAATGGAGGAATCAGAAACACGTTTGAGGCCAGAGGGTATTCTGCATGGGATATATCTTCACCTGCTTTCATAGTTGATAATACACTTTGCATTCCCACAATCTTTATTTCATATACGGGCGAAAGCCTTGACTATAAGACGCCGCTTCTGCGTGCACTCAATGCCGTTGATAAATCGGCTACTCGTGTGGCCCGTTATTTCGACGACAGAGTGAAGCATGTTGTGTGCTATCTCGGTTGGGAACAGGAGTATTTCCTTGTTGATGAATCGCTTTATGCGGCGCGTCCTGATCTTGTAATGACTGGCCGTACGCTTATGGGGCATGAGAGTGCCAAAAATCAACAGCTTGAAGACCATTATTTTGGAGCTATTCCCAGTCGTGTGGAGGCGTTCATGCTTGATCTTGAGATAGAGTGCCATCGTCTCGGAATTCCGGCGAAAACCCGTCACAATGAGGTTGCTCCAAATCAGTTCGAGCTTGCCCCGATATTCGAGGAGGCCAATCTTGCCAACGACCATAACCTTCTTCTGATGTCTGTGATGAATGAGGTGGCACGTCGTCACAATTTCAGGGTGCTTCTTCATGAGAAGCCATTCGCCGGAATCAACGGTAGCGGAAAGCACAATAACTGGAGTCTTGGCACCGACACAGGTAAGCTGCTGTTCTCCCCAGGAAAGACACCCAAGGAGAATCTCGAGTTTATTGTGTTTGTAAGCAATGTCATGGCGGCGGTCTATAAGCATAACGCACTTCTGAAAGCGTCTATCATGACAGCCACGAATGCCCACCGTCTTGGTGCCAATGAGGCTCCTCCTGCCATTATATCCATGTTCCTTGGAAGTCAGTTGAACGAGATTCTCGACAGCATAGAGAAGAATGAGACAGATTCTATAATGCTTCAGGGTAAAGAGGGTATGCGTCTTGATGTCAATCAGATTCCTGAGCTTATGATTGACAATACCGACCGCAACCGTACCAGTCCGTTCGCATTTACGGGCAACCGTTTCGAATATCGGGCTGTAGGGTCATCGGCCAACTGTGCGTCGGCTCTTATCGCTCTTAATGCGGCTGTTGCGGCAGAGCTTGACGAGTTTGCCGATAGGGTAGATGCGCGTATCTCCAAAGGAGAGGATATAGAGAAGGTGCTTCTTGACGAAGCGCGAGAGAACATCATAAGGTCACGAGACATCCAGTTCGACGGTAATGGTTATAGCGACGAATGGAAAGAGGAGGCAAGCCGTAGAGGTCTTGATGTTGAGTCGTCAGCTCCTGTTATGTTTGACTCTTACCTCTGGCCTTCGAGTGTGGAGATGTTTGAGAAGACAGGACTCTTCTCAAGGAAGGAGCTTGAGGCACGTAATGAGGTTAAATGGGAGATGTATTCCAAAAAGCTTCAGATAGAGAGCCGTGTGTTGGGCGACCTTGCAATCAATCATATCATACCGGCAGCCATATCTTATCAGCGTCTTCTCCTGGATAATGTCTATAAGATAAAGGCACTGTTTGATGATGCGGCAGTGAAGAGAATCGGAGGTCAGGATCTTGTGTCGATAGAGAAGATTGCCGGCCATCTCTCGGATATAAAGATTCTTGTGGAACGCATGGTGGGCAACCGTCGTGTGGCCAACCGTAAGTCCAGCGAAAGGGAGAAGGCAATAGCATATCACAACAATGTGGCTCCCCTTATGGAGGAAATCCGCACGCATATAGATGAGCTTGAGCTCATGGTCGATAATGAAATATGGCCGCTTCCCAAATATCGTGAACTTTTGTTTATCCGATAGAGTAGTGTCGAATAAGCAAATGTCAGATAAATAGGTCATTTAATTTTTCGTACATTAATTATTTTTAGGTTTCCTAATTTTTTAAGCCTCCGATGTGATATCGGGGGCTTTTTACTATAGTATCGCATATGAAATGTTAATAAAGATTGCATAAATTTTTAATTTAGTTAAAATAGTGTTAAAAAATCGAGCTCTTGTAATAAGAAGTATTGTATCAAAAGAAATAATGGTTAACTTTGCATAGAGTTTTTCATGGTATTAGATTTTAAGGTTAACGGAAGATTGGTTGTCGGGATGACAATCAATTTTTTTCACCCTTACTAAACCGAGTAGTCGATTTAGAGTTCCGCCGGGTTTCCCGTCATGAGCCGGTCTTTTCCGTGAGCAACTTTTTTATCTTTAGAAATCAGTTCTCTGGAATGGTTTGTTCACGGTTATTGTATTCCTAAGATAAAAATCGTATTGTCATTCTATTGTTTAATTCTTAAAGAATGAAATGATGGAGTGAATGATTATGAAGAGAAATGGCTGAGGTCTTTGAAAACATTCAGCGCATACTCTTCACAGACAATGTTGTCCTGCAATGTGTCAGGATGAAGGATGCATAGGGAATTATACTGGAATCAACTCACTTGAGAGAGGATGTGTCTTTAAATTCTTATTATGGAGTGAACGTGTTCATAGCAACATAAGAGAGGTGTTCATGCGTTTATGACATAAATTTGTAAAATAAGGCAACACATTCTGCAGTAAGGGTAATAAATCAAATTTGTTGCATAGGTTTATAAGCTGAATAAATTGAACAATCTTCATGTTAACAAATCTAAACTCTTACCATTAAAACTCATTGAAATGTTAAATCTATGTTAAATTGCAAATTATTTTTGTGTTTTATAACAGTATTTGAAAAAATATTACTAATTTTGCAGTGAGTTTTTCATGGTATTAGATTTTAAGGTTAACAGAAGATTGGTTGTCGGGATGACAATCAATTTTTTTTTTGCGTGCTATAGAGATATTGTGTCATGCAGATGGTTTCCCGGTTATAGAACGGCTGGTGCGCCGTATTGTCGAAAAGCGAGCCGCGCAAGAAGCCCATAAGAACGCCGGAAAACACGACCGTGAAACCAATCGGTATCGTCATTCGATACAAAGAGCCGTATCGTTCAATCTCTATAACAAGAGATACGCAGAATATGACGC
>JAIDXM010000035.1 GCA_029058745.1 Muribaculaceae bacterium
ACAATTTGCAGACAAAAACAAAAGAAAAATCCCGTAACTCTTGATTATCAATGAGTTACGGGATTTTGGGGTGCCCAAGACAGGACTCGAACCTGCACGCCTCTCAGCACTCGCACCTGAAACGAGCGCGTCTACCATTCCGCCACCTGGGCCTTGGCTCGCGCTTGCGCGCTTCGCTCTTTATTTGTGACTGCAAATTTATGTATTTTTTTTTGTTTCGCCAAATGTTGAGGTGTGTTTTTTTAATTTGTTTTTTTAATTCTTGCTTTTTTATGTTTGAGTGTTTGTCTTTCAAGACTTGGTGTGGTATGTTAATTCTCTTTCGTTATGTCGCTGGTGGATTGGCTTTTGTGGAGAGATGTTGAGGTGTGAGTGTGGTGTGCTGATTGGAGTCGGGATGAATTGACGATTATTGTGAGGTTCATATGTTTTTTTTGTTTGGAGTAGCGTGTGATTCAAGTTTTTTCCTTAAATTTGCAATTGAACAGTCGGCATCCTTGCTTTTGGGGATGGTCGGATACAATAATCAAATTACCAAAACATTATGTTATTTTCAGGTTTTTCACGGATATTGTCCGTGGTCGCGTTGCTTGGTGTTTCGTTCGTACCGTTGCGTGCGGATGACAGTGCTGTGTGTTTTTCAGAGAATTTTAATTCACATGGGGTCTTTTCCCGCTCCTGGAGGACTTTCGGGGAGTCAAAAGGTGGCTTGGTTGAGATTGCGTCAGATCCTGACAGCGTAGGAAACCGATATGTGAGGATTTCCTCGGATGAGAGGACTGCTAAAGGTTTGGCCCGGACTGTATCTGGGTTGACTCCAGGTGGCCTTTACAGAATCACGGCCAGGGTGCGGACTGATTCGGTGGCGGAGGGCAGAGGCGCGGTGTTGTATGTCAATCCGGAGACATCCGGCGACCAGCCGTGGAATGCCTCAGAGTTTGTGTATGGCACTACCGGTTGGAAGACCGTTTACAAGGATTTCATATGTGGGCCGGACGGGACCGCGGACATAGTCCTTGCATTGGGCTTCCCGTGGGGCACTTATAATGGAGGCACGTCAAAAGGGGTGGCGTGTTGGGATGATGTCAAGGTGTCGGCGACACCGGCCGATGCGGTAAAGAGGAGAGAAGGACGGCATATCTCGCTTGTGTTTGATGCCGATAAAGTAACAATCAGCGACCGTCAGCTTGACGCGTGGCTTTCAAAGCTTGACAAGACATATGAGAGTTATCAAAGTCTTGTGGGCGACGCTCCATATGGAGGAAGGAAGATCACGATACTCATGACACCTGGGATAGAGCCCGGTTATTGGGCTCTTGCCGGAAATCCTATACTCTGGAATAATCATGTCAACGCCGGGGAATTGCTTGACAAGACTGTGGCTGACGATGACTGGGGATTCGGCATATTGCATGAAATCGGACATACGTTTTCCGCAGGCACAATCGGTAAGTCTGGCAATTGGAACTGGAACGATGAGCTGTTTGCCAATTTCCGGATGTCTTATGCCATTGAGAAAAGGGGAGGGAGAGTGTCGCAGCGTAATACTATCTATAAAGGTGGTAAAGTGCGTGATTATTACAAGATTTTCTATGATGAGACACTTGGGGCGGGTAAGCCCACCGACAATGGGGATGCGCTCCACTATACATTGCTGCGTATTAAGGACAGATACGGATGGAAGGTGTATGAGAAGGCGTTCCGCGCATTGTATTCACTTGGCGACTCGGATATAGCGTGGAACGCTCCGGCATTCGACAAGTTTATGTTCTTTCTCAGCCATGTCTCAAAGGCGGCAGGAGAGGATGTCGTTGCCACGACATTCACGGATGAGGAGATAAGGTTGATAAAGGAAGGTTTTTCTGATTGAGATTTCAGAAAATGGAGTTCAATAGACGGGGACTGGCCCTGCCTCAGGTGAGCCGGAATGACATACGGTGAACCGGGGTGGGACCAAGCTTCCTGATGGCTTCCCTATGGGCTTTGGTAGGGTATCCTTTGTTTACTTCCCAACCGTAACCGGGATATTCTTCCGCGAGTCTGTCCATAAGTTCATCTCGGTGGGTCTTTGCGAGGATAGACGCCGCGGCAATCGACATGTATGTAGCGTCACCCTTCACCACTGTGGTGTGTGGAATCACGACCCCCTCCATCAGGTTTTCATCTGAAGCCCCCGGCGCGTGATATACGTAAGGCCGGAATCTGTTGCCATCGACGAGAATATGTTGGGGGCGTATCTGTAGCCGGTCAAGGGCTCTTTGCATTCCGGTTATAGATGCGTTGAGGATGTTGATCCGGTCAATCTCTTCAGGGCCGACCATCACCACAGCCCAAGCGAGAGCCTCGCGTTCGATTACAGGGCGTAGCGACGCTCTTTTTTTTTCAGAAAGCTGTTTGCTGTCGTTCAGTTCGGGGCATTCGAATCCCGGAGGCAGTATTACAGCCGCGCAACATACCGGGCCACAAAGGCAACCTCTTCCGGCTTCATCGCATCCTGCTTCAATTATGTCTGGATAAAGAAACGGTTTGAGCACGGTCCTTGATTATTTGTCGCGGGATATCACGAAATCGAAAATATCGATAAACGACTGTTTCCAGTCGCTGTCGGGATAAGCGTCCAGAAGCCTGAGGGCCTCCTTTTGCATCTCCCTCATTCTTGAGTATGCGTATTCGATACCTCCGTTTCTTTTTGCGAAGTCAATCAGAAGTGCAATCTGAGCGTTTGACAGGGAGTCCGATTCAAGGAGCTCCTTCATGTGTCGAGATTCCTCAGCGGGAGCGTTGTTCAGTGCATAAAGGAGGGGGAGCGTGACTTTCCCCTCCCGCAGGTCATTTCCTGTGGGCTTGCCTATTGAATTATCTCCGGAGTAGTCGAATATGTCATCTTTAATCTGGAAACAAAGCCCGAAAAGTTCCGCGTACTTTCTCAGCGGTTCATATTCTGCGGGTTTTGCGCCGGCCGCCTCAGCCCCCATTTTCACGCAATTGATGAAAAGGGATGCTGTTTTCTGTCTGATCATCGAGAAATAGCTTCCTTCGTCGAAATGGTGTTCGCGGGCATTGCAGATTTGGTCTATTTCACCAAGCGACAGTTCTTTGCCAAGGTCGGAAAGTGCAGAGATTATGGAAATGTTGTTAGTCCTGATGCCGGCGGCGAGGGCGTTGGATACAAAATAGTCGCCCACAAGCACCGCGATATGGTTTCCCCATTCACTGTTGATTGTTTCCCTGCCACGTCTCAGCATAGTCTCATCGACCACGTCATCGTGAATTAGAGAGGCATTGTGGAGCATTTCGAGGGCGGCTCCGGCATGAAGTACATGAGTGTTGACATTTCCGAATATCCCGGCACTGAGAATCACCATTATAGGCCTTACCTGTTTCCCTTTCGACAAAAGATAGGAACTGACAACCCGATTCATAAGTTCATTGGGTGTATAAAGCGCCTGACGGATGATATCGTTCATCTCCGCCAGCTCCTTATTCAGTCTGTGTTGTATTGCAGTGAGTTGGTCCATATTCAAATTCGGTGCAAATTTAATAAATTATAATCAATCGCGGTATTTAATAGGGATTAAATTATTAATTTAGCGGAAAAATTAATATAGATGAACGAAAAACGATTGTTCCTGCTTGATGCATACGCGCTGATATTCCGCGCCTATTATGCTCTTATAAAGATGCCTCGCCTCACTCAGGGGGGATTCAATACGTCGGCCATATTCGGTTTTGTCAACACCCTTGAGGAAGTGATAAGGAAAGAGCGACCCACGCATATTGCCGTGTGTTTCGATCCCCCCGGAGGCTCGTTCCGCAGAGATGCCGACGCATCCTATAAGGCACAACGGGAGTCAACACCTGAAGACATCAAGTTGTCAGTACCGATAATAAAGGAGATTGTCAAGGCGTACAATATACCGATTCTTGAGGTGGAAGGCTTCGAGGCAGACGATGTGGTGGGCACGATGGCCAAGATGGCCGAGAAAGAGGGTTTCACCACCTATATGATGACACCGGACAAGGACTTCGGTCAGCTTGTCAGTCCGTCGGTGATACAGTACAAGCCGGCTTATCGCGGACAGGATTTCGAGTTGAGGGGCGAGGCAGAGGTCTGTGGGAAATATGGCCTTCAGCGGCCGTCGCAGGTGATTGATCTTCTGGCGCTTATGGGGGATAAGGTTGACAATATCCCAGGTTGCCCCGGAGTGGGAGAGAAGACGGCGATAAAGCTTGTCCAGGATTTCGGGAGTGTGGAGGAGTTGCTGAGGCGTACGGATGAACTGAAAGGGGCATTGCGGAAAAAGGTGGAGGACAACGCGCAACAGATACGTGATTCGTATTTCCTTGCCACCATCCGTACGGATGTCCCTGTTGATGTCACTCCCGCAGACCTTGTCAGGAAGCCTGAGGACAAATCCAAGCTCCTTTCCATTTTCAAGGAACTTGAGTTCAAGACGTTGATTGACCGAGTGTCGAAGCGTATCGACGGGGAAGCCGCCTCTGCCCCGCAACCTGTCGGATTTCCAACCTCTCTGTTTGATATAGAGGAACCGGGCTTTGATTCAGAGTCAAGTTCAGAGTCAGGTTCAGAGTCAGGTTCAGAGGATTCCCGTCCTATGTCTGAGCCTATAGAATGGAGCATTGCCGACACTCCGGAGAGTGTCAGGAAGCTTCAGGAGAGACTGTTGTCGGCGGAGAGATGTGGAGTGTGTTTTGTCGCAGACGGGGAGAACGACATGACCGCCGTCATCAAGGGAGTGGCTATGGCGCTGTCGGAAAAAGAGGGAGTGTATATTCCCGCTTCATTTGCGGAAGGAATCTCGGTGGCGCTTGACATTCTGGCACGCCCGGACATACGCAAGGTGACATCGCAGGCGAAGCGTGATTACGTCCTTGCGCATCGTATGCGAGGCGACAGCGAGCCTTCGCTGGTGGACTATTCCGATGTGTCAATTGCCCATTATCTGCTCCAGCCGGAGATGAGGCATGGCGTTGAGACGCTTGCGTCGCAGTATCTCGGATTTGCATGTATTCCGGAACCTGTTTTCGCTGTCAAGAGAGGTTCCAAGACGCCCCCGTCCACGATTGAGCAAATCGCGCAGTGGGGATGTGAGCAGGCCGTGGTGGGCGTTCGTCTTGAATCCATTCTTCACGACAGTCTCGGAAAGGAAGGGATGACGGGGTTGTATGAGAACGTGGAGCTGCCGTTGTCAACGGTGCTTGCGGAGATGGAGATAGCCGGAGTCCGTATTGATGTCGCGTCGCTCAACGACGCGGCAAAAGATCTCGAAGGGCGCATAGGAGGGATAGAAAGAGAGGTCTATGAGCTTGCCGGAGAGGAATTCAATGTCGGGTCTCCGGCCAAAGTAGGGGAGATACTCTTTGACAAACTCCAGCTCGACCCGAAGGCGAAGAAGACAAAGACCGGCCAATATTCCACCAGCGAGGATGTCCTGGAGAAGGTGGCATATAAGAATCCGATTGTGGGTAAGATACTTGAATACCGTCAGTTGAAGAAACTGCTCAGCACATATCTTACGGCTCTTCCGGCGGCAATCAATCCGGCCACCGGGAAGGTGCACACAGTCTATAATCAGACTGTGACAGCCACGGGGCGTATCTCGTCGTCTTCTCCGAATCTCCAGAATATCCCTGTGAGGGAGGAGCTCGGGCGGGAAATCCGCCGGGCCTTCATAGCCGACGAGGGGCACCTGTTTTATTCGGCAGACTATTCCCAGATAGAGTTGCGTCTTGTGGCGGATTTCGCCGAAGACGAGACGATGCTTGATGCTTTCCGAAACGGGGATGACATCCATGCCATCACGGCGGCCAGGATATATCACAAGAACCTTGAGGATGTCACTTCCGACGAACGCCGCCATGCCAAGACCGCCAATTTCGGAATCCTCTATGGCATATCGGCATTCGGTCTTGCTTCCCGTCTCGGGATTCCGAGAGGCGATGCCAAAGAGCTTATTGAGAACTATTTCGCCACGTTCCCGTCTATCCAGAGATACATGGGTTCTTCAGTGGAAAGCGCCCGAGAGAACGGCTATGTCAGCACCCGTATGGGACGCAAGCGCCATTTGCCGGACATCAACAGCAAGAATCCGGTGGTGAGGGGATATGCGGAGCGCAATGCCATCAATGCCCCGATTCAGGGAAGCGCCGCCGACATAATGAAGGTGGCCATGGTGGAAATATTCCGCAGGATGCGAGAGGAAGGACTCCGGTCAAAGATGATAATGCAGGTCCACGATGAATTGAATTTCGATGTTGTGCCGGAGGAATTGCCATGTCTTCAGAAGATTGTCACGGAAGGGATGGAGGGTGCTTACTCCGGAAATGTCAGGCTGATTGCGTCGAGCGGCGTGGCCGGCAACTGGCTTGACGCTCATTGATGGCAATATATTGCGTTGAGCCGGGTGATGAAAATATCCCAGGAGAGATTGGTGCGGAAGGAAACGAAAGCCCTTTCGCCCATTCTTTTCCTGAGTTCGGAATCGGAGGCGAGTTTACGCATAGCATCGGCCAACGCGCCGGTATTTGAGGGAGGGATGAGAAATCCCTCCCTTCCGTCTGTTATATACTCAGGTTGCGCTCCGCTTGAAGAGCAGACAAGAGGCTTTCCGCAGGCCATATATTCAATGTTGGCGAGTCCGAAAGCCTCTTCGGCCGAAGAAGGCAGCACTCCGAAATCGCATTCGGCGATTATGTCCATAGGCGTGTCGGAATGCTTTCTCCAGTCAATCATGTCCATCACCCCTCTTGTCAAGGCCCTGTTCCTGATTTTGTCAACATAGTCCGGAGTCCCGCTCCCCACAATTTTGAGTCTGATTCTCGACCCTTTAAGCAACGACAAAGCGTCAATTAGAGTCTCTATCCCTTTCCCGGGCGACAGCGGGCCATGAAACATGGCGCACACAGGGCCTTTTTCTGTCTTGGGTCTGGGAGAATCCGCCTTTATGTTCAGACTGTTGTGTATTACATGTATCTTGTCATCGGAGAAGGGTAGTGGAGCTCCATGCCATGCCGACAGAAACCTGTCGGCGGCGAGGCGCGACACGAATATCATTGCATCGAGATTTCGATATATGCGTCGGAAAATCCATGAATCAATACCTTTTTTCACCTTGTGTCGGGTCATTATCACCTTGACATCCTTCCTTCCGGCTATTTTTCGTGCGAGGAGGGCTGTGAAAGCGTTTCTGAATCCATGGGCATGAATCACCACATGGCCAGAAGCGGTCTTTTTCAGATATCTTGACAATGCTTTTGCCGACGCGATGTCGAACCCTCCCCACAAAGGCGCATGCAAGAGGTTGACACCCTTTCTCGCGAAAAGAGTGTCAACCGCTTTAGCGTCGCGAGTGAAGGCGGCCACATTCCAGCCTTCGCCAATATAATGGGAACAAATGTCGAGCGCGTATCTTGCCACACCGCTCCAGCGGTTGTCGGTGATTATATGGATTAGTGTTCCCGGTGTGTCAGTCATGATTGTGGTTTGAAATAGGCATCCGGGGCATCCGCCATCGGAGAGCCCTGTCAGTTTGTAGCCGCGAGCATCACCTTTATGTCAACGCTGGGCAGGTTGAGGTAGGAAGCCACGAGCTTGTCAACGAGTTTACCGCGATAGCACACTATTCCGGCCTGTACTCCGGAATTGCTTGCCACCATGCTTTCTACCCCTCCCTTTATAATCATCTCGGAGAAGAAATTTACCAGTACGTTGGAAAGGGCCATGGCAACAGTGCGTGGTACAGACAGAGACGGCTTCGTTTCCTTGAAATTGAGGACATATACCGAATCTTTTATAGCAATCGAAAGATTTTTGGGGAACTCAAACGGGCGCGTGCATTCACCGATGAGAATAACGTCGGCGCTTTTCACCTTATTGAACAATACGCGAGGGTGTATGGCGACAGTGTTGAGCGCGTCTCCGCAATATTGTTTCGCGACCTGCAAGGCAGAGATGTCGTTGTTCATCAAAGTGACATATGCGCCGGCTGCCATAGCCGCCTTGGCTGCGGAGTATGCCACGGTTCCGTCACCAATCACCAGCACCTCGCAGGGATTCACACCAGCCACACCGGCGAGCAACACCCCTTTCCCTCCTCCGACATACGAGAGGAATTCCTGGGCGTATATAATGGAAGCTCTTCCGTCAATTTCATCTACGATATTTGCGAACACCGGCTCGTCATTATAGCTGTACATGTTGTCGAGCGAACCGGCGGTTATGCCTTTGTCAAGGAGAGCCTTGATTATTTTCGGGTCGAACAGCGACTCGTCCATCATTGTGAACAGGGCGGCACCGTCGTTCATTTTCTTGATGTCCTTTGGCTTCAGGGGAAGATATGATAGCACCACGTCTGCTTTCAGGGCCTCTTCCCGGGTCACGATGTCAACTCCGAATTCGGAATATGTCGTGTCCGGGAAACTGATGTCGGTTGCGGCTCCGCTCTCCATCAGAACTTTCACACCCGATGATGTGAGCAGTCCTGACCCTTCGGGAGTCAGAAGAAACCTGGTCTCCTCAGTGTCGGGATAATTGCCTACGAGCCCGATTTTAAGGGCATTGCTGTTTTCTGTCTCGACTTTCTGCTCAGGGAGCGTGTCAAGCTGTATGGTGTTGTTGTTCTCTTTTTCCATGGTTGTGAAGATGGAGAAATTAGTTTGTTGTCATTCACAAAATTAGTCTAAAGAGATGTAAAAAACAAATTTTTCACATCGAAACGCGCCAATCTCATGTCAGGGTAAATTCTGGAGAGAATGAGATGACAGGAATTCGGCAATGTTTGAATCGATTTGGCGTTTGTCTTCGAGAGAGTCTCCTTTCCATTTCAATTTCGCTTTTCCATAGAAAGGGGAGCGGGTCTCAAGCTGGGTGGAGATGAACGATTTTATCTCATCGTCAGTTTTCTTCGCGAGCAGAGGTCTTTTCTCACGTTTCCTTACAAGGCGAGACAGTAAAGTTTCTTCTGAAGCCATGAGCCAAAGGGTGGTTCCGACTGAATTCATATAATCCATATTGTCGAAGAAGCAAGGAGTGCCGCCTCCGCAAGACACGATGCAGTCGGAGAATTCACCGGCGAGCCGGAGCATCTGTTTTTCGCGTAGTCTGAATCCCTCTTCACCCACGGAGTCGAATATTTCCCTGACAGATGCTCCATATCGCTCCTCGATAAAGTCATCGAGGTCAATGAAACGAAGCCCGGAGGCTTGTGCGAGTGCGCGGCCGAAAGTCGTTTTCCCGCATCCCATATATCCGATTATAAAAATGGGTTTCATAAAAATAAAGTTATTAGTATGTTTTTGGACAGTAGTCATTCACTGGAGAAGTAATGTTTGTCTCCTCTCTACTGTATGCTTCATCCAATAATTTGATAATCTCTTCCTTTGTCTTGATTTCAAGATATGCGTCTTGAGCTTTTGTGAGGAGGCTGTCGATTACCGGTATAATCCGGATTTGACGTCTGGTGTCGTTCGACACGGTTTCTCTCTGGGCCGGAGAGAGTGCCGTGTAATAATCCTTCCAACCCTCAGAACGCTTTTTCATGTCGTAGAGAGTCGTGGTTGCCGATAATGCCAGCTCGGAGTCGCAGATTGCGTATGCCATGTCGATGCAAAGTCGGGCATACTCAAGACCTTCGTTGAAGGTTGAGTCGGCCACGGTGTATGACCCGGCATGAACCAGGTCGTAAGGATTTTGAAGGACAGATATTTTGGCGCACAAGTATGCATTCGGGAAGTCTCCTTTGTTGAATAGATATTTGGCCAGGCGTATGGAGGCACCTCTGACGCGTCTTCTCTTGTCGGCCTCCACCGGGTCAATATGTTTCGGCTCTAATATGTAAGTGTCAAATCCATGTATGGATAATGGCAGAAACGAGAAGTAGGGTGTCTCCACTTCTTTCGGCAGGTGTGGCGCGTAGGTGTCAGCGAAAGAGTTTGGCGTGGTGGCATCGGCCACAATGCTATAGAAGTCTTTCGGAATCTGCGTCATGAAGTGCAGGGGTTTCGGGTCAGGTCTGTTGAGATTGGTTGCGATGATGTCGAGCAGCATCAGTTTCCTGAAAGGAATCATGTTCGCTGACGCGAAATTCCTGAGGTCAACCGTCAGGGTGTCCTCCATGGTCCGTCCCGGTATCATGACCTTGGAATGCCGCATGACAGGCGCACCGGATTTGTGTGCATACAGCTCCTTTAGGGCGTCGATAAGCGGCACCGGTACGGTGTCGGCGTCCGGGGCTATTTTTGTGAACGCGTAAGCGCCATATGCAATGTCGGCCGGGGCGGCCGTGAATTGTAACGCCGGATGCTTTTGTTTCATAAGGTTCACCACATATTCGGGTGTTGAGAGATATGATATGTCGATGACCTGATGTTTCTGGCCGATATGCTCAATTTGTTGTGCATACCATAGAGGGAAAGTGAAGTTGTCACCCTGTGTGAATATTATGCCATTCGGATGCATCCACAGAATATGCTGGGCGAAATCTTTTACCTCAGATCTATTAGACCTGTCGTGAGATTGGAAATTCTGAGCCAACATTAGAACAGCGACAGCGATAGGCGGTAGCCAGATAGACGTGAAGTTGATTAACTTGTTGCGGAATCTGAAAGCATATAGAGATATGCTGGCGAATCCGAAAGCTATCCAGATTGCGAAAGCCATGTATGACCCCAGGAAGGAGTAGTCCCGTTCCCTTGGTTCTCCGGGAGTTTGGTTCAGGTATATCACTATTGCTATGCCCGTCATGAAAAACAGCATGCCGACGATAACCAGCAACTTTCTTCCGGTCCTGCCACATCGGGCGAGAAAAACTATTCCGGCAATTCCCAAAAGGAACGGGATTGCGAAAAGCTTGGAGTCTCCCTTTTCCTCGGCGGGGGTCCCTGCCGGCATTTTGTCCAGAGGCCCAAGCATGGCATTGTCGATGAAGCTGACTCCTGTGATGAAGTTCCCGTGGTCGATTTCGCCAGTAGAGCTCACGTCGTTCTGTCGCCCGACAAAGTTCCACATCAGGTATCTCAGATACATATACCCGATTTGGTATGACATCAGCATCCTTAGATTCTGCAGGTATGTGGGCCGCCATGAAATTGGCTTCACTCTGTTGCCTTCGGAGTCAAGTTTCCCGTTTGGATTTCCGAGAGAGTCGATGGTGTTGGATGTCTCCACGGCTGTCATGTTCTCCTTGTTCATGCCCACCCAGGACTCATAGCTTTCTATAAGGGCCGGAGATGACCCTGTGATTCTCGGAAACCACATGTTGAGTTCCGGAGTGGTGACTCTTGAGAATGCGTAATCGCTCAGGATATATGCGTCTTTCCCTTTGCCACCGAGAATCTTATTGTTGGCAGCCGAATCTTCATGGCTCAGGAAACCGCTCCTGTAGTGAAGTCTCGCGTCCGGGCGGGCCTTCACGTATATCGGATCTTTCTTAATCAGGGCGTAATGTGAGTAGTCGGGGGTTGCTTTTCCGTCCACAATCCGTTCTTCGGCAACTGGCAGGCTGAACGGGGTAGGGCCGTAAAGAAGAGGTTTTGAGCCATACTGTTCGCGTGAGATGTACCTTTTCAGGGCGAATATGTCAGTCGGGGCACCTTCGTTCATCGGAGGAGATGCGTAACCCCTGATTAGGATTGTCGCGAATGACGAATATCCGACAATGACAAAAAAGAGCATCCACACCGGAATTGCGATCTGCGCGTTAGATAGCCTTGACTTGAATGTGAGCAGAAACGTGGCCACCGCAGACACGCATCCTGCGAGAATAATGTTGGAGTTGACCAGGAAGATTCCGGAAAGCCAGATAAAGGAGAACAAGGCAAATGCCATAGCGAGTCGTCGGTGGCTGTAGGAGAGCCATATAGTTGCGACAAACGCGAAAAACAAAATGGCAAGATATGCATATACTCCGGAAAAAAACGGCATGCCGAGGGAGTTGACGGCAAATAGTTCGATTGCGGCCGCCCATGTTATCGTGCCGTTCATCATTCCGACAAGAATCAAAGCCAGGATTACGAATGATGCGCATGTGATCCATACAATCCTCATGGCGTTCCCTTTTCCGGGATATTCCCGGAAGGCATAGATAAGAGCGAAAGCCGGGATGCATAGCAGGTTTAGCTGGTGCACACCCAGGGATAGCCCCGTGACATATGCGGTCAGAATAAGCAACCTCAACCTCTTGCGAGGATCTTTGACAATGGCCCATTTTATCATGAGCCACAAGGAGAATGCCATCAGTGCGGTTGACATCGCATATACTTCCGTCTCCACGGCGGAGAACCACACAGAATCGCAGAAAGCAAAGCAAAGCGACCCGCCTACGGAAGCGGCAATCGGTATGTATTCAAGTTCATTAAGCGTGGGAGAGTTTTTTGTCGGAGTCCTTTTGATTTCCACCCAGAACACCACATGGAATATAATGCGAGACAGGAAGAACGCGGCTGAAGCCATCAGCAGTCCGCTTAACATGTTCAATATCTCCGGATGAAATTGGGAACTGAACGGCATTGTGACAAGTCTGCACAAGAGCATCCACACCGGATTTCCGGGAGGATGCCCAACTTGGAGCATTAATGCGGAAGTCGTGTATTCCGGACAATCCCAGAAAGAGGGAGAAAAGTTGACTGTCAGGAAATAAGCCGCCATAGCCGCCATGAAGACGAGTATCGATGCGATTTGAGATTTTAATCTGATGTAATCCGGTATAATTCTGTACATGGTGTGACAAAATTACAAAAAATCCTTGTATCGCAATAATGTAGAGAGAAAAAAACAAGATATGTGAAAATAAGTGAGTCTTTTATTGCGCTTCACATACCCCGCTCAAATGCGAGGAGGGACAGTCTCATCGACTCTCCCTCCTCTTCACACTCATTACTTTATTCTTAATTAACTTTAAATGAAATAATTCGGGTACTCGCATGCCGCTTTCTCAAGCCTCCATGACGAACCGGAACTGATAAGCCTTGCTAACCAACTTTTCAGTTCTTTGCAAAATTAGGAAATAATTGCAATAATTCCAAAAAAATGTGAAAATGTTGACTCATGTAGAGTCCGGAATATATCATATTGTGGATCTGATGAAAGCGTATAGTTTTTCCCTGCATGTTATTTTGGCTATGCCCGTCGGGGATTTGAATATGAGTCCCGATATGTCGGAGTCCAGGGCGTTCAGGGCTCCTCTCGCCCCCTTTTCAGGGGAAAGACAGAATGGCCGGAAAAAGATGTCGGTGAGGGAGTCAAACCATTTCCCCATCCTGAGCATGGGTGTATCCACCACTCCAGGGTCAGTGCAGTTCACGTATATCCCACGGGACTCAAGCTTCTCGGCCAGGCAGGCGGCATATGCCGTGATCAGTTTTTTCGACAAGGCATACGCTTTCATCCGCGAGAAATCATTCTCATGTATTTCTCCGGAGATTTTCTGAAATGGAAACCAGCGGCGTGTGGCTGATGTGGTGAATATGATATGCGCGCTCTTTGGCATGTGTGGAATCAGAAGCTCAGTGAGAAGACGAGTGTTGTAGTAGTTCACGTTCAGGGTGTTCTCATGTCCGTCGGCATCTTGCCGGAAACTCTTGTTCATCACGCCGGCGTTGTTTACCAGCGCGTCGATTCCGTCTTTTGCGACGGCTTGTGCGGCTTCCCTCACAGACAGGGAGTCAGACAGGTCGAGTTCCACCACCGAAATGTCCGAGCCATGACGTTGCCTCAGCATATCCGCCAAAGCGACAGCCTTTGACGTGTCGCGGCATGCGAGCACGATATTATGTCCTTCTCGGGCCAGGGCCGAGGCAATCTCTTTTCCGATAGCCCCGGTGGCTCCAGTCACCAGTATTCTCATCTCGTAATCCCTTTGTCGAGCATACGTCTTTTCACCAACATCCTCACAGAGGTCGGGGTGAGTCCCACCGCCACAATTGATATTCTGTTAAGCCATCCGTTGATATATTGCTTCTTGTTGCGGAGCATCCTGTCGATGGCCTTTTTCGCGAAACGTTCAGGGGTGTCGAGCACCCTTAAAGCCACGGCCAGCTTCATGAGATTCTCAGGGAGCCCGAAAAGGGGGGTGGCTATGCCTCCGGGACAAGCCACTGTGACTCCCACGCCGTGGTCCTTCATCTCGTAATGCAGCGCACGCGAAAACGCCCGGATATAGGCTTTCGTGGAAGCATACATCGCGAGTCCGGGCATCGGCATCCAACAAGACATCGACGACATGTTGAGAATCCATCCCTGCGACCACCCGATTCTTTCCGACGCGAACCATCTTGACAGAGTGGTGACGGCCCTTACGTGAAGGTCAATGAAACGTTCGATTTTTTCTTGCGGGGTATCCTTCAGAAAATTAAATGAGAATATCCCTGCGTTGTTAATCAGGATGTCGGGCATGATATCCTCGAGCCTGATGAAAGCTTCGAGCCGTTCCACTATGTCAGGGCTTGTCAGGTCGAGGGCATATTCCATCACTCGTATTCCGGGGAATTCCGCGAGTAATGATGCCTTGGTCTCGAGGAGCTTCGCGTGGTCTATGTCAATAATGACAACCGCGCAACCTCTTGAGGCCAGTTCTCTGCAGAAACATAGCCCTATTCCTCCGGCCGCGCCGGTGACGATGGCACAATGCCTGTCAAGTCGTCGATTCTTGCCCATTTCGTTTCTTTATCTGTTGTATCTCTCTCATGATTGCCGGAGGAAGGGATTCGAGATGTTTGTGACATGCCATTTCTCGGGAATACATCCTTGCGATGCAGTAGTTGACATGGTCACATCCGCATCTGTGGCTCTCCGATAGCCGCATACGGTTGACGAAATCCGGTTCGTTCAGCAGGGCTCTCCCCATCTGCACGAAATCGAATCCCTCCTGATCGATTACCTTGACGGCGTTATCTCGGCTCACCACCCCTCCGACATAAACAAGAGGGATGTCGATTTCATTTCTGAAAATCCTGGCATCCTCAAGGAAGAACAATTCCTTGAACGGGGCTTTGGGAATCATGAAGCGTCCGAACCATCTTACCCCATACTTGAGCCAAAGCTGTGGCATGTAGTGAGTCATGGAATATATCGGCATTTCCCCCCTCATCACATACATGGGAGCCTTGCTTACAAATCCTCCGGAAAGGACAAGCGCGTGCGCCCCGAGCCTGGCGAGCTCTTTTGCCACAGTCAGACATCCGTCGATTTCGAGTCCACCCTTGAATCCGTCGCGCATGTTGGTTTTCACCAGGATTCCCATGTCGTTTCCGGCAGCCTTCATCACCTCCTCCATGCATTCGCGCATGAATCGCATCCGATTGTCGAGTGAGCCTCCGTATTCATCGTGGCGGCGGTTGGTGTAAGGCGACAGGAATTGGGAGATAAGGTATCCATGTCCGGCATGCACCTCCACGCAGTCGAATCCGGCGTCGCGTGCGGTGCGCACGGCGTCGCCGAAATTCCTGGCAATGGCTTTCAGCTCGTCTTTCCGCAATCCTCTCACGAATGTGGGTGAATAGAGGTTGAACCCCGTTGAGGCTCCTACGGGAGTGCCGCCTGCCGTTGACCGGTGGGTCATGTTGCCGCAGTGGCCAATCTGTATGGATGCCTTCGCTCCGAAAGAGTGTATTCCGTCAGTGATTTCTCTCAAGGGAGCTACAATCTCAGGTCTGAGCCAAAGTTGGGTTTTGAAGGAGAGGGCAGACCGGCATATCCCCGCGTATGCGAGAGTAGTCATCCCCACGCCACCCTTCGCCACGCTCAGATGATAGTCACGGAGTTGTGGGGTAGGGTTGTTGTCTTTTCCCATCCCTTCGAACGCCGCCGACCTTATGGTGCGGTTGCGTAGAGATATGGGGCCGATGTTTGCAGGAGTGAAAAGCTTCATTGTCAATAGATGTAAGGTAAGATGTATTTTCTGTTGAGGGAAGTGAATCTTTCGCCAAACCGTAATGCGTACCGTTTATGCAGGGCCTTTGCCCGAGGTGCGAGATTGGCGAATGTCCACAAGGCGAACACCATTCCCGGAGCCGACCAGGTCAGGATGGCGAATCCGGTCCATTCCGTAAACTCTCCGAAATAGTTGGCGGCGGTGACATGGCGATATAATCCTTTCATAGGTATGTAATGTCCGGTGTCGCCAGGTTTTCTGAGATTTCTGATTACGTGGTCGGAGTGTATGTTTATCGCCATGCCTGCGAAGAATACGAGAGTGCCAAGAATGAAAGCGGGAGATGTCAGCCATGACAGGCCATATCTTTCCGGCGACGATATATGGAAAAGCCATCCTCCAATCAGGTAGGCGTTGATGGTGTTGAACAGCATGCCCATCACTACGATGGCCCATGGCATGAGGCTTTTCCCTCTCATGAGCATAGGAAACACGAATGTGCGTTGGAAATAGTGCAACATGAAAAAGGACGCCATCACACACAGTGACGGGTCGGTGTTTCTCGGAGAAGACCACCAAATCAGTCCCATAGTGATAAATGCAGGGCATTCCATCACTATCCATCCTATGCGGTTGGCCACAGCCGGCCCCCATTTCGCGGAATATGTCATGCCGTATGCCGGCTCAACTTTCTGGAGGGCAAGGAAGACCACCACAGCAAGTATAGCCATTGAAACTGTTGTCACGTCAAACAATACGGGATTGAAAATCTGTTCCATTTCGAGGGATGATTTGATTTATAGATGCCGAAATTAGTCTGTCCAGGCCAGGGAGCCACGGTGATTCATAAGCGGGATAGCCTTTTCTCAGCCTCTTCCCTGCCATAATACTCATAGAAGCCCTGTCGCGTTCGTTTCCATCTGTTGTGGCTCCATAACCATAGGTGAGGAGTCCGTCTGATTGTGGCCTCAAGCATCTCATAGTATTTTTTCGTGAGTTCGAACTGAGGAAGGCCGGCGGCGTCGTCGGTCATTTTTATATACCTGCATACATATTCCCCACGTCGAGGCCTTTGTATGTCGCAATAGAATACTGAAGCATGCAGCATTCTTGAGATACGTTCATGTCCGGTGAATGCGGGAGTGTCCTGATTGAGGAAATCGGCGAAATAGTGCATACCGTCGAAAAACGGTACCTGGTCGGCGATATATCCGATAATGAAAGGTTTCCCCTCACGTCTCCAGTTCATCACAGTCGGGAGGGTGTCTTTCATTTTGATGCTCTCGGCCCCGAAGCGTCCCCTCAGATTGAGGAATACCTGGTCGGCGGCCACGTTTTCCAGGGGATGATATATTTGCCCGGCATGAAAACCGGACGGCAAATGTAGCGGGATGGAGCTGATCCATTCCCAATTCCCGTAATGTCCGAGCAGGAGAGAGACGTTCTGTCCGTTGGCGAGACACTCGTTCACGTCCTCTTGTCCTATGAATGACATTCTCTTCCGGATCTGTTTCTCGCTCATTCGCCCGAGTTTGAGAGTCTCCACAAAATAATCGCCGAGAAATCTGTAGAACCCCTTTTCGATATTCAGAAGCTCCTTGCGGCTCTTCTCCGGAAACGATGCCGACAGGTTCTTGCGGATTACCCCTCGCCGATACCCGAACACACGTCCTGCGAGGAAGGCGACAAAATCGGAAACCCCGTAAAGCATCCAAAGAGGCAACGAGCCTGCCATAAAGAAGACTATGCTCATAAGGCGAAAGGCTATCCCGGTGTTTCTTTTCTCTTTCATCGTCAGGTCATAATATTTTAGTGCAAAATTATAAAAAAGCGTTGAACCGACAAAGGGATAATCGATTCGAAGGAACAGATACTGTCAGATTGTCATGAAATGCCGTTGTGTGTTGTCCCTTATAAGAGCCACGTGTCTTTGATATTTGCTATGTATGGATAAATTAGTTAAATTTGCGTCATGAATCCCCGTGTCTTTGTCGGGCAGGGGTAATGCCGAAATAATGAAAGATCTTCTAATGTTCATCAGGCGCTTCGCGCGCCCGTATAAGTGGAATGTGATATGGAGCGTTGTCTTCAATTTTCTCACCACTTTTTTCACGCTGTTTTCTTTTGCGTTTATCATGCCGATATTGCGGATATTGTTCGGCATCGACACCGCCGACTATGTCTATATCGATTGGGGCACCGGCGATTTCAAGGAGGTTGCCATCAATAATTTCTATTGGTATGTGACAAAACTCATGTCAGACTGCGGAGCCTCACTGACTCTTGCGTTGCTCTCTGTGATGCTCATAGCTGGCACTTTCCTGAAGGTGATTACGGCATATTTCAGCGATTGGTTTATCATCCCTCTTCGCAACGGTGTGGTGAGGGATATCCGCAACAGGATGTACGACAAGATGCTGAGTCTCCCAATAGGATTCTATACCCATGAGCGAAAAGGAGACATTATGAGCCGTGTCAGCGGAGATGTCTCGGAGATAGAGGTGTCGGTGGCATCCAGTATCGCTGCCCTCGTAAAGCAGCCGATCATGATAATAGGGTGTCTCTCCATGATGCTCCTGATCAGCTGGCGTCTCACTGTGTTTGTGTTCATTTTGTTGCCGGTGGCCGGATGGATTATGGGCACTGTCGGTAAGAAGCTAAAGGCATCGTCGCTTCACGCGCAGGAACTCCTTGGCACTATACTCTCCACTACAGAGGAGACCATTGGGGGGTTGCGCATTGTGAAGGCATTCAATGCAGAAAAACAGATGTCGTCCATGTTCTCGTCGGAGACAAAAGAGTTTCTTGACATCAGCAATTCCATACAGCGCCGTTATTCCCTTGCCCATCCTATGAGCGAGTTTCTCGGCACCATTGCCATCTCCATCGTCCTATGGTTCGGCGGGACTCTCATACTTGACGGCACATCTTCTATCGATGCGCCGGGTTTCATATATTACATGGTGATATTCTATAGCATAATAAATCCTGCCAAGGAATTGTCGAAGACCGGCTATACAATACAGAAGGGCCTTGCCTCCCTTCACCGTATCGACAAGATTCTGGCCGCCGACAATCCGATAAAAGACTCCGCCACCCCTGTGGAACTTCCCCCACATGACGGGAAAAGCGGTAGCATAACGCTGCGGAATGTGGATTTCAGTTACGATGGCGAGAGGAAAGTTATAGACAATGTCTCTCTTGAGGTGAAGTCAGGCATGACGGTGGCTCTGGTGGGACAGTCCGGTTCCGGAAAGTCCACGCTTGTTGACCTCATACCCCGGTTTTGGGATGTCGATAGTGGAGAAGTGGAGGTTGATGGGCATAATGTGAAGGATTACAGGGTGAGGGAACTCCGTTCTCTGATGGGGAATGTGAACCAGGAGGCGATACTATTCAATGACACATTTTTCAACAACATAGCTTTCGGCACCCCCGGCGCGACTCTTGAACAGGTGAAGGAAGCCGCCCGGATTGCGAACGCATATGATTTCATCATGGATACACCCGATGGGTTTGACACGATGGTTGGCGACCGGGGTTGCCGGCTTTCGGGGGGACAGCGTCAGCGCATAAGCATTGCGCGTGCGGTTCTGAAGAATCCGCCCATCTTGATTCTCGACGAGGCCACATCGGCTCTTGACACCGAGAGCGAGCGTCTTGTGCAGGAAGCGTTGGAGAGGCTGATGAAAAACCGTACGACAGTTGTCATAGCCCACCGCTTGTCCACAATCTCCAATGCCGACCTCATATGCGTGATGCAAGAGGGGCGTATAGTGGAGCGAGGCACACATTCCGAACTCATGTCGGCAAACGGCCATTACCGCCGTCTTGTGGATATGCAGCAGATGTGATTAGATTGATATGAAAAAGAGTCTCGATTCGTTGATTAATCGGGAAAAAGTTCCTAACTTTGAGGAAGTTTAACAAAACGACACCGGATTCCTATCCCGCCGGATGCGGAAGGCAGGATGCTCATCAGCCGGGAAGGGGCGGTGACGTTAAAGTCCATAAAACAGTAGAAGATGAGAAGAATAGCCGTATTTTGTTCAGGAGCCGGAGATGGCGCCGAGCGTCTTGTTTCGCTTTTTAATGAAGGGAACCGTATCCGAGTGGAGGTTGTGGTCTCATGTGGAGATGATTCCGGGCTTATTGAACGATTGGCCGGCTGTGACGTGGAGACCGTTGCGATTCCACGCGGAATGACAGCTGAAGACCGGCATGACATACAGGAGCTGCTATCATCCAAGGGGATTGAACTCGTGGCGTTCGATGGCCTTGACGCACACCTTGTGTCAGAGTTGGAGTCTTCTTATCCAGGACGGACGATTTCTCTTACAAACCCTGAGGATGCACCCCGTGAAGTTGTCGCCGCTTTTTCAAGAATAGATGATGGTTGCTCTGCTGAGGCAGAGCCTGCGGCGTCGGAGGAGGGGAGACTATCTTCAGATGAACCTGTCGTGAAAAGTGTTGACGAGGAATGGGCAGAGACTTTGCGGATGAATTTTGATGAATCGCGTCTTGCATCTACACCACCCCCTGTGCCCGGTTCTTCACCCTCGCCGGCTACCTATGCTCCATATTCTCCCTATGTCAATCAGGTGAAGGCGCCAGAGCGAGAGCCTATGCCATCTACATGGCTCGTGTGGGCCATAATTGTGACCATATGCTGCTGCACGATTCCTGGCATAGTGGCGATTATATTTTCCTCCCAGGTTGCCACGAGATATGCCACAGGCGATTATGAGGGAGCGCGCAGGGCTTCGCGCAATGCGGAGATATGGATAATAGTGTCATTTGTGGTGGGCTTGGTCTCCGCTTCAATCTATCTTCCTATAATGATGTTCACCTGACATTATTATTTGATATCATCGTCTTGTTGAAAACACGGTTAGTCATTATATTCATTGCCATCTCATTGGCAGTGTTCTATTATTTCGCAGACCCCTCGGAGAGCCGCCTGATGCCGCAGTGTGTGTTCCATAGAGTCACGGGTCTTCAGTGTGTAGGATGCGGCGCCCAGCGAATGGCACACTCGCTCCTTCATGGAGAGTTTGTCCAGGCGTTCCGTTCAAATGCACTCCTCTTTGTCTCGCTCCCGTTCATAATATTCCTGATTTGGGTTGAGATTTCGCGCAAAAAACGCCCGGGGCTATATTCAAAGGTGTATTCCAACACATTGATAGTAGCCACGGGCGTTGTTATGCTGTTATGGTTCGTTTTCAGGAACCTCATCGGAATCTGAGCGATTGCCACTGGCCGTAGCGTAAATTCCGATGAAGTCATGCCTTTAGAATCAGCGTTTCCTTGATTTCCTCTTTGATTTTTTTGCGGAAGACTTTTTTGCGGAGGATGATTTTGCCGGAATTGTCAGCGACTTTCCGGCCCGGAGTTTGTCGTTGGTCATTCCGTTGGCTTTCTTGATGGCCTCGACACTTACTCCATATTTCTTGGATATGGTGGATAGGGATTCACCGTTTCTTATTTTATGGGTGACGGGTCCTGAAGCTTTGGCCTTTTTTGTAGTGGCGGATTTTTGGGAGGAGTTGTTGGCTGTGGTGGCTTTCTTGCTCGTCGTTTGGGTTTTCGCGTGTGCTGTGTTTGTGTTACGGGCGTCCGCCAATGTTGCCTCTCCCGGCATGGCTGTGGAAATCCTCAGTTGCTGTCCCACCCTAACGGCATTTCTGCGCAGGTTGTTCCCCTTCTTGATATCAGCGGGACTTACACCATATTTCTCGGCGATTGATGCGAGACTCTCTCCGGCCGCGACTTTGTGGACAATCACAGATTTCCTTCCTTGCGCGGCGGCGATAGCCACATCCTCCTCTCCGGTGTCTTCAGGCCATATCTCTGTTTCCTCAACCGCAAGCATCGCATCGTTAGGCACTTCTCCCGGCTCCACCACGCTTCTCTTTCCATATTTGTCAGGGTCAAGATTCCTGATTTCGTTTTCGCTCAAGAGGTATGCGTGCACTTGTTGAGAAGGGAGGATAAGTGTATAAGGAGAGTCAGGAGTCCCCGGAATCACATCGGCGCGGAACTGAGGATTCAGGATTCTCAGTTCGTCAACAGGAATATCGAGCACCTTGGATATTTGATTGAAATGTATCCTCTCGGCAATCTGCAGAGTGTCAATTACGAGAGGTTTTACAGGTAGCACCGGGGATATGTTGTGTTTGGGATAATACTCCATCACATAGTTTGCCGCGATGAACATAGGCACGTATCCTCTTGTCTCAGCCGGAAGGTAGTTGTAGATTGACCAGTAGTCATGGTCCTTTGCTTCTCCTCCGGCACGGCGAATGGCTTTGTTGACTGTGCCGGGACCGCAATTGTAGGCGGCAATCGCGAGCGACCAGTCGCCATAGGCCGCATAGAGGTCTTTGAGATATGAAACCGCTCTTTCAGAAGCCACATATGGGTCACGCCGTTCATCTACAAGAGAATTCACCTCCAGTCCCAACCCCTTGGCAGTGCCGAGCATAAACTGCCAGAGTCCGGTGGCTCCATGTCTGGACACAGCGTTTGGATTCAGGCCGGACTCTATTACGGGGAGATATTTGAGTTCAAGAGGCAGCCCCTGTTCTTCGAGAGCCTGTTCGAATATGGGCATGTAATAAAGGCTGAGACCAAGAATCGCGGCAATCTGGGCGCGGCTCTTCTTGGTGTATCGGTCGATATAACTGCGAACAATCTGATTGTAAGGCATCTCGATTACCGTCGGGAGCGAACTGAGTCGCTTCACCATCTCTTCGTCGCTGACTTCAACGTCAGGTTCGGTGGCATAGCGGTTGTCGGAAGCTGTATAGTTCTTTATAAACCAGCTTTCAAGAAGTTTCTGGGTGTCGGCCTCGAAACTTTCAGGATATACTATAGCCGGGTCGGTTATGCTCGTTTTCAGGTCGAGCACATTCGGCTTTTTATCGGTTTTCGCGTAGCCGGCGGTCAGAGACGCCGCCGCGATAAGAAACAGGAAAAGACGTTTTTTCATGTCAGGATTATCTTATGGTTTCCCCCTTCGCCACATGGAAGGGAACGGAGAGTCAGAAATTGAATGCCCAGTTCAGGCCGAGGCTCACCTTTCTGTCGGTGGGGTTGACAATCATCGCCGGACTCCAGTCAATCGAGAGGTCGGGCGAGACATCAAAATGCGCGAGCGACGCATCGACATATGCGTCAACCATACACAGGACGTACATTCCCACGAGGCAAATTATGCAAAGGTCGCGGTTCCTGCGGTAGAAATCGCGCCTCGATCTCATAGTGTTGGTGAGCCAGGTCTTGTCGAGGTCTTCCTCTTTTGTGGTGGAGGGGAAGAAGTTCATGTATGATTTTGTGGCAGGGTCATTGTCCATCAGGTCGCGGTAGGCCTGTGAATAGTCCTGCAGCTGGCGGTTGTTCCAACTTGTGCCATAGCCGATGCCCATAAACGCGCCGATTACAATCGGAATCTTCCAATAGCGCCGGTTGTAGATTTGTCCTAAACCGGGGAATAGGGCGGAAAGCCACACAGCCCTGGTGGGTGATGGGGTGAAAATTTTTTTCCCGTCAAGACCGTAAGGTGAATTCTCGTCCACCACAACGGTAGGCACTGAGTCGGATGCCTCGTCATATCCCCCGTCGATTGGTTCCCTCACCAAGATTTCCGCATCGAGATATTCGGTGGAGTCTTTTGGCGACTGAGGCAACTGTCCTGCCACCGCTTCGGGGACGGCAGAAAGTGTCGATGCAGTATTTGGATTCTGAGACGGCACAGTTTCCCTTGCCATGACTTCTATGAGGTCGAACGGAATCAGCAAAAGCATGCATAGGGCCACCACCATCATGCGGCATGAAGCGGCAGGCATGGCGGAGTCATTGTTCTTGCCTTGGTTGTTGGAGAAATTCGGCATATCAGTTTTTCATCTTCTCAAAAAGCTGCACAAGCGACTGCAGCTCCTCGTCGGAAGTGAATTTAAAAGTTATGGAACCTTTGCCGTCGGCATTGCGTGCAAATTTCACAGGAGTGGGGGAGAAGGATGACAGTGACTCGGCGAACCCGGAGTAGCTCCCGAAGTCTTTCGTTGCCTTCGGCATCCTTTCCGTAAGGGGCAGTTCCGGTTGTGCGATCTGTCGTGCAATCTCTTCGACACGCCTCACCGACAATCCCTCTTTGAGAATCAGATTGTATAGTTTCAACTGTTCCTTAGGGTCAGCCACAGAGAGCAATGCCCTTGCATGTCCCATGTCAAGCTTATGGTCGCGGAGTCCGAGCTGAATCTCAGCCGGGAGTTTTAGCAGTCGCAGATGGTTTGCGATTGTGGCTCGTTTTTTTCCGAGCCGTTCAGAGAGACGGTCTTGGGTAAGACTGTATGTGTCAATGAGCTTTCTGAAGGCGAGAGCCACCTCTATGGCGTTGAGGTCTTCGCGCTGGATGTTCTCGATAAGAGCCATTTCAGTCACTTCAGAATCAGACGCCGTCCTTACATATGCCGGCACAGTGGCGATTCCGGCAAGTTTGGCGGCTCTCCAACGACGTTCACCTGCGATAATCTGGTATGTTCCGTCGCCGGCGTCGCGCAGCGACAGAGGCTGGATTATCCCTAACTCACGTATGGATGTGGCGAGTTCCTCGAGTGTCTCTTCGTCGAATGTGCGTCTCGGTTGTTCGGGATTGGGGGCAATAAGCTCAATCTCGATTTCATTGATGGCCGACGACCCGTCGGTCTGTATGTCGTTCATTGAAATCAGGGAGTCGAGTCCGCGACCCAATGCGTTTCGTTTCAGCATTTTTATAGTATATTATAAATCGTTTAGTCATGAACCGGCCAATGGATATGCCGTAGTCGCCAACTTTGGCGGGAAATGCGTCAGGACGGTTGACTGTCAGTTCTTTTTTCGTCTGTTTCTGGAAATCAGTTCCCGGCTGAGTTGCCCGTAAGCGATTGCTCCCCGGCTTTCCGGGTCGTATAGAATTACAGGCATTCCGTGGCTTGGGGATTCCGACAGCTTTATGTTTCTCGGAATCACGGTGGAGAACACCATGTCGCCGAAATGACCTTTCAGCTCCTCGAAAATCTGGTTTGCGAGTCTAAGCCTGGCGTCATACATTGTCAGGAGGAACCCTTCGATCTCAAGGGCTGGACGCAACCTGCTTTTGATGATGCGTATGGTGTTGAGCAATTGGGAAATGCCTTCGAGAGCGAAATATTCGGCCTGAACCGGGATAATCACAGAGTCGGCGGCTGTGAGGGCGTTGACAGTGATTATTCCGAGCGACGGACTGCAGTCGATAAGTATGTAGTCGTAAGAGTCCTTAAGCGGTTCGAGCACTTTCGACAGTCCTTTCTCGCGGTCGCGTCTGTTCATAAGCTCCACTTCAGCCCCTACGAGGTCGATGCGTGAACAGATAATGCTTAGACCGTCGATACACGTAGGCATTACGGCTTTCTCCGCCTCGGTTCCATCCACGAGACATTCGTAGATTGAAGCCGGGGCTTCTTCTGAATTTACGCCCATACCCGATGTGGCGTTTGCCTGAGGATCGGCATCGACAAGGAGCACCTTCTTCCCGTCGGCCGCCAGACAGGAGCCGAGATTGAATGCGGTGGTGGTTTTGCCGACACCCCCTTTCTGGTTGGCGATAGCTATGATTTTACCCATTGCTCTCTCTTGATATTGTTTTCGCTTGCAAAGTAATAATTTTTCTTTGACAATTCACAATTTTTCGTCTTAAAGTGTCTTAACAGCATTGATTTCTCCCTCATTTTCGGCTTCTTTCCTGTTGAGTACACGTCTGAAGACTATGAATAGCAACACTGACGCCACGAGCAACGCTCCCGAGAAACTGTAATACACTCCGGTAGATTCCAGTTTGAGTGTCACAGCCATGAAAAGCAGGAACGGTATTCCTACCACAAGATAGCTCACCAGAGAAATCCACAGCAGAGGGCGCACTTCAGATGTGCCACGCAGGGCATTTACGTATGTCAGCTGAGTGGCGTCGCAGAATTGATAGAGAATCAGCGGGGGGATGAGAAGGATTGCGGCGCGTGCCACATCTTCCTCTGGAGTGAAAAGATGCACGAGGTCTTTTGTGAAGAAGATGAACGCGAGAGAGGCGAGTACACACAGGATATAGTTGAGATGGAGGCCTGCTGATGTCGTGCGTCTTATTCCGGGATAGTCTCCGGTGCCCGTGTAGTTGGCCACCTTGATAGACGTGGCCCATCCGAAACTCATGTATGTCATGAATCCGAGTTGCGCGATAGTGTTGATTACCTGATATGCGGCGAGCTGCACTTTCCCGAACCATCCGCACACCACGGCCCCCATGCTCCACAGGCCACATTCCACTCCGCTTTGTATCATTAGAGGATAGGATGTCTCCCACACCGTTTTTCGTCTCTTGGTGCCTGCGTGTTCAGACTTGAGCACGTTCCAGTAAACCCTGTAGCGTTTCCTTGCGGCAAAGACGGCCACTATGGCTATGGCTCCAAGTGTGCGGGATACGAGTGTGCTGAGTCCGGCTCCCGAGAGACCCATCTCGGGACATCCGAATTTCCCGAAAATCAGCAGATAGTTGCCAATGACATTGAGGCAATCCACCCCGAGTATAATCCACATCGGCGTGGCTGTGTCGGTGGTGCCGTTGGCGGTCTGCTGGAAGCAGTTGAACACGGCCATCGGAATCATCGTGAACAGGATAATGAGGAAGTATTCCCGTGCGAGAGGGAGTATGTCGGGGTCTTGTCCGAATTTGTCGAGGAAGAAGTATATCCCGCCCATGATGGCCGTGAATGCGGTTGCCATAATGACATTCACCTGAAGAGAGGCTCTCAGCGTCAGTCCTCCCTCATGATGGTCGCCTTTGCCGTAGAGGGCGCCGATTAGGGGAGTCACGCCACCCGCGAACCCCATCAGCATCACCACGGCGATAAGGAAGAGGCTGTTGACGAACGCGGCGGCCGCGAGCTCGTCAAGTCCGTATGCCCCAACCATCATTGTGTCGGCGAAACTCACCACGATTACCCCAATCTGAGTGACAAGCACGGGGAAGCCTATTTTCAGCAGACTCGCGTAAGATTGCAGATATGTTTCGGGTGTCAGTTTGCGTATGATGCCTTTCATAAGAATATCCGGTTGTGTAAAATATTTTAGCAGAGATGTAACGTGATTATTATGGCCGCTTCTCTGTCATCTCGGCCTGCAAAGTTAGGCAATAATCCCGATGTGGCAAAATATTTGTCTTGTCCGGGCGGAGACTGACCCCGCAGAGTGAGGTAAGGGAATAAGTGGAGATAAAATTGTCCTATTTCACAGATTGGTGTTATTTGGCTCCAAAACACGCTTTCTGTTAAACAAAAAGGGCGTAATTTTGTAATGATTTTGAAGGGACTCCACATTGTGAGTGTGTTGTCACTGAAGAATCCAATTTATTTCCACGGTTCCTTCCGGAACCACTACATCAGGTTTATGAAAAAATTCATATTGCTTTTGGCCCTTTCTTCCACAGCGGCGGTAGCGTCTTCGGCTGTGAGTCTTGACTCGTGCCGCAACATGGCCCTGCGTAACAACAAGACCATAAAGATGGCGGAAGAGAACCTGCAGGGGGCGAAATACTATAAGGACGCGGCTAAAGCCGCCTATCTGCCTGGAGTGGATTTCACCGGCACATATATGTATAACCAGCATGAGATACGTCTGCTCGGCGAGGATGCGAAGCTTCCTACTATGAGTTTCGACCCGGCCACCCAGAGCTATAATTACAACATACTCAAAGGCCCTACCGGAGAGCCTATAAAGGATCCTGCCACAGGAAGCTACATTCCCACGGAGGTTGCGGTGATTCCCAAAGAGGCTATGAGTTATGATGTGCATAATGTGTTCGCCGGGGCTGTCACCTTGACGCAGCCGGTGTTTATGGGAGGCCAGATTAAGGCTCTAAATGAGATAGCCGGTTATGGCGAGCAACTCGCCAAGGCTATGCGCAACAGCCTGTCACAGAATGTGGTGTATGCGGTCGATGAGGCCTATTGGCTCGTGGTGTCGTTGCGTGAGAAGAAAGTTCTGGCCGAGAGTTTCGTCAATCTTGTGGATACGTTGCGTTATGATGTGCAGTGTATGCTCGACGAGGGTGTGGCCACGCGCAGCGACCTCCTTACGGTGGAGGTGAAGCTCAACGAGGCTAAAATAACGCTCACGAAAGTTGACAACGGGCTGACTCTCTCTCGCATGGCCCTCGCACAGCTGTGCGGACTCCCGGTAAGCACACGTATGGAGCTTGAGGATGAACAGCTGAAGACAGCTTCCTCCGCCATTCCTGACACTGACTATAACCTCAACGACGTATATGGGCGCCGTCAGGATCTTGAGGTGATTCGCCAAGGCATCAACATGCTTAAAGGGCGTGAGAAGCTTGCCTTGGGGGAGATGCTTCCCAAGATAGCGCTTGTCGGGGCTTATTCCTTCTCAAACCCGAATGTGATAGACGGATTCGAGAAACGCTTCGGCGGCGGATTCTCAGTGGGAGCCATGGTGACAGTGCCGATATGGCATTGGGGCGGCGACTATAAGCGTTACAAGGCGGCTAAGGCGCAGACCAATGCGCAGAGGCTGCTACTGGAAGACACTGAGGAAAAGGTGAGCCTGCAGGTGAGTCAGGCGCAGTTCAGCTTCGACGAGGCTAAAAAGACCTACGACATGACTGTGACGAATCTCGCCAAGGCTGATGAGAATATGCGTCAGGCCGAACTCGGATTCAAAGAGGGAGTGCTTACCACAAACGATGTGATTGGAGCGCAGACTGCGTGGCTTCAGGCTCATTCCGAGAAGATTGACGCCGAGATAGGAATCAGACTCTGTCAGACATATCTGAAGAAAGTGCTTGGCAACCTTGTTGTCGGGAATTCATGACGCGCAAGAGGACTTTTGTCTGATTTGCGATGTCTTATGTTGACATTACGTGAAAAACGTGTGACATATCTAATATTGAAAATAAAAAACCACACATATGGCTACAAATGAAAGCGACATTAAGCAACCGGCTCCGGAGGTGCATGCGGTTGCGGATCCGGCGGAGGTGACCAAGAAAGACCGGATGTTGATTCTAACAATCATTATTATTCTTGTTATACTCGCGGCCCTCGCGATTTTCGGTTTCCTGTGCATAAAGCCGGGGCCGGACACGGTGCAGGGGCAGGCAGACGCTACCGAACTCAGGATTTCCGGCAAGTTGCCGGGGCGTGTGGCCCAGATTTTTGTAGAGGAGGGTCAGCATGTCAAGGCAGGGGATACGCTTGTCAGGATTCATTCCACACTTGTTGACGCGCGTCTTGACCAGGCCGAAGCCATGGAGAATGTCGCGAGTGCCACAAACCGTAAGGTTGACGCGGGCACCCGCAGCCAGATTATCTCCGGGGCTCATGACATATTGTTGCAGGCACAGGCCGCGTCGGGTATCGCCAAGAAGACATATCAGCGAATGCAGAACCTTTTTGAGAAGGGAGTGGTGAGCGAGCAGAAACGAGACGAGGCTAAGGCGGCCTATGACGCTGCGGTGGCAGGAGAGTCGGCGGCCAGGAGCCAGTATGAGTTGGCCAAGGCCGGAGCGCAGAAAGAGGACAAGCAGGCTGCGGAGGCTATGGTGAATGTGGCAAAGGGGAGTGTGAAAGAGGTGAACGCTCTCCTGGAAGACCAGTATCTGACGGCTCCCTGCGACGGAGAGATTACCGTGATATATCCACATGTGTCGGAACTCGTGGCTACAGGCGCTCCGATAATGTCATTGCAGAAGGATGACCATTGGGTGGTTTTCAATGTAAGGGAGACACTCCTGAAGGATATAAAGACCGGCAGCGTGATTAAGGTCAGGATTCCGGCTCTTGACAAAGAAGAGGATGTGAAGGTTTTCTATATCAAAGATCTCGGCACATATGCCAACTGGCAGGCCACTAAATCTACCGGCGACTATGATGCCCGCACGTTCCAGATTAAGGCCCGTCCTGAGAAGCCTATAGAGAATCTGCGTCCCGGAATGTCGGTTATTCTCGTGCAGTGAAGGAATGTAAGGAAAAACCGTATAAACAGATTATACCAATGAAGCCGACAGGATTCAAAGCCATATTTGTCAGGAGTGTGCTCCAGCTTGTGAGGCGTCCCATTTATTGGGTGGGATTCTTCGTGTTGCCGCTGTTCACATTCTTGCTTCTCTCCAATCTGATGGAGAATGAGCTGCCTTATCATGTGCCTGCGGCGATAGTCGATAAGGACGGCTCGTCGTTGTCGAGGTCTGTGACGCAGAATCTCGCCGGGATGCAGCTCGTGGATCTCAAGGAGAGCTGCAACAGTTTCACGGAAGCCCGTCATCTAATGCAGGAAGGGAAGGTTTTCGGATATTTCCTGATTCCGGAGAATTTCCAGCAAGACCTCCTTTCCGGACGCAAGCCGGTTATCACGTTCTATACCAACATGACCTATTATGTGCCGGCGTCGCTGCTGCTCAAGACGTTCAAGACCACCGCCATGTACACCAAGGCAGGAGTGGCCATGAATGTACTTGAATCGGTGGGCGCGTCGCCGGGTCAGGTGACGTCGTTGCTTCTTCCGGTCAATATCCAGTCGAGGGCGATCCACAATCCCGGCCTGAGTTATGCAGTGTATCTTTGCAACTCGTTCATACCATGCGTGCTGCAATTGATGATATTGCTTATGACATGTTTCAGTCTCGGACAGGAGATAAAATACGGCACCTCCGGACGGCTTCTCGCCATGGCCGACGGCTCTATCGTGAAGGCGCTTGCCGCCAAGCTCCTGCCTCAGACAATAGTATGGATTGTTATGGCATTGTTCATGGAGTCGTGGCTTTACGGCATCAACGGCTATCCTATGCATGGCTCCTGGTTCTGGATGACGCTTTCGGAGGTGATGTATGTCTTCGCATGCCAGGGGATGGCGCTGTTCATATTCGGGGCTCTTCCCAATCTGAGACTTTCGCTATCGGTGTCGGCCCTGTTGGGGATATTGTCGTTCTCGATAGCCGCATTCTCGTTCCCTGTGGAGAGTATGTATCCTGCGATGGGCGTGTTCAGCTGGATTGTGCCCATACGCTATAACTTCCTCATATATATCGACCAGGCCCTTAACGGCATACATATCTATTATTCAAGGGTATGGTTTGTGGCGTATATCGTGTTTATGCTGCTTCCTCTCACCCTCCTATGGAGATTGAGGAAATATATGTCAAAGCCGGTATATTGCCAATGAGGATGACGAAATGATTTAGAAAGGAGACACACTATGTGGAAAAGTATAAAGAAATATGTAGGCCAGCTTTTCGATGTCTATTGCCGTGAGTTCAAGATAGTGCTTCACGATGAAGGCATCATGTTGTTTTTCCTATTCCTCCCGCTCGCTTATCCGATAATATATTCTTTGATATATAACCCTGAGGTTGTGAGAGACGTGAGGATGGTGGTGGTGGACCATGACAGGAGCGCGAAGAGCCGTGAGCTTGTAAGGAGCATCGATGCCACGGAAGAGGCGTGGGTGACAGGATATGCCGCCGATATCCTTGAGGCGCGACGAGCCGTGGATTCACATGAGGCATATGGCATACTTGAGATTCCGGAAGGTTTCGGAAGGAAACTTGGCAATGGCGAACAGGCCAATGCCGTGATGTATTGCGAGGCGAGTCTCCTGTTGCGCTATCGAGGTTTCCTGATGGCCACCACCAATGTCATGTCGGCCATGGGAGGGGAATTGATGTCTGAGAGAATCAATGAGGTGGCCCCGCTTGCAGGGACTGTGGTTGACGGCGACCTCATGCCTATAGAGAGCGTGGCGATGGGCAACATAGAGAGCGGCTTTGATTCGTTTATCATGCCCGGAGTCCTTATCCTGATTCTCCACCAATGCATCATCCTTGCCATGGGGATGTCGGGTGGTGCCAAGCGGGAGTATCCCGAAAAGGCAGGCCTGATGTCAGGGAAGGTTAGAAACGGTGTTGTCGCCACCATGCTTGGCGAGATGCTGTGCTATATCACAATCCTATTTATCCCTATGGTGTTTTTAGTGCATTATGTGCCGCTGATATTCTCGTTCCCGATGGAGAACCATATCATAGACATCCTTGCGTTTCTGCTTCCGATGGTTTTGGCATGTTTCGGACTCGGATTCTGTTTCCAGGGACTTGTAAGGGAGAGAGAGACGGTGTTCGTGATATGGGTGGTGACATCGGTCATGTTCCTGTTCCTTTCCGGCCTCACGTGGCCACGCTATGCCATGTCGGCATTCTGGTATTGGCTTGGCAGTCTTGTCCCCGCCACATGGGGAGTGGAAGGTTTTATCCGCATGAACACCAATGGAGCCACAATATCGCAAGTGAGCGGCGACTACACGGCGCTGTGGATTCTTGCCGGTGTTTATATGGTGGGTGGCTATTGTGTGCAGCGTTGGGTGGTGCGTCCCTCCCTTGTAAAAGGCTACGATGCCTACGCCTCCGTCCGCGCCCGCTCTTTCTGATATATCGGCGAACCAAGCACATGGGAGGGGGCATCAGAATTCTGATGCCCCCTCCCATGTGCTTGGTTCGTGCTTCGGAATTGATTAGTGGCAGGAGCCGCAGGAGCCTCCACCGCATCCGGTGGCGCAGTCTCCCTCAGACCCGCAGTCGCATCCACCACCGCAACCGCCGCCACAACCTTTTGATGGCTGAAGTTCTTCGGGAGTTGCGTCGCGCACCTCTTCCACTTTCCCTTCATATCGCACGGTGAGACCGGCGAAGGGATGGTTGAAATCCATTTTGATTTTGTCACCAACCTCAGTCACCACGCCCTGCACGCGATAGCCTTCAGCTGTCATCATGGGTAGTATGGCGCCTTCCTTCACCTCTTCGGCAAGTTCGCCGTCGCGCATGAAAATCTCACGGTCGAGAGTGAGGAGGTATTCATCGTTGCGGTCGCCGAAAGCGGCAGCCGGAGGCAGAGTCACCTCAAATTTGTCGCCTTTGGCAAGGTCTTTCATAGCTGCGGCCAGTCCCGGCACGATTTCATGGCTTACGCCATATACCATCACGTCGGGAGCGTTGGCCGGAGCCTCGAAAAGGAGCGAGCCGTCGGCGTCGTTATATAGTTTGTAGGAGTATGCCACGAACTTGCCGGGGCCTACGGTTTCTTTTGCTGTTTCCATATATATTTGTTAAAAGATTGTTGTTCTTGAAAAATAAGAGACTATTCGGCGGGTATTTCGTCGAGAGTCTCGGGATGTTTCCTGATATATTCCGACTGAGGAACCTCCACGTTGAAGTAGAATCCCTTCGCCACTTTGTCGCGCAGCCGTTTCTGAGTTTCCGGTTCGGGCGCCACGGTGAGGTAATCTACACCAGGGTCGAGGAATTGCGCGTCGGTGGCCTCATATCCGAGGAGCTGTACCATGTCGTATTCATGCATTGGATATATAACATACCACGCATTTTCCGCATCTTCTCCGGTTCCGGTGCTTTTGATGGCTCCGAGAAGGTGTTCGAGACGGTATTCCCATATTTTTGCGCTCATATCCTTCCTTTTCTCCTTGAGCACATGCACGAGAAACGACATCTGGCGGAGGTCGAACGGATTGTCGCGCAAAGAGAGTTCGGCATATTTCCTGATAGTGTCGATTTCCTCCTTGGTGTGGGAAGCCTTCAGCCTCAATTCGTCGGTAACGCCGGAATATGGAGACACCCGGTAGGGGTCATAATCCTCCTGGAACATGTAGCCGAGATAGAAATTGCGGTATTCCTCATTAGTCATCGTGGTGTCGTTGCGGGTGTATTTCGCCATCAGTTTCGGGAAATAGAATCTGCTTGAAGGATCGAGAGTCTCTTTCCTGATTTTCTCAAGGTCAGGTTTCTCAACAGTAATTTTCCTCTTGCTCGCGGCGTCTGCGGAAGGGGCCGCAGTCTGCGCGTCCATCGGCAGCGCGATGATAGTCATGGCAGCCATCGCTATGGATGCCATTCCGCTTAATATTTTAGATAACATTCCTGTCATAGGTAGAATGGTTGTTTCAAATGTTGTTTATGGCAATCAGCAATACGAGCACGACTCCAAGCTGCATCACTGTTATGGCCGTAGGGAACCCTTTGGCGAGGAGATACTTGAAGAAGTTTCCGGAACCTATCCCCACCGGACGGCCTTGAGGAGTGTTGGTGTATATCAGGAATCCGAAGAAAGTCCCGGCGGCTGTCGCCACCACCATTATCGCGTATAGCATCGACACATGAGAGGCGAAAGAGAAGCCGAGTAGCCCTATGGCCATTCCGGCGATAGCTCCGGTCATGATGTATCCCATTCCTCTTGATGCCCTTCTGAGCGGCACGGGCTGGAGCATTGTCGCTGTGGCCACGACTATTGTCATGCATAGCCAGCATATCAGTATCGTGGTGTTGACCGGCAGGAGAGGGTATCCGCTGCTGTCGGAAGCGAACCCGATAACGGCGAGTCCTACGAAAGCCGCCACCGGAGCAAGTGATAGATGCCTGGGAAGCAGCGCGAGGGCTGCCGCGAAAGACAGGCATGAAAATGTTATGGCCAATACTGTCATACTGATATATATTTTAGCGCGTCACACTTCATTTTAATCCGGGACAGGAGGTGGTGTCCGGTCTCCATATATAAAAACGCTTGAAGATGGAAAAATATTGGCTGAGGCATCCCCTCCGGAGGTCACTGTCCTTCAGACTCCGCCTCGGCAGAGGCGGTGGAGCGGTTGATTTCAGGATACTGCACTCTCGAGTGATAGATTGTCGAGAGCCGTTTCTTGAAGGTGTCTTTCACTGTTTCCACATCCCGGAAAGAGATTGGGGCCTCTTTGAGGAGCCCGTCGGAAATCTGGGAGTCGATGATTCTGTCAACGAGGGTGTTTATAGCGTCAGGCGTGAAGTCGTTCAGGCTTCTTGAGGCCGCTTCCACAGCGTCAGCCATCATTAGTATCGCGGTCTCTTTGGATTGTGGGTTTGGCCCCGGATACTGGAATTTCGACTTGTCGATGACTTCATCCGGGTTCTCGTTGACTGCAGTGTTGTAGAAATACTTTGTGATTCCCTTTCCGTGGTGCTGGGAGATGAAAGCCTTTATTACCTTAGGCAACTTCTCTTTTGAGGCCATGGCGAGACCGTCGGTGACATGGGCGATAATCTTCTGGGCGCTTGTCTCCGGATTGAGTCCGGCATGTGGGTTTACCCCGTGTTGGTTTTCAGTGAAGAATACCGGGCTTTTCATTTTTCCGATGTCGTGGTACAAAGCCCCGGTCCTGACGAGGGTAGTGTTCGCTCCGATTGCTCTGGCTGCTTCCGTGGCCAGCGTTGACACCTGCATGGAGTGCTGGAACGTGCCTGGCGCGTTTTCCGCGAGGCGACGGAGAAGCGGGCTGTTTATGTCGCTGAGTTCCACGAGAGTCACAGTGGATGTGAACCCGAAAATCTTCTCGATTACAAGGATAAGGATATACGCGAATGAGAGTATCACGGAGTTTATGGCGAATATGCCGATTATGCGCGGCACGAAATTCGACAGATTCCCTTCGGAAAGGAGACATGTCGCGAAATAAGTCACCGTGTATGCCAGGAACGACAGCATTGCCGTGCGCAGAAGCTGGGAGCGGCGGCTCAGTTGCCGTATGCTGAATGTGGCTGTGAGTCCAACACTGAGTTCCATGAACAGGAACTGGAACTGATAGGTGGCCACCAGCGTGGATATCAGCACTGTCGTGAGAAGCGCGAATATGGCGGTTCTTGAATCAAAGAACACCAGGATAATTACAGGGACTGCGGCGAAAGGGACAAGGTATATTCCGTTTGACACGTATTCGAACATCACTATTGAGAATACTACAAAGAGGGTGATGAACGACATCAGAAACACCATCTGGCGTATGTCGGAGAAGAATCTTGACCTGTAGAGACTCATGAAACAGTACAGGAGGATGTATATCAGGATTATATACAGACCTTGTCCGATGATGAAATACGTGTGGTCGCGAGTCTCGGCCTGCCTGGAATTCATCATGTCGAGGTAGGTGTTGAGGTTGGTGAAAATCTGAGGATTAATAATCTCGCCACGGTCAACAATCCTTTGTCCCTTCTTTATTACACCCATCGCTCCGGTCACGTTCAGATATTCCTGGCTCCTGTATTTATAGTCGGTGGCGGAATCAGTGACTATGTTAGGTGTGATGCATAGGTTGAGCGCCTTCCTGATTTCGGGGGCCATTTTCCCTTCTCCACCGTGGAACTCATGGGAAAAGATTGAGTCTATCCTGCCGAAAGCCCTTGCTGGGGAAAGCATTGACGCGGCATTTATTGCCACAACCGATTTGGATTCACCGGAGTTCCCTTCCACGAGCCGGAGTTGGCGGTTGCCGTTGGTGACGACATTTGCATACATCTTTGATTCAAGCACTCCGTTCTCATATGTCTGCTTGAGCAATTTCAGGAGGAGAGTCCTCTCTTCATGCGATGAATGGTTCTGAATGATGTTGGCGAATCTCTCCATATTCGTTTTCTCAGCCTCCAGGTCTCTTTTCACGAAAGGCACAAAGACACGGTCGATGCTGTCTCGCATCTTTCTCACGGATGCTGAGTCGCGCAATATCGGGGTGTCGAAGTCTGCCGTGAGCAGGGGATATTTCCAAGGCTGGTTTTCTTCGAAAGAGAAACTCTGATGGTCGGCTCTCGGAAGAAACAGAAGAATCACCGCCACCGAGGTGATGGCGAGACCGAATCTTATGAGGTTGAGTTGGGAGAAAATTTTATTCCACATAATCATTTTCTTATGGTGCTGTCAGTGCATGCTCCCGTCAGGAGGAACGCCGCGCGAATTTTATATCTTTAATTTTTTTCAATGCATCGCAGATTACCTCCACAGTGTCGGCATTGTCCACCTGCACAGTAAGGTCGCAATGAAACACTTCCTGTTTCGCCGCTATGCTTAGTCCGCGAATGTTGATTTGCAGTTTTTTAGAGACAGTCGATGAAATTTCTTCCAGAATGCCGTGTCTGTCGATTCCGTCGATGCTTATGGTGGCGATGAAATTTTCGGCTGTTCCGCCCCATTTTGTTGCCACGAGCCTTGAGCCGAACGCGCTCTTGAGCCTCATGGCGTTCGGACAGCTTACTTTATGAAGAATCACATTCTCGTCGTCATCGACAAACCCGAGCACATCGTCACCGGGAATGGGGGAGCAGCAAGTGTCGAAGCGATAGTTAGGGGAGGCCTCGTCAGGATGGAGCACATATATCTCCTTCCTGTTGATTTTCTCTTTTTTCACTTCGCCGGGTTTTTTCTTTGACGAGAATGGATTTCTGAGAATCTTCTTCATGAGCGACCGCCTTGTATTGTTGGCCTCCTTAAGTTCCTTCGCGGAAAGGTTGATTTCGTCGTTGGCCAGCATTATGAAGAGGTCTTCCCTCGATTTGAGATGATAGTTGGCGAGAATCCTCGTTATTGTCTCGTTAGACGGTGATATCGCTTCCTTGTCAAGGAACTCGTTGAAAAGTTTCTCTCCCCTTAAAAGTAGGAGCTTGCGGTCTTTTCTCAGGATTGCACGCAGTCTGTTCTGTGCTTTTGCAGTGTGGCAATATTGCATCCATTCCGCCTGTGGGGTCTGTGTCTCTGACGTTATGATTTCCACTTGGTCGCCGCTTCCGAGCTCATGGGATAGTGGCACGAGCTTATGGGCGATTTTCCCGGCCATGCAGTGTATTCCAAGCTGGGAGTGAATCGCGAAAGCGAGGTCGAGCACTGTTGCTCCGGCCGGAAGAGTTATGAGATCGCCTTTAGGGGTGAACACATATATCTCTGAGGCGAACAGGTTTAGCTTAATTGTGTCGAGGAAGTCTATGGCGTTAGGTTCCGGATTTGCGAGAATATCCTTGATGGTGTTCATCCAGGAGTCGAGCTCCGTCTCGTCTTCCTGCACCCCCGTCTTGTATTTCCAATGGGCGGCGTAGCCGAGTTCGGCGATGTCGTCCATTTTCCTTGACCTGATTTGCACCTCAATCCATTTCCCTTCGGGCCCCATGGCGGTCAGGTGTAAGGCCCTGTATCCGTTTGCCTTGGGAGTGCTTGTCCAGTCGCGCAGGCGGTCGGGATGGATTTTATGTCCGTCTGTGAAGAAGGTGTAGATTTGCCAGCATCTGATTTTCTCAAGAGCGTCATCGTCGTTCTCAAAAATCACTCTCACGGCATATATGTCGTAGATTTCCTCAAAAGGCACTTTCTTGGTTTCCATCTTGTTGAAAATGGAGTATGCGCTTTTCACTCGGGCCTTTATTTCATATTTGAATCCTGCGGCGTCAAGCTTCTCTATGACGGGCTTTACGAATTCGCGTACAATGCGCTCACGCTGTTCCTCGGTTTCGCTGAGCTTGCCCATAATCCAGTCGTAGGCTTGCGGGTGTTCATATTTGAAAGCGAGGTCTTCGAGTTCCATCTTGATTTTGAAAAGGCCGAGCCGGTGGGCGAGAGGGGCATACACATAAAGAGTCTCGCCGGCAATCTTATACTGTTTTTCCGGCCTCATGGAGCCGAGAGTACGCATATTGTGAAGCCTGTCGGCCATTTTTATGAGCACCACTCGGACATCGGACGACATTGACAGAAGCAGTTTACGGAAGTTTTCCGCTTGAATGGATGCCTTGTCGCCGAAAATTCCGCCTGAGATTTTCGTGAGCCCCTCCACAATATCGGCGATTTTCTTTCCGAAAGACGCCTCTATGTCATCACGGGTGAATTCAGTGTCTTCCACCACGTCATGAAGGAGTGCGGCGCAAATCGATGTGGAACCGAGTCCAAGTTCTGAGATTACGATTTTCGCCACGGCAATCGGATGCAGGATATATGGCTCCCCGCTTCTGCGTCTCACCCCTTTGTGGGCCTCTTTGGCAAAACGGTAGGCACGTTCGATTATCTCCACTTTTTTCCGGTGGTTGCTTGAGAGATAGGCTTGGAGGAGGTCGCGGTAGGCGTCTTCCACCATCTTGTCTTCTTCCTGTATTGTATGAGAGAGATACTTGGTCATTGGCGAAAAAACTAATAAAAGTGATTAGGGGGTCTTTACTGACGCTCTAATGTTACAAAATTAATGAAAAAAGGAGAGAAATGCAAAAAAACCGCCCACCTCACGGTGAACGGTTTTCCCCTGCCTTAGATTCCGGGTCCGACACAGATGCCAAGGAGGAGAGATGCACCGGTGTTGGAACCGGCTTCCGTATCTTTGGCAGTCGATAGAAATTACTAATGTATATAACCCAAAATTTAGACAATTAAGTTTTCCAACGGCATTGCTTCAAGGCCCTAAAACATATCTAAGTCATGAAAAAAAGTTTTCTGTTATTACGGTTGCGTAAATATCTTTTTCGGAATGATGTCGCATGTCGAGGGTGTCAGGCATATGGTGCCCGAAATCTTGGTCGCTGATGTGATTGGAATGAAAGGATGTGTAAAACATAATGAGTGTTTTTGTGTCAGGAAGCTGACATAGTTGATGATTGTTGTTTGGGAAACTGGGGCGGGATATCCTTCCCCATTATATGGTCTCGTCGTTCCGGGAGTGTGGGCCGGATTATGCAGACGACTTCTATCGTTGTATTCGATATAGAAACGCAGGATCGTATGTAAATATTGGTGTAGAAATGTTAAAATATGCACAAAAATTGCACATGTGTGCGCACGGTTGCCGATGAATAGATGTAAGATGTTGATGTATAGAAAAATCCGCGATATGGATTTCTGAAATCCATATCGCGGAAATAGTAATGTCTGCGAGAATCGGCTACGGGATTCAGACAGAGGCATGTATATTTGCCATCTCTATGGCGGCCACTGCGGCTTCCGCGCCTTTGTTGCCGAGACAACCGCCGGCCCTGTCGAGAGCCTGTTGTTGGTTATCTACAGTCAACACTCCGAAAATCACTGCGGCGTCCCCTTTGGCATTCAGGTCGGCCACCCCCTGTGCGGCAATCTGGCATACATAGTCGAAATGAGGGGTGTCACCGCGAATCACACATCCGATTACGATTACCCCTTCTGTGGCATCCGGATTCCCGCTTCCAGGTCTGGCAGACGATTTTTTCAATGCGAGAGCGGCGGCGTTTACAAGCTCTACCGTGCCGGGGACACTGACCTGTATTATTTTGTCTTTTGCGATTCCCGCACGGCGCAGCACTCCGGCTGCGGCATCGCGTAGGGAATGGGTGATGGCTTGGTTCCAGTCGGCTGTTATCACATAGAAGTTTCCGGCAATCTTTTCATTGATTTCCGGGATGTGGATTGCCGAACCGTTGGTGTTTAATATAGTTGACATTATGATGTTGTTTTAATCATGACATCCGGCGGCGATGCATAATTCACGATTGCCGGCTGTCGTCGATGGTTTCGTTTTTAGTCTCCCCTTTCTTGAATTTAGACTTGGCCACGTTAGAGATTTTATGGATAAACGCTTTCCAGGTGTTCTCATGTTCTATGTCGGCGTCCATCACTTCAATCAGGGCGAGAATGTCTCGTTCAAGTTCAATCGTCTCCTGCGCGATTGCGTGAGGAAGGATAGCGTTGAGGAGTCGTCTTGCTCGAGGGCGCATGGTCCGTACCCTCATCATAATCTCCGCCATCTCGATAGTCATCCTGATTTCTTTCCGGGTGACTCTTCCGGTGCGCTTCTTTGAATATTTGATAGCCTCCGCGTAGAACTTAAGGGCGGCCTTGAGGTCGCCGGTAGAGGCGAGAAGCTGTCCCACATTTCTCAAGGAATCGACAAGCTTGTCGGTGGCGGCCACTACACCGGCATTTACCTTCTCATAAAGGAGTCCGGCATTGATTTGCTGTTTGACGAGCAGGTCCATGGCTTTCTTGCGGGAGCGCAGAATCCTCGTAGAGAGCTCCATGGCGAGGATATGGTATTTCCCGAATCTCTGTTCGTCGGTCTTTACGAGATTGTCGAGCACTTTGAAAAGTATCTCAAGTTCTTTCTCGCTTTGTTTGTAGTTCTTCAGCGCGAAATGGATTTCTGAAAGGTCGAAAAGGAGAGCCACGAGCACAGCCCTGAATTCCACGTTGTAGAAATCGGGAAAATCCCGGAGGATCTTGAGCGCGGCCACGGTTCGCTCCATGGCGTCCATATATCGTTCTTCGGCAATGAGCTGTTCGGCCGTGTCGCGGCAGTTGAGCGCTTCCTTGAGAATGGCGACATCACCGGAGTTCTTGTCAAACTTCTCAAGCATCAGGGGAATTTCAATCTGATTCATATATAGAGTGTTTTAGATTCTGGTTGTGGGATTCAGGGGTGGCTGTTCCCGTCAAATCGTGTTTCAGGATTTCTTGCCATCAATCTGGCATTTCGATTTGTGGCCGAGATAGCCTCCGTGATGGCGTTTTGCGTATTCCTCCACAGTGAATCCGATAGCCTCCATTGTTGCCACAACAAGGAGGTCGCCCATCACGGTCATCATTGTGGTGGAGGTGGTGGGGGTCATCCCGAGAGGGCATACCTCAGGTTTGCCGCCGGTTGACAGGGCCACATCGGCGGCCATTGCCAACGGACTCGATGCGTCGCCGGTGATTACGATAAATGGCAACTCCGGATATAGCACCTTCGCGAGGTCGATAAGTTCAAGTATTTCGCGCGTCTTTCCGGAATTGCTCAGCAATAGCAGCACATCGTTTTTCTGCAGGATTCCGAGGTCGCCGTGCTGTGCTTCCGAAGGATGCAGGAATACGGCCGGAGTGCCGGTGGAACAGAATGTAGTGGCGATATTCATGGCTATCTGGCCGGCCTTGCCCATTCCCGAGGTGACAAGTTTGCCGCCAAGGCGGTTCACTTTCTCCACAATCAAGGCTATAGCCCGGTCATATCCGTCGGTGAGAGGAATCGATCTTACGGCTTCAGCCTCATATTCGAGAATCTTTCGCAGCCTGTTCTCAAGAGGGGAGTTCGCAGTTTTGTCCATGACGGTAATTACTGAATTGTATTGTGTTTTATGATATCTCTGCCTTCAAAATCGCATGCCCGTTTCTTCCATTCCTCAGGCACCGGAGAAGTCTGTCCTGTGGCCGGGTCGAAACATACCATTACGGTCTCGCAGGCCGATTTTATCTGTCCGGATGCTGTTTCCCTGATTAGCTGCAGGATTCGCATGCTTTTATTGGATACGGAGAGGCATGTTGTGAGCACCTCGATGTCTTCCCCGAACACAATCGGGGCCATGAAAGAGCAGTTGACATTGGCAATCACCATATCCACATGCTTCCAATCCACCGGCTTGCCGCCTACTGAATTGAAATAATGGGCTTTGCCGGTGTCGTAGAATGCGAAATATACTGTATTGTTGACGTGTCCGAGCACATCGACATCGTTGAACCGGATTTGGACTCCGGTTCTGTCATGGAAGAGAGATATGTCGGGTAGGTTTTGATAATCCATATTAATATTTGTTTTTAGGAGCGTCGTCATTGGTGGATTTCAGCTCCGGAGGTTCTCATGTCATTGAAAAATAGTTGTGACACAAGAGCCGAGGACGGCGTGACGTCAGCCGGCCACAAACCTTATATCAGAAATAACGTTTTTACCAAGCTGCCGGTTGATTTCATGAGCCAGCATCGAGCGGCTCATGGTCAGTTCATGCCGCAGCGCGGCATTTCTTACCCCCACGGTCATGACTCCGGCTGCCACATGGGGCCTGGCGCATTGCGATGCGAGAGCCTGTCCCACAACGGCAGTCCACAAGTCGATAGCCTTCCGTTCGTCGAGCCTGTCCTGGAAACAATTGTCCTGGAAAGCCAGCCTTAATATGTCGCCGATGCTTTGGGAATCTTTCCTTTCCATATCAATCGAGGCTTATGGGTGAGAACACTCCGCAATCGACATTTATCAGCGACCGGGGGCCTTCCATTCCCGATATGATATCGTCGAGGTGTTTGCGGTTGGTGTCGGTGATGAAAATCTGGCCGAATGTCTCAGACGATGTCACCTCATGCATAATGCTTTCCACTCGCGACGCGTCGAGCTTGTCGAATATGTCGTCAAGGAGCAACAGGGGCGTTATTCCGCTCGCCTCCTTGAGATAGTCGAATATGGCAAGGCGCAAGGCCACTGTGAATGTTTTCACCTGGCCTTGGCTTCCGAGTCGCCTGAGACTGTATCCGTCCAGGCTTGTCTCTATGTCATCACGATGTGGTCCCGCCGATGTGAACCCGAGTACGGAATCCTTTGCGCGGCGTTCCGCGAGCAACTCGTGGAGGGAAGTGCCTGACATCTGGCTCTTATAGGCGATTGATGTGGATTCCCGCTTTCCGGAGAGCCGACGGTAGCAATCTTCAATCTTGGGGGCTATAGCGGCCACCCATTTCATTCTCGCGTCATGGATTGCATCTGCCGCTTCCTCCATGCCGGACTCCACCGATTCGAAAAGCAACGCATCGCGCACTCCGGCCCGGAGCATGCGGTTGCGGCTCTCAAGCGACCGTGTGTAGCGTATGAGCTGTGCGAGGTAGTCGGGATGTGCCTGAGAAATCACCATGTCCATCAGCTTCCTGCGCTCCTCTCCGGGGCCGCCGACAATCTGGGAGTCGCCGGGGGTTACAGTCACGATAGGAAATCTCCCGATATGTTCGGAAATCCGTTTATATTCCTTCCCGTTACGTTTAAGGCTTTTCCCTTTTCCCTTGGTGAGTCCGCAGGCTATGGTGTCGGCCACATCCGTGTCAGAGAGGAATTCCCCTTTTACAATAAGCATCTCCTCCCCATGTCTGATTAAAGAACTGTCGGGAATGGGGGTCATCGGACGGGCCATGCACAGGAAGTGTATGGCCTCAAGAAGATTGCTCTTCCCCATGCCGTTCATTCCGAGCAGGCAGTTCACCCCTGGAGAGAAGTCAAGTGTGGAGGATGCGATGTTCTTGAAATTGAGTATGTCGATGCTTTTTAGAATCATTCATCAAGTTTTTTTCCGAAAGCGAGGTCGCCGGCATCTCCCAGGCCGGGCACTATGTAGCTGTGCGCGTCGATATCAGGGTCGATGGCTCCGGTCCAGATGGTTGTGATTCCCCCGGGGAACACGTTGCAGAGATATTCCACGGCCTGGCGGGAAGCGATTACCGACGCGATGTGGATTCTTGCCGGAGTGCCTTTCTTGAGGAGGGCGCGGTAGCCAAGTTCCATTGAGCTTCCGGTGGCGAGCATCGGGTCGATAAGAATCAGTGTTTTCCCCTCAATGGAAGGAGACGCCATATATTCCACCAGGACATCGAAGCTGTCGCTGCGTTCCTTGTATCGCCTGTATGCGCTCACGAAAGCGTTCTCGGCATTGTCATAGAAACTCAGGAACCCCTCGTGGAAGGGGAGTCCGGCGCGAAGGATTGTCCCGAGCACAATCTTGTCGTCGGGCTGGTGGCACATGGTGAATCCCAATGGTGTCTGCACTTTCTCCTGTGAATACCGGAGTCTTTTTGAGATTTCATAGGCCATAATCTCACCTATGCGGTGAAGGTTTGTGCGGAATCGCATTGGGTCGCCCTGTATGGTGACATCGCGCAGTTCCCTCATGTATCTGCTCACAAGGCTGGGAGTCGTGGCGAAATTGATAATCTCTATATCGTTCATAGCATCGATGGTGTGGAATCCGGAGCCAGGCATCCTCATGCCGGAATGCCGGCCACGGAATAGTTAACATTATGCAAATATAACATTATTTAATCTGTTTTGTCGCATCCGAGAGGAAAAGTTTTGCATTAGAGGTGTCTTTTTCTATCTGTCTCTTCAGCGCGTCGATAGAATTGAACCTTATTTCCTCTCTCATGCGGGTATGGAAGACAAGGTTGAACTGGTGTCCGTATAGGTCGCCGCTCCAGTCTATGATGTGTGCCTCGATGGTGAGATTGTTGCCGCGTCTGACAGTCGGTCTCACCCCGATGTTGACCACCGCGTCGCGTCGTGTGCCTCCCGGAAGATATGCCACGGCGGCATAGACTCCGTTGCCCGGGACAACAATTCCCGGATGAGGCATCATGTTGGCGGTCGGGAATCCGATTGTCCTTCCAAGTTTGTTCCCCTCCACTACAATTCCCGGAATCGCGAATCTGCGGCCAAGCATCCTGTTGGCCTCGTCGATGTCGCCGGCCGCGATGGCCTTGCGTATCGCCGAAGAGCTGACTCCCGGCAACATGGGGGCTTCGGAAACCGTGATTCCTGTTTCTTCGCCGATTCGGCGGTAGTCGGAGAGCGAGAGGGCGACTCCGTCGCAACCGAAAGTATTGTCGTAGCCTACCACGATGTGTTCCACTCCGAATTGACTGTGAATCATGCGCATCCAGTCGCGGGCGGTCGTGGAACGCAGTTTCTCGTCGAACGGGAGCACGATGGGGGTGACACCGGTCTTGGCAATCAGTTCTGTTTTCTTCTCGATTGTGGTTATGGCCAGAGGGGCTCGTTGAGGAGAGATGAGGGCGAGCGGATGACGGTCGAATGTTATCGCCAGCGGCTCGAGGCCGTTTCTGCGGGCTTCCTCCATCACTTCCGACAGCACGACGGCGTGTCCGGCATGCACGCCGTCGAAAGTGCCGATGGCGGCTACCTTCCCGCTCATTCTGCCATTTCCCCCTCCAGGAGGCGATTGGCTACTCCGAGCAGGGTGTCCTGTCCTGTTTTCAGTATCCTGATGGCGTTCAGTCCCACCGAGCGTGCGCTTTCGCAATTTGCCTCAGAGTCGTCGAGCATCAGGGTTTCCGCCGGGTCGAGCGCATATCTTGTTGTCACATTCCTGAATATCTTGGGGTCGGGTTTGCATGTGCGTTCCTGGAAAGAGACAACAATGCCGTCGAAATAATCGTTGACAGTGAGGCCTTCCTGCCTGAACGCGAGCTCTATCCAGTTGTTATACATCACAGGGTTTGTGTTGGAGAGCATGTATGTCTTATATCCGGCTTTCCTCAACTTCCTGATAGCCTCGAGTCTTGCGGTTGGAAGGCTCACGAGGAAGCCCTCGAACGCATCCTGGATTTCCTCGCATGTTGTGCCCGGACGGCAAAGTGGCAGTAGTGTGTCATAGAATTGTGCCACGGACATTTTTCCGGATTCGAGCAAAAGGAATGGCCCTTTTTGCTCGTATTCGCCGAGAAGCTTGCCGGCGTCGGTTATGCCAAGGCTTTCGAGCCCATGTATGGCGCGTTGCCGGTCGAGGTCTATTACAACCCCGCCGAGGTCGAAAATTATGTTTTTAATATTCTTCATGTCTTTATGATGATGCGAATGCGGGCACAAAATTAATATTTTTTTTGTCACCTCCCGACAAAATATTACCTTTGTGAGAATAAATGCCCTGAAGTTGTTGAATCAATGAAGGAGGGCGGCGGCGTGAAGAGCCGCCGGTTCTATGGCGGAGGCTTGTGGGTCGGAAACATAATTAAGAGCAGTATAAAAGAAACAAAATAAAAAGGAAACAATGGAAAAGCAAAGAGCAATAGGCATCCTCACTTCGGGAGGCGACGCTCCCGGCATGAATGCCGCGATACGTGCGGTGACACGTGCGGCGATATATGCCGGATTCAAGGTGTATGGTATCATGAGAGGGTATAAGGGCCTCATTACGGATGAAATCGTAGAGTTCTCCACCCAGAATGTGTCGAACATAATACAGCGCGGCGGCACCATATTGAAGACGGCACGATGCAAGGAATTCCAGACTCCGGAAGGTCGCCAGTGCGCCTATGACGTTCTGCAGCGCCATGGAATAGACGCCCTTGTCGTGATAGGCGGCGACGGGTCTCTGACAGGCGCCCGCATATTCGCCAACGAGTTTTCTTTCCAGATTGTCGGCCTTCCTGGCACCATCGACAATGACCTTTACGGCACTGACTCTACAATCGGCTATGACACCGCGCTCAACACCATCATGGACTGCGTGGATAAGATACGAGACACCGCCACCTCGCATGAACGTCTATTCTTTATCGAGGTGATGGGGCGTGACGCGGGTTTCCTTGCCCTCAACGGTGCCATAGCGTCGGGAGCCGAGGCGGCCATCATACCGGAGATTTCGACACAGGTTGACCAGCTTGACGAACTTATCGCCAACGGATTCCGTAAGTCGAAAAACTCATCGATAGTGCTTGTGGCTGAATCACCCACCACGGGAGGTGCCATGGGTCTTGCGGAGCGTGTCAAGAAGGAATACCCGGACTATGATGTGCGAGTCACCATCCTTGGCCATCTTCAGCGAGGCGGTTCTCCGACAGCATTCGACAGGATTCTCGCATCGCGTATGGGAGCGGCTGCTGTAGATGCGCTTCTTGACGACCAGCGTAATGTCATGATAGGCATAAAGAACGACGAGATTGTCTATGTCCCGTTTACAAAGGCCATCAAAAACGACAAGCCTATAAATCAGGAGCTGATGTCAACGTTGCGTCGCCTTTCTATCTGATAATGCATGACACATAATCCATAGTTCTTGACACATAATGCATAATCTGTGATTCTCAATTGATTATGCATTATGTGTCAGGAATTGTGCGTTAAATAAAAAGGGCGAGTCCTCACGGATACGCCCTGTATTGTTGTTATGTGCAATAATTGAATTGATGTCGTAAGTGGGTGGAGATGGATTCGAACCACCGAAGGTATAAACCAGCAGATTTACAGTCTGCCCCATTTGGCCACTCTGGTATCCACCCAGACAAACCGTAGCCGGTCAGCTCCGGTTTGCGTTGCAAAGTTAGTTAAATATTTTCAATCTTGCAAGTCAATATCCGGGTTTATCGCAATTAATTTTGGATAGTGTCGGATAATTGCTTCGCATATGGATTGAAAATAAGATAATTAAGCACTTATTTGAGTTTTGCGGAAGCCTCCTTGATTCTGTGCATCGCCTCACGTATGTTGTCGTCGGAGGTGGCGTAGCTCAGGCGCATGTAGCCGGGGGCGCAGAATGCCTCTCCGTCCACACAGGCCACGTGAGCCTCCTCAAGAAGATACATCACATAGTCGCCGCTTGACTTGATTTCACGTTCTCCTGCCTTTTTCCCGATATAAGAGCTGACCTCCGGGAAAAGGTAGAATGCCCCTTGAGGTTCGTTGACCACCCATCCCGGAATCTCGCGGGCGAGAGCCACAATCAGGTCACGGCGTCTCTGGAAAGCCTCGCGCATCTCGCGCACGCAGTCCTGTGGGCCGTCATAAGCGGCTTCTGCCGCTTTCTGTGCAATCGATGAAGCCCCGGAGGTGTATTGTCCCTGGAGCTTGGTGACGGCTTTGGCGATAGGGAGGGGGCCGGCCATGTATCCGATGCGCCATCCGGTCATGGCATATGCCTTGGAGACGCCGTTGATGATTACCACCCTGTCGCGCACGTTCTCAAATTCGGATATGCTATGCACCTCTCCGATGAAATTTATGTGTTCATATATCTCATCGGCAAGGATGATGATTTCAGGATATTTGGCAAGGACATCGGCAAGGCCCTTCAGTTCCTCACGGCTGTAGATGCTGCCGGTGGGGTTGGACGGAGAGTTGAGCATAATCATGCGTGTCTTGGGAGTGATGGCCTTTTCGAGCTGTTCGGGGGTAATCTTGAAATCCTGGTCAACTCCGGCATATACCTCCACGGTGACGCCTTCCGCGAGTTTCACCATCTCCACATAGCTTACCCATGCAGGTACGGGTATTATTACCTCGTCGCCGGGATTGATTGTTGCGAGAATCACGTTGCAGAGTTCCTGCTTTGCGCCGTTGCCCACTACAATCTGCTCCGGAGCGAACTCGATTCCGTTCTCTCTGAGCAGCTTCGCGGCGATTGCCTTGCGGAGTGTCATATAGCCCGGCACAGGGGTGTAGCGTGAGAAATTGTCGTCGATGGCTTTTTTTGCAGCCTCCTTTATGAAATCGGGAGTGTCGAAATCCGGTTCGCCGACACTCATGTTGATGACATCGACACCGGCGGCCTTGAGTTCCGCGCTTTTCTGCGACATTGCGAGAGTCGCCGAAGGGGAGAGGGCGGCTATGCGCTGTGAAATCTGGTTCATACGTTATATGTTTTTATTGATAAGTCCGTTTTGCCATATTCCCGTTTTTCAATCGATTTACGGCTGAGTCGGGGATATTTTGATGCGAAATTAATGATTTAAAGTGAAGACGGCAAAAATAAATTGCGTAAAGATAAAAAAAATGTTAACTTTGCCACTGAGGCGGCAAGTCGCCTCCTGATGATTGCCTATACATCAGTTTCGGGAATAGCGGCACCCCCATGAAGAATACAATCAAATAATAAACCAATATGAAGATTACAGCCAAAAAATCGTTGAACGTGCGCCACATGGCATTATGGATGCTATTGATGATGCTCCCGTTTATGAATTCATGCAAGCAGGAGGCTACGGATGCATCCGACCTTCTCGCCACAGTCCCGTCATCGGCCGGAATGGTGGTTGGCGTCAACCTCAAATCACTTCTTGAGAAGACAGGATGTGAGGTGAACGGCACCGAGATTGTGGCCGGCAAGGAGATGAAGGAACTGCTTGCCACTATTCAGAAAGATTCCGTGAACCGCAAGAACGCTGACGCGTTGAACCTGTTTCTCTCAGGAGATAGCGGCATCGACCCTTCCGGGGCTATTGTGTTTACAGATGCATATGGCACCTATGTCACCGCGATGCTTGCCGACACACAGAAATTCTATGATTTCGTGGAGAAACAGACCGGCGATAAATTCACAGAGGAAAACGGAGTGAAGGTTTGCCGTGAGATTGCTGTGCTTGGCGCCCAGGTGTGGGTTTCTATATCCGGTTCGTCGATAGACTCCAAGGCGGTGAAGAACTATGCCGCACTTGAGAAGGGACAAAGCTTTGTGTCCAATCCTTTTGCCGATAAGGTCTCAAACATTGCCAATGATATTGTAGGGTGGAGCCGCATCAACACCTTTTTCCAACAGAAAGGTGGCATATCGACGTCGGATATCGCTGCGTTCAACATGATGTTGGGAATGACATGTGAGGGGGCTACCTCGATATCTTTTACCTTGGATTTCCTTAAAGGGGAGGTTAAGGCATTGTGTAATGTGCTCAATGATGAGGGGAAACCTGCGAAATACCTGTTCCCGTTTGACAAGGTTGACACCTCTCTGGTAAAGTCATTGGGAGAGAACGCCAATGCGGTTTTTTCATTTGTGATAACCAAAGAGGCTGTTAAGAAAATGGAGCAACTCAACTCTTCGTTTGGTGGCCCATACGGAGAGATGATAGAATATTTTAAGGCATTGGATGGTACTATTGCAGTGGCTTTCAGTGATATTACAGATCCGTTGAAGGGCATCAGGGGTGTGGTAACCACCAACGGAGACGCGTCGTCAGGCCTTATGAATCTTGTGTCGCAATTATGTCCGGCCAAGAAGGATGGGAAACTGATAAGGTTGGAGAATGGAACTCTCGAAGGTTCGCTTAAGATGGGGGATGTGGCAGATTTCCTGAAAGGCTCAGGAGGCGGTGGAGTTATGAATTTGTCAGTATTTGGGGCCGATACATCCAAGATTGGGGTTTCATCTTTTGGAGTCGCGGGTCGTCCCAATGGCGCTGGAATATCTGCGGAATTTGTAGTGAAGGGTACGGATCCGTCGGAGAATTTCCTTATCACTGTCATGAAGAATATAAAATGATAAAAGCCGTAAATGTCTGGATATATGAATCCTGATGATAAGATAACGGCCATACGTCTTTCAGGGATGCTTCCGAGGGTCTTTCTCTCGGAGAGCATCCCTGCTTCTGATGTGTGGCGCAGTGAGCTTGTGCTTGAGCGGGGAAGGCACTATCTTATAGAGGCGGCAAGCGGAGGCGGCAAGTCGTCGCTGTGTTCGTATATCTATGGCGCCCGCGTGGATTATGAAGGGACATTATGGTTTGACTCCGAGAATGCCGCGACATTCGGCATGGAACGATGGCAAGAGTTGCGCCGACGCCACATAGCCTATCTTCCGCAGGAGCTGTCTTTGTTCCCCGAACTCACGGCGCTGCAGAACATAGAGATTAAGAATTCCCTGACAGGATGGAAGAGCTCTGAGGAAATAGAAGAGTCGTTGCATATGCTCGGGATTGACTCCCGCCGGGACTATCCCGTGGGACGTATGTCGATAGGGCAACAGCAACGTGTCGGCATCATCCGTGCACTCTGTCAACCTTTTGATTTCATACTGCTTGACGAGCCGGTCAGCCATCTTGACGAGGGAAACAACCGGGTGGCGGCCATGATGATAACGGCGGAGGCGCGGCGCCAAGGGGCGGGGATTGTGTCCACCTCGGTCGGGAATCCGCTCCTGATGGAAGAATATATTAAACTGAGATTGTGATATGGACTTGATTTCACGCCTGCTTCGTAAGAACACGTCATCGGCGAGAATCGCTGGTTTTGTGTTGTCTAACTTTATAGGTCTTGCCATAATAGTTGGCGGACTGCAGTTTTATCAGGATGCGAGAACGCTTTGGGAGACAGACGGAAGTTTCATAAAGACAGACTATCTTGTGGTCAACAAGAAGGTGACGTCGGCCAATCTCTGGGGGGATGCCTCATCGGGGTTCACTCCGGAGGAGGTAGATGATTTGCGAAGCCAGCCGTGGGTCAGGGATGTCGGCAAATTCTCATCGACCGACTATAGGGTGTGGGCGTCTGTGTCCCAGGGAGGAAAGGGGATGTCAACGATGCTTTTTTTCGAATCCATCCCGGACAGGTTTGTGGATGTGGATGCAGGAGTGTGGAATTACACTCCGGGCGACGAGGTTGTCCCTGTTGTGGTGTCGAAAGATTACCTCGCGCTTTATAATTTCGGATTTGCCGGGTCTGCCGGACTTCCGCAGATGTCGGAAAGTATAATCGGCGGTATCCCGTTGCAGCTTACCCTTTCGTCGGAAGACGGGAGTGTGACAAGGAGGCTTACCGGGAGGGTGGCCGGTTTCTCCAACCGCCTGAACACAATACTTGTCCCGCAGAGTTTTATGGACTGGAGCAACGGACTGCTTGGAAGCGGGACAGAGTCGGAATCTCCCTCACGTCTGATAGTTGACGTGAGCAGTCCGGGCGATGTGGCCATAGGGCGCTATCTTGAGAGTCATGGCCTTGAGGTTGCCGGCGACAAGAGCAATTCATCGTCCTCCTTTCTACTGAAGGTCATCATCGGTGTGGTGCTTGCCGTGGGAGGTGTGATAACCGTTTTGTCGCTGTTCATACTGTTGCTGTCGATGTCGCTGATAATGGAGAAGAACCGCGATAAGATTCACTCTCTTCTTATGCTCGGATGTCCGGTGCGGTCGGTTGCCTCTCCTTATATCAGGATTGTGGTAGTGGCGTCGGCATTGGCATGCGTTCTCGCCGTCGCGTCGGTAGAGCTGTTGAGGGGTACTTACCTTAAAGCTCTTGAGGGCCTTGGCGCGAGTGCCGGGGGATGGTGGATCGGTCCTGTGGCCGGAGTCGCCGTCACGTTGCTGGTGGCTGTCTTTAACATAGTTTCAGTGAGAAGGAAAGTGATAAGTTCCTGGCGGTTGTAAAAGGGAATGGTTAAGATTGTTAATTAACAGTGTTAATAAGGATGAAATACTGCTTAAAAAGTTGAAATTAGTTATACATTTGCGAAGTAATTGCCGATTGCGACTATGAAAGGCTCAACTTAAATAGCGGCATTGAGGAATAATTACCTGAAAACCAGGGAGCGCCATAAGGCTCCTAAAGCTTAACTAAAACAGAATGGACTGATTTTTTATAACGGTTTTGTCTTGGAAAAAGATTGATGGAAGCATTCTTTTATACAAGAGAAAATCGTGACGGACATCTCCTCCCAAAGGTGTGCCGAGAAAACACATCGACTGATTAAACGAAATAAAGATAAACAATATATCAATTAAATCAATTCTTGCATGAAGAACATCTGTTTTCATTTGAACAGAAAACTGTGGATTGTTGCGGCCTTGTTGCTGACGCTCGCACTTCCCGGTTTTGCCCAGAAAATCACTGTTCACGGCTACGTGGACGATGATCTGGGAGAGCCATTGATTGGTGCCACCATAATGGAGAAGGGCACCGCGAATGGTACGGCCACAGACATTGAAGGACGTTTCACCCTCACTGTCGAGCCAAACGCCACTCTTGTGGTCAGTTATGTAGGCTACGACCCCAAGGAAGTGGCTGTCAATGGCCAGACAGACATCAAGGTGACCATGACGCAGAACAGCACCATGCTTGCCGAGACAGTCGTGATCGGTTATGGTTCCGTAAAGAAATCGGATGCAACCGGTTCGGTTGCGATAGTCAAGCCTGACGAGGTGGAAGCCGGTCTTGCAACCTCTGTGCAGGACATGCTTGTAGGCCAGACTCCCGGTGTGGTTGTCACCACAGCCGGTGGTCCTCAGGGAGCGGCCAACATCAGAATCCGTGGCGGGGCATCTCTCTCCGCTACCAACGACCCGCTTATCGTGCTTGACGGAGTGCCATTGAGCCAGGACACGCCTCTCGGTATGGGTTCTCCGCTTGCCATGATAAATCCGGAAAGCATCGAGTCGATGACAGTGCTCAAGGATGCATCCGCCACTGCCATCTACGGTAGCCGTGCGTCAAACGGTGTGATTATCATCACCACCAAGAAGGGCACCTCCGGCAAACCCAAGGTGACTTTCGCGGCCAACTTTTTTGTTGACCATTCCCGCAAGACACAGAAAGTGTTGAACGCATCTGAGTTCACCAGCCTTATCAACAACCGTTTCGGAGAGGGTTCGGCAGCCGCCGGCTATCTCGGCAATACTTCCGTTGACTGGCAGGATGAGATTTATCGCACATCTTTCAGCTCCGACTACACCCTTTCAGTGTCGGGCACCACAGGAATCCTCCCTTACCGTATTGACGGCTCTTTCACCAACAACAACGGTATCATCAAGAAGAGCGACATGAACCGTGCCACACTCGGATTCTCACTCACTCCCAAGTTCTTCAACAACCACCTTTCGGTGAATGCCAACGCGAAGGGGTATTATGTGCGCAATAACTGGGCCGCCACTGATGCCATCGGCCAGTCGGTTGCCTACAACCCCACGATACCCATCCATTCCTACAATGAAATCACCGGCGGAACAGCGGCCGGAGAGTTCAAGTATCTTTTCAACGGATATAACGAGCCTTTCACAGTGGCAGGCGGCAACGCCAACCTTGAGAACAATGCCACCTATAACCCGGTTGCTACCATAGATCAGACCACCAACTATTCCAATGTGTGGCGTTCGAACGGCAATCTCCAGCTCGACTATTCGTTCCATTTCCTCCCGGAGTTGCATGCCAATCTCAACCTTGGTTACGATGTTACCAAGTCAGACAATTACTACACCATAGAGGCCAACTCGCATATGGCGTGGAAAGACCACAACAACTATGGCGGCGGGGCCACCAACCATGAGTATGCATTCCGTAGCAACACTCTCTTGGAGTTCTATCTCAACTATAAGAAAGAGTTCGAGGCTGCCAAGTCTATGGTTGACGCCACCGCAGGTTACACCTGGAGCCGCGACGCTGCCAACGGCTGGAACTATGGCGCGAGCTCCAATGCCGGCCATGCCGACACTCCGGGACTCCTTACCCCGACTGTCAGCCCTGACGGAGGATATATCCTGAATTATAACCCCGACACGATGGACAACGTGGGCAAGCCTTTCCAGGCGGATGCCCAGGATGCCGGCGGCGACTACCACTGGAAAAACCATCTCCAGCTCCTCTCGTTCTTCGGACGTGTCAACTATTCGTTCATGGACCGTTATCTTATCACCGGAACCGTGCGTGCCGACGCCACTTCCCGCTTCTCCAAGGATAACCGCTGGGGTATCTTCCCGGCTGTGGCTCTCGGATGGCGTATCGACCAGGAAGGGTTCATGCAGCGCACCGCAGGATGGCTCAACGACCTCAAGCTCCGTCTCGGATGGGGTGAGACCGGCCAGCAGGCTGTGGGCTCCTACTACAACTATATTCCGATTTACACTGCATCCCAACCGGGTTCATTCTATCCCGGCCCTAATGGGACATGGCTTATCCCGTTCTTCCCTGAGGGCTACAATAAGAACCTCAAATGGGAGACTACCGCAACCTGGAACGTCGGCATCGATTTCGGCTTCCTGAACAACCGTATCTCAGGTAGCATAGAGTATTATCTGCGCAAGACACGCGACCTTCTTTCCGTTGTGCCTGTGCCGGCAGGTTCCTCTACTGTCAACTATCTGCCCCAGAACATCGGCGACATGGAGAACTATGGTCTTGAGTTCAATATCTCAGCCAAGCCTATCGTGACCGATGATTTCACCTGGACGCTGAGCTACAACATCGGCTGGAACCACAATAAAATCACCAATCTTGACGGCAACGAGTATGCCGTAGGAGGCGGCGGCGGAGTCACCGGAAGTAATGTCATGATTCAGAGAGAGGGCTATCCCGCGTATTCTTTCAATCTCTACCAGCAGGTGTATGACGCGGCAGGGAAGCCTATCGAGGGAGCTTATGTTGACCAGAACGGCGACGGCGTTATTGACTCGCACGACCTTGTGGTGCGCCACTCGAAAGACCCGAAGGTGACAATGACATTCGGCTCGAACTTCCGCTACAAGAACTGGGACCTCGGTTTCACGCTTCGCGCCTCAATCGGCAACTATGTCTATGCCGACGCTCTCCGTGGCGGTTCGCTCTACGACGGCCTGTTCCGCAACAACCAGCTGTCGAATATATTCAAGACCGACCAGTATTTCGAAGTCAACCAGCCTTATTCTGACTATTGGTTGAGAAACGCTTCGTTCCTGCGTTGCGACAATATCACACTTGGCTACAACTTCCAGAACCTTTTCAACGACTTCATGAATCTCCGCATATTCGCCGGAGTTCAGAATCCGTTCGTAATCACCAAGTACAAGGGTCTTGACCCGGAGGTGTTCGACGGTGTTGACGGCAACATTTATCCGCGTGCCACCACATGGTCGCTTGGTCTTGTGGCTACATTCTGAACCATTTGATGGTCAAACCAATTTAACTCGAAAACTCAGATGAATATAAAGAAATATTTGATGTTTGGAGGCGTTGCCCTGTCTCTTGGTCTGTCTTCCTGTATCGGAGACCTCGACCTTGAGCCCAACGACCCCAATGTGGTCGGTCCAAACGACCCTAACTTCAAGGCAAACAGCATTGCCATGTGCTACACGGGCATCGCCTGCAGTGGCATTTCCGGGCCCGGAAGCTCGTTTATCAGCGGCCTTGATGCCGGCACATCTGCCTATCTGCGCATGATGTTTACCCTCAATGAGTTCTGTTCTGATGAGCTTGTGTGGATATGGCCTGACGCGGGTGTCACCGATATCGTGTCGTGTACCTGGGGCGCCAACAACACATTGCTTGAGGGCGCTTACTACCGCCTTCTCGGACATATAGCGATCTGCAACCAGTTCCTTTCAAATTTCGCGGATTCCACCGATGAGGAGTCTGTGGAGATGAAGGCGGAAGCACGTGTGCTGAGGGCTTATTCCTACTACAACATGCTCGACCTTTTCGGACAATCCTCTTTCATCACGGAGACTGCTGCAGTGGGAGAGGCTCCCAAGCAGCTTTCAAGAGCGGAGCTTTTCGAATGGGTGGAGAAAGAACTCAAGGATATCATCGACAACAAGCTGATTTCGGAGACTCCTCTTTACGGGCGTGTCGGCATGGACGGCGCCAAGGCTCTCCTGGCCAGACTTTACCTCAATGCAGAGGTGTTCTCAGGCAAGGAGCGTTGGGCCGATTGCCAGGCCATCTGTGAGGACCTTATCAATTCCCACAAGGGTGGCGGTTTTGAAGGCACAGGTCTCGCGGAGCATTACCTCTATCTGTTCTCAAGAGACAACAACGCCTATATGCCCGGAGGGGCGAAATCAGCCGAGAATGAGATACTTTTCGGAATCGCATTCGACGACACCATGACCCAGAGCTATGGTGGCCCGTCGTTCATCATCTCGGGCACCGTCTCCAACACCCACTATATGCCCCGCCAGATTTATGGCACTTCTGCGGAATGGTCATGTATCCGTGGCGTGCAGCAGATGGCAGAGCGTTTCTATGGTCTCTCAACCGATGTGCGCGACGACTTGTGGCTTAGAGGTGTGAAGCCGGCAGGACAGCTTTACCAATACACTACAGACGCCAATGGGGTGAATCAGCTTGTGCTCGATGAGAATGGCAATCCCAAACCTAAGGAGGGAGAAGGAGTGAGCTGGGAGTCTGAGGATTATTCAGACGCGTTCATAGGCTTTACCGGTGCCTGGGGTTCTACAGGCGGCAACGCGATAGTGAAATTCACCGGATGCACGGCCAATGCCGCTGCCGACGGAGGATTTGATTACACGGTGACACCCGCGAAATATGTGAATCACAATGGCGTGGATTATCAGATTGAGGATGCCTCTTATGATTGCGGTTTCCCCGCCACCTCATTCGCATCTACCGACCAGCCTATAATCCGCCTCGCCGACATCTATCTGATGTATGCGGAGTGTTATGTCAACGGCGGTGTAGGTGAGCGCCAGAAGGCTCTCGACTATATGAATGTGGTGCGTCGCCGTGCGAAGGCCCCGGAACTTGGATTCAGCGATCTTACACGCAAGGGTATAATGGACGAGCGCTCAAGAGAGCTTTATCTTGAATCTACACGTCGCACTGACCTTATCCGCAACAAGATGTTCGCAGGTCCGTCGCAGACCATATGGCAGGTGAAAGGGAACATCGACAATATGGAAGGCACGCGCATCGACGAAAAATATAACCTGTATCCGATTCCTTCCGCAGTGCTTGCCGCACAGCCGGAGTTTAAACAGAATCCCGGTTATTGATTATTATTTTGAGGATGTGTCATAATTGATTTCATAAGGAAACTGAGAGTCAGTTATGCCACACCTTCAGTGAAACAATTTAAGAATCATCAACAATGAAAAAGATATTCCTGACATTCGCGATGGCTGCGGTGGCTCTCGGATTCTCAAGCTGCAACGAGACTTGGGATGACAATCCGGTGCTCAACACCCATGAGGGGGAGATTACGGCAGACTTCCTCAACATCCCGGCCATGCAGAACCAGTCGATAATGATTACCAACTCGAACAAGGACGGCCATTTCAACCTCACTTGTTCACAGCCGGATTTCGGTTATGCCGCTGTCGCCACTTATAAGGTGCAGGTTTCACTTACTGAGGATTTCACGGAATTCGAGGAAATCGCGCAGGCATTCTATGATTGCGCCCAGATCAATCCCTTGAACGGGGATGTGGCGGCTGTCGTAGAGAAGCTTTCCGGAGTGAAGACCGAGGATGACCTCCCGTTGCCATATCAGAAAGTGTATATGCGTCTGCATGCTTATGTGGCGCAGAGCGCTTCCAATACGAATTATATTTCGAATGTGGTCCATTTCAACTCAGTTTCGGCTGATTATCTCGCCATCTGGGTGGCCGACGTGCCTGTCAATATCTATGTGAGAGGCGGCATGAACGACTGGGGCTCTCCGGCTGAATGGCAGTTCAAGACTGGCACGGAAGAGAACACCTGGGTGATCGACAACTGTACGATTGCGGCCGGTACGGAGTTCAAGATTGCAGCCTCCATCTGGGAAACGCTGAACCTTGGAGCCGGTTCAAATGGCAACATAGTGCCTGGCGAAAGCTTTGCTCTTGACGGAGGCGATAACCCCGGCAACATCACCATGACGGAGGATTTCACCGGAAAGGTGGTGCTCACTCTTGAGGCCGGCAACTACAGCGTGGTTTTCGACCCTGTGAAGTAATACCGACATCTATATTCCGCCGGAGTGTCCGGCTCCGGCGGATAAAACCTAAAACAGAATAACAGACAATGAAGAAGTCCATTATATTTTTATTCGGAGTGCTCGGACTGATGGCCACATCGTGCGAGGACGCTCTCGAGCCGGCCATTCCCCAGCATAACCCGCAGGGACCGGTGCTTGAGTCCGGTGACATTGAGACGGTGAAGGCGGGAGTGCTTGCTTCCGACGCTGTCCTTACTCTTGAGAACTATCGTGCCGACGATGCGCGCCTGGGAATCGTGAAGCTTGAAAAGGCCGATTCTCTTCCGGAGAATGCTGAAATCTCATATAAGTTCGAACTTTCCTCGACAGACGATTTTGCACGCAGCTATACTATCGACGCCACTCTCGGAGAAGACAGCACCTACACGGTGAGCGCCTCTGACTGGAACGAGGCCCATCTCTATCTTTTCGGGAAAAGCCCCAAGGAGAAGACAGCCTACTACCGTGTGCCTGTATATGTGAATGTCAATGGCAGTGACTACCGTTATGAATCCACGTCATATTACGCGGTCGCAGGCTCAATCAAGGAAACCTGTTTTGATCAAGGCTTCGTGATTGAGGACCATTACTATCTGCTTGGCAGCATGTCAACCTGGGCTCTCGACAACGCGGCTGAGGTTGAGAAATATCCTTTCTATCACAATCCTGATGTGAGTCCTTACGATGACCCGGTGTTCACAATAGTGTTCTCGGTAAGCCAGGCTGTGCTTGACGCCAACGGCGGCGGATGCTATTGGAAGATAGCTCCCCAGAGTGTGGTGGGCACTGACAAATGGAGCAATGTGATTGGCACGGAGACTGATGGCGACGAGAGCGAGCAGGGTATGCTTGTGACAGAGAACGCGGGTTCCGGCAAAATCACCAAGGCCGGTAAATATGAGCTCACCGTCAATATGGAGGAGATGACATATTCTTTGAAGTCGCTGGCGTCGGTGCTCTATGTGGTGGGCGAGCCTAACGGATGGAGTATAGATAATGACGCGGTCTATCTTACAGAGACCTCTCAGGGTTCGAATATCTATTCCGGAACTATAAAGGTGGATGCCGGTAAGTTCATGTTCCGTTTCTATACTCAGCTTGGAGACTGGGACAGGAATTCGGTAGGCGCCGATGACGACCCTAATGTCAATGTGCCGGTTACGTTCAATGAGGCGGGGGAATATACCTCGGTGATTGCCCAGGCAGGAGTGAACGCCACTTCAGGTAAAGGAAACTGGACCGACGCCTCCTGGGAAGGTGGCGCGGTGTCAATCACCGTCAATCTCAACGACAACACTGTCGTGATGAAGAAGGCGTCATTGGCTTCAGGCATCTATCTGCGCGGAGACATGAACGGTTGGGGTGCAGACGCTGCATGGGAATTCCAGCTTACCGACAAGACCAATGTGTGGACTGTAAGCGGCGTAAGCATCAGCCAGGGTCAGGGCTTCAAGGTGGCCGACGCTAACTGGGGGGCTGTCAACCTCGGGGCGGAATCCGGCAACACCAATATCTCGGCAGGAGTGCCATTCCCGCTTATCGGTGGTGAGAACATCGTCATGAGCGCCGATTTCACGGGAGAGGCAGTGCTGTCGAATGTCAATGGCGTGTATTCTCTCTTGCTGAATGCAGCTGAGTGAGCATGACCATAGGATAAAGCTTTATATATTTGAGAGGGCCGGCCGACAAGCCGGCCCTCTCTCGCTTCTGTCGCGTCATTCACATGCCCATGGAAGGGGATGGCTCCATAAATCAATGCGAGGAATCATTACGAGGATAGGGAAGCGCGATGTATTTGTAGAAGTGCGGGATTTTGATTATTTTTGTGGCTTAAAATCAGGTCGCGATTTAACTGAGAGGCGGCAGTGATTGTTCTAAAGTTATGATGAACGATATAAAAGATATGGAAGAGGTCAGGGAAGGGCTTGCCTCTGAGAGCGGTAAGCTTCTGAAGGAGGCTACCGAGTCGGAGTATAAGTATGGTTTCACGAGTGATATCGAGACAGATATCGTGCCTCCCGGACTTAATGAGGATGTCATACGCTACATCTCCAAGGTGAAGGGAGAGCCGGAGTGGCTCCTTGAATTCCGGCTCAAGGCCTACAGGTATTGGCTCACATTGCCGATGCCCCGCTGGGCGCATCTCGACATTCCCGATATCGACTTCCAGGCTATATCATATTATGCGGCTCCCAAGAAGAAAGAGCTGAAGAAGAGCATGGATGAAGTGGATCCGGAGCTTGTTGAGACATTCAACAAACTCGGCATATCTCTTGAGGAGCAGAAGCAGCTCGCGGGAGTGGCGGTGGATGCCGTGATGGATTCCGTGAGCGTGAAGACCACCCACCGCGAGAAGCTTGCGGAACTTGGCGTTATTTTCTGTTCATTCTCGGAGGCAGTCAAGGACTATCCTGATTTGGTCAGGAAATATCTCGGTTCGGTGGTGGGTTATCGCGACAATTTCTTCGCGGCCCTGAATTCCGCAGTCTTTTCCGACGGCTCGTTCGTATATATCCCCAAGGGAGTCAGATGTCCTATGGAACTCAGCACATATTTCCGTATCAACGCGTCAGGCACGGGGCAGTTCGAGCGCACGCTCATTGTGGCGGATGACGATGCCTATGTGAGCTATCTCGAAGGATGTACCGCACCGATGCGTGATGAGAACCAGCTCCACGCGGCGATTGTAGAAATCATCTGCGAGGAGAGGGCGGAGGTGAAATACAGCACAGTCCAGAACTGGTATGCCGGCGACAAGGAAGGGAAAGGCGGGATATATAATTTTGTCACCAAGCGCGGACTTTGCCGAGGCCACCGCTCCAAGATTTCATGGACACAGGTGGAGACGGGTTCGGCCATAACATGGAAATATCCCTCATGTGTGCTAAAGGGAGATGAAAGTGTGGGAGAGTTCTATTCAGTGGCTGTCACCAACAATCTCCAGCAGGCCGACACCGGCACCAAGATGATACACGTGGGGCGCAATTCGAGAAGCACGATAGTGAGCAAGGGAATATCGGCGGGAAGGAGCCAGAATTCTTACCGTGGACTCGTGAAGGTGGTCAAGACCGCCGACAATTGCCGCAACTACACCCAGTGCGACTCATTGCTGATGGGAAACAGATGTGGCGCCCACACATTCCCTTATATCGATGTGCAGAACCAGACATCGACTGTGGAGCATGAGGCCACCACCTCGAAAATCAACGAAGAACAGCTCTTCTATTGCCGACAGCGAGGAATACCGATGGAGGAGGCAGTGGCGCTGATTGTGAACGGATATGCCAAGGAGGTGATGAACAAGCTCCCGATGGAATTCGCCGTGGAGGCTCAGAAGCTGTTGCAAATCACTCTTGAAGGGAGTGTGGGATAAACAATCGATGCATTCATACAGATGAACGAAAGGACTGTAATAATAGACAGGGTTGACCCTCAGACGTTCTATGGAGTCAACAATAATAATATAAACCTTATACGCAACCTTTTCCCTAAGCTGCGCATGGCGGCACGCGGGAATGTGATAAAGGTGATAGGTGAAGACGGAGAGACCGCTGAGTTTGAGCGTAAGATAAAGGAACTTGAGGATTACGCTGTCACCTACAACAAGCTGGGGGAGGATGTCATCATCGACGTGATAAAGGGGGAGCCTCCTAAACCGGTAAACGCGGAGGGGGTGATTATCTTCGGGCAGAGCGGACGTCCGATAGCCCCGCGCAATGCCAACCAAAGCAAGATGGTGAGGAGTTTCGCAAAAAACGACCTTACTTTCGCACTCGGGCCGGCTGGAACGGGAAAGACATATATAGCGATCGCGTTGGCTGTGGCCGCGCTAAAGAACAAGACCTGCAAGCGTATCATACTGTCGCGTCCGGCTGTGGAGGCGGGGGAGAAGCTCGGGTTTCTTCCCGGCGACATGAAAGACAAGATTGACCCATATCTGCGCCCTCTCTATGACGCGCTCGAGGATATGATTCCGCAGCTCAAGCTGAAGGAGTATATGGAGAACGATACAATCCAGATTGCCCCTCTCGCTTTCATGCGTGGACGCACGCTCAATGACGCGGTGATAATACTTGATGAGGCACAGAACACCACCAAGCATCAGATGAAGATGTTCCTGACGCGGCTCGGTGTCAACAGCCGTATGATAATCACCGGCGACGCTACGCAAATCGACCTTCCACGGAGTGTGCAGAGTGGCCTGTTGCAGTCGTTGCGCATACTTCGCGGTGTGGATGGCATAGGGATAATCGAATATGAGAAGAAGGATATTGTGAGACATCCTCTTGTGCAGCGCATAGTGGATGCTTACGAGGCCAGGGAGAAGAAGGTGGATGAGGAATTTGAAGACAGACTAAAAGACCAGGATAATGGCTAAGATTGGCGATACCGTGCGCTTCCTCAACAGTGTGGGAGGCGGAAAGATAACAAGAATAGAGGGACAGATCGCGTATGTCGATGATGACGGGTTTGAGACCCCGGTGCTTCTCAAGGAAGTGGTGGTGGTGCTTCCCGCCGGGCATGACGCGGCGTCCGGTGGCGTGAAGAAGATGTTTGACCAGAAGGCGTTTGATGATGGCCGGAAGGAGACCCCCGCTCCAACTCCGGCGGCGGTGGAGCCGATGCCTGCCTCTCCCTCAAGGGTGGAGCGACCGGTGGAGGAGACTCCCCATGGCGACAGGCTCAACATCGCGCTTGCATTCGAACCCTCCGATGTGAAACATCTCGACAAGTCGTCGTTCTCAGCCGTCCTTGTGAATGACTCCAACTATTATCTCGATTTCTCGTTTATGCGCAGAGGCGCGGAGGAAAGGGGATGGACATTGGTGTATGCCGGAAATGTGGCTCCAAATGAACTTATAGACATAGCTTCGCTTACTCATGCCGTTCTCCCCGAATTTGAACGGGTGGCGTTCCAGTGTGTGGCATATAAGAAAGACAAGCCGTTCACGTTGCAGGCCCCGGTGAGCATCTCGCGCAAGCTCGACCTTACCAAATTCCATAAGTTCCATTGTTTCCGGGCCGGACTCTATTTCGATACGCCTGTGCTGGAGATACCCCTTGTGTCGGACGGGGTAGCCACACGCCCCCTTGAGGTGAACGCGTCCGAGATGGCTTCCGCGATGACTTCGTCGTCGGCGGAGAAGGAGATGGCAAGGGAACTGTCGAAAAAATATAAGGTGGATTCCGGGAAGCGGAAACCGGGTGAATATGGCGAGAATCCACGTAAGGTGTTGCCTCTTATCGAGGTTGACCTTCATATAGGGGAGCTCACCGACACTTTGGTCGGCATGGAACCGAAGGATATGCTTGAAATGCAGCTCGACACTGTGCGCCGGTATATGCGCGACAACAGTGCACGACTTGGCCAGAAGATAGTGTTCATCCACGGAAAGGGGGAGGGAGTGTTGCGCAAGGCGGTGCTTGCTCTGTTGAAAAAGGAGTTCCCAAAGGCCGACCTTCAGGACGCTTCGTTCAGAGAATACGGTTTTGGAGCCACTCTTGTCACCATTCATTGACGGAATGCCATAATATACTAATCTGACATCTGATACATATGAGATATACTGACAAATGGTGGAGCTATCCCGCTGAAAGTGAATCGGGAAAGACGGTGATTGTGACAGGCCGCGATTGTATCGACGATTTCCGTGAAAGCGGGAAGTATGTGTATAGAATCGACGTTTCATGGAGCTACAACGCTCTCCCTGACGGAATGCCGGAAGACGAGGACGCTCGTCTTATGGAGGAAGCCACCGATGCGCTCCTGGAGGCGTTCAAGAAAGACCGTGTGGCAGTAATCACCGGTATCTATACCGGCGACGGAAAACGCGACTGGGTGTTCTATACAAAGAATCTGAAGATTTTTTCTCTCGTGTTCAACAAGGCTCTTGAAGAGTTGCCGACGATTCCGATAGTGATTGATGCGGAAGAGGATGCCGGATGGGAGGAATACAGAGAGATGAGAGAGGCCACGTATGTGCCCGACGAAGACTGATATATAGGAATTACCATAATTTTTTTGTTTAACTAAATATTTGTCTATCATGATTAAAACTTACATGATGACGTTGCTTTTATTGGTGACGTCAGTGTTTGGATTATGTGCCCAGGTCACTGCCGAACCTACCCCTCTGCAAGAGGATTCCAAGGATGTGACCATCTATTTCCATGCCAACCAGGGTAACAAGGGGCTTATGGGGCTTCCGGCTGATGCCGAAGTGTATGCCCATACCGGAGTGTGTCTTGCCGACGGGAGACAGTGGTTGTATGCACCTACATGGGGTGAGAACTTAGAGAAGTACAGGCTCACTTATGTCAGCGACAACCTCTGGAAACTTTATATCGGCGATATCCGCAGCTACTATGGTGTGGGTGTAGGAGAGAAGGTTTCCCGTCTTGCTTTTGTTTTCCGCACGGCCGACAACAAGATGGAAGGTAAAGGACCGGGCAACAGCGATATTTTTGTGGATGTGGTTGATGCCGGACTCCAGATTTCTGTTGAGACAGGGTTGGACGGTAATCTGGTGACTCCATCCACTGCTGATGTCACTTTCAAGGTGGGAGTCACGATGGCGTCCGACATATCGTTGAGTGTGAATGGTTCTGAGATTGCAAAGGTAAGCAACGCAATGACCCTTACGGCAAATTACACATTCCCGGATCCGGGGGATTACGTGGTGAAGGCCACAGCCACAGCCGGAGGGGTGACTGTGGAGGATGTGTCGGAGTTTTGCTATGCCGAAGATTCCAAGGAGGCTCCGTATCCTGGCGGGAAACCGGTGATGGGACCTGTGAGAAATGCAGATGGCAGTGTCACTTTCTGTCTGGGGGCTCCCGGAAAGAAGAGTGTGATTCTGATAGGGGAGTGGACTGGTTATGAGGTAAGCAATGACCATGTAATGAACTACACTGATGTTGACGGTCTCCGTTATTTCTGGGTTACTGTTGGCGGACTTGACAACAGCAGGATGTATGGCTATTATTTCCTCGTTGACGGCAATCTGAGGGTCGGCGACCCTTACGCGCGCCTTGTGCTCGACCCTTACAACGACAAGTATCTGCTAACCGATGTTTTCCCGGATTTGCCCTCCTATCCTGAGGATAAGGTGCAGAATGTGCCTCTCGCCATTTACAAGGGGGATATCAACGATTATGAGTGGCAGGTGAAAAATTTCAAGGGTGTCGCTCCGTCCGACCTTATAATATATGAGCTCCTGTTCAGGGATTTCACAGGCACTGAGGGGGAAGCCTTGGGCAACGGTACAGTGCGGGCCGCGATAGAGAAGATTCCTTATCTGAAGAGCCTTGGAGTGAATGCCATAGAGCTTCTGCCGATAATGGAATTCAGCGGCAACAACTCATGGGGATATAACCCGAATTTCTATTTCGCGCCGGACAAGGCTTACGGCACTCCTGACGATTACAAGGAATTTATAGACATATGCCATCAGAATGGTATGGCGGTGATTCTTGATATGGTGTTCAACCAGAGTGACGGACTTCATCCGTGGTATCAGATGTATCAGCCGGGGTCTAATCCGTTCTATAATATGGATGCCCCACATGCCTATAGCGTACTGAACGACTGGAACCAGGGCTATCCGATGGTCCAGGAACAGTGGGCCGATGTTTTGCGTTATTGGATGACGGAATACAAGTTCGACGGATTCCGCTTCGACCTCGTAAAGGGTCTTGGCAACAATGATTCATATGCCAATAACGGCGATGCCGCCACTAATGCCTACAATGCGTCGCGTGTGGCACGTATGCGTCAATTGCAGAAGGTGGTTGAGGAGGTGAATCCCGACGCCTATTTCATCAACGAGAACCTTGCCGGAGTCCAGGAGGAGAATGAGATGGCGGCTTCCGGACAGCTCAACTGGGCCAACGTGAATGAGGCCGGAGGGCAGTTCGCGATGGGATATCAGTCAGGGTCTGATCTCAACCGCTTCTACGCGCCCAAGGATGGCGGGAGGACATGGGGTTCCACGGTGTCTTATCTTGAGAGTCATGACGAGCAGAGGCTCGCCTATAAGCAGAATGAGTTCGGAGTGGCGGGTGTGAAAGGAAATCTCGCAAATTCTATGGGTAGGCTCGGATGCGCCGCCGCACAGATGCTCATGGCTCCGGGCGCGCATATGATTTGGCAGTTTTCTGAACTTGGCAATTATGACAACACCAAGAACAGCAACGGCGGGAATAATGTTGACCCGAAGCCTGTGAGATGGAAGTTGTTTGACAATGTGCGCCGTCGCGGACTCTATGACTGTTACAGTGAGTTGATAGCCATCCGCAATAACAATCCGGAACTCTTCTCGGAGTCGGCGTCGTTCAATGGAAGCTGTGGCGACGCGAACTGGGCCAACGGACGTGTGCTTTCGTCACGTCTCGGCGACAAGGAGCTTTACACGGTTGTGAATCCTAATGTGAAAGGTGATATAACAGTGGCAGTCAATTTTATGAAGGATGACAATGCGTCATATCAGGTGCTGTCGAAGTCTTATTCCACAAATCCGTCGTTCAATGCGGCGGCCAAGACTGTGACAGTGGCCGCCAACAGCTATGTGGTGATAGGCAGTCTGGGAGTGTCGTCGGTGGATGGGGCTGTTGCTGATGAGCCCTCTTTCAGGGCGTATGCGGCGGATGACAGGATTGTGGTTGACTATGCGCCGGCGGAGGTTATGGTATATGGCATAGATGGAAAATATGCCGGCTCGGTGAAAGGCGCGGGGTCTGTGTCGGTGGCCGATGGTTTCTATATCCTGAGTGATGGGGTGTCAACGCTGAAGCTTCATGTGAGGTAAGCCATTTTGGTTACAAAACTATAAAATCAGAGTCTCTGCATGCAGAGACTCTGATTTTATAGTTTTGTCGCGGTTATTATTCAGGTGCGTTGTCCTTCAGACAATTACGTAGTGTTTGTAATACAGGCTGATGCGTTTGATTCTGTCGGATGTTTATTTCTTCATTGTGAAATGTTTTGCTGCGAGGCGATAGCCGTCGGCGAACACTTCCACAGTGTAGTCGCCGGGGGTCAGGGTGGTGTTGACATCCCAATATACGCTCAGGCTCACTTCCTCGTTGGCATACTCAATCTGTCGGTGTGCGGTGCATTGCACTGTCGATCCGTCGAGATTGAACGAACCGCCACCTCCAAGAAGGGAGCCCTCCGGACTTACTATTCGGATATAGAAATCTTTCATCCCGGCGGCCGCTGTGTTGTTGGGACTTACAGTGAAGCTTACACCAAGCTGACGGGCCTTGGTTATGTTTTTCTCCACCTTGCCCTTCTTGTTGTATGCCTTTAGCGAAACTCCTGTTATGTTCAGTTTTTTAGCCAGCTTTACGGTCTGCGTGAGCTGTTCGTTCTGCGTAGTGGCCACCGTCACCTGAGAGGCCAGCTGCTGGTTTCTCTGGTTGACCACCTCAATCTCTTTGCGAAGGCCTTCGTTCTCCTCTCCGAGGCGTTTTATCTCCTCCAGGTAGTGTTTCACGATTCCTTTGAGTGTGGCAATCTCATTCTCAAGGTCTTTTATGCGCTTACGGTTGGCGGCATTGCTTTGTTTCGCCTGATTCAGTTCGGTGAGGAGCCCCTCCACTTTGAGTCTGGCTTCGTTGTATTTCTGCACCAGCGAGTCGTTTTTGAGATAAACTTGCTGGTCTTCATACTGGTTGAAGTCGGCATTCAACTGGTTGAACTCGTTTGTGAGCAGGAGACGGTCGTTTGCCAGACGGAGGTTTTCCGTTTCGGCTCGCGCTTCATTCACCTCATTGGTGCGGTTGGCATTTGAAATGATGAGCACTACTACGAGAGCGACGAGACATATTAGGGCGGCACATCCGCCATAGATGATAATCTTCTGGTTCTTGTTCATAGACGGTCATAGGGCATTGTTGCCCATCAGGGTGCAAATTTACAACGAAAATAGTTAACGCGCAAACGGTATCGGCTCTATATTCCACATGCGGGTTTATAAAAAGATTTTGACCGATGTTCTCAAGGAGAGCATCGGTCAAATCTTTGCTTTTTGTCTTATTTCTTGCTGAGATTATTCAGCGGCAACAGCAGCGGCAGCAGCTACAACTGTGTCAACGGCTGCGGAATCAGCTGCTACAGAGTCAACTGCAACTTCCTCAACTGCAACTTCCTCTACAACTACAGAATCGCTGTCAGCAACTTCTGCATTCTTGTTACCACCACAGCTAACCATAGCTACGCTGAAAAGAACAGCAAGTGAAAGAACTACTTTTTTCATCTCTTTAAAATTTAAAATAATAAAACAATTTTTTTGCTATCAAAAACGGTGCAAATTTAATACTTATTTTTGTAATAAGAACAATCGACGATAAGTTTTTTTAATGAATTTTGAAGTTTGATATAATATTTAACTGAATTAAGTTAAATTATTGTTGATTTAACACTATTTCAATGATGCGACATCTAATCGTAATGAGATTATGAGACTTCCCGATTGCGATAATCGTGGAGTGGTGATTATATCATCCGGGTATCTCCGGATGTCTGGATGGCATCTGCCGGATGTATATGACGGAAAAGAGAGGGGCGTATATGCTCCTCTCTTTTCTGTGCCCTAAGCCGGGCTCGAACCGGCACGGATCGCTCCATTGGTGTTTGAGACCAACGCGTCTACCAATTCCGCCATCAGGGCCTTTCCGGGATATGGGGATGTCCCGCTATTGCTCTGCAAAGTTAATTCATTTTTTTTAATTGTGCAAAATCATTTTGATTATTCGTAATGAATTTTTGCTTTTCTTATCACTTTCCAGCATCCGCCTTCGAAAATAGCGGTGCCTGAGGAGTCTGTCACAATCCGTTCTTTCCCCTCGGTGTTTTCGAGTTCTGCGCAGGAACATGCTCCGGAGAGTGACTCGCGTGGGGTGAGCAGAGCCATTTCCCACACCGTAGGGTCATTGGCGACACGGAAAGTGCCGGCGTATCCGTCGGTCGTGTCAAGCCGGTAGATTGAATTGCCGATGTTGAGTGAACGGTCGGCTCTTACGAATATGCCTTTTGCGTTTGCCCTGCCGAGAAAAATGGTGCGTAGAGGGGTGGCTTGTCTCGGTTGTGTGGCTGCGCCTTGATGTGGCTGGGGGGCAGGGGATGCCTGGGGCTGAGGCGATGGCATGTCTCGAGTCTCCTGTCCGGAAGAGCTTCCATTGTCGGCGAGCGACGACAATTTCTTTGTGGCCTCGGTGAGCCTTCTGCGCAGAGAGGCTGTCTCGGCGGTGAGTGATTCGAGGTTAGTCCTGAGCGTGGCATTCTGCGAAGCAAGCTCCTCAATCTTTTTGTTGAGCGTGTGGATTTCGTTGTTTTTCGCGTTCAGGGTAGCGGCAAACTTTTCACGCATCGTGTTGGCGTCAGCGTTGTCAGGCATTGTGGCCGGAGAGGGACGGACGGGTTTTGCCGAGCCGGCTCCGCCGTTTTTTTTCATGACATTGGATGCGAAAACCACCAGAGCCACCACCACTCCGACAAGTATGCACAGGATGATGATGTAGATCCACGTATGGTTTTCCGCTTTTTCGATTTCCTCTTCCGGGTCGGCGGAAAGGGCGTCGGTTGCCGCTGACAGGGTGTTTATGATGCTGTCGGTGGCCGCGACTTCTGCGTCAGCCTCGGGGGTGGGTGCGGCAGATGTTGTCGCGGGCTTTTCTGAAGTCGCTGCGGCTGTGTTGTGGGATGCTGTGACAGATGGTTTGGCTTGATTTCCGGTCTCCGGCTTTTTAGCGGCTTTCTGAGGCGGGGTGACAGTCATCGCCTCAAGTTTCCTGCGGGCCTTTGATTTCCCGATTTTCCCTTTGTCGAGGAGTCCTTTCGAAGCGAATGCAGTGTTTCCCCAATATTCCACGAGCCGTTTTTTGTCCCAGGACGCGTAATCCTTAGGGACGGGGATGGACTTGAAGGCTTTGAGGTTTTCTTTCTCCTTAGGTTTGAGTACTCTCTCAAGTTCGGCCATTGTCTTGGGTTTTGAACTGTCGAGATATCCGGAGCCGTCGTTGGCATAGCGCAGGTATGTCTGTGCCGCTATGGTGCGAGCCTGCTCCATCTCTTTGTCGGTCACGGCATAAGCCGGCAACGTAGCGCTGAATGCGAGCAGGATTGAGATGATATGGATCAGCTGTTTCATTATTAAAAGGTAAAAGCTTGAATGTTTTCCAGGGCTTATGCCAGATGGCAAGTCGGAACCCCGGTCTGTTTATTCAAATGCAAAAGTAATAAAAAAAACATCAGGAGAGGTCAGTATGATGAAATTTTTTGTGAATCGACGCCGGCTCAAAGCTCTTTCCTCAGACGGGCCACGGGGATTCCCTGGCGGTCGCGGTATTTTGCCACCGTGCGTCTGCTTACTTCATATCCTCTTGACTCCATTATGCTTCTGATTCTTTCGTCGCTCAGCGGATGTTTCTTGTCTTCTCCATCCACGATGGCCGCTATCTCGGCTTCAATCTTGCGGTTGGTAAGGGCCTCCGATGAGTCTTCCCCTTCGTCGCCAATAGAGTCGCTGAAGAAAAATCTCAGCGGGAACACCCCCCAGGGAGTCTGGACAAATTTGTTGGTGGTGGCTCTTGAGATTACAGAGAGGTCATATCCGGTAATTGCCGCGAGGTCTTTTATCATCATCGGTTTGAGTCTATAAACGTCCTCGGTGATGAAATATTCGTGTTGTATTTTCATTATTGCCGCCATGACATTCAGTAGGGTCTCCTGTCGTTGGCGGAGGATACGTATGAAATCGCGGGCGTCATTATATCGGGAGGATATGAACTCGAACCCCTTCTTGTCTTTTTTACGGCTGTTGGCGTCCATTTCCCTTACCGCTTCAGTGAAAGTCTTGTCGATTGCCAGTTCCGGGATGCGGTTGTTGAGGGCCACCGTGAGTTGGCCATCCTCATTGTTGATGACAAGGTCGGGGATTATCACGTTGGCGCTGTCGGCGGAGGAATCTACCGCTGAACCCGGCTTGGGATTCAACGACAGTATCATGTCGATGGCGTTTTTCACGCGGTATTTGTCGATTTTCAGTCCGGAGATGATACGGTGGGTGTGTTTCATTGAGAATGCGTCGAACTGATGGTCGATAATGTCGAGCGCGTCCTTCCTTGTCTGTGAGTCGGGAAGGTGGAGCAGCTGTATGCGCAGGCATTCCTGCAGGCTCGTGGCTCCGACTCCGAAGGGTTCGAGGTTCTGCACGGTCTCGAGGGCTTGTCGTGCCTCGTCGGCAGATATGTCGATGCCGGGGCCGAACGCCATGTCGTTTATAAGCGATGCGAGTGGCCGCCGAAGGTATCCGTTGGAGTCCAGGCTTCCTATGATGAACCGGGCCGCCTGTCCGATTTTTTCGGGTATGTTGCTTTCCGAGAGTTGTCGGAGAAGGGAATCATAAAGCGACTCGCCGGAATCGGGCGGAGAGAAGTCGTAGTCCTGGAAATCATCGGGCGAAGTGTTCCTTTGAGACAGCCTGTATGCCGGAATGTTGTTGTCCGGTTCCGGAGTGTTGTCGATGGCTTCAAGCGCCGGGTTGTCGTCGAGTTCCTTGTCAATGGCGTCCTCAAGTTCAGGCGCAGTGAGTTCCAGCAGCTTTACAAACCTTAGCTGCTGTGCCGAAAGCCTCATCGTGAGTCGTTGGTCGAGTGATAGCGTCTGATTCGGATCCATTGTCGGAAAATGATTAGGGGGATGCGTCATGCCGCATCCCTTTAATTGCAATGCGAAATTAGTATAAAATATGCACGTGTGATAAAAAAACAGGAAAAAAATTGTTGATTCGATAAAAAATGCTTAAATTCGCGTCTCGAATACGGGCGGCATCTGTTGCATGCCCGGGAAATCCGTGGCTGATGTCCGGCTTGAAGCCTGATGCTACGGGAAGAATGATAACAACGAAGAATATATAGCAAACAGAAAATGGCATCCCAGAACCAGAACAATCAGGATGAGACTGCAATCGACAAGGTAAATTCCCACCTCACTGAGGCCGGTAACAAGATTGCGGGCAACAAGAAAATTATATTTTGGGGCGTAGGCGCGATCCTTGTGGTGGCATGCTTCACGCTCAGCTATCTTTTCATATACCGCAATCCTCACGTGCAGAAATCTTATGAGGCATACAACCGTGTTGAAATCAATGCCACCAATGATTCTGTAGCCGCAGCCGGATATAAGGAGGTGGCCGAGAAGTATAAAGGGAGCGCGGCCGGAAATCTTGCCGCTCTCAGTGCCGGCGAGGCCCTCTATAACGAGGGGAAATATCAGGAGGCTGCCGAGTGTCTTAAAAAATTCTCTTCTAAAGATGTCGTGCTTGATGCTAACGCCATGGTTCTTACCGGCGACTGCTATGTCAACCTGAAGAAGTATGACGAGGCGATAGAATACTATCAGAAAGCGGTGAGAAAGGCCGACGGCAACCCGCAGATTGTGCCGAGAACTCTCTTGAAGGAGGCCAATGTGTATGATGAGCAGAAAAAATATGACAAGGCTCTCGAATGCTATACGACTATAAAGAATGATTTCCCGGAGTTCCAGCTTGGAAACGGGGTCGGGATTGATGCGTATATCGCTCGTGAGAATGCGCGTCTCGGAAAATAAAACGTGTAGCCGGCGCTTGGATATGGTGACGGCATCACTCTCAATAGGCAAACACACTCCATAAAATAATAAAACATCTTTGCTTATTTTATGAAAAAGGGCAGCGGCTTTAGGGTCGGCTGCCCTTTTCTTCAAACCAGTGTATGTGGCGTGCTATGGAGATATAGTTGATTGACCATCCGGATGCTATCCTCATGGTCAAGAATGATGATATCGAGCAGATGCACAGGGGCAGGATGAAGTCGTAGCCTCTGCTGAATTCCATCACTATAAATATGGCCATTAGCGGAGTGTGGATTGCTCCTGACATAACTCCTGCCATCCCCAGATACACGAACAGGGGAACAGGGAGTGATGTCGCGAACAATGTGTTGGACACGGTCGCGAACAGGAATCCGGCCATGCCTCCGGCAAATAGGGTGGGGGCGAAGTCGCCGCCCACACCTCCGCTGCCGTTGGTGGCAATCACAGCCCAGCTTTTGCATATGAGTATCCCGGCGGCCGCCATTATGAGGCTATTGCCCCCTGCAAATAAGCCGCTGAACGGGGAACCGTAGGCCAACACTGAGGTGTCGCCGTCAACCATGCTCTGCAGGATGTCGTAGCCTATGCTGAACATGGATGGGAATAGATATACTATAATGCCCACAATCAGGCCTCCCGTGAGGTTGCGTGCCCATTGGTTGCGGAATCCTTTGAAGTAGCTGTCCAAGTGGTTTATCACCGAAGAATAGTACAGGCTGTAGATGCCGCAGAAGATGCCGAGACACACTACGAAAGGGGTGAGCTTAGTGTCGAACAGGATGTCTGTGTGGAAATGGAAGTAGGGTTCCGAGCCCCGGAGTAGATAGACTACGATGAAGGAGGTGAGGCATGAGGCCATGACTGCAAGGACAGAGAATGCAGAGATGTTGACACACAACAGTTCCAACGCGTACATCAGGCCGCCGACAGGGGCCATGAAGACGGCGGAGATTCCTGCCGCCGCACCGCATATCATCAATATCTTTAGATTGTTGCTTGCTATGCCGAAGAATTGTCCGATATTGCTGCCGATGGCCGCGCCTGTATATGCGATCGGCCCCTCGGAACCTGAGGAACCTCCCATTCCCAGTGTGAGGGTGCCTCCTATTACTGGGGAATACATGATATTTGCTTTAAGCCTGTAGCATTTGTCTTTTAGGGCGTGTATGAGTTGTGCCCCTCCGTGGGTGAGGTCGGTGTGTATGACGTATCGTGTGAAGATGCCGGTCAGCAATATCCCGGCAACCGGGATGAAAGGCAACCACCAGTTGTGGCTCCACCCTCTTATGTGTGGCTCGAACAGCCCGGCGAGTTTCCCGATGAGAAGGCGGAATAAATAAGATACTATTCCGGTTGCAATCCCGGTTGTGATGGCGAGTATCACGATATGCATATGTGGGGAGAGATGCCGTTCGCACCATCTGTTTATTCCGACTGACCATGCAGTGGAATGTCTGTGTGTGGATGTGGTGGGGGATGTGTTGTGTGGAAGTGGCGTTCCCATATCTGATTTAGCGGTTGTATTGGATTACGTGTCTTAAAGTACAACAACACATCGTTTGCCGAGGTTTAACAGGTGGTATCCCAAAAATAAGACAGGCCTCTTTCACAAGAAGCCTGTCTGAATGCGAATCAAAATTATTTCTACAAACCTAACATAAACGATTTATTTAATTATATCTCTTCTTTACTTCTGTTGATGAACCTAAATCTTTTTTACTTAAGATTACCTGATGAAACCAACCTTTAAACAACCTGTCTTTACCTGTGGAATCAATTCCTGGTTTCGGGTGTCGGGGGGATGAGAAGCCTTCCCCTAAGGGTGGGCGGCTTCAGAGGCCCCCGTTGTTCTCCCGGACGATGCAAAGTTAACCATGCCGTCTTCTTTTTCCAAACGATATAATGTGGATATTAGTTCAAATATAGAGTGTTTGTTGTGTAAGTTGTTGATAATTAATAGATGGATAAAATTGAATATAGACTATATATAGTGTGTGATATGGTGTGGAATAGTGGTTTCAGGCCCTGTTGTTTTCTTGTGCCGGACAGGGTGCGGACTATTTGGATTGGGTGGGGGCCTGCCCGTCGGGGGTTGACCCCTGGCGACCGAGGTTGGCCACGTTGGCATCGAAGTTGTCATGGTCGATGGCCCTGTTTCGCATCCTGTTGCGGTAGGAATAAACAGTGTTGACAGAGTAATTGAGAATCTGGGCAATCTTTGCGCTCTGTTCCACGCCGAGCCTTACGAACGCATATATCCTGAGTTCGGGGGTGAGAGGGTCGTCCTTTGAGATGCGGATTTGTTTGTCGGGTTTAAGAAGGGTGTTGATGCTATCCACGAAATCCGGGAATATGTCGAGAAGGGCCTTGTCGATTAGCTGATAGAATTCCTCATCGTTGTCTTCAGTGAATTTTCCGGAGTTGATTAGTTTGAGCAGGTCGTCTGATTGGCCTGCGCTGATTTTCCTGATGACAAGTTTTGAGAGCTGGTCAAGACGTGAGGCGTAGCTTGAGCACAGGCTTATGAAATTACCTACATATGTCTCCAGTTTCTTCGATGACAGCGCGAGTTTCTTCTCGTTGGCATGTATGCGGCGGTAGCCTCGGATAATGCCCACAAGCAATGTGACAACAGCCAGGAGCAAGGCGAATGTCACGATGAGATATGCCATGATGTGTTTCTTCGATGAGTCGAGCTTGGAACTGTAGGCCTCATCGATAACTGGCATCAGAGATGCGATGGATACGGTTCTCATACGGATGTTCCCGCTGTTGGCGTTTTCAAGAGCGAAGTTGATATAGTTGAATGCATTGTCGAAGTCCCCATGTTCGTAAAGCCAGTTGGCAAGAGTGGGGAGCGCGATTCCTTCCTTGATGCAGCCTTTTATGTCGCATTCAGCCGCCAGGGCAAGATTTTTGGCATATCCTTTGAAATCACCTTTGCTTTTATACACCTCGGCAAGCTGGAATGCCGCCATGCCGTAGAGGTTGCTTTCCGCAGGCAATTTGCTCATGAGATTCTCCAGAGTGGACTTGGCGTTTGATATTTTTCCCTCAGACACGAGGCGTTCGCAAAATATGAACCGATGGAACATGTCGTTCTCCGGCAGATATCGGAGGAGACTGTCGTCGCACTCGATGTATTGCCTGCGGTATTTCTCGGCATATATTGAATGGTCCTGCACATACGATGACATGTATGAATAGAGCATTCGTGCGGATTTCCAGAATTCGGTTTTCTCTTCCTTCGACATGGCAGTGTGCCTGATGGAGTCGATAGTCTGCTTTGCAGGGATGAACAGCCCTGCCGTGCTCAGTGCGTTCGCCACGGCGAGGTGTGCCCTTGTTTTCATCGACGAAGAGTCGGGGGGCGCGAGCTGAAGGGCGATGGATGCGTAGTGAAGCGAAGAGTCGGCATTCACTTGTCTGTATGTCTCCGCAATTTCGAAGGCGGTGTGCCATCTCTTTATGGGAGAGGAGGGTTGACGGAGAGCCCTTTTAAGGGAATCGAACCGCTCATCTTTCTGTTTCTGATAACGGGGGGCGGATGCGATGGCATCGTTCAGTCTGGCAAGTTCGCGGCCCGGAAGCAACGATTCTGATTCAGGGAGACGGTTGTTTCCGCCGGAACATGCGGCTGAAAATAAAAGTATGATTGTCGCGGAAATCACGGATGCGATTGACAGGAGGTGTCGGTTTGTATGTTTCATGGATTTTAGCAGGCTGCTGTTGTTTGCGTGTGAGTAGCAGCCGTTCTGGATTTGATTAAAACATTGATGAGCCTTAATTCAGACAACTGCTATAGACTTGGATAATGTTAAAGCGCAAATATAAGGAAAATTTTTGTAATTTTGCATTGGATAAGGGATATGTTTTGCATTTTCTTATCATTTTCAACTCGATACCGGAGCGTTTTGGGAATGAAAACCTCGGCCTGTGTGCCGTATTGATTCCGTTGTTGTCGTGTGGAGGGTTGGCAAGTGGAAATTACAGTAGGACTCACATGAAAGAGACAGAGAATAAATACACTGTGTTCACGCTTCCGAATGGTATGAGGACGGTGTGCTGGCATACGGATGGCCTTGTCAGCTATATCGGGATTGTGGTGAATGCCGGAAGCCGGGACGAAAGCCCGTCGCGTCATGGCCTTGCCCATTTCGTGGAACACACTATATTCAAGGGCACGCGGAGCCGCAAGAGCTGGCAGGTGTCGAGCCGTATGGAGGTGGTGGGAGGTGAACTCAACGCCTATACTTCCAAAGAGGAGACGATGGTATATACCAATGCGCCGGCCGGATATGAGGAAAGGGCCGTGGAGCTATTGGCCGATATTGTCTCTTCGAGCGTGTTCCCCCAGGGCGAGATTGAGAAGGAGAGGGAGGTGGTAATCGAGGAAATCAATAGTTATCTCGACAGTCCGTCGGATTCTGTGTATGACGAATTTGAGGAGCTGGCATATGCCGGGTCGGGACTCGCCCATAATATTCTTGGAGATGCCGCAAGCGTAAGACTGCTCACCGGGGAGGATTGCCGTGATTTCATCGACAGGCATTATACACCTTCGGAAATGGTGGCCTATTGCTGTTCTCCGCTTGACCCGGAAAAGGTGAGGAGGCTCATGGAACGCCATTTCGGATGTCTCTGTTTCCCCGCTGCTCCCAGACTCAGGCAGGCGCCTCCTCCGATGTCTCCTTTCAATCTGCGGCATGACAGGGGCAATCATCAGGCCAACACGATAATGGGCGCAAGGGTGTTCGGAAGAAAAGACCCTCGCAGGTTTGCGCTCTATCTGCTCAACAATTATCTTGGAGGCCCATGCATGAACTCACGCCTTAATCGTGAGTTGCGGGAGAAGAGAGGGTATGTCTATACTGTTGACAGCAACGTGTCGCTGATGAGCGACTGTGGACTGATGATGGTGTATTTCGGGTCTGACCCGGCTACTGTGGAGAAGTGCAGGCGTGTGGTGCTCGATGAGATTGACCGACTCGCGCAGTCGAGGATGTCGGATATGGCTTTCGAGAAGGTCAAACGGCAATACTGCGGGCAGCTCATCGTAAGTTCCGACCATATGGAAAACAGGGCTATGGCATTGGCCAAAAGTATCCTGTATTATGGGGAAATAAACGACATCTCAACCACGGCGGAGTGTATCCGTTCGGTGACTGCGGAACAGCTCAGGGAAGTGGCGGCGTTGCTGCCCCCTTCCGGGTTCGGGACTCTCTCTCTTGTTTGATACTTAAACTGTATTTCAGATGAAAATTGGGAATATCGACCTTGGCGAGCGTCCTGTAATGCTCGCGCCGATGGAGGATGTCACGGATCCTTCGTTCCGCCTCATATGCCATGAGCAGGGGGCGCGGATGGTTTACACGGAGTTCGTGTCATCGGAGGCTCTTGTGCGTAACATAGCTTCGACGGCGAGGAAACTTCAGATTGACGACCGTGAGCGTCCGGTGGCAATACAGATATATGGCAGGGAACCGGAGGCTATGGTGGAGGCCGCCAGGATGGTGGAGGCTGCCGGGCCTGACTTGATTGACATAAATTTCGGATGTCCCGTGAAGAAAGTGGCCGGGAAGGGGGCCGGGGCGGGAATGTTGCGCGACATCCCTAAGATGCTTTCAATAACCGAGGCGGTGGTGAAGGCTGTATCGATTCCGGTGACGGTCAAGACCAGGCTTGGCTGGGACTGCGAGAATAAAGTCATCACGGATCTCGGCCCGCGACTCCAGGATTGTGGAATAGCGGCGCTTACGGTGCATGGACGCACCCGATCGCAGATGTACACGGGGGAGGCCGACTGGACTTTGATAGGAGAGCTGAAGGCAGACCCGAGGATGGAGATTCCTGTGATAGGAAACGGCGATGTCACCACGCCTGAAAGGGCCGCAGAGGTGTTTGAGAAATATGGTGTTGACGGTATAATGATTGGACGTGGGGCCATAGGTGCGACGTGGATATTCCATGATGTGACCCAATATCTTGAGAAAGGGGAGTGGACTCCATTGCCGGATGCCGAGAAGTTCTCGCTCATTCGTCGCCAGATTAGTGAGAGTATCGGGAGGATAGATGAATACAGAGGGATTTTGCATGTCAGAAGGCATTTGGCGGCGACTCCTCTCTTCAAGGGGCTCCCTGATTTCAGACAGACCAGAATCAGGCTGCTACGTGCTGAGACTGCCGCCGAACTGGAACAGATAATCTGTGAAATAGAAGAACGGTATTTCGGCTAACGCGGGATGAGTCTCGTTATAAAATGTAGAGGGAGTCTTTGATTGCGGCCTGAGGATTGGTTTCCTTCGGCTTGGAGTGCGGCGGGAATGACGTTGTGGAAGATGTCCCTCGTTATTGAAATTAAGATTATTGATATGAAAAGGTTTCTACTGGTTTTTGTCGCCCTATGGGGGATATTGGCGTCACCGGCACAGGTGAAGGAGAGTTATAAGGTTGAGGTCGGACAATTTGACAAGCTCAAAGTGTCTGACAATGTCAATGTGGTATATCGTTGCCTCCCCGACTCGTCGGGTTATGTGCAGTATGTCGGCTCAAGGGAGTTCGCCGATGCTTTCATCATCACTCCCAAAGGTGGGACGTTGAGGATACAGGTGTCAACAGAAGATGTGGGCAATCCTGATTTGCCGACGTTATATGTTTATTCCGATTTCTTGACTTCCGTGGAAAATGCCTCGTCGTTTGCAGTTGTCGTGGAGAATCCGGCCCCATGTGCCGAATTCAGCGCCAAGGAAGTGGGCAATGGCTCGATTACGGTTGAGAATCTGCACGCAAATAAGGTGAAGGCGATGATCGCCACGGGAAATGGCAGTGTCAACGTTTCCGGTCGGTGTCAGGAGGCTGAGCTGAAGATGCTGGGTACAGGGGTAATATCCGCCGACAGGCTTGAGGCGAATCAGGTGGATTGCAAGATATTGGGAAGCGGCACGATAGGGTGCTGGCCTGTGGAGCGGCTGACGGCTAAGGGCATCGGCTCTACTAAGATATATTATAAGGGAGACCCTGTGGTGAAAAAGTCGGGAGGCGGGAAATTGTTCCGTCTTCCGGAAGGGGAACAACTTGACGCTGTCGTTGTGGAGGAGAACGCTGATGGCGGCCAGGATTCTGATGATGAGTATAGGAATGATGAGATGTCTGACGACGACTCGGATTCTGTGGTGGAAGATTAGACAGCGTAACATGCAGACTGAACGTGGATTATGAAGACCGATGGCAATCCCCCCGATTCCGTGCCGCTTAAACTGAAGACGGCGCGGACATTGAAGTGGAACACGATCGACCGCCTCGCGTCGCAGGTACTGTATGGGGTGGTTGGAGTGGTGCTCGCCAATGTCGTGTCAAAGGAAGATTTCGGCCTTGTCGGGGCGTTGCTTGTGTTTCAGGCATTCGCTATCGTGTTTTCCGACAGTGGCTTCGGCGCCGCATTGCTTCAGAGTAAAGAACCGTCGGATGAAGATTATTCCACGGTGTTTTGGTTTAACCTCACTGTAAGTCTTGCGATTTATGTGATATTATGGTTCTGCTCTCCATTGATAGCGGATATTTTTCAGGGAGACACGCGCCTTATACCGTTGTCGAAGGTCATGTTTCTTACGTTTGTCTTCAATGCGCTTGCGATAGTTCAGACCAACAGGCTCATGAAGCGGATGGATGTGAGGATGATAGCCGTGTCGAATGTCGTGGCTCAGTCGATAGGCGGGGCAATTGGGATATGCCTCGCGCTTTTGGGGTATGGGGCGTGGGCGCTTGTGTGGCAGTCGGTGGCCTTGGCGGCGATAAAGACTACGATACTCTGGGTTGCCGGCGACTGGATTCCGACCTGCTGGATTAGGATGTCGTCGTTGCGGAAGATATGGAGGATAGGGCTGAGTGTGTTCTCATCGTCGATGCTCAACACTCTGTTCCTGACAATCTATTCGTTTGTAATCGGCGCTGCCTATTCCTTGAGAGATTTGGGAGTCTATTCGCAGGCCGACAAATGGAGTAAGATGGGGACAGCCTCATTGTCGCAGATTCTGACGGCCTCATTTGTGCCGCTTCTTTCAAGGTTTCAGGATGATGACCGGGATTTCAGAAGGTATGTGAGAAAAATCAACCGGTTTACGGCGTTTGTGCTATTTCCCGCGATGGCAGGGCTTGCTTCTGTAGGACTGTCGCTTTTTCATACCTTCTTTGGCGACAAATGGGATGCTGCTGTGCTCCTTTTCCAGATATTGTGCGTTAGGGGAGTGTTTGTGGTCCTTGTGTCGCTTTATGGCAATTATATGCTCTCCAAAGGATATGGCCGACGGCTCTTCATAATTGAGCTGGTCAAGGACTGTGCGATTGCAGTGGCCATACTCGCCACTGTCTTTTCCGGAAGCCTGTCTCTGCTGGTATGGGGACAGCTGTGGGCCTCGGTGCTGACCTGGGTCATTGTAGTGTGGCTTGCGGGAAGTTCGATAGGATACGGGATGGCGGGCATGATTACGGATTTGATTCCTTTCGTCCTCGTGTCATTGGCCATGTGTGTTGCATGTTGGCTCTTGGGAATGCTGGCGTTGCCTCCGTTGGTGGCGCTGATGGTGCAGATGGCGGGGGGAGGAGCCGTCTATATCGGTATAATGTGGATAATGCGCTTCCCTGAGCTGAAAGAGGCCGCCGGCTATCTTCTCGGGCGTTTCAGGCGACATTGAATGTCCGTCAGGTGACTTCCATCGAGGAACGTACGGCACAAATCGGGGAAAGCTACATCCGTTTCATTTCATATCCGTATCGTGTCGCAGACGTTTTATACTCCGATAGAATGATACCCCGTGCTTTATGATTCAATTTATATCGCATACAGAAGGATAGTCAGCTTCCGCCTGGATTCATGGATTATTTGAAAGTCATCATTGTTTGTCATTTGCTGTAAAAATGGGCTCGCCAATAGGATGTTTCTGAGAAGTCTTGTCATGAGCCACGATATACAGTAAGGGCAAACAAGGAAAATATACGTGAAGAGTAATTCAGGAATATGTAAAGGAGGAATGTATAAGAGATAAGCGATAATAGTGGCATGTAAGGAGAGTCTGGAGTGATTATAGTCGCAACAGTAAGTATTTGTGCATTTCTGAGGGTAGGGACATGTCTTTGGCACTAATCTTTACCCATAAATAGACTAAATATTTAATTCTCAATATTTTATTTAAAGCATTAACATGTTGATTATCAAAATTTAGTCGTTTGTAGGTAATGCTTATTGCCTTTGGCATGTAGGATTTGCACAGGTGTAAAATGCACATTTATTTTGTGTGTTGACTATAAATGGACAAAATATAGGGTTCTTCAGCAGAAGGATTACATGTAAAATCAGAAAATGGGAAAAGATGTAAAATTTGATAAAGTGTAAGTGGGTGAATATTAGTAATATGATAATTAAGTTGTAAAAAAGTTGTAAAAAAACATCAAAATAATTTGGAGGAGTCACAAAAAGTTTATAACTTTGCACTCGCAAACGACAAGGAACGACAGTTGAAAAACAGTTTCTAAAGTCAAAAGGTGCCATAGCTCAGTTGGTAGAGCAAAGGACTGAAAATCCTTGTGTCCCCGGTTCGATTCCTGGTGGCAC
>JAIDXM010000036.1 GCA_029058745.1 Muribaculaceae bacterium
CGCTGTCAAACAGTCAAATCAACAAACGTTAAAATCTGTTTCACTTTGTTAATCCATAAAACTTTTACCTTATTTCATGCGTTATATTAAAACTTGCGTGCGCTAAAAAACGCTTAAAATTTCCATTTTCGTTAAAAAAAATCCCAACCATAAGATGAAACGACCCTCTTTTTTAAGGATAGCGAGTCCAATTTTGGGTATAGTATCCTACTTTTTTATGTCCTCCATCCTTCTTTTCCCCAGCGAATCCATCGCCATTGAGCATAATCCGGACCGTCAGCACTACAAAATATACATCGACAACAAGGGTGTGATGCGACGTTCCGATACAAAAGAGGAGGTCTCTTACTATGGTACAAACTATACCGTGCCATTCGCACACGCCTACAGAGCCCTTGAAAAAAAGGGAATCAACCCCAAAAAAGCCATCGACCGCGATGTCGCCCACTTCGGGAGGCTTGGATTTAACGGATTCCGGCTTCACTTATGGGAAGCCGAAATAGCTGACAGCACCGGGAACCTTGCCGAAAACCAACATCTCAATCTTCTCGACTATCTCATCGCCGCTCTTGAGAAGAGAGGCATCGACATCGTGCTTACCGCACAGACCAATTTCGGCAATGGATATCCCGAAAAGAATATCGACACCGGAGCCTTTACATATGATTTCGCGAAATGCGAAATCCATGAGAGGGAGGATGCACAGAAGATACAGGCCAACTACCTCAGACAGCTCGTGTCGCACGTCAACCCCTACACCGGTAAAAGCTATGCCAACGACAATGCAATAATCGCCATCGAAGTCAACAACGAGCCATGCCATTCCGGGACAAAGAAGCAGGTGTCTTCCTATATTAATAAAATGGCACGTGCAATCAGAGCGGGTGGCTTCGACAAACCAATACTATATAATGTAAGCCACAACCCCAATGTGACGGAAGCATATTACGATGCCGACATACAGGGGACCACCTACCAATGGTATCCTACAGGACTCGTGGCCGGGCATGAGAGAAAAGGCAACTTTCTTCCTTCGGTTGACAGCTACGACATACCCTGGAAAGATTCGATAAAGAGTTATGGAAAGATGGCCAGGCTCGTATATGAGTTCGACCCGGGCGACATACTATATTCATATATGTATCCGGCGATTGCCCGCACATTCCGAAAAGAGGGATTCCAATGGATAACCCAGTTTGCCTACGACCCTACCGACATCGCCAAATATAATACGGAATACCAGACCCATTTCCTCAACCTCGCATATACTCCGGCCAAAGCCTTGAGCATGCTGATTGCCGGAGAAGCCGCCCGCAACATTCCACGAGGCAGTGATTTCGGCTCTTTCCCCGCAGACACAGTCTTCGGAGATTTCAGAGTCAGCTATGCCGATGACCTCAGCGAACTCAACAACGGCGACAAGTTCTTTTACAGCAACTCCACATCCTCTGCCCCAAAAGATTTCTCCGCGCTCTCTCATGTGGCGGGCCACGGCTCGTCACCGGTGGTGGATTATGACGGCTGCGGGGCCTATTTCATTGACAAGACCGAGATGCCCGGCATATGGCGTCTTGAGGTTATGCCTGATGTGATGCTAATCTCCGACCCGTTTGAGAAACCTTCCCTGAATAAGGAAATAGGGAAGATTGTGTATCGCGACCGCGACATGACAATAAATCTTCCCGCCCTCGGCGATTCCTATAAATACTCCGCCATAAATCCCGGCAACCACCGGGAAGGTCAGGCCATCGACGCAAAGATGCCAGTCTATCCTGGTGTATATCTGCTTTCTGCCGACAGTGCAAGTCTAATGGAAGCTGTTGCCGACACTTCCTTTATGAATGAGGGCATGAGAGAATTTGCGGCACCCGAACCGGAGGATGTCAAAAATATTGTAATCCACAATCCACGTCATCTCATCAACCCTGAGGGCGATGTGGAAATATCGGCAGAAATATTCGGTTCGAAAAATCCCGAAAGTGTCATCATCTACCCTTCCACAGTGTCGTTCTGGAAAGACAAAAATGCCCTATTCCCCATGACCCTCAAAGATGGATACACCTATTCAGCTGTAATTCCCGCCTCAGCACTCAGAGGGGACGATGCATTCCGCTATAATATAGTAGTGAAAGAAGACGGGAGCGACACGACATGGCCTGGAAACACTGCCGGAAATCCTCTCGACTGGGATTTCACTGACTACAGTTACTATGAATCGAAAAAAGCATTGCCCTCCGAACCGGCAATTCTTCTGTCGCCCGAAAAAAACGACAGGAATCTTGAAGTAGTCATGATTCCGCAGGCCTGGGATTTCCATTTTTACACCGAAATCAATGCGCCAGTCGGGAATAATGCCTACAGGATTGCAAGTTCTCCTTCAAATGACGGAGTCCTCGTGGTGAAACGGTATGTGGGCGACGAACTCGCAGATGCTCCGAATCTGAATGATAAAAAGGAGATTGTGGTAAGACTTGGAGAAACCGGGGGGTTGAGCGGAAGCGAAATCGCGCTTGTCGGGAAAAACGGGGCCACATATTCCGCATTGCTGCCTCTGACCAAACTTTCTGATTCCGAAAGACCTACAGAACTTAGAATTCCACTTTCATCACTAAGTCAGAGGACATCTCTCATTGTGCCCGCACCATTTCCCACCTTTCTCAAACGGGAAACAGAGCTTTCACCCATGCCTTTCGACAAACACGAAATTGACTTCGTGCAACTTATAATACCATTCCGCAAAGGCTCCGAGATATCATCCACAATCGAAGGCATCTGGCTCGAATAGCCTCTCCGGGAAAAAATATTTCATAGAGCAAGATTCCAAAAATCAAAACAAAACTACCATAAAGATTCCATCACAAGATGGAATATGCATAGCAGAAAAAATCATAGAACCTCATCACCATTGTGTCCGGAAAGAGCTTATTCGCGGACGACTCTTATTTTACGTGAAATTTGAAGGAGGTGAAGCCTTCATAGATAAAACGCAATTCGAAACACTGTTTGACTGTTGTTTATGATCACAGAAAAGGATTATTGTTCATTTACAGACATATCACACCGTAAAAAGTTCGCTCAGTTCTTCACACCTGAAGTCATAGCGAATTTTATGGCAGACTGGATTATCGGCAACTCAAGGAGGGTTCAATCAATCCTTGAGCCCGCATTTGGACTCGGGGTATTCAGCCGGTTATTGCTTAATAAAGACATCCAGCTATCAATCACAGGTTTTGATATAGACAATCATATCTTCAACGTCGCCTTGTCCAATTTCTCCGACAACAAAGAAGTAACACTTATCCTCGATGACTACATAACCTCTTCATGGAATGAGTCATATGACGGCATAATATGCAATCCGCCATATATGAAGTTCCATGATTATGACAATAAACGAGCTATTCCTCTTGTCAACAGTCATCTTGGATTAAGGCTTAACAAGTTCACCAATATCTACACGCTATTTCTTCTCAAGGCATTATCCCAGCTAAAAAAGGACGGCAGATGCGCGTTCATAACACCATCTGAATTTCTGAATGCTGACTACGGTGTGGAAGTGAAACGATACCTAAAAAACACGGGTATGCGGATTCACTTCATAATAATTGATTTCGAAGAGAATATCTTTGACGATGCCATGACAACGGCATGTATCACCCTTATTGAGAACAAACCCTCCGAAGGCACCATGCGTTTTTCTCTGATAAAAAATCCATCCGATTTACACAGTGCGCTTTCAAACTTTAAAGATATAGCATACTCCGACCTCTTCCCTGAAGAGAAATGGAAAAAAAATATCAAGACAACAACTCCTCCGGATTTAAACATCTCACCGACTTCTCCAACTACACGAGGGTTTCGAGAGGCATAGCTACAGGAGCAAATAAATATTTCACCATAACCCGGTCAAAGGCCTATGAGCTTAATATTCCACAGGATGCATTGCTTAAATGTATCTGCCACTGCTCAGACATATCAAAAAACATTTTCTCTGAAGAAGATTTCACACAATTATCACAAAACGATAAAACCGTATATCTTTTTAAAGGGCAAGGCAATGAGATGATTCCGGAAGTGCAGGATTATATCCGCATAGGAGAAAAGGCAGGCATCCACAGCAAACATCTATGCAGCAAACGCAATCCGTGGTATGCCTTGGAGAAAAGGTCGCCGGCTCCAATTTGGGTCTCTGTATTCAGCCGCAAGAAAATCAAATTTGTCAGAAACGAAGCCAACGTTTCCAACCTGACCACATTCCACTGCATGTATGTCACAAATATGTTTATCGACATAGATGTGTTTTTCGCATACCTGCTGACAGACATTGCCCATCAGGTGTTGCTCGACAACTCAAGGCAATATGGCAATGGTCTGACAAAATTCGAACCCAATGACATCAACAATGCGAAGATTGTGGATTTTGATATATTATCTGACAAACAGATTTCTGACATCAAATATCTATACTCCGAATATAAGAAAAATGAAGACCCGGCATTTATAAAAGAAATCAACAGAATATTCGTTTCCGTTTTTTGCGACATCAATTGATTTTTAATGTTGTAAAATTTGTAGGATTCAACTACATACATTACATTTGCATTACCGATACGGATTCTCGGAGTATAGCCGATTCTGACAACAGCCGGAACCTGACATAACCCAAGCCATGGAAACACGGATGACGACAATCCGCTACGGTTCTTATCAACCTAATCTGACTAATGACATTGTATGTTTGAAATTGTAAGCAGACGTGAGCTTTCACCCAACATCGTGGAGATGAAAGTAAATGCCCCGCGTGTGGCGTCATCAGCCAAACCGGGACAATTCATCATTGTGCGCACAGACGCCCATGGCGAACGCATACCTCTGACAATATGCGATTTCGATTCTGAAGCCGGTACTGTAACTATCGTTACCCAAGCCATCGGCCACTCATCGCGCAAGATTGTAGATATGCAAGAGGGAGACAGATTCGCCGATTTCGCGGGTCCCCTCGGATGCCCGTCCGACCTCCTCGACCTTCCGGAAGAGGAACTCAGAAAAAAGAGAATACTTTTTGTGGCCGGTGGCGTGGGCACAGCCCCCGTGTATCCGCAGGTGAAATGGCTTAAGGAACATGGAGTCATTGCCGACGTGGTAATAGGAGCCAAGACCAAAGATCTTTTCACATATGTAGAGGAGATGAAGACAGTGGGCAACGTATTCCTATGCACAGATGACGGCTCTGAAGGATTCCACGGAATGGTGACCGGACTTATGAAAGATCTCATCGACAACAAGGGGAAGAGCTACGACCATTGCGTTATAATAGGCCCCATGATTATGATGAAATTCGCCTCAATGACCACAAAGGAATATGGAATACCCACAATGGCCTCGCTTAATGCCCTTATGGTGGACGGCACCGGAATGTGTGGCGCATGCCGCGTCACTGTTGATGGAAAGACCCGCTTCACATGTGTGGAAGGACCTGAGTTTGACGCCCACAAGGTGGATTTCGATGAAGCAATGAGACGACAGAACATGTATCGCGACAATCCCAAGAATAATCCAGAAACCCATAACTGCAAGTGCAATGGCTAACAGAATTCCACGTGTTCCCGTCAGGGAACAAGACCCAAAGGTAAGGGCCACAAATTTTGAGGAGGTGTGCTACGGCTACAACCCCGAAGAAGCGACACTTGAGGCAAGCCGGTGCCTCAACTGTAAGAATCCAAGATGTGTGGGGAGCTGTCCCGTGCATATCGACATACCCGAGTTCATACATCATGTGGCAGAAGGAGACCTTTCCAAGGCTGCCGCCACAATAGCAGCCGACAGTTCCCTGCCAAGTGTGTGTGGCAGGGTCTGTCCGCAGGAAAGCCAATGCGAGGGTTCGTGTGTGCTTGGAATAAAGTCAGAACCTGTCGCCATCGGCAAACTTGAAAGATTTGTGGGCGACTGGGCAATCGAGAACGCTGACAGACTTCCGAAACCGGAAATCACCCCCAACGGCAAAAAGGTGGCTGTCGTGGGGTCTGGGCCTGCGGGACTTGCCTGCGCCTCCGACCTCGCACGCCTCGGATATGAAGTGAAAATCTTCGAGGCTCTCCATGAGGTGGGCGGCGTGCTCGTGTATGGAATCCCTGAATTCCGCCTCCCAAAAGAAAGAATCGTGGCGAAAGAGGTGGAAGCCGTGAAACGTCTCGGTGTGGAAATAGAAACCGACGTGATTGTCGGACGCACGATGACTGTTGACGACCTGCTCGACAATGAGGGGTATGACGCTGTTTTCGTAGGGTCCGGAGCCGGTCTCCCGAGATTCATGGGAATTGAAGGGGAAAACCTCAACGGCGTATTCTCCGCCAACGAATTCCTTACCCGTGCCAATCTCATGCATGCCTATGACGAAAGCTACGACACTCCCATTTACCTTGGAAGGAAAGCCGTTATCGTCGGCGGCGGCAATGTCGCCATGGATGCCGTAAGGACAGCAAAACGTCTTGGCGCGGAAGCTGTCATAGTATATCGCCGGAGCGAGGCGGAGCTTCCTGCCCGTGTGGAAGAGGTGCACCATGCCAAGCAGGAAGGTATTGAGTTCCGTATGCTCACCAACCCTGTCCGCATAATCGGTGATGAGAAAGGACGTGTGGCAGGTATAGAATGCGTGGAGATGGAACTCGGAGAGCCTGACGCCAGCGGACGCAGAAGTCCTGTCGTGAAAGAGGGGAGCAATTTCGAGATTGACTGCGATGTGGTGATTATGGCACTCGGCACAAGTCCCAACCCTCTCATAAAATCAACCACCGAAGGCCTTGACACAAATAAACGCGGATGTATAGTGGCTGATGAGGAAGGCCGCACCTCCCGCCAGGGCGTCTTCGCAGGCGGCGACGCCGTCACCGGAGCCGCCACCGTAATACTCGCCATGGAAGCCGGCCGCAAAGCAGCAAAAGCTATCCACGAATATATCTCCGGCAAGTGACAACGAATCAACCTGCAATCCGTATTACAATACTTACAAGACACCCCACAGACATTTGCTGTGGGGGTGTCTATTATAATCCCGGCAAGATTTCTGTAAAAGCGTTAATGAACGCTTCCCGTAATTATTGCCTTTGGCAGGCTACCTTATGACGGTCTTTCGGCCATTTACTATGTAGATTCCCGGACCGGGAATACGGTCAAGCCGGACTCCCTGAAGGTTGAATATCGTCTCCTTCCCATCTTTGTCGGCTTCGATTCCTTCCACCGCCGAATCGCCCGTTATATTCGGATAGAAACTGAACACCATTTGGCCGTCCTCTTCCCTCACGTCTGTGATTGAGAAATAAGCGCGTCCGCCATCTGAATAGAACGGGTAGTCATTGTCGTCGGCAAGGCCGAACGAGGTGCGCCGGGTATCCGGACCCAGCGTAGCACGCTTTATAAGTCCGGCACTCGACAAAGAACCGTTGGGACGGAACACATACAGCTCATAGTCATTGCCAAGATTTCCCTTCATCAATGGATTGACACGATACACGAGAATCCCGGAAGCCGGAAGAGAGGAATCCCACATATCTCCACGGTCGCGGTATTCCACCATGAAATATTCAGCCTTTTTTCTGTCAGGCACAATCTTGTAGGCCACACTACCCTCCCCCACGGAAGAGACCGGCGAGAGCCGGTATTCACCGGCTTCAGTGAGAGTCGGAACATCACCCTTAGGCAACCAACCACCGAAATCCTCTCCATACGCCATGCGCATATAAGCCGTCAGTCCCTGAGGCATATTCTGATTGTCGCTCATGAGATCCCATATGTTGACAGGCTCAAGTTGAGGGGCGCCCTTAGATGTGTAAAGGTCGTAGGCATCCAACGTATGCATCATCTCATGACACAGCACTCCCGTGTTCAGTTTCTGAGCCACATAAGACTTGTATCCGTTAGCCCCGTCAAACACCTTCAGATAATTCCTCACGTTAAGGCCTTTCAATCGGGCCGCCGGAGCCGTATTGTTGGCAGGCCACAGCATATTAGAGGCACTCCACTCAGAATCTCCATTGAAAATAACGACTATATTATCAACAACGCCATCTCCGTCGGCATCCAGAACCACATCGTCGGGAATCCGATCCGACAGATACTCACACATATCCCTCACAAGGGTTTTCGTGCGGGTGTCGAGCATAAGGTCAATGTCTGTATAACCGTCGGGATTGGTGGCAGACTTCTCACAGAAATAACCCCTGGGATGTGAATCGATATATTCGTCGGCAATGATCACAGACTCCCAGTCCATCCTACCATAGCTCATGTCGGAAAAATAATTGCGCACAGAATTTACCCCCTCCCCGGTGGAATTAAACATCGCCTCGTAATAGTCGCGGTCATGTTCCCAAGGGCTGTCGGCCTGATCGGAGAACTTCACGAAACACACCACATTGGCCATCTTATAAGCCTCTGCAAGCGCACAGAACGGTAAGAAAACTGCAAAAAGGAAAATCGATAGTCTATGCATAGCTGAAACCCATAAAAATCAAGGGGAAGGCATGCCATGATTGAAACCAATTATGACACACCTTCCCTTGGAGATATGATTCTTTATTTTACAATCACTTTGGATGCCTTCGCACCCTGACGGCGCACATAGATACCCGGCTCGTCTCCCTTGACTTTCATGCCCTGGAGATTGTAATATTCCACTGGGACGTTTTCGTCAGCTTCAATACCATCGACTGCGGCTCCTTCATTGGTATTGGTGTAGGTGAACACCTTGATTCCCTGGATTAGCACATCGGTGGTCATGTCGTTAAACAACCCGGCAGTGACGTGCTCACCGATAGGCGAGGCAAGTGTGAGTCCAGTATTCTGGTTTTTCTGATTCTGAAGGTTTGTCCATGTATATTGACAGTCAGAAGTGAGTGAAGTAAACGGAAACGCAAAGCCGGCAACAATGCCCATATCTATTCTCTCCGCAACTCCAGGTTGCTTGCTTCCCATGAGAACCATTTGGCGTATCCTGGATTCCGAAGACATGGCAACACTGAATTCTGCAAGGTCAGGAAGGGAAAGAATAATGCCGCCGCCATTCTGCGAGCCATATGATTTTGCCATCGGAGTGATGATACCGCCCGTCCAGGAACCAGCTCCACCTTGTTCGCCAGCCTTGTCATATCCCTGGATTGTGCCATCAAGTTCACAATCGGCATACTGTCCCTCTGCATCCTCATACTGAGCACCGGAAAGGATAATCTTGTACTCATCGGTAAATCCGCAATATTTGTCGAGCTTCTCCTGAGTGTCAAGCCAGAGCCAGCCATCGGCATCACAGTCAGCCGGATCAAAATAATTGTAGGTCTCCTGCGCATTGGCTACGGAGAAAGCGGCCACAGCCGCAAGTGTCAGTAAAGATTTCTTCATAAAAGATAACAATTAGGTTTATGAATCATAAAAATTATATGGACTACCGTAAGGGATGGATGAAAATCCACCATCCCCTACAGCAGCTTGCTACATCTCAATCCACTCCGGATTCTGCTCCAGCCCGTGATAGCGTATATCATCCCAGTCAAGAGGATAATAATACTGGCGGGAACGGAAATACCTCACCACCGTATTTCTTCCGTTGACCACAGGATTAGTGATATTTTTACTTCCATCCGCCTTATATACGATTTTTACACCATAGAGCGGATTGGTTGTACCAGTCATATATTTTTCGGCGATGTCCCAACGGAGGAGATCCCAATATACAGTCTTTTCGAAAGCGAGTTCCACACGGCGTTCGTTGAAAATGTCATCCCACGCAATCGAAGTGAGTTCAGGCATCTTGACACGACGGCGAATCTGGTTCACCTTGTCGAGTGCGTCGCCAGTGCGACCCTTCTTGAAATCGATTTCCGCATAGTCGAGAAGAAGCTCTGCATAACGCCAGAGAATACAATTCTGCGAACTCGCCTTTGTCTGGTCGTTGTCGATTGCCTGCTTCTCGTTTAGGAATTTAGCCATATAATAGCCGGTTCGGGTAACGGCCGAAGTTGTCGAGCTGTCATATTTTGTCAAATCCTCTCCAGCAACTTCCTTCCCGTCAACAGTTTCATAATGGATGTCCATCGTATGTCCACGCCATTCGGAGCCATCATATAGGATATTGGCATAGAAACGCCAATCGCGTCCCTCGTATGGATTGTTCTTATCATAACCGGAAGTCGGATCAGAAATCTTCTTACCATTTTCCATACGATATTCATCCACATGATTCTGGGTAGGGTTATAGGCGGCAACGGTTCCTCCGAATGAGGGAGCTGAGGCATCACGGTCAAGCTTATGGCCATTGGCATAAGAGAAATCGCCATCATCCACATGCTGGACCTCCCAGATTGACTCCCTTGAGTTCTTAGTTAGGAAGATATTACGGTACTCAGCCACAACATCCTCCTTATTTGTGCCTGAAATATTGACAAGACCATACACTCCGGTGGCAATCACCCTGTCATATTCGGCAGCCGCGAGGTCAAGCATATCCATGGAACGGTCATCGGGGAAACCAAGGTAATCCTTTTCCTGATTCTGGAAATGCTCTCCGGCAACCCAGAAGTAAGTTTTTGCCTTCAGCATATAGCATACCCCTTTTGTGGGACGCCCTACATCTGACGAGCCATTCTCATACGGAAGCAAGGTGGAGGCAAGTTCAGCCTCGTCGCATATGAACTTCACCATCTCTTCATAGCTGGCACGCGGGAAACGCACGGGATCTACAAGCGGATCATATGTGCGGGGAATAATCATCGTGCCTCCATAGAGTCTCAGCATCTTGTAATAATACCATGCCCTGAAGAAATGAGCTTCACCGAGCACCCTGTCCTTCATATAAGGAACGAGGCTCTCCTGGTTCTCCAAAAGAGTATTTATGCTGTTGAGCTGAGTATAGAACTTAAACCATTCCGTACGTGCGCGAGTGATTATATCCTTCTGCGAACTCTTAAGAATATTACCGTAGTCGCCGGAATACCAATCGCTTTTACCCACGGTTAGCTGGTCGGAATACCAGGGCTCATACTCGCTTCCAAGACCTGCCATAATCGTGGTGACGAATGTATAGAATCCGTCATCCATATTGCGGTACCACGGAAGCACATACTCGTCAAGCAGCTGAGGATCTCCCCAGATTACATTTTCGGGGAGAGAATTGATTGGGGCATCACGGAAGATACTGTCACAAGAGCCAAGCCCCGTGGCCGCGAGGAGAAGCGGCACAGCATATATATATGATTTCAATTTCATTAAAATCCGAAGTTAAGGGTTACACCATAAGTACGAGAAAGTGGATAGCCTTGAAGCGACTCCGGGTCCATGTTATGGAGAGAGGAGAGCGTGAAAAGGTTGCCACCCTGGAGAGCCACATCGAGAGTAGATATGCGGGCCTTGCGGAGCATCTTCGAAGGGAAACGGTAGCCCAGAGAGAGAGCCTTGAGTCGAAGGAAACTGCAATTTTTTACCCAGAATGTAGATTCCTTACGGTTATTGTCGCTACTTGACGCGAATTTGATACGAGGGTATTCGGCATTTGGATTCTCAGGAGTCCACGTGTTGGTGAGATGATAGTCCTGAAACCTCTGTAAGGAACGGTTCTCAAGCGTATAAAGCTCCTTTATCTGCTGGTTATAGCCCGAGACTCCCTGGAACTGAGCGTTCATATACAGTCCCTTCCATGATGCGGAAAGACTTATGCCATAATGCAGATCAGGCATGGAGGAATTTTTTACAAATATCTTGTCGTTTGCAGTCAAGACATTATCTCCATCCTGGTCAAGATATTTTATATCGCCGGGTGCGAGGGTTGTGTTGCCGACACCATCCTGGTCAACAGGCCAGTTGGCGATTTCTTCGTAGCTCTGGAATAAACCAGCAGACTCATACAATGACCACACAAGGTAAGAGTTTCCTTTCCGTCTCAGATTGGGAAGCTCGGTTGACTCGTCGCCCCAATCAAGCACCTTATTGTCTGAAACCGAAATATTGACTCCCACTGAATATTTAAAGTCGCCCAAAGTGTTGAGATGCTTTATAGAGAAGTCAATACCCTGATATCTCACCTTTCCGATATTAATACTCGGCACGGAGCCTCCTGTCCCCACAGACGGGGGAAAGAGATAGGCCGGCGCACCATTGATCATGTTGGTGCGGTAGCGCTGATAATATTCTACGGTAGCGTTCAGACGATTGTTCCAGAAACCAAAGTCAAGTCCTATATTCCAGTCTTTAGACTTGCCCCACTGCAAATAGATATTCGGCACCGACCCTGACTCCGGCATGATGCCGGGTGCGAATATACCTCCGATAGGATATCCCCCGGTGGGAGTGTACATATATTTCTTAAGATAACTGAAATCACTTATCATCCCGTCATCGCCGAGGATACCTACCGATCCCCTTAGCTTGGCAAACGAGATGACATCGGTTCCAAGTTTTTCAAAGAAATCCTCATTGCTGATTACCCACGAAGCCGAGAGTGTCGGGAAAAAGCCCCATCTATTTGCTGGCTCAAAACGGGTTGAGCCGTCAACGCGGAATGAAAACTCCGCGAAATATCGTGATGAGAAGCCATAGGTGGCACGCCCCACAAGAGATAACCGCTGACTAAAGCTCTCCACTCCCACAAGAGTGCCGGCATTAGTGTTGCCTATACCTTCCGGATAGTTACCCGCAAGATTAGGGTTCTTTGCATCCAGTAATCTATTGGTGACTTCCTGATAGTTTGCCACTACGAGAGCAGTGACATCATGTTTCTCAGCGAAAACATGGTTATAGTTAATACCAAGCTCCACAAGCGAGTTCCTGACGCTTATCCACTTGTCGGAATAAGTAATTTTTGCATTAGGATATATGGTCCTTGAATCGACCTCTATCTCTCCAGTAGCCTGGTCATAGTTGTATAGTGTCACAGGCTTATAAAAGCTGGAATTGTTCTGATGGTTGAGGTCAAGGGTTCCTTTGAGGTAAGCCTGGAGCCCATCTACTCCAGGAATCTTATATGTAAGCTGCGCATCAAGTGTGTGATAGTCTGACGATAACTTGTTGTAGCCTCCGAGACCCTCCACATTGATAAGAGGGTTAGTCCCCCCAATTGAGGCGAGGCTGCCATCCGTGAATCGTAGCACCTGGGTAGGTGCAAAAGAGTAAGCGGCGTCAAGTGTGGTATAGGAGGAGTTCTTATTGGTCGATACAACCCCGTTCAGGTTGAGTGAAGCGGAGAGTCCCTTTGCAAGTTCCGCATCAACCTTTGCGGAATAGTTAAACCTGTCGCGGCTCACATTCGAATAAAGGCCCTTAGTGTTTGTATAGCCCCCGGAAAGATAATACTTCACTGTCTTCACACCTCCCGACACCGACAACGAATAACGCTGAGAGTATCCCCACTTATTAAGATAGTCAAGCATATTCTCATTGCCATAGAGGTTTGGGTCCGAACCAAGTTGAGAAAGGTCGTAAGGTGTGAATACCCAATTCTCCGGATTTTCTCCATACGTAGAATATACAGCCTGGTTATACAGCTGTGCATACTGGTAGGCATCAAGAAACTCAGGAAGGTATGTGGCTTCCTGGACATTGAACTGACCACGGAAATTCACTTTAGCTTTCCCGTCCATCTTTCCGCGTTTCGTCTGCACAAGAATCACACCGTTGGCGGCACGCGATCCATAGACGGCGGCGGCCGCCGCATCCTTGAGTACGGAAATGCTTTCGATGTCATCGGGATTGAGATCGGAAAGACGCATCTCGCCATCGGAAGTAGTGGTACCCATACGAGGCACACCATCAATCACAAGGAGGGGATTATTGTTGTTACCTCGGACTGCGAGAGTTGCCTCTCTCGGAGACGAAGGGTCGCCGCTCAGGTTCATGACACCAAGACCAGGCATGGTTCCTGCGAGACTTTCATCAACATTCATGGCAGGAATCTTCACGAGGTCATCGCCTGAAATCACCTCCACGGAAGATGTCAATGAACTTTTCTTGGCAGTTCCGTAACCGATTACCACAAGCTCATCGATATCGCTTGATGTCGGTTCCATCTTCAAGGTGTTGAGTTTCTGCCCGGCAACCACCTCTACATGCATGGAACGATAACCAACATATGAGAAAGATAGCACATTCTTTTTGTCGGGAATAACGATGGAGAATCGTCCGTCAAGGTCGGTTGCGGTTCCACGGGGGGAATCTTTAACCTTTACGGTAACTCCGATAAGGGGTTCACCCTTCTCATCCGTCACAAGGCCGGTGACAGGTTCCGACTGGGCGTAACCTGCCATAGCCACCAGACAGATTAAAATTATTGAAAGGATGGATCTCATTTAGAATCAGTTTGAATTAATATATTATGAATTGAAAGGCAACCGGCAAAATTATTTGCCGTCGAGAGTATGCTGAATCGCGATAATCTGATAATCATAGAAATCGCGTGTCGAAGCGTCGGCCGTTGATGCGCGGCGGCTCTTATAGAGAGCCAAGGTTTTACGTAGCAACGATGTCATCATCGGACGCAACTCCGTGACAGGGAGCGCGGTCTGGTTGAGCAGAAGACGAAAGAAAGAATGGTCGCCGTCTTCATATGCCTGGCAGGGTGAGAAGCCGCAGGGCATCTCCGGCAATGTTGACAAGGCTATCGTCTCTGCATATTCATCAATCACAGATTCGGCAAACGCACTTGTCTTTTTAGTTTCCTTAGGCTTGAGACCGGAATACGTGGTCATCACGTCGATTGCGGCCTGCTGCATGTTGCGTTCGGTGGCATCAAGGGACTTACCCTTATTAGTGGCGTCGAAAATACCGTCGTATGCTTCCGAGATATATTCGGGGAGCGTATAATTCACTTTCGAATCGAGCTCCCCACTCTCTTTTATGCGCTGTAATGAGGGGGAATAAAGGAGGCTGGCAACAATGTTGCGCTGCATTTTCTCACGGAATTGGAACGGCTCTTCCAATTTTGCAAGCAAGGCAGACGGGGTCATCCAATCGCTCGTGCGTGCCTGTTTGAGAAGCCATTTCATAGCCTCACGTTGTTTTGCCTTTGGAAGATAGCTACGTTGTGCCAGATTCCCCTTCTCGCCCTGGCGGATTTCCTTAAAGACGACGCCGCCGATATAGGGATAGACATGGCTAACATGGCGAAGATATTGCGCGCACATAGCCTGATATTTGTCGGCAAGAAGTTCATAATCCTCACCCGGCTCACCAGCCCAGTCCTCAAGATTATCCATAATTATCTTAAGGTTGGAAATAGCCATGTCACCGGCTTTTATATGGTCGTTGCCAAGGTCTTCGGTCTGGTCGGTGGGGTCCACGAGTCCCAGGAACTGCTGTGCGCCGAATTCATACATAGGGTCACCGCTCTTCTCCGCTATCCATCGGTCGAGTGTGGCTTTCTCCGCCTGGGGAGTATCGGCCCCGGGGATAAGGCGATAGCCCCAGTTGATGGCGTAAATGTCATATACGCCCACAGGCGGAGGGGTGAGACGCACACCACGCTCAAGGTCGCCGGGCTGTGCCACGAAATTATTGCGGGCATAGTCCATAATCGATGGTGTCGTGCCATGCTTCTGCGTGAAAGCGGGATCACGGAGATTATCGAGTGTGAATGAGTGTGACGCGCCCATGTTGTGCATGAGTCCGAGACAGTGGCCGATCTCGTGGGCTGCCACATATGTGAGCGACTCGTACATCACGTCATCGTCAAACACCGGCTTCCTTACCCTCGGGTCCACGGCCCCGGTCTGTGTGAATCGCCAATTATGTACCAGGTTAAGGATATTGTGATACCATATCACATCCGCTCCGAGAATCTCGCCTGTGCGAGGGTCTGTGTATGACGGCCCCATTGCGTTGGCGGTCGGAGTGACACAATAACGTATGCAGGAATACCTGATGTCGTCCGGATCGAAATCCGGGTCATCCGTCGGATAGTCTCTCGCCTCAATAGCGTTCTTGAAACCGGCTGCCTCGAAAGCCTTATTCCAGTATTCCACACCCTCCTTCACGGCAGGACGCCATTTGGCTGGGAATGCGGAATCGACATAAAACACTATCTTTTCCTTGGGTTCCACAAGTTTGCCGGAGAAGTATGCCTCACGATCCTCTTCGCGGGGTTCGAGACGATGACGGGAGATTATCTCATAAGGGCGAGTCCCGTCAAGGTCGGATGAATATAGGTTCTTGTATTCAGAAAAATAGCCCACCCTCTTGTCGTGGAGGCGCACCGGCATGGGATCGTCGGGAAGAAGCACTATATTGCGCGACATGGTGACGGTGTATGGCTTGGCCGCTGTCGGAGTGGTATAAGCCAGACGGCTCTTCACTTCCACATTCTTTGGGAATGCCTTGGCCGACAGCACCGATGACCCGTCGGCATAATAAGTGCCCTTTATCCCATCCTTTCCTCCCAACAGCTTACTGAGCGGGTTTGTCTCCTTTATGGGTGAAATCGACTTCTCGTTTCCGGAGAAGAAAGATGTGGCATCGACAAACACCTTGCCGTTCCCCTTATATTCAATCTTGAATGCCTTCAATATGGGCTCGGAGAAGTTCAGGTCGAACGATGCCCCGATGGGGTCTCCTTCCCTTACCACACTTGTGGTTTCCGGAAGAGTGATATACAAGTTGTTGTCATTACGCGAGAATTTGATAAGGCGAGACGAAACCACCTGCCCGGCCACCCAATCGGCGGTCTGGGAGATGGAATTGACCCGGTTGACGAGCATGAATGCCTTTCCGAGCACTGAATCAGGAATCTCCAGATACAGCTTTCCCTTATTGTCAAGCCAAGTGTTGAGCACGCCGTGAGACACAGCCGCGTCCTTTAGCTTCTTATGAAAATCCACACTGTCCTTGGCGGCGCCGGACAGTTCTGTTTTAGGAAGCTCGATTTTCTTTTTCTTCTTGGCTGAAGAAGGCTGTGGATTGCACATCACACCTACGGTGAGAAGCACTGCGGCAGCGTATTCTACAGATTTCAGTTTCATACAGGATGTCAGTGTTTAGGGTTGTATTGTCATGAGTGCCGTACACTGCCTCTGCGACAGCAACCGGCGGGGCGATACAAGAAAAAAACGAACCTTGGATTTCGGATTGGACACACACAGGAGCATTCGGGAAACATCAGGAAAACACAAAACTCTGGACTTATATCATTGCACACACATTAATATTTAATACAATTATTATACATTTCACATCGAGCGCTATGTCTGATACTTTCCCGATCACTCGATTCGAATATCATATGGCTCTAATATATCTTATATCTCACCACAAAGGTAACGAAAGGATTTCGAATAATATGCATATTCCCTATAAAATTCACCCTATTTAACCATTGTTTTGTCAATTATATCATAGCTATATCCATTTTTTACATTTATTTGTATATTTTTATTATACCAACCGTATAACTCTTCAACGGAAGTCTTCTCCCCGAAAACGACAGGGCCGGACTGCCACTCGGCTGTCCGGCCCATATATTCCAAGAAAATTCAGATTCCTTATTTCATCATCTGATTATAACCTTATCCGTCTTAGAACCCTGACGGCGGATATAGACACCGGGAGCATCGCCACTCACCTTCACACCCTGAAGATTGAAGTACTCAACCGCAGAATCCGAATCAGCGGCATCTATACCTTCCACTGCGGATGAATCGACAACGACATTGACAGGAACAGTGGTCAATGTCAACTTGGGAAGACTGGCATTGGTCATGGAGCATACGGCATTCTCCGCGCTCTTAGTGAACGTGAAGACTCCACCAGCCTCAGTAAAGTCGATAAATTCCTCCGAATCGGCAGTCCATGAATAAACTGTCTCCACGTCTCCCACCATTGCCTGCGACGACAGGTCAACTTTCCCGTCGGCCACCTCTACCACCATAGGCTTCTGGTTGTCGTATGTGTATGCCTTTGCAATAGAAGCAGGAGGAAGCGTGGCGAACGTCAACTTGTTGTTGGCGACACTCAGCGTGGCAAGAGCTTCTGGCAGCACGAGCGATGACAGGAGATTATTCATGGCGAAAAGTCGGCCCTTGTCGCTCATCATCGACACATCTACAGTAGTGAGCCTGTTGTTGTTGACAGTAAGCTGGGCAAGTTTTGAGAGACCCGAAACGTCGATTGTCTCAAGGTTGCAGTCGGTAGCGATGAATGTCGTAAGCTCCGGGTTTCCGTCAAGCGATATCGTGGCAGCTTCCCCGTCCTTGTTGTTGAAGCTGATGTTCAGGTTGCTCAAGGCTGGAGCCTTGCTGAGATCCACATTGAAGAGATTGTTCTCTCCTGCGTCGGCGGTGTTCTGGGCCTCTATCTTTGTAATTGAGCAACTTTCGGGGAACTTTATATCCGTTATCCTGTTTCCGTTGACAGAAAGCGTCTTAAGCGCGGGATTTCCGGTAAGGTCAAGTGATTCCAAAGCGTTTGAACCAAGAGAAAGCGTCACCACACCGGAAAGATTTGAAAGATTGATCGCGAGAATCTTTGTCTCCTCGCCGGCCTCTTTGTCCCACATGAGGTCAAGGTCGTTGACTGTCGCCGCGTCGCTGCCATAGACAGTCACCGTAGTCCCGGCCACCTTGCCGGAAGGAGTGCCGTATTCCCAGGTCTCGTCATAGTTTTTAGTGGCCACAGGGTCGGAAAGCTTCCCGTCGCCCCAGTCAACCATCACACTCTGATTGTCGGTGGTGGAGATGTTAAGGGTCATCGATTTCCCGACAGCCGTCTGCGGCAACTGGAAAGAGAAAAGCGCGACATTCTCGGCGCATACCGTAGCCGAAAGGCTCAGTGCCGCCAACATGGAAAAAGTAAATTTTTTAGCCATACTTTATTGGATTTATATTATGGAACAAGCGCGTTACACATGAAAACCTACCACACACCGTTTCATCACAACGCCATGCCATAGGATGCATATATACCACTTTCAACCGCCAAAGATACATAAAAATATGGAAAGTACAAATAAAACAGCTATAATTCGTCAATATTTATGCAAAACCCACCTCAGCAACCATAAAAACTACATTATAATATTCTCAAACCAGACCAACCAAGGATAATCAGATATATTTTTACATGGAGACGATTGCTGAACGGATAAAAATGTAGGGACATTCCTCCGGCATGTTTGATTAACAATTTGATTTTCAAACAATGCCAAAATGCAACATCCCTACAAAATTTCAATTCAAGAAAAACCACCGTCAGGCAATCAAATCAAATCCGATATGTCGTTGCGCAACTTTGTAAGAATACGTTCTCCATAAATCCTCATACTTATATGCTGTCGCCATAATTCTATACTTTAAAATTTGGTAAAATCTGATTCGAGTATTTTCTTCCACTCTTCTTTCATTTTTTCAAAAGAGAATTGTCGGTTAGCTCCACTTGAACTGGGAAGGGTCAGCAATTTCAGATTGGAACTTTCTTCCAGGTCTTGGAAATAAGATTCAAAACTTGTAGCCGCCTTCTGGCCGTTAAATGCAATAATATTCACGGTGGGATACTCATTCAGGAACATTTTGATGTCATTCGGGACCTCTTGATTAATATTGGAATCAAGACTTCCTTCTCTTTCCGCCGCTCCAAACACGTCCCAAAGAGCAATCCCATGCTCTTTAAGGAATTGTGTCTTTTCTGCATACGTTTCCTGTGGTTTCTTGTCAAACAACGAATATATTACTTCCCAAAACCTATTCCCTTTCTTGCTATAATATTGTTGGAGCATAAGCGATTCGTCTCCGGGCAAGCTACCCAAAATCAACACCCTCGGATTCTCGCCAACAAGCGGGGCAAGCCCCTCTTTGAGATTGCTGTCACTCCTTTGATTAGCTTTCATATCAGCTTTTGAATTCATTGTCGTATGGCTATCGTCCGACTTCAAATCAGCAATCTTTTCATCCGAACATTTGATTTTACCATCAGCAATCAAAATGTCAAATTCTTCTACGGATGTTATATCATCAGTAAAATCAGAAATATAGAAGTCCATTCTTCTCATTTTACTACGGATGGTCTTCTGTTCCGACCTATCGGCAGAACATTTGCGGACAATTAATTCGCGGATTTTCTCAATCTCCTTGAAAGAGAATGAATCTTTCCCTTTTCTCACTTTCTCTTTTCTCATAAGTATAATGTTTTTTAGCGGAGGCTTCCCTCGGCGACCTCCCGGATGGATATAAAGAAAGTGTGAGGGCTGTTGTCTTTTTTCGTCAGAGGCTCTGGTAAAACCCGAATGTATAAAGACAATATCCCCACACCTGAAGCATATCTCCCCGGCATACACTGCCGAAAAGCATCATACTACAAGTGACGAGAGCAATTGTCATCCCAACATTCTTGAAAATTTACCAGACTTTCTGACGAAGGACGAACTTCACTTTCATCTTGTTGCGGAGAATGCGTCAAGTTCCAACGCATCTCTCCCTTAAAATTTTGTGGTCTCTACCACTGATGCAAATTTACACCAAAAATATTGAACCACAAAATATCAAGTGAGGATATTGTCGTTATTTTTACATTCGGTTTTTCATGAATTGCGGCCAAGTGCGCCGGCAAACACATCCCTTACCCTTTCGCGTAAATGAAGGGGCCGCACCACTTCCAACGACCGGCTACGCTTCAGCAGTTCCATTACGAAATCGTTGGTTATCTTAAGCCGGACTGTTATCCGGAATTCATCGGCATTGTCGGCAATCACCTTTTGCGACGGATGCAATGGACGCGCTTTCAGAAAACTGCCGTCAAGGGAATCGTATTTAAGTTCAATTTCTTCCACAGGAGTTGCAGGGTCGTTCCATATGCCATAGCAATCCGTGAAATAATTTTCGATGTCGATGTTTTCATCGAATGCGAATTCCTCGTCTGTGATATCAAGGTCTTTCATCCTGTCGAGTCCGAATATAAGCAACCGTTCACCTTCATATCCAACAACATACCACAACCCTTGGTCTTCTTTCAGAAAATGGGGAGCCACCGAATGCCGACGTTCCGAACAGCCGGTGCGGTAATTTACATACGAGAATTCTATCACACGACGGAATTTTATAGCATTGAGCACTTCGGAAAGATGTTCCGACCCCATGTTGCGGCTACTCTCCGGAATGACGTGACGGTTGATGCCCGAATCCGGATTCAATGCCGTCAGAAGGTCGAAATCCGCAAACAGCCGGTTGTAATCCACAGTTCCGGGAACCCTGTCGGCTATTACATAGTTTGACTTCCCTACCCTTTCAATCACAATTCCAAAGACATCCGCTATAAAAGGGATGTCGCGTTGCAGTTGCCGCATACGTGCATCGCGCGAATCCGGATATAAAAAATTTCTACTCTCCGCCAATTTGGAAAACAAGTCGTCGGCAGAGATCGGAACTCCTGCTCGTTCCAATATCCTGACCACCGACATCCTACGCCTTAACGTGTCAAGTTCTGATTTCATGATACTTTAGATTGAGACTGCAAAGTTAACTCCCAAAGACGACGCACCATGTCGCCTTTCCCAAAAAAAGACATCGAACATCAAATTTATAAAAAATTTAAGGTTCGATGTCCTTAGAGCTTGTTTAAAAACGATTGTTAACAGAAGTGAGTTTTCGGAGAGTAATTACAACAGCCGCCACCATGAGCATTT
>JAIDXM010000037.1:0-32400 GCA_029058745.1 Muribaculaceae bacterium
GTCCTCTGGGATTAGTTTCAACCTATACAAATGAATCAGGCGACCTTGACAGGCCGCCCGATACTCTATGTCCTTTGGATAGGTCGTAAATTAAATATTCTTATCCCGAACTCGCGTTAAAAGGTTGCAGGAGGCGCGATGTAGTTTTTGCAATCTAAAAATGGAACGTTAAGGTCAACCATATACTTATCACTATTGTTTTTTTTATAAAAAGCGGATGCCGTGGAGAAGCCGGCTAATGCGAAGTACTATCAATGTTAAAATTAGAATTATGCATTTTACACCTAAGGAGCAAGACAAACTAACTCTGCTGATGGTCGGGCTCATCGCAGAACGTCGTCTCAAGAAAGGCTTGAAACTCAATTATCCCGAGTCTGTGGCTTATATTACAAGCGCAGCACTCGAAGGAGCCCGAGAAGGAAAGACAGTAGAGGAAGTAATGCATGATGCAGCCAATGTCCTTACAAAGGAGCAGGTCATGGAGGGTGTGGCCGATATGATATCTCTGCTTCAGGTAGAGGCCGTATTCACTGATGGGTCAAGACTTGTCAGCATTCATCATCCTATAAAATAAAAAGAATCGATATGAATCAAGAAGGTAATTCAACATCCGGTACCTACACCACACCTAATGGTGTATTCTCCGGTCAGCCGGATATAGCATATCCCAATACTCCCGGTTTTATGCCGAAGGATTATGTGCCGGTTGGAGGTGTGATTCTGAAATCAGAACCCATAGAATATAATGTTGACCGTCGGACAATAAAACTGACAGTGCGCAACACCGGTGACAGACCTATACAGATCGGAAGCCATTTCCACTTTTTTGAGGTGAACCGTTATATGGAATTTGACAGAGAGAAAGCATTCGGCTGCCATTTGAATATTCCGGCCACAACGGCGATTCGTTTTGAGCCGGGAGAGCAGAAGGAAGTGGAGCTTGTGAAGTTTGGAGGCAAGCGTCGTGTCATAGGCTTCAATGACCTTGTGAATGGTTATGTGGGTCATGAGGACACTCCGACATTCTATCCGAAGCATATAGAGGCCATCCGACGTATGAAGGAGTATGGCTTTAAATCAGAGCCAGAGGATGAAGTTGAAGCCGAGAGCTCTCAGAATGATGTTAAATAAAATAGAATCTCGAATTATGGCTACAATTTCAAGACAAGAATATAATAATCTGTTTGGCCCGACAGTGGGCGATAAGATTCGACTCGGCAATACGAATCTGTATGTTGAGATAGAGAAAGACTTACGCACGTATGGAGATGAACTTGTTTATGGCGGAGGTAAGACGTTGCGTGATGGTATGGGGCTTGCAAACGACTGTTCGTCAGATCAGGGGAGCCTTGACCTTGTCATCACCAATGTAACAATCATCGATCCGGTGCTTGGCGTGGTAAAGGCGGATGTGGGTGTAAAGGATGGAAAAATCGCAGGCATAGGGAAGGCCGGCAATCCGAATGTGATGGACGGAGTGTCGCCAGACCTTGTGACAGGGGAGTCCACAGATGCCATATCAGGCGAACATATGATCCTTACGGCGGCAGGAATAGATGGACATGTGCATTTCTGCTGTCCACAACAAGCGGAGAATTGTCTCTCTAATGGAATCACCACACTTATCGGTGGCGGAATAGGTCCTACGGATGGCACCAATGGGACAACAATCACTTCGGGTCCGTGGAATCTGATGGAGATGCTGAAGGCGGCAGACAGCCTTCCAATCAATGTCGGATTTCTTGGGAAGGGAAACTGTTCAATAAAACAGAACCTTGCGGAGCAAGTCGAAGCCGGTGCTTGCGGTTTCAAAATCCATGAGGACTGGGGAACCACCCCGGCGGCAATAAGAAGTGTGATGGAGGCCGCAGACCGTTATGACGTGCAGGTTGCCATCCACTCCGATACACTTAACGAGGGTGGGTATGTTGAGGATACGATAGCGGCTATTGACGGCCGGACTATTCATACCTATCACACGGAGGGGGCCGGCGGCGGACATGCTCCGGATTTACTTAAGGTTGCCTCAATGCCAAATGTGCTTCCTTCATCAACCAATCCCACATTGCCTTTTGGAATAAATTCTCAGGCAGAACTTTTCGATATGATTATGGTGTGTCATAATCTTAATCCCAATATCCCCTCGGATGTGGCTTTCGCAGAGAGCCGAGTGCGTCCGGAGACTCAGAGCGCCGAGAATATATTCCATGACCTTGGAATTATCTCTATGGTCACTTCGGATTCACAGGCGATGGGACGTGTCGGCGAATCGTTTATGCGGACATTCCAGATGGCCTCTTATATGAAGGATGCGAGAGGTAAGTTGAAAGAGGATGCTGACGGGAATGATAATTTCAGGGTTCTAAGGTATCTTGCGCAGATTACCCTTAATCCTGCAATCTGTTATGGAATCAGCGACGTGCTTGGATCCATTGAGAAGGGAAAGATGGCGGACCTCGTGCTGTGGGAGCCTGCTTTCTTCGGGGTGAAACCGCAACTCGTGATAAAAGGCGGCCTGATTAACTGGGCCAACATGGGCGATCCCAACTCATCGCTTGTCACACCTCAACCAAAGATTCTTCGTCCGATGTACGGGGCATTGAACAAATCCATGGCATCTACGAGAATGACGTTTGTATCTAAGGCATCGTATGACCTTGGCATCAAGGAAAAACTCGGATTGGATTCAATTATTTATCCGGTTCATGGAGTCCGGCAGATTTCCAAAGCTGATATGGTGCTCAATACTGCAACTCCTCAGATTGAGGTAAATCCAGAGACGTTCGAGGTTACAGTTGATGGCTATAAGGCATATGTGGCGCCTGCGAAAGAATTGCCTCTGGCGCAACTGTACTGGTTTAGCTGAAATAAAACTGAATTTGAGATATATCAAAATTATGAACAGGGGCGGGTGGGGCTTTACACCCTTCCTGCCCTCCATATATTGTCATTATGAAAATTTATACAGAGATATTGGGGAATATGAATCTTTCTCCGGAGTGGCGTGAGAAATTGTCGGATGCTGAGATTGATTATATTTTTCTTGATCAATGGACGGCGCAGAAATCCCGTTTCCTTGGAAAGGGGGTTAGCGGAGAGGAGTATCCAATCGCGCTTGCCCGACATTCGCAGATTGTTGACGGTGATGTGATTTCTTATGACCAGAATACAGGGAAGGCGGCGGTGTTGCGAATAGAACTCAGTCCGGTGTTGGTAATCGACATGGGAGGCCTTGCAGACAAGGATACGGAGACAATCATTCGAGTGTCTGTAGAATTGGGACATGCAGTAGGTAATCAACATTGGCCTGCAGTGGTGAAAGGAACAAAGGTATATGTACCGCTTACGGTAGATAAAAAGGTTATGTTGTCTGTGATGGAGACGCATCATATCGAGGGCATCACTTATGAGTTCCAAAAGGGGATGGAGATAATCCCATATCTTGCCCCTCATGAAATACGCCGTCTATTCGGAGGAGCCGGACAGGAGAGCCATTCCCATGAGCATTCTCATGGACATATAGTGCATTGTCATTCTCATGGGCATTCCCATGGCGATAAGGATATGGAGAATCATAATCATAAACACTGAAGAAACGGCTATGACAGGAGATAAAGATATGATGACATTGATGCGAATGTTGCAGTTCACTGATTCCACATTTCCTGTAGGTACGTTTTCTTTTTCGAACGGACTTGAGACGGCATCGTTTGAGCATATTGTGACAGACGCGGATTCTCTTGAGTCATTTACAAGGTCGCAGGCGCGTCAGGCTGCCTTCAGTGACGGTGTCGCTGCGATACTTGCCCACAGGTCATTTAAAACGGGCGACTATGAAAGAATCAAGGATATAGACAGACGCCTCATTATGTTTAAGATGAACTCAGAGGCGCGGCAGATGTCTTGCCGGATGGGCAAGAAGCTTGCAGAACTCGCAGTGCGTCTGTTTGATGACAGTGTAATTTCATGCTGGCTTAGCGATATAAGGACGGAAAAAACACCGGGGTCTTATCCTGTGGCACAGGGAATCGTGTTCGGAGTTGCCGGGATTGGAGAAAAAGAACTGTTCTGTTCTCATCAGTATGGAGTCGTGAATATGGTGTTAAGTGCAGCCTTGCGCTGTGTCAAGGTTTCGCATTATGATACACAACTTATTCTTGAGAAATTGGCAGGAGAGGTGTCTTGTCTTTATGAGGAGGCGTCAGTGATGGAACTGGATGACATGAATGCGTTTTATCCGGAACTTGACATACTCGCCTCATTGCATGAAAAGGGGAATATGAGGATGTTTATGAACTGAATAATAACTGTAAACTATATATTATGTCGAATACATGTAGAATTGGGATAGGAGGGCCGGTAGGGTCTGGAAAGACCGCCTTGATTGAAGCAATTACGCCGAGGCTGCTTGAGCTTGGGCAGAAAGTGCTGATTATAACAAACGATATAGTCACGACAGAAGATGCGAAGCATGTCAGAAAAACGTTGAAGGGCATTCTGTTGGAAGACAAGATAATTGGCGTTGAGACAGGCGCATGTCCGCACACTGCCGTCAGAGAAGATCCTTCGATGAATATTGCCGCAGTAGAGGAGATGGAGGAGAAGTTCCCGGATTCAGACATTGTTCTGATTGAAAGCGGAGGAGACAACCTTACACTGACATTCTCGCCGGCGCTTGTCGATTTCTTCATATATGTGATAGATGTCGCGGCGGGTGATAAGATACCGCGCAAGGATGGGCCGGGAATATCCCAAAGCGATATACTTGTAATCAACAAGACGGATCTTGCGCCTTATGTGCATGCCGACCTTGGTGTGATGGATCATGATTCTCGGATAATGCGTCCTGGGAAGCCGTTTGTATTCACTAACTGTATGACAGGCGAGGGTATCGACGAACTCGTTGACCTGATATTCAAGATGGCATTGTTTGACAAGACGGGTAAGTAGAATTAGGAAAGCATAGAAGTCTATGAAAGAGCGTAAAAAGGAGAAGACATTGGCACCCGGAGTCGATTTCTCTGCGGCAAGGGAAATGTCGCGATATTTAACGGAACCGGAAGCGATGTATGTCGGTGCGCCCGGAAAGCATGGGTATCTGCGACTTGGTTTTGAAATAGACAGGGACGGGAAAAGCATTTTGAGAGACCTTGACAGGCGTCATCCGCTCATTGTGCAACAGGAGTTGTATTTTGATGAGGAGATGCCCGGAATGCCATGTGTCTATATCCTGTCGTCTGGAGGTCCGAATGTGGATGGCGACCGTTACCGGCAGGATATTACGCTCCATAAGGATGCTTTCGCTTTTGTGTCAACAGGAGCCGCCACGAAGCTTGCTGAAATGAGGTTCAATTATTCCGGCCTTATTCAAAATATAACACTGGAGGAAAACTCATATCTTGAGTTTATGCCGGAGCCTGTAATACCGTGCAGACACACAAGATTTATTTCAGACACTTGCATACGGATTTCTGAAACCGCCACATTGTTCTATTCTGAAATATTCATGGGGGGACGAAAGTATTATAAGGAAGGTGAGTTGTTTGAGTATGACATCCTGTCGGTCTGTAGCCATGGTGAACGTCTTGACGGTACACCTTTGTTCCGAGAGAAGTTTGTTATAGATCCAATGTCGTATAATCCGAGGAATCTTGGTGTCATGGGAAGATTTGATGTTTTTGCCAATGTCATTGTCATGACATCTCCTGACAATGCAGACAAGATATATGAATCTACTGAAGCGTTTATCGACAAGGGAAACATGTTGGCTGCGGGTATCACACGTCTTCCAAATAAGGCAGGGCTGCTTTACAAGGTTCTTGGAATGGAACCTGGGCCTGTGAAAAAGATGGTCAGGGGTTTCTGTAATACGGTTCGGATGGTGGTTAAGGGTCATCGTGTGCCAGAGGAGTTTCCTTGGCGGTAGATAATGGGAGATTAAAAAAACAGGAGGGACTTCAACAGTCTCTCCTGTTTTTATGCAATTATTTAAAGAATAGGGGATTAATCCTCTTATATCATATATTCTCACTCAAGACAGGGTTCTCTTCCGGCTTATTCCGGTCTTTCCCCTCTTTTATGAAAAACACACATAGCGCACCGATTATAATCATAATTCCGGCGATTGTCATCATGAAATATTCCGGAGCCAGTTGCCCGGGTTTGCTTATCATGGTTAGAATCCATCCACCCACAAGAGCCGCTATAATCTGAGGAATGCATATGGTGCAGTTGAATAGTCCAAGATAAGCTCCGATATTTCCGCCTTTCAGAGAGTTTGTGAGTATTGTGAAAGGCCATGCGAGCATGGCTGCCCATCCGCATCCGATAAGGATGAAGGCTATGAACAACATATACTGGTTGGTCATATACGACATCATTATGAATCCGATTCCTGCGAGAATAAGACTAAGTGAATAAGAGAATTTCCTACTTCTGAATTTAGGAAGCAATACGGCCCATACAACGGAGCCAAGTGCCTGGATGGCATACAGAAGACCTACCCAGTTGCCTGCGTCGTTATATTGTGGGGATGCGGCATTAAGCACTGTTTTGGTCATATATCGGCATGATGCGGCATTATCGATTTCTTGAGAAGACACGTCTTCCATCGAGAGTCTGCCGGATTCGTCTTTAGCCACAATCGCGGCCTGAGAAAGCTTGACTGGGCCTTGTAGGCGGGACAGATAGTCGTTTATACTTACGTCGGAACAGTCAGCGACCTCTAATCCATCGACATGTAGGGTGGATATGCCGGGGATTCTCGTGTTGAAAGAAGCTTTGGCATTTCCGTTTTCGTCGTTAAGGATATAATGGTCTCTCACTATTGTGTCGTTGCCGTTGATTACAATCTCAGACGAAGGATAAAACACTCCTCCTGCGGTGACTCCCTCGGCGAGAGCTTTGCCATGAGATACGGCAAGAATGGTGTCGTTGAAGACAATGTTCTTGGATTCATAGATGTTCGAACCGTCGGAAATTCCTACCACACTTTCCATGGATGGAGTGTCGAATGCGTTGTGGGCAACAGTGTTTGTGGTGTATGTCCACATGAACAGGAATGCAAACCAACAAAAGAACTGCACGATACCGACAGTCCAGAATGTGGATGGCGCATTAGCGAGAAGCTTCACAAGGCCTGCGGATTCTTTGGAAGAAGCCTTGGTATCTTCACTCACGCCATTGTATTCGTTATAAATATGGGGAGGCCATTCTTTTATTTTGAGAAGAGAATATATGACACAGATTAAGAGGATGGCCGCACCTATATAGAACGACCAAATTACAGTGGGTGGCACCACGCCGTTAGGCGCAGTGTTTTTCAAACCTATCCATCCAAGGCAGATAGGGAATATGAAACCAACAACGGAGCCGGCATTGCACAGGAAACTCTGTATTGAGTATGCCAGGCCTTTCTGTTTCTCATTCACCATATCTCCAACAAGCATCTTGAAAGGCTGCATTGCCATATTGATTGAGGTGTCAAGCATCATCAGAGCCACAAGTCCGAAAAGAATCGCGCTTGCTACCGTGAAATGGAAGCTGCCGGCGTTCGGAAGGAGACACATGACAATGACGGCAATTGTGGCCCCGAGGATAAGATATGGAAGACGTCGGCCGAATCTATTCCATGTGCGGTCGCTGAACATACCGACAATGGGCTGGACAATTAGCCCCATGAGTGGAGGAAGAATCCAGAAATAGCTGAGTTCATGGGGATCGGCGCCTATCGTCGTGAAGATTCTTGAGACATTGGCGCTTTGCAGGGCATAGGCAATCTGGACACCAAAGAATCCGAAACTGAGATTCCAAAGTTTCCAGAACCCTAAATCAGGTTTTGTTTTCATATGTATTTATGTTTAAGTTTTTCGTGGGGGAAAACGAGAAAAAGTCCACCTTTCATATTCATGCGGTAGGCAAAAAAAGTGTATGGGCCTTATTTATAAAATCTGACTATACAGCCATTCAATCTCATTTTTCCAGATAGATTCATCGGGGGTTTCAAGAATGAGTGGTATGTTGTCAAATCGCGGGTCGTTGACGAGCCTTGAGAAAAAGACGTTGCCAAGAGTCCCTTCTCCGATACTTGCGTGTCGGTCAATCTTTGAGCCAAGTTCCCTTTTGTCATCGTTGATGTGCATGCCCATCAGACGGTTAAGACCGATAGTCTCGTCGAAGTGTTTCCATGTCTTTTCATATCCGTCTTCAGAAAGGAGGTCGAAGCCTGCGGAAAATGCATGGCAGGTGTCTATGCAGACTCCTATGCGGCTTTTATCTTCAACTTTGTCAATGATGTGGGCGAGCTGTTCGAAAGTGTGTCCGAGATTAGATCCTTGCCCGGCAGTGTTCTCAAGAACAGCGGTGACACCTTCCGAATGCTCGAGTATAATATTGAGGGATTCAGCAATTCTGTCAAGGCATTCAATTTCAGAGATTTGATTCAGATGGCTTCCAGGATGGAAATTTAGCATCTTAAGTCCGAGTCTTGCGCAACGGTTCATCTCGTCAAGAAAAGATTTTCTTGACATGGCAAGTTTCTGCGTATCCGGCGAACCAAGATTAATCAGAAAATTATCGTGAGGCAGAATCACGTCGGGTGAATATCCAAACTCTTCACAGGCGTTCTTGAAAAGCTCGGCCTGCTTGTCGGATATTTCTTTAGACACCCATCTGTTGCTGCTCCCTGTAAACAGGGCGAATGCCTTGGCTCCTATTGCATGTGCCCTTGAAGGTGCGTTTTCCACACCTCCTGCCACACTCACGTGTGCACCTATATATTTCATGAGAATTTATTTAGTTGAGAATCGGGCATTGCCCGAAGTAATTATCGCACAAAAGTAAATAAATTTTTTCGTTTGTCAAAAAAATGCCTTATCTTTGAAACGAAAAAAGTAAGAAAGATGACTATTTCCAAAACCAAGGCATCCCTATACTCGTCATTGCAGAGCAAGAAAATGCGCACAAAGCATGGATTGTTTCTCGTGGAAGGGGAGAAGTGCGTGCTTGATACCCTTGGCGCATTTGAACTTGAGAATCTTGTCGCGACTCCAGGATGGATTGACCGCAACCGTGATAACCAAGATATTGTGAACGATAATATCGTCACGGCGGATTCCTCTGTGATGAAAAAGATTTCAAGCCTGTCCAATGCTCCGGAAGTGATAGCTGTGTTCCGGATTCCGGATGAGGATAACAGTGAGATTGTATTACACCCTGACGGGTTGTATCTGATGCTTGACGGAGTGCAAGATCCCGGAAATTTCGGGACAATAATACGGACGGCAGACTGGTTTGGCTTTGACACGGTCTATGCCTCCCGAGACACTGTTGACCTTTATAATCCCAAGACGATACAATCCACGATGGGATCGTTGCGTAGAGTCAAGGTGAAATATGTGGATATATGCTCCATTATAGAAAGGAGTGGCATCAGGAATGTATATGGCACGATGCTCAATGGTGAGAATATGTTTGAGACGCCACTTGGAAGGGATGGCGTCATCATTATGGGGAATGAGGGTAAGGGTCTCTCGGATGAAGTGAAAGCTTTGGTCAGCCATCCGTTGCTTATCCCTCCTTATGGGAATGGAGGTCATGGAGAATCATTGAATGTTGCGGTGGCTACAGCGATAACTCTTTCAAGGTTTAGGTTTAATTGATTAGATCTATCATCATGGCAAAGGTAAAGAGCGTTTTTTTCTGTCAGTCATGTGGCTATGAGGCTCCTAAGTGGCTTGGCAAGTGTCCGGGATGTGGGGAGTGGAACACTTTTGCGGAAGAGAAGGTGACGACGTCATCGCAAAAAGAGACCCGTGGCAAGAAATCCAGGGGGGCTGTGCCGGTCAAGCTTTCAGAGATAGAGCCGTTGGACGAGCCTCGAATACATATGCCTTCAGAAGAGTTGAACAGGGTGCTTGGCGGAGGCCTTGTGGCAGGTAGCCTGACATTGATAGGAGGAGAGCCTGGAATTGGGAAATCGACATTGTTGTTGCAGAATATATTGTCAATCCGCAACAAGAGGATTCTGTACGTATCCGGAGAAGAGAGTGCAAGCCAGCTTAAACTACGTGCAGACCGACTTGGAAAGATTTCGGATAATACTTTGATTTTGTGTGAGACAAGGCTTGAAAATATATTCACTCAGATTGAGAATGTGAATCCTCAGATTGTGATTGTGGATTCAATACAGACTATAGCGTCAGACCAGATTGAGTCAGCGTCAGGCAGTGTGAGCCAGGTGCGTGAATGCGCCGCCTCTCTATTGAGGTATGCCAAAGAAAGTGGTGTGCCTGTCATTCTTGTGGGACACATTAACAAGGATGGCGCCATCGCGGGTCCCAAGGTGTTGGAACATATTGTTGACACAGTATTGCAGTTTGAGGGAGACAGGCAGTATCTTTACCGTATTTTAAGGTCGATAAAGAACCGGTTCGGATCGACATCGGAAATCGGGATATATGAGATGGTGGAGAGAGGCCTTAAGGAGGTGAAAAATCCCTCGGAGATGCTTCTGTCAGAGAATAGGGAGGAGGAGATGAGTGGCATTGCCATCGGAGTCACGATAGAAGGGATAAGGCCATTTATGGTTGAGGTGCAGGCCTTGGTTTCAAGTGCGGCATACGGCACGCCCCAGAGATCAGTCACCGGATATGATCAGAGACGGCTGAATATGATACTTGCAGTGCTTGAGAAAAGGGCGAGATTCAAACTTGGGCAGAAGGATGTGTTCTTGAATATGGCAGGAGGCCTGAAGGTGGTGGACCCTGCTATAGATATGGCGGTCGTTGCATCAATTATGTCATCAAACTTTGATATATCAGTGTCTCGAAAGACCGTATTTATAGGAGAGGTGGGACTGTCTGGAGAAATAAGGACAGTCACAAGAATTGAACAGCGCGTCGCAGAGGCTGAAAAGCTTGGGTTTGAATGCGCTGTCATTCCGAAAGGAAATCTAAAAGGGGTGAAAGACAAATTCGCGATAAAGCTTGTAGAGACAGGCAGGGTTGAGGATTTGCTCCGTTTTCTTTTCGAATAGATAGTTTTATGGGATGAACATGTAAAGGTGAAAATCTGTTTGTATTTTATAATATCAATAAAGATTCCACTATGAAATTACATGTTGCGTTAAATTCGGTTTATTGTCGTAGGTTGTTGCTTCTGTTGTCTGCAGGAGGATTCGGTTTGCTCGGTTGTTACGGACAGGCAGATTCTGTTGGAGTTGGATCGGGAAAGGCTGTTGAGGATATAAGACGAGAGGCTATGGTGTCATCCACACACGTAATAACAGAAAACGGCGAGAAGGTTCCGGTTGACTCGATAGTTAAAAAACTCAATCGGTTCTATATAGATCAATTCAGGCACTTTCAGGATCCAAGGGCTCCATATTTCATGTTTATGAGTAAGGATGGCAAACTTGCAATGGGCATGGGAGGGCTTATCCGTATAAGAGGTTTCTACGATTGGAATGGTTCGATTCCTGCAAATGGATTCACGCCTTACCTTATACCGATACCTAAAAATCCGGAGAGTCTGAGACGGTTGGGATCAACACCCGCTGGCACAGGCCTGTTCTTTACAATATTAGGACATAATTCATTCATTGGAGATTTCATGGGATTCATACAGTGTGATTTCTCCGGATATGAGAACCGAGGATTTAAATTGAAGAAGGCATATCTGCAGAACGACCATTGGACGGTTGGCTATGCAACCACCACATTTGAAGATCCTGCGGCCGAACCGCCGACGATTGATGGATCAGGTCCCAACGGGGTCAATTCACGCACCAATATACTTGTGAGGTATTCCAAGACATTCAAAGATAAATGGACGGTGGCAGGGTCTGTCGAGTTCCCTCAGTCTTCAATAGACGCCGATGGAGAATATACAAAGGCATGCAGCGACTATGTGCCAGATATTGCAGCATTCGCCCAATATCAATGGAATGGAGGCAAAGGACATGTGCGCCTTTCAGGCTTGTTCAGAATGCTTTCTTACAGAGATTTGGTGGAAAGCCGGAATCATAATATCGTTGGGTGGGGGGCGCAATTGTCAACAACGTTTCTGGTGTCTCATTCCTGCCGGTTATTCGGCATAGCTTCCGTGGGGCAGGGGCATGAGTCATATACGACAGACCTGGCATGCGGAAGTTTCGATCTTGTGGCAAAGCCATTTCAACGAGGCGAACTGTATGCTCCTGCAGGAGTCGGGTATGTGTTGGGGGCTCAATACTATTTTACCCCTAAGGTTTACTCGAACGTGGCTCTTTCTCAGCAACGATATTATCCCAAAGGAGATCTAAAGGACGGGCAGTATAAATATGGGCTTTATGGTGCCGTGAATCTGTTTTGGGACATTACCCCAAGATTGGAGATAGGTGCGGAATATCTTATCGGAGAGCGTATGAATTTCAATAAGGAGCATGAGAGTGCTAACCGCGTTACGGCAATGTTCATGTTCAGTTTTTAGAATTAAAAAAAAATCTGTATTTTTGCAATGTAGTTGCTGATGCTTCAATTTTTCAGGGACCAGTCACAATTTGAGTGGAGAATCGGACTAATTGCTGACATACAACGCAACCTCATTAAATTTTTATAAGATGGGAGTAGTAGTTGACTATAAGAATGTGGAGATTCAGCGTGCTGAGAAGTGCGTACTCAAAGATGTGACGTTTTCACTATCCACCGGGGAGTTTCATTACCTGGTAGGCAGGGTAGGAAGCGGCAAGAGTAGTTTGATGAAGACAATGTATGCTGATGTGCCGGTTCATTCAGGAGAGTCGGCGGAAGTGCTTGACTTCAACTTGCTTGCGATAAGAAAAAAACAGATTCCATATCTCAGAAGAAAAATAGGCATCGTATTCCAGGATTTTCAGCTTTTGCAGGACCGTTCTGTAAGCGGAAATCTCAAGTTTGTGCTAAATGCGACAGGCTGGAACGATAGGGATGCGATTGAGGAACGGATAGAACAGGTATTGGCTTTAGTGGGAATGGCCAACAAAAGTTATAAGATGCCCTATGAGCTCAGTGGCGGGGAGCAACAACGTATCGTGATAGCACGGGCATTGCTCAACAAACCGCAATTGATTCTTGCGGATGAGCCGACAGGAAATCTTGATCCTCAGACCGGTTGCCAGATTGTGACACTTCTACATGAACTTGTAGATTCCGGCCATTGTGTAGTGATGGCCACGCACAATCTGCAACTTGTAGAAGACTTTCCGGGGAAGGTGCTTCGTTGTGATTCGAAGAAGCTTATAGTGGAATGATACACAAGTATTCAGACTCCGTATGACTCACAGTGCATGCGGAGTCTTGTTTTGTGTCATATACAGGTGTTTTTTAGGTAAAAAAAATTGTAGAAAAATTTCTTTAATTCAAAGTTAATGTCTAAATTTGCATGTGCGGAGGCATAGCGACATGTGTAATACCTTGCATATAATTAGGTGTGTTGGAAGTTGCTGATAAAGTCCCATGTAATATGTCGATAGGCGTGATTGCATGGAGATATATGACCTGAAAGACTCAAGATATATCCGTGGCCGTGATGCCGGCATTCCGCTGAGACAGACAAAACAATATTTCTATATCATATCTAAAGCTATAACTATTTATGGCAAATAACCAAGAGAGACTATTCGACATGTTCCAGCCAGTCTCAACAGAAGACTGGGTTGCAAAAATCAATGTCGATCTCAAGGGTGCGGATTTCAACAAGAAGCTTGTATGGCGCACCAATGAGGGATTCAATGTGCAACCGTTCTATCGTAGAAGCGATGTGAAGGGACTTCCCCATATAGGGACTCTGCCTGGCCAGTTCCCCTATGTGAGAGGCACGAAAGACTCAAACAACTGGCTTATCCGTCAGCAGATTGATGGTGAAACACCGTCAGACATCAACAGAAATGCCCTGCACGCAATCGATCGAGGCGTTGATTCGATTGGAATCAAATTAAGCGGAGATGTGACGGAGGCAGACCTCCGAGAGATTTTCAAGGATATTGATCTTGAAAAGATAGAGGTTAATGTCAGCTGTTGTATGGGCAAGGCTGTGAAAATCGCGAAATTGTTTGTTGATTTCCTTAAAAAAGAAGGGAAAGACAATAAGTTTCATGGTTCAATCGATTTCAATCCGTTCAAGCGTCTTCTCCGTCATGGCCTTGAGTTCCCTCGTGATATAAAAGAAGAGGCGCTTGCTCTTTATGACGCGGTGAAGGATGTAGCCGGACTCACTTGTTTTGCCGTTGACTCTTATATGCTCAACAATGCAGGCGCTTATATCACTCAGGAACTTGGATACGCCCTTGCGTGGGGTTCAGAGTGGATGTCAATGCTGACAGAGGCAGGACTTTCTGCATGTGAGGCTGCATCCCGGATAAAATTCAATATGGGCATATCGTCGAATTATTTTATGGAGCTTGCCAAATTCCGGTCAGGAAGAATGCTGTGGGCCGAGATTGTAAAGGCTTATGGCGCTGACGATGAATGTTGCAAAATGAAGGTTCATGCAGTGACAAGCCAGTTCAACCAGACCATCTATGACGCACATGTGAACCTCTTACGTTCCATGACTGAGACTATGAGCGCCGCACTTGCAGGAGTAGATTCGATTGAGACATTGCCTTTCGACCTTCAGTATAAGAAGCCTGATGAGTTCAGCGAAAGAATCGCACGCAACCAGCAACTTCTCCTGAGAGAGGAAAGTCATCTTGACAAGGTTGTGGATCCTGCCGGAGGCTCATATTATATAGAGAACCTTACATCGTCCATAGCTAAAGTGGCGTGGGGGCTTTTTGACAGTGTTGAGGAAAACGGAGGTTTCTATGCGTTGCTGAAGAAGGGTGAGATTCAGAATAGTGTCAACAAATCAGGCGTTAAACGTCATTCAGACGTTGCACGTAGAAAGGAAATATTACTTGGCACCAATCAGTTCCCTAATTTCAACGAGAAGGCTCTCGATAAGATTGAAAAGGGTGATTGCAATTGTGCGTGCGGTTGTAAGGATGATGTTGTTGCGGACGGAGGTGTGGAGTCGCTTCTGTTTGACCGTGCCGGAAGTCAGTTTGAGCAGTTGCGCCTTGACACTGAGAGAAGTGGCCGTCGTCCGAAGGTGTTTATGCTTACGATAGGAAATCTTGCGATGCGTCTCGCCAGGGCACAGTTCTCTTCCAATTTCTTTGGTTGTGCCGGATACGAGATTATTGACAATATCGGGTTCAACAGCGTCAAGGAGGGTGTTGATGCCGCGATGGAGCAGAATGCGGACATTGTTGTTTTGTGTTCAAGCGATGATGAATATGCAGAATACGCACCTGAGGCATTCAAAGAGCTCGCCGGCAGGGCAATGTTTGTTGTGGCCGGTGCACCTGCTTGCATGGAGGAGCTGCAGGCAGTCGGAATCGAAGATTTTATCCATGTGAGGGTAAATGTGCTTGAAACCCTTGTCAAGTTTAATGCAAAACTCCTTAACTGAAAGATGAGACCGAATTTTAAAGAAATCAATATAGATGCGGCATTGGGAGAACGCCATGCCGCTCCGGCCTCCGCAAACAAGGAGGCAGATTGGATAACCGCAGAACTTATTCCGGTTAAACATGTATATACCGAACAGGACCTTGAGGGATTGGAACACCTTGATTTTGTATCCGGTCTCCCCCCTTTCCTGAGAGGACCCTATAGCGCGATGTATCCACTTCGCCCCTGGACAATCCGTCAGTATGCAGGTTTTTCTACGGCAGCTGAGTCGAATGCGTTCTACCGCCGCAACCTTGCATCGGGGCAGAAAGGACTATCCGTTGCGTTTGACCTCCCCACTCACAGAGGTTATGATGCCGACCATGAACGAGTCGTAGGCGATGTGGGAAAAGCCGGCGTGTCGATTTGTTCGCTTGAGGATATGAAGGTGCTTTTCGATGGCATTCCATTGAACAAGATGTCGGTGTCTATGACAATGAATGGGGCTGTGCTGCCGGTTCTTGCATTTTATATCAATGCCGGCCTGGAGCAGGGAGCTAAGCTCGATGAGATGGCAGGTACGATACAAAATGATATTCTGAAGGAGTTTATGGTGCGCAACACCTATATATATCCGCCTGCATTCTCAATGAAGATTATTGCGGATATATTCGAGTACACTTCGAAGAATATGCCAAAATTTAACTCAATCTCAATTTCCGGCTACCATATGCAGGAGGCAGGAGCAACGGCAGATATTGAGCTTGCTTACACGTTGGCAGATGGCCTTGAGTATCTTCGTGCGGGAGTCAACGCTGGCATGGATATCGATTCGTTCGCTCCCCGACTTTCGTTTTTCTGGGCAATTTCCATGAATTATTTTATGGAAATCGCGAAAATGAGAGCGGCGAGAATGCTTTGGGCGAAGATTGTGAAACAGTTCAACCCCAAGAATCCGAAGTCGCTTGCATTGCGCACTCATAGCCAGACGTCAGGATGGAGCCTTACAGAGCAGGATCCGTTTAATAATGTAGGACGTACATGTGTTGAGGCCATGGGTGCAGTGCTCGGCCATACACAGTCGTTGCATACAAATGCACTTGATGAGGCGATAGCCTTGCCTACTGATTTTTCAGCACGTATCGCACGTAATACCCAGATTTATATTCAGGAGGAGACATATGTGACCAAGCAGATTGATCCGTGGGGAGGCAGCTATTATGTAGAGGCATTGACAAACGAAATCGCACATAAGGCATGGGAGCATATCCAGGAGATAGAGAAGCTTGGCGGTATGGCCAAGGCAATCGAGACTGGACTTCCGAAGCTCAAGATTGAGGAAGCCGCTGCACGCACCCAGGCTAAGATAGATTCAGGGAAGCAGACAATTGTCGGAATCAACAAATATCGTCTGGATCACGAGGACCCTATTGATATTCTTGAGGTTGACAATACGGAAGTCCGCAAGGAACAGTGTGCGCGTCTTGAGGAAGTGAAGAAAAATCGTGATGAGGCTGCTGTTAAATCGGCTCTTGAGGCGATAACAGAATGTGTCAAAGATCCTTCGAAGGGTAATCTTCTTGACCTTGCTGTGAAGGCCGCAGGGTTGCGGGCTACACTTGGTGAGATTTCAGATGCCTGCGAGGCAGTAGTGGGACGTTATAAAGCCGTAATAAAAACTATATCCGGAGTGTATAGCAGTGAAGAAAAGGGAGATCCCGAATTTGAGGAGGCTCGTAGGATGGTAGCGGAATTCGCTAAGAAAGAGGGGCGTCAGCCACGTATTATGATAGCGAAGATGGGACAGGACGGTCATGACCGTGGCGCTAAGGTTGTCGCCACAGGATATGCCGACTGTGGATTCGACGTTGATATGGGACCGTTGTTCCAGACTCCGGCGGAGGCTGCTCGTCAGGCGAGAGACAATGATGTCCATATACTTGGAGTCTCTTCACTTGCGGCTGGCCACAAAACATTGATTCCCCAGGTGATAGCCGAGCTTGAAAAACTTGGACGACCCGATATTATGGTTACTGCGGGAGGTGTGATTCCTGCGCAGGATTATGATTTCCTCTACAAGGCCGGAGTTGCCGCAATTTTTGGTCCTGGTACACGCATTTCAAAAAGCGCAATTGAAATGATTCGTCTTCTCAATGAGGAACGTGAGGGATAATTAGATGAGACAACGGCGTTATAGCCGAAGTGATTTGATCGGGGTTGCGGTTACGTGACCCCGATTAAGTTTTGCGTATTACAAGGGAATTCTGTATCTTTGTAAATTAGTTATGGAAGAGTATGAAAACAAAATTTCTGAGAAACAGGAAGACGATAATATTTATGTGTATTCGGATGGATATGCCGAGGAGGGGAACGCTGATGAACGGGATTCAGAAGAAGATTCCACAGGAGGTGAAGAATTGGACACCTCCGGTCCAAATTATTCCCAGGCCGAGAAGACACATACTGTAAGGAGAGATGAAGGCAGACAGAATGGAAGCGACAGGACATTGCCTTTTCTGCTTATGCTTGGAGTGCTTTCAAATCCGATTGAGGGATGGAAATCTGTGAGGAGAAGCGGAATCAATCCGGATGAAACACTCAAGGGGTGTTTCTATCCAATGCTTGCATTTTATGCTTTGAGCAGGTTTTCGGTGTTTTTCTATACTTCTCGTGTTGATTTTGGACAATTATTCATAGATGTCCTTATATCTATAGTGTCGTTTTTCTTCGGGTATTTCTGTATCCTTATATTATTGAGGACTTTGATGCCTGCTGGAGTCAAGGATAATATAACTTCAAATTTCGGGAAGGTGTTCATAATCATTTCCTTGTCATCGTTGTGCATGTTTTTCTCATTTCTTGAGATTATGCCTATGTTATGGGATCTCCTTATATTTCTTCCTTTGTGGACGATTTATGTAGTGTGCAGAGGGGCAAGGTTCTTCAGATTTCCGGAACACAAGCAAATATCATGCACCGGGATTTTGTGTTTTGTGATAGTGGGGGTGCCATGTCTGTTGATGTGGGGATTTGAGAAGTATTTTAAATAAAAACCAGATATGAAAGCAAGTCAAGTCAATATAAAGAATCGGAAGGCTACGTTTAATTATGAGATAGGAGACACCTATACCGCAGGCATGGTGCTTACGGGAACAGAAATAAAGTCAATTCGTTCGGGCAAGGCGAATCTTAGCGATAGCTATTGTGTGGTTGACCATGGAGAGGTGTGGGTGAAAGGTATGCATGTTTCAGAGTATTTTTATGGGTCCTATAATAATCATGAGGCGCGAAGAGACAGAAAATTGCTTCTGAACCGTAAGGAAATTTCGAAAATTGAAAAACAGAGTTCCGATGCAGGGTTCACGATAGTGCCTTTGAGAATCTTCATTAGTGAAAAAGGATTTGCGAAGATGGTCATCGGCATAGGAAAGGGTAAAAAGGAGTACGACAAACGTCAGAGTATTAAGGAACGAGAAGATCGTCGCGACATGGATCGGATGTTCAAGAAATGAGTTTATTTATTCGCGTGGATAATAGAGTGTGATATGAGACATAATCTTGAACTGTTGTCACCGGCCGCTAACGCGGATATTGCGATTCAAGCAATCATGCATGGAGCCGATGCTGTGTATATCGGGGCATCGAGCCATGGAGCACGTAAAAACGCGGCGAATACTCTTGATGAAATTGCGAGAGTTGTTGATTTCGCACATCGGTTCCGTGCCAGAGTCTATGTCACGGTCAATACCATTGTATATGACCGTGAGGTTAGGATCGTGGAGAGACTTTGTCGAGACTTGTATCATATAGGGGTCGATGCCCTGATAGTCCAAGATATGGGCCTGTTGCGGATGAGTCTTCCTCCGATAGCGTTGCATGCCAGCACACAGTGTGACATACGCACGCCGGAAAAAGCGCGATTCCTTCAGGAAGTCGGATTTTCACAGCTTGTGCTTGCGAGAGAATTGACACTTGGAGAAATCCGATTAATTGCAGAAAGTGTCGATGTCCCTGTGGAATGCTTTGTGCATGGGGCTTTGTGTGTCAGCTATTCAGGGAAATGCCATGCCAGTTGTGCAACAACCGGCAGGAGTGCCAATCGGGGAGAATGTTCACAGGTTTGCAGGTTGCCTTATACTCTGACAGATGATACAGGAAAAATACTGTGCCGTGACCGTTATTTATTATCGTTGAAAGATTTTAATGCAAGTGACAGCATCCCGGATCTTATAGAGTCGGGTGTCAGTTCGTTCAAGATTGAAGGGCGTCTGAAGGAAATGGATTACGTTAAGAATGTGACTTCTTGGTATGACAATCTGTTGAATGAGTATATAGAGGGACATCGGCAGTATTGCAGGAGTTCATATGGAGAAGTGTCCAGGTCCTTTGTGCCTAAGCCGGACAAGAGCTTTAATAGAGGTTTCACTGATTATTTTCTTACCAATCGTAGGCCAACAACGATTGCCTCATTGCTTACCCCTAAGTCAATGGGAGAGAAAATAGAAGGAATCTCAATGATTAATAATGGGGATGGGGTAAGTTATATCAACAGTCGAGGAGTGTATTCCGGAGTTAAGGTTAATAAGGTTGATGGAGGGAAGCTCTTGACGAACCGCAAGGTTGATATTCCGAAAGGAGTGCAATTGCATCGCACATATGATGCGGAATGGCAGAAGGTTATGGCAAGGCCTTCTGCTGACAGACGAATACGGCTCCATATAGCGGTGGATGAAAAAGGGGTTACGGCACAAGACGAACGTGGTGTTATGGTGCGTCTTCCTTTGGCGGTGACTATGGACGTTGCCAGAAAAAGCATGGATTATGAGAGTGAGTTTGCCAAACTTGGCAACACTCACTATGTCCTTGAGAGTTATCACAGCACACTTGACCCAATGGTTTTTATTCCTCGGTCGGAAGTGGCCGCATTACGTAGGAATCTTGTGTCACTTCTTGATTGGAGTAATCTGTCAACCTATCGGGTTGATTGTCGCAGACAAGAGAATCGGGACATCAGGTATCCACTGAGTAATCTTGATTTCAGAGAAAATGTATCCAATGCTCTCGCATACAGATTCTATAAGGATCATGGCGTTGACAACATAGAGATGGCGATGGAGACAGATTCTCGTGTAGTCAGAATGGGTACTCAAGTGATGAATACCCGCCATTGTATATTGAGGGAACTCGGGATGTGTAAAAGAAGAGTGCGCGATACATTCGTGGAGCCATTAAGGATTAGCGATGGCACCAACAGGTATAGACTTGGGTTTGATTGTAGGGATTGTGAGATGCGTGTTTACTTCGACACTGAATGAACAGGCTCATATGGGATAATCGCATTCAATGTGTATGATTTCGTTACGGATTTGTATTATTCGGAGCATATATGAGATGAATGAGAGCTGATATATTACGTTTGAGTTCTTTGATATGGCTTGAGGATGTTAATTTTGCGATGTGATGATAATAACGGCATATGTGATGCCGCAAGTCACATGGTAAAGAGTTAAACAAGTAATAATACAAATTCGAACGATGAAGCGAGTGAGATTTTGCCGGATATTCCGGTGTCTTTTTCTATCTGCCGGAATGCTGTATTCCTATACGGCTTTGTCGGCCAACCGTACATATGTGTTAAGTTCAGATAATACATCTTTGGCTATTACTACCAATGATGGTGGTCAGGCGTATTATCAGTATTTCGGTCCGAAAATTCAGGATAGCGACATATCCGGATTTTTTGGAGTAGGCTCAAATTTCACAGGACATACACTCCCGCAGTTCGGGGTGAATTCATATGGAGAGAAAATGCTTGCTGTAGTCATGCCGGACGGTACCATGAGTGTGGATTTGGCTATGGAAAGCGTAGATAGGAGTGACGACGAAAGGGGAGAGCTTCTGGTAATGCAGTTCCGCGACAAGGTATATCCGCTTATTGTGAGGCAATATGTGCGGAAATATAGGGATTGTGATGTATTCTCCACATGGGTAGAGATAACCAATGAAGGCAAGAAAGGTAATATCAGGCTTTTAAATTTCTCAAGCGGTTGTTTCCCGGTTACACGTGGAGATAATTGGCTTACCCAGTTTCACGGCTCTTGGGGATGTGAGACAGGTATGACCGAGGAGCGGTTGCCGGACGGACAGACAGTTATAGCCGATAAGGCTGGACTTAGAAATGCATTCGGCACAAATCCCGGATTCATGATTTCGCTTGATGGCCGACCGGCGGAGAATAAAGGGGAGATGCTTGGTTTCAATTTGTTATGGAGTGGCAATTATAAGACAAAGATACTTGCGGGACGTGGAGGAATAGATGTCATGGCAGGTATCAATGAAGACACTTCTGCGTTTACTCTTGCCCCCGGAGAATGTCTTAAGACTCCGGAGTTTGCAATGGTTTATTCAAATGAAGGGAAAGGAGGGGTCAGCAGGGCTTTCCATAGATGGGCACGCAAATATGGCATGGCTCATGGCGATAGACTTCACGATGTGTTGCTAAACAGTTGGGAGGGGGTATATTTTGATGTCAATCAAGAGGTGATGGATCAAATGATGGGTGATATTGCATCACTGGGAGGAGAGCTGTTCGTAATGGATGACGGATGGTTTGGCGATAAATATCCGAGAAATGACGGAAGTGCCGGACTTGGAGACTGGATGGTGAATGACAAAAAGCTCCCTCAAGGTATCAGGGGTTTGACAGAGGCCGCGAAAAGGCATGGAATCAAGTTCGGGATATGGATAGAGCCGGAGATGGCAAATACCAAGAGTGAACTGTTCGAGAAGCACCCAGACTGGGTGTTGAGCCAAAAGAACCGTCCGCTGACATGCGGACGTGGGGGGACTCAGGTGGTATTGGATCTTTGCAATCCCAAGGTACAGGATTATGTATTCGATATCACGGATAATCTCATGAAAGATAATCCGGAGATAGCGTATATAAAGTGGGATTGCAACAGCGACATCATGAATTATAACTCCCATTATCTTCCCGCCGACCGTCAGAGTGAGATATATATTCGATATCATGATGGTCTTCATAAGGTTTTGGACAGGTTGCGCTCAAAGTATCCAGAACTTGTGATACAACTTTGTGCAAGTGGAGGAGGGCGTGCAGACTATGGCCTTCTGCCTTGGTTTGATGAGTTTTGGACCAGCGACAACACTGACGCGTTGCAAAGAATATATATTCAGTGGGGCGATAGTCATTTTTATCCTGCCATAGCACAGGCATCTCATGTGAGCGCGAGTCCAAATCATCAGACAGGAAGGGTGGTGCCAATCAAATACCGTTTCGATGTGGCGATGAGTGGTCGTCTGGGGATGGAAATCCAGCCAAAGAATATGACGGAAAGTGAGAAAGATTTTGCGAAAAAGGCAATAGCCGCGTATAAGGAAGTGAGACCTATAGTGCAGTTCGGGAACCAGTATCGTCTGGTGTCTCCATATGATAAGGGTGCAGTGGCATCGCTTATGTATGTCGATGAATCAAAGAATAACGCAGTGTTTTTCGCTTATAGAATTGAATATCTAAATGGACAGAACGTACCGAACATTCGTCTTGATGGTGTTGATCCTGACAAGAACTATCGTATTCATGACCTCACTCCTGCCGACCCTTCCCGTCCGAGTAATCTTGACGGCAAGGTTGTAAGCGGTAGGATTCTCAAGAATGCGGGAATTAATATAGGGCGTTCCCTAAACCGTCCATTCACAAGTCTTGTATTGTCGTTGACTGCTGAATGACTTCAAAATGACCAATCAATGCCCCCGGTCGGCAATATTGCCGACCGGGGGCATTGATTGGTCATTTTTTAGAGACCACAATTGTGGAGTCTTTATCTAAGGAGTCGTTGGAACACAGAGCTTTTTCCTTATCTTTCCTCGTTTTTACGAGTCTGTCGAGCATGTGGATGATAGAATCATTTTCATCATGAGTCATTTGCAAATCCGTGTTTGCAGGGAACTGGAAGTTCACTTTTGCGATTTTTTCATCAAAATCCTTCACCATACGGTTGAATGACGCCGAATCCGATGCGTTAGCGATACTGTCAGTGTAGAGTTCAATAAGCTTGACACTTTTGGCGAAAAGCTGATCAGCAACGGTGTGGTCAATCCTTTTATCGTTGTTTCTACATGACGTAAATAAACTCGTGCAGATACATAATCCAATCAGACAAGACTGTTTGGATGGTGGAAAAAATTTCATGTTAAGAACAATTTTGATTTAAGGAATCTGGCGGTATATGAATCTTCGGATGCTATTATATCTTCAGGAGTCCCTTGCGCGACAATCATTCCTCCCTTTTCGCCACCCTCCGGACCTATGTCGATAATCCAGTCTGCGCTTTTTATCATATCCATATTGTGTTCTATAATCAGGACAGTGTGTCCTTTCGCAATCAGAGAGTTCAGCGATTTCAACAGAGTGGCTATATCATGGAAATGGAGTCCGGTGGTGGGTTCATCAAAAATGAAGAGAGTGTGGTCAATATTCTCCTGAGAAATAAAGTATGCAAGTTTTACCCTTTGGTTCTCACCGCCAGATAGAGTTGAAGAGCTTTGTCCCAATCTGATGTAGCCAAGACCGACATCACTAAGAGGCTTTAGCTTTTTAATAATCTTCAATTCTGTAGTGCCTGGCGTTTCATTCAGAAAATCAATTGCCTGGTTGATTGTCATATCAAGGAAATCAAAAATGTTCTTTCCCCGATATTCTACATCAAGCACCTCTTGTTTGTAACGTTTCCCATGACAGACATCGCATTGCACTTGAATGTCGGCCATGAATTGCATAGGTATGGTCAATGTTCCCTCTCCTTTACACTCCTCGCAACGTCCTCCTTCAGAATTGAAGGAGAAATAGGATGGAGTGAATCCCATTTGTTTTGATAGCTGTTGGTCTGCGAATAGTTTGCGGATTTCGTCAAAAGCTTTCAGATAAGTGGCCGGGTTGGAGCGGGAGGATGTTCCTATGGGATTTTGGTCAACAAATTCCACAGCTTTAATCTCCTCTATATTGCCTGAAATCTTCTTGTGTTGTCCTGGAGCATCTGAGGCCATTCCCAAGTGGCGTGATAAGGCTTTATATAGAATTTCCCTCACAAGTGTTGACTTTCCAGAACCGCTTACGCCTGTCACCACAGTCATAATCCCAAGAGGGAATTTGACGTTGATGTCTTTAAGATTATTTTCCTGAGCCCCGATTATCTCGATATATTTCTTCCATGGACGGCGTAATGGAGAATAATCAATTTTTCGGATGCCGCGAAGGTAATCAATTGTGTAAGATTCTGTCGGCTGGTTTGAATTTAATGCCTGAGCCAGGTTACCTTGATAGACTATGTTGCCTCCAAGCCTTCCTGCATCTTTGCCGATATCCACAATATAGTCGGCGGCGAGCATTATTTCCTCATCGTGCTCAACTACAATGACTGTGTTTCCGATCTCCTGTAGGTGTCTCAGAACGGAAATCAGTCGTTGGGTGTCTCGGGAATGCAGACCGATACTTGGCTCGTCAAGGACATACATTGAGCCGACAAGAGAGGAGCCGAGTGAGGTCGCAAGATTTATCCGTTGGCTTTCACCTCCGGAAAGGGTTGAGGAAAGCCGGTCGAGTGTAAGATAGCCAAGTCCGACTTCATCAAGGAATTCAAGACGGTTGTTAATTTCTGTCAGTAGCCTTTTTGCGATAGCCTTATCTGTATCAGACAATGAGATATTGTGGAACAGTTTTCTAAGGTCGTTTATTGGCATACGAACAAGATCTGCAATAGTGTGTCCGTCAATCTTGACATATTGACTGTCTTTCCGGAGTCTTGCTCCACCACATTCAGGGCATGTGGTCTTACCGCGATAGCGGGCTTTCATAACCCTGTATTGTATTTTATATTGATTTTCATCGACCCAACGGAAAAAACCGTCGATTCCTTCCCATCCGGAGTTGCCTTTCCAAAGAAAATCTTTCTGAGCTTTTGTGAGATCGCAGTATGGGGTGTGTATAGGGAAGCTGAAGCGTGGGGCAATGTGGATGAGATGGCGTTTCCATTCACTCATTTTCTCGCCTCTCCAGCATTGCACGGCATCCTGATACACAGACAGCGATTTGTCAGGGATAACAAGGTCTTCACTTATTCCCATTATTTTACCAAATCCTTCACATGCCGGACAGGCACCGTATGGATTGTTGAAATTGAACATAAGGTCAGACGGTTCCCGAAACTCGATTCCGTCGGCTGTGAATCTACGGGAGAAGTGATGTTCACGTATTCCGTCGCTACCCCATATCTTTATTATGCATTGGTCGTGTCCTTCATAATATGCGGTTTCTATCGAGTCCGTAACACGGGATATCTCGTCGGGGTCAGAGGATACGGCAAGACGGTCAATCAGGAGCCTATATCCATCGTTTGCGATTTCTTTATCTGAAAGCAGAAGCTCGGAAATCTCAATAAAATTGCCATTTTTCTCAATTCTTGAATAGCCCTCTTTGCTGTATATCTCAAGTTGTTGAAGGAAAGTCCGGCCTTCGGGAATCCTTATGTCAACCAATATCGCCATACGGGTTTTTTCTTCATATGAGAGGACTGTATTGACGATGTCTTCGATAGTATGTTTTCGTACTTCAAGTCCGCTGACAGGAGAGAATGTGTGACCGATTCTTGCAAAAAGCATCCGTAGATAATCATATATTTCAGTGGATGTCCCCACGGTACTTCTTGGGTTTCTGGTGTTGACTTTCTGTTCGATTGCAATCGCGGGAGGCAATCCCTTTATGAAGTCGCATTCTGGTTTCGACATTCGCCCAAGGAATTGTCTTGCATAGGCAGAAAGGCTTTCAACATAACGTCGTTGTCCTTCTGCATAAAGTGTGTCGAAAGCGAGAGACGATTTCCCGGAACCGCTCACACCTGTCATAACAATAAGCTTATTGAGGGGGAGGGATAGGTTTACGTTGTTGAGATTGTTGGCTCTCGCACCTTTGATATCGATTGTCTTTCCGCTCATATAATTATATAATCTGCTGCCGGAAATCGTCGTGAATTGAGCGATATGATTCCAAGCGTAAGGAGTGTTTGTTGATTAAAGAACGTTGTTATAGCGGGATTTGTTATATAGCGTGTATTTGCCGAATATAATGTGACAGACAATCCCGCCTCTAATTACCGAGAGCGGGATTGTCTGTCTATAGATTAATGTTCAGGTGAATCGAAGGAATCGCAATCCAGGGAGATTGTGGCATCCAGTTTACAGAAACAAGACGTGGCTTGTCGAATGAATTGATATAGGGATAAAACCTTCTGGTATAAAACCGGTTTCCTTTTCTGTATCTTACTATGTATGTGTCATAGTCGATTTGCCAAACAGCAATGTCGCGACATCCTCTTGTGGCATGCCTCACCATATGAGGCAGACGTGGAGGTGGAGGGGGCGGTGCATTGTGGTGGATTCTTCGAGGCCTGCGGTGCTCCCACTTGTTATGCTTATGATGATCATATCTGTGGTTGTATTCCCTTTTGTCTATCTTTTTGCCGTGATGCTTGAAATCCTTCTTTTCATGGCCATGTTTTTCCCATTTATTCCCATGATGGTCTCGTTGCTCATAGCGCTCTCTGTGGCCATGTCTGTCATGGTCGCGACTATAAGCTGTTCCACATCCGAGCGTCAGGAACAGGGAGAGAATAAGGGAAGGTATAATCAAACGTGTCATAATAATAAAACTAAAGTAAGACTTTATTATAAGACATTCAATTATGCAAAAGTTTATTACTCGTTCTCTTTTTTTGCAGATTTTTTCCCGATATAGTATGTCTTTATTACAGGAGTGAAGGAAAGAAAAATGAGTACGGCCATGACTGCCAGATAGATATAGATGCTATTCCTTAATATCCTCAGGTTATCAGTGCCGAATGACATTGCATCGGAAGAAGTGTCTGGAGACAGAAAGTCATCTATGTTTATGGCGGTCAGTGAACTTTTCCATTTTATTATCCCGTTGACCAAATAAACGACTCCCGGATTACCTCTGACAACTTCCTTTAGCTGTGTGTCATCAGCTGTGTAAATAGGATAGCTTGCCATAGAGAGGTCTTCCCATTCTTCAATATCATGTGTAGTGCCTGCGACAACGGCCGCCATTGTCACATTATTTTTGACAGACCATTCATATAACGAGTTGAGTTTCCATGTTGTCGCCGGTGAGACTTCCTTTAGATTCGGCATCATAATCAGTAACTCTTTACCATCTGTTACGATTGCTTGTGCGGTTATGTCTTCATTTCCCGTCTTGTCCCAAATTCGGATGTTATTGGGGGCTTTAAGTGTGGGATTGCTATGAGTGCTTGCCATTTCTTTTCGTTCGATGAATTTCCATCCATTATTTTCGTCAGGCAGCGAATCGTCTGCATTAAAGGATTTCTTATAACCGTTTTTCTCATAAATGAATACAAATTCCCGGATGTCATAGACATCTTCATCTATGTCAGAGAGCTTCTGTCCAATCTTATATTGTCTGAAGTCAATTAGCGGTTGACCGATGTATCCGAACAGTTCGATGGTAAGAATGAAAAGACCAGTGACGACAAATGCTATCCATTGCAGGGCAGGAGTGACGAGCCAGTGGCATCGTTTGTTGTAAAAGTAAAGCCACACTATTGCCGCACATAGTATGATGTTTTTCCAAAAAGAAGTCCAATTGGAAATCTTGATTGCATCTCCGAAGCAACCACAGTCATCAATGGGATTGTCGATTGCGAGCCATAATGTGATTGGCAGCATGAATGCCATAATCAGAGCCGCGATAATGATTATGGATTTTCTGAAGCATCCGAACAGTATGAACACACCGACTAAGAACTCAATGGCGCACAGAGAAAATACGCCTAACAGTATAAGATTAGGCCATATTTCCAACGACAGTGCCGACAGATATGCTTCGGCCTTGTATATGCTGCCAAAAGGGTCGATGGCTTTTACGAACCCGGAAAAAACGAACACGCAACCTACAAGCAGGCGCGCGGTCCAGGTGGCGGCACAGATTATTCTATTATTCGCCATAGGATAGCTTTATCAAAGCAAAAATGGAGTAGTTTATCATATCCATATAATTGGCATCGACACCTTCACTTATGATGGTTTTTCCCCCGTTGCTCTCTATTTCCTTTGTGCGCAAGAGTTTTTGAAGTATTATGTCTGTAAAGCTTGATACCCTCATATGACGCCATGCTTCGTCGTAGTCATGATTTTTATTCAGCATAAGCGAGGTGGCCTCCTTGATAGCCTCGTCATACAGTTTCTCCGCCTCTTTTTTGCAGATTGATTCTCCAGTGCCAAGACGAAGTTGAATGAGTGCTATCGCACAGTAGTTGACTATGCCGATAAATTCGGATTCAATGCCCTCATCAACGGCCTTCTCTCCCTTTTCTTCTATTGAGCGTATTCTCCTCGCTTTTATATAGATTTGGTCTGTCAGGCTTGAAGGGCGCATCACTCGCCATGACGTGCCATAATCGGAGAGCTTCTTTACAAAAATATCGCGGCACAAATCAGTGATTTCCGCAAATTCTTTCACAGTACCTTTTTGCTTATTTGTATCGTCCATTATTTAGATATTAAAATTCATGCAAAATTAATCATTTCGTGCAAAATTATTTTCAATTTCGATGGTTTATCACACATATAATTCTTAAATTTGCATTTAGGGGATGGTTCGCCAATAGATATATCGCTTTTGTATGTCGAATTTGGAGACCTGTCCCTTAGATGGGCATGCAATATAACCCATGCTTGAGTATGAAATTATAAATGTGTGTAAAATGTCGAACTGTTGCAATGATGCAATAATGCTATTGCCGGAATGGATTCCGTCAGAGTCAATACTGATGGCACTTCCGAATAAGAATACGGATTGGAACTATATCCTTGATGAAGCGAGGGGGCAGTATCGGAGAATCATCAAATCGTTGACTGATGAGAATGTGACGGTAGTGCTTCTGTGTGACGACGCTGAGGATGCGGCCAACCTTCTTGACAACTGTAATCAGGATAAGATAAGGTATGTTGAGATTGACTATAACGATACCTGGGTAAGGGATTACGGGCCTATAACTGTTATTAAGAATAACGTCTTGACGGCACTTGATTTCGGGTTTAACGGTTGGGGTCTTAAATTTGCCTCCGACAAGGACAACCTTGTAAATCTGCATATGATGCGTCGGGGGATTATCCCTTCCGGGGCTTATGAGAATGCAAGGGAATTTGTGCTTGAAGGAGGGTCTATTGAGACAGATGGAAATGGCACGCTATTGACAACATCGCGATGTCTTTGCTCTGAGAACAGAAATGGAGGATTGTCTAAGGAGAATGCCGAGGACAGGCTCCGTCACTATCTGGGGGTGAGCAATGTGCTGTTTCTTGATTATGGAGCATTAGACGGAGATGACACAGATTCACATATAGATACGCTTGCGAGAATGGCACCTGGCAACACGATAATTATGACTGTGTGTGACGACCGCGATGATTTGCATCACATAGAACTTGAAAAGATGCGTACCCAGATAGAAACGTTCAGAAATACTGAAGGGGAGCCGTTTAATCTTGTTGAAGTGCCTCTCCCGGATGCCATCTTTGATGAGGAAGGAAATCGGCTTCCGGCAACTTATGCAAACTATCTTGTGACGGAAAAAGTGGTTTTCGTTCCTACGTATGGACGGGAAGAAAAAGATTATCGTGCGATAGATGCTGTCAAGAAAGTTTTTCCATCGCATAAGGTAGTGGGAATAGACTGTAATACATTGATTAAACAGCATGGGTCGTTGCATTGTGCCACAATGCAGATTCCAGCTAAACTATTAAACAAGAATTTATATGACAAATGAATATGGGCAGGCGCAAGGAGCCTGCAACGAATCCGGGATTCGGAGCAATTCGATGTGTGATATTGTAAGAGTTGGAGTTGTGCAACATTCCTTCTCTTCTGATGTGGCATACAATCGCCAGCGAAATCTGTCGGCGATAGAGAATCTTGCAGAGGAGGGGGCGCATTTGATTGTGCTTTCAGAGCTTCATGACTCTTTGTATTTCTGTCAATGTGAAGATGTGGATAATTTCCGATATGCTGTAAGACTTGAAGAATTTGAGGAGGTATATTCCAATGCGGCTCGCGAGAATAATGTTGTTTTGGTGACAAGTGTATTTGAGCGGAGAGCCGCAGGCCTTTATCATAATACGGCGGTTGTTTTTGAAAAGGATGGAAGTGTCGCCGGTAAATACAGGAAGATGCATATTCCGGATGATCCAGGCTTTTATGAGAAATTCTATTTCACTCCAGGAGATTTGGGATTTGAGCCTATACATACATCTGTCGGGACTCTTGGTGTGCTTGTGTGCTGGGACCAGTGGTATCCTGAGGCGGCTCGTTTGATGGCTATGAGAGGGGCGGAGGTCTTGATATATCCAACCGCCATAGGATGGAATCCTGATGACTCAAGTGAAGAGAAAAGCCGTCAAAGAGATTCCTGGGTGACTATCCAACGAGCACATGCTGTTGCTAACGGCCTTCCGGTAGTGAGTGTCAACAGGTGTGGCTTTGAGGAGGACCCTTCCGGTCAGACGTCAGGGATAGATTTCTGGGGTACAAGTTTTGTGGCTGGCCCTCAAGGAGAAATCCTTGCTATGGCTTCAGACAATAGTCCTGAGGAATTCATTATAGATATCGATAAGGGGAGGACTGAAAATGTGCGGAATTGGTGGCCATTTTTACGGGATCGTAGAATCGATTATTATCAAGGATTGACAAGCAGGTTCCTTGATAATTTAAAGTGATAATTTATCGCAGAAGACATTCGCATGTTGTACTGATTTATCAAAACGGCACTGTGGAAAACTGATTACCACAGTGCCGCCTTTATAGAGGACTGTTCGTTCCTTTCGTTGTACGGCGTGAGGTATAAACCGGATGATTTCCGATAACTATTAACGTTGGTTCTCGGATTTCTTTTTTGCGCGGGACGGATTTGCAGGAAACCATCCTTTTCTCACCCTCTCAACTTGTTCTGAAACTTCTTTGATGCTCCAGAAGCAACTGAATGCAGTGACTCCGAAAAGAGAGGATATAATAATGCCTTCTGTTATAAGCGAGGCGGCAAGAAATATGATACCGGCAAGGAGGAACCACCATTTTACCTTCTCACCAAAATAGTATTCCCCCTTGATTACGAGTGGGTGAAACACACCTATAATAAGGAATGTGGACAACCCGATGAAAAGTCCTTCGAGCCGATATTGAGACAATAGTTCTGTTATCATATTATTAGGATATTATAAAACACCTCTTTCTCTTGATTGTCAGAATTCTCCATGCTGGTTTTAATACACTATTTGGTATCCGATCAAGCACGATCTCTGACTTGAAGTGGCTAATTAATTATTAGATATATAAAATAAAACCAGTCATCTCTATTACAGAGAAAACTGGTTTTGATAGGGTGGTGGAGCATACGAGACTCGAACTCGTCACCTCTTGACTGCCAGTCAAACGCTCTAGCCAGATGAGCTAATGCCCCTTTTGCATTGCAAAGTTAATAACAAAGTATGAATAATCCAAATAATTTGGATGAAAAAGTATTTATATTTTTTTAGGGACTAATTTTTGAAATAAAATTCAAAAAAAATTTTGTGGTTACAAAAGAAAGCAGTAATTTTGCAGTGTCAAAAACGAAATAGCTTATTTATTCAGAATAGAGTTTCTGAGGGAGCGGTTTCAAATTGCCTTGTGGTGTAATGGTAGCACACCGGATTCTGGTTCCGTTTGTGAGAGTTCGAGTCTTTCCAAGGCAACAATAATTGATATTCAGAGTTTAATCTGAAAATTGCCTTGTGGTGTAATGGTAGCACACCGGATTCTGGTTCCGTTTGTGAGAGTTCGAGTCTTTCCAAGGCAACA
>JAIDXM010000037.1:32500-37775 GCA_029058745.1 Muribaculaceae bacterium
AAAGAAGCAATCTGAGAAGATTGCTTCTTTTGTTACGTCTCGTTTATCATCCGGTGTGCCCATCCTATGATTACTCATGATGATATGGTTCACCACGGAGTATTGTAAAGGCTCTGTAAATCTGTTCGGTGAAAAAAAGTCTGACCATCTCATGGGTAAAGGTCATCTTTGAAAGTGAAATTTTGGTGTCAGCTCTTTGATACACCTGTTTGGAAAATCCATATGGGCCTCCAATGATAAAAACTATTCTTTTCCTTCCTGAAGACATCATTTTTTGGAGTTGTGAAGAAAATTCGATTGATGAATATTCTGTGCCATGTTCATCAAGCAAAACTGACATGTCGGAATGATTTAGGTAGTTCAATATTAGTTCCCCCTCCTTTTCTTTTTGTAGCTCAGCTGTAATTGTCTTATTTTTTTTTACATCTGGCAGGCATTCGATTCGATAGGATGTGAGCCTTTTTAACCGTCGGAGATATTCGTTGATTCCATCGATTATATGAGGCTGAGTAGTTTTGCCGATTGTCAGGAGTATAATTTCCATAAAAATTTGTAACTTCGCGGAGAGATAAAAAGTGGAAACATTTTATTCGTTCAAAATAACAATGCAAAATTAATAAAAATATGGACACAAGAGAAGCTCTGATAGAACAACTTCTGGATCTTGCTTTTGCAGAAGATATAGGTGATGGCGACCACACCACGCTATCGACAATCCCGGCAGATGCCATGGGTCGTTCGCGTCTTATCATAAAGGAAGAAGGCATACTCGCCGGAGTTGAAGTGGCAGAGAAGGTCCTTCATCGCGTAGATCCGAATATAACTATGGATGTGATGATAAAGGACGGAGAGAGTGTGAAGCCAGGAGATGTGGCTTTTGTCGCGTCAGGTCCTGTAAGGTCTCTGTTGGTGGCTGAACGCACCATGCTTAATATCATGCAGCGCATGAGCGGTGTGGCGACAATGACTGCGAAATATCAGGCAGAACTGAGAGGCCTTCATACGAAGGTGTTGGATACGCGAAAGACAACTCCAGGAATGAGGATTCTTGAGAAGGAGGCTGTCCGTATCGGCGGAGGTACAAACCATCGTATTGGGTTGTTTGATATGATACTGATAAAGGATAATCATATTGATTTTGCCGGAGGAATAGAGAAGGCTATTGAACGTGCCCGGGAGTATTGTGGGATAAATGGCAAGAATCTTCGTATTGAAGTGGAGGTTAGGTCGCTTGATGACATCCGGAGGGTTTTGGCTACAGGTGGCGTTGACCGAATAATGTTTGACAACTTCACTCCAGAACAGACAAAGGTTGCAGTGGGCATTGTGGATGGCGCAGTGGAGACCGAGTCGAGCGGTGGGATAACTCTTGACAATCTGAGGGCGTATGGAGAGGCAGGTGTCGATTTCATTTCAGTTGGAGCTTTGACACATAGTGTCAAGGGTCTTGATATGTCGTTTAAGGCATGCTGATTTCATTGTGATGGACAGGCAAAGAAAACTCCGTGACCTTGACTTTGGCAGATTTGCAGAAGATAAGGCCGCGGAGTATTATATATCTAAAGGATATGCCATTAGGGAAAGAAACTGGCGGATTGGAAAAATCGAGATTGATATCATAGCCCAGATTGACACAACAGTCGTTTTCGTAGAGGTGAAGGCCCGAAGTGGCAGGGATATGGATCCGTTGGATGCTGTCAGCTCAGATAAGATGCGAAGAATGGCAAGGGGGGCGGACGCCTATCTGAGGAGGCTTTTAGGTGATTTTGAGTACCGGTATGATATTTTTACTTTAACTGGAGATTTCAAGAGTTATGAGATAAATGTATATGAGGATGCCTTCCTGTCTCCGTTAATGTAGGGATATTCAAAGAGTAATTTCATGGATACGACATCGGTTTCTCTGGAGAATTGAAGTACTTGCCGTTTTCGCCGGACGTATGCTTGTCGCTTCAAGACCTGATGCTTCAAGAGATTCCGTCGTATTGGAGTTTCAGGCAATGCTCAAACGGGAGTGTTTCCATTATAAGGATGTTGCATATTATGCCCCGGCGCAGGGGCTGACTCCGAGATATTTCACAACAATCATACGTGAGATGACCGGCAAGTCTGTTTCTCATCACAGACATTTTTCTCGCGATATTACAGACAGTCAACCGGAGAGGCCCCTTCACAATTTCGCAAAAGAAACAGAATTTAGATTATGATACATTCGTTTGTATTTAGCCCGTCAGGCACTTCCCGAGAGGTGGCTGACATTTTCACAAAAGCCATGGGTATGGATTACAAGACCCACGACCTCACAGTCCATGGCATCGGCAGAATTGACATCAAGGATGCCGATGATATAGCGGTGTTTGTCGCACCTGTATATGCAGGCAGGGTTCCAGCTTTGGCGGCAGAACGGTTATTGGCGGTAAACGGTCATGGCCAAAAGGCGGTCGCTATCGCTGTCTATGGCAACCGCGATTATGATGACGCGCTGGTTGAAATGTGCGATATTATAAGCGCCCGTGGCTTCAAACTTATTGCCGCCGGCGCGTTCATTGCACAGCATTGTATTTTCCCAAAAGTGGCGACAGGCCGACCCGATGCATCGGACGAGAAGAAGCTTTTCCGGTTCGCATCGCTTGTCCGTGAACAGGTTATCAATGACAAATCGCTTGATTTGAATATGGTGAAAGGCAAGCGACCGTATAAAAAACCGGCCGGTGTGCCTCTGCGTCCCCAAGCAGACAAAATGAAGTGCAACAGTTGCGGAACATGTACTGCCCAATGCCCGACTTGGGCTATTGACGCAACCGATCCGAGGAAGACTGACGCAAAAAAATGTATCGCCTGCTGCCGGTGCATCAATGTGTGTCCGCAAGACGCCCGTTCTTTTGGCGGACTGCTCTACACGGTGGCAGGATGGAAATTCTGCAAGGACAATTCTCGACGTCTCGAACCCGAATGGTTTGTCTGACATGACAATCAGCCTGTATCAGTATCAATACGCGCCAATTGAGAATTATGCGGAGTCAGTACTGCCGGAAGCAATTCCTGTAGGGTAGTGGGATTGGAGCGCGTTCCTTAAAATTTCGCGACCCTACGACCTATACGTCAAACAGAATGAAGATGGCAGAAAAATTGTCACCTTCATTCTGTTTAGCAGTGTGTTTCCGGAGGTTATCAGAGCAGGCCTTTCCGCTCGGTTATCTCCGCATCGGTCATTGTATAATCGCCGAGGCTGTCTTCTTTTGCCTGTATGCAGATATAGGCCATTGCTTCTGTTGATGTACATTTTAGGTTGCGGTCGCAGTTGGTCGAGACTCGGATTACGGAACCTTCAGCCACATCAAAAACGGTGTCGTTAACCTGAAATTTCCCTACACCGGAGAGTATGATGTAGTTTTCTTCGTTAGCCTTGTGGCTGTGGAAGAATGGCACAGTGGCACCCGAGGGCAGAGAACCGAATGAGATTTCGCATGAAGTGGCGCCTGTGGCTTCCTTCACGAAAAGTTTCCCTTCGAATCCACACAGAGAGCCGATGGAAACGTGGGCGAATTTATCGCCGGAACTGAGAGTCTTGATTTCGCTCATATTTCTTGGTTTGAAATTAAATCATTAACTTTGCAGCAGTAAGCCGCTTTCGTTCGGATAGTGCAAAGTTAAGTCATGTTTCTGAGTCATGCAAGACGTTACTCCGACGTAAGGCACTTACATTCAGGTAACTATTTTTGAATATGAACGCATTGCCACTGAAAGAAAATTTGAAAAAATATACGGGTACCGCATCGTGTCCGGTAAGAAACGTCATAAGTCGGTTTTCCGGCAAATGGACCATGCTCGTTCTCTGTGTCCTTTCAGAGAACGAAGCAACCCGTTTTAATGAAATCGGGAGGGCAATCCCAGACATATCCCCGAAAGTCCTTACGGAAACTCTGAAAAGTCTTGAAGCCGATGGCTTGATTTCAAGAAAATTGTATGCCGAGATTCCTCCTAAAGTGGAGTATTCACTGACAGATCTTGGCAAAAGCCTTATGCCGTTGCTTGGCAATCTTATAGAATGGGCACTCAACAATTTCGATGCAATCGCCAAACGTTAGAGATTTCCTTTTGAAGCAGGTAGAGGAAGCAGGCGGCGTGTGCTATTACGCAATCGGATGATTTCGAGTGTTTTGATAAGCGTCACCATCGGCATCGGGGCATTTATCCACATTTTTCAGATAAATTCAAGCTTCTTCTCAATATTACATCATCTTGTAATCTTCTTTTGTCATGAGGTAAAAGTGTTCGGTGCGCTTGTCTCCAAGAGGTGAAACTACATCATGATTAGTATGATGGTAGTTGAATCCACTTTTCTCAATGACGCGTTTCGACTTGACGTTGCCATCGTAGTGAACACACCACACAGCATCAAGACCAAGTTCATTGAAGCATCGTGAAAGCAACGCGTTGACTGCTTCGGGAATAAGACCTTGTCCCCAATAAGGTTTACCAATCCAGTAGCCGATTTCCGCTTCACGCTGTGTCATGTCTGCCGAGTCGAGCACGTCGGAAAACATGATTCCGCAACTGCCAACCGGCTCATCGATGTCTTTTAATACAACCGCATAGACTTCCGGAGCGGCAAAAACGGTGCGTATGATTTCAAGGCTATTACCGACACTGGTGTGCGGAGGCCATCCAGCAATTAGTCCGATGTCAGGGTCACTCGCATATCTGTAAAGTGATTCGGCATCGGATTCTTGCCAAGGTCTCAATATCAATCTGTCAGTTTCCATTATTCGAGGATATTTTTCAGGTTGTCGTATTAAACATTATCGGAGTAAACTCCACAATCTGGTAGTCGGCTATTCCATTGATATTAAACGTATCTTGTGCAATGATACAATCCACAGCCGCACGATTATCAGCCTTTATCATTATCACACCGCCAATGCGGGGAGTCTGCGGGCCGGATACGATGAACTCTCCGGCTACAAAGTGTTTGGCGAGATATTCACGATATGTATGCGGCGAGAAACTCATCAACCTTGCTCAACTGCTTTCTCATTCAATCGAGAAAAGGCTACAGAAGCCCTGCTTGTTGAACTGATAGTACATTTCGATTCGTTCCGGTGTGTCGTTCTCGAGCAATGTAAGTAACTCTTTTGCAAATTCAAGGGTTGCAGAGCCGTTGGCAGTCACGATGCTGCCATCGCTTACGGCTTGCGTGTGGATATACCCGTCGGGATTAGTGTAGTTCTCTCCACCCCAAATTTTCAGTTGGTCCAAACCATTGCCGGTATGT
>JAIDXM010000038.1 GCA_029058745.1 Muribaculaceae bacterium
TGGTGGCTGTTCAATGATTTGAAGGTCGGTCAGGAGAAATTCTTCCATAAGCTCTTTCTTCACAAAGGTGAGTATGTCTATCTTGCCGGAAGCCGAATCAAAAACTCCGATGGAGTTCCGGAATTGCAGATTCTCATATGCTTCAATCGGCCCGAGGACGCGATTTTGACATACAAAAAGCGATGGGAGATAGAAACGGCCTTCAGAGCCATGAAATCTTCCGGCTTCAACATCGAGGATACCCATATGCGTGATATGGAGCGCATCGCAAGACTTGTCGCGATGGTCTGCGTGGCTCTTGTATGGGCGTATCTCGTTGGCGAACATAAAGATATAAATATTAAAGCGATAAGAATTCTGAAACATGGAAGAAAGGCAAAGTCGCTTGTCAAATATGGATTGGAAGAGATTTCGACCATACTTATGCGTCCGACTTATACCCCAAAATTCGATGTTTTCAAATTTTTGTCATGTACATAATTAAGGGTTATAAAGCTTTATCGCTACTTGTGTGAAGATAAAAAAGAGTATGTCTTATCTAAACAATTATTACGTAGCGGAACAAGCATTGGTGCAAATGTCAAAGAGGCAATAAGAGGTCAAAGTAAGCAGGATTTTGGAGCAAAAATGAATATTGCTTTGAAAGAAGCCAGCGAATCTGAATATTGGATTGAGTTATTAGGTGAATCAGAGTACTTGTCAAACGCTGAGAAAGAGAGCATTCTCACTGATTGTCGAGAATCACTTAAAATTCTTACTTCAATAGTAAAATCAACATTTAATTCTAAGTAATTATGCATCATGCATCATGCATTAAGAATTGCTTATATTGCTATAAACCGCTTGCTGATAGCGAAGTGGATTATCATAAGTCGTGCGCCCGCAAGATATTTGAATCGACAACGGTGCCGGTGCTTCCATATACCAGAGCCAATATCAAGGAGCTGGCACGGGAGATTGTTTCTGCAAGCACTACTGTGACCGGGGTGCAGGCAAAACTGTCGCTCGATATTACAAGGGGTCATGCTGGAGAACCGCAACGCTTTACGATTGTCGGATTGTGGGGACGGTTTATCCTCAAACCTCAGACCGACCGTTTTGCCAATCTTCCGGAGAATGAAGACCTGACCATGCATTTGGCGGAAGCGGCAGGAATCAAAACTGTTCCACATTCGCTGATTCGCTTTGCCGATGGCGAACTCTGCTACATAACCCGCCGCGTTGACCGCACAAAGAAGGGCGACAAGATTGCCATGGAAGATATGTGCCAGTTGTCGGAGCGACTGACCGAGGATAAATATAAAGGCTCATACGAGCGTATAGCCAAACTGATAAAGCAATACTCGGCGGCTCCGCTATTGGATGTTGTCAACTTTTGGGAGGTAGTGGTTTTCTCATGGCTGACGGGTAATGCCGACATGCACCTGAAGAACTTCTCACTTTACCGTCCGGCAGACAACTATATGCTGACTCCTGCCTATGACCTCCTTTCCACCTCAATCGTGATGCCTGAAGATGATGAGGAGCTGGCACTGACTCTGAATGGCAAGAAAAAAAAGATAAAAAGAGCTGACTTTGAAAAGGCAATGCTTGACAGCGGAATGGATGAAAAAGCCATCGAAAAGCTTTTCAAGAAGTTTGCCAAGACATTGCCTAAGTGGTATGCCCTCATCGAGGAATCCTTTTTGCCGAAGGATATGATTGTGGCTTATCGGGAAAAACTTAACACAATGTCGGCACGTTTAGTCGTACCAAAAAATCGGGTTACTACCTAATTTTGGATAGAATATCGTCTGGAGACTGGTGCATTTGGCTAAAAGCTACTATCTTTTTTCCGAGGTCTTTGATAGAGCCGCCGATAAAATAGACAGTATCGTCAATTATCAGAAATCTATCATGGACGTTAGTGCAATGCCGGAGGTTGATAGCAGGATATTGAGCATTATGTCTTCTAATATCAAGATTGATTTGTGAATTACGCGGATTTGTGAATACTGTAGCCGAAACACCATCCTTACGTTTATCAAGTGTTTTCAGAACTCTATCATCAACATAATTGTCTATGAGTATAATACAAGTATCAGCCTTTCGGACTAAATCAGAAATCAGAGTATAGGCATCAAATATTTGTCCTTCATAAAAGAAACCTTCGATTGGTTCTGCTTCCTTATCATCGAGACGAGTCAGTATTTCCTCAAACTTCCTGTCATGTTCGGATAGATGGCGATTAACGAGTAAATAATTGTGCTCTACAGTTTCAAGTCTCTGGAATATGTGTGCATTGCTCATCAGAAAACTACGCATCGCGGTAAAAGCTCGCATGATTCGAATGTTCACTTCGATTGCGGTTTCTGATTTTAGTACACTGCTAAGCATTGCCACTCCATTCTCTGTAAATGCAAAAGCACTATAGCGATTACCTCCTCGACCTCCATCTTGGTTTGAGGTCGCAATTTGCGACCTCAAACTTACTGTCTCTTCTTTTGTCAATTCAAACATGAAATCAGATGGGAAACGGTTTATGTTACGTTTTACCTGCTCTTTCAATCGTTTTGTTTCTACCCCATATAAACGCGCCAAATCACTGTCAATCATAACTTGTTGCCCTCTTATGATATGAATGAGATTTTCAACAGGTATTAGTCCGGAATTATTATTACCGGAAAATGGACACAAAGCTATATTATTATTGTTTTCTTCCATCTGATTATGATATTAAGATGCAAAATTAGTAGTGGTGCGATAAAAATCCAACCACTGTGATTAATATATTAGTATTTAGTCAAATACAAGAGTACATTGAT
>JAIDXM010000039.1 GCA_029058745.1 Muribaculaceae bacterium
ACGCACCATGGTGCGTCCGCCGCAGGTCGCGAATATTCAGCTGGTTACACTTGCGAAACTTAAATAAATGACTATAGAACCATAGAACCATATTTTAAAAGATATATTCATTCAAATAATAATAGGATAGACACACTAAAACCTCCACAGTTAATTGTTCTACAACCTTAGAGCCGGTTCGACAATGATACCTTCTTTAATAGTCGTCCTCAATTTGACAATGAAACAGTTTTTTTGCAGAATTAAATCGGCACTGAACGAATTTATTTAATATACGTATATTCGTAGTTGCCCTCATTTACTTTGCGCTCAAGAAAATGAGCAGTAACTTTGCCACCGCAATCGAAAACCGATTGTGGTGGACTCTTTTTAAAGTGTGACATCGAACACAAAAATAAAACTCAAGTAAATGGGACAAACCATTGTCAAAACAAAAGAGGAGCTCGAAAGAGCACTCAAAAACCGCGAAAAGAGAATCGTATATGAAGGAGCGAATGCTGAAAATGTCCTGGCCGAAATCAAAAAAGCCGAAAATAAAAAAGCCTCGGCAAGAAGATGGGCATTTGGCATTGGTGCACTCGCAGTGCTTGCCGCACCTTTCACGGGAGGAACAAGCCTCTTGGGACTTGGCGCCTCAGCAGTAGCAATCGCTCTATCAGATAGAGTAATTATTGCTATCATAGCAGCTGTCGCAGAAATCTCTACTGAAGCAATCAAAGCTTTAAAAGAATACTTGGTGGAAAAAGACAAAAACCGTCTGGTCTTTACCCACACGTCATGAATCCGATATCTAAACATCAAAACCTGAAATTATGGTTAACAATCGAAAAGGAGTCTGGGACGCATACCGTCGCGCAGGCGTAACCCGAAGTAATCAAAATCTAAATGATTACGATGAATCCGTAGCCATCACCGGATGAAACTGTGCAAGAGACACGAGACGTACAGACGCATTTCGCAAATATCACCACATCGGGATAAATCACAGCGAATATGACCTGACCGACCACGACCAAGTGAATTCCATATTTGATGTTACAACATATCGTGACTGACTATGAATTTCAAGCGCATCTCAACCGTCCGTAATGACCATGACATGTCAGATATGCGTTCTGGTCAAAACATGCTTTTATTGAACCAATTCCTCATGAATATTTAGTGTGGGGTCATCAAATTCTGCGATGAACATCCTTCGTGTGCCGACAATCGGATATTGCGTCGAAGGTGAGGTTGCAAAGAACAATTAACCCGACTGCAGAGGGCCATGGTGGCCACCGCCCGGCAGTCATAATCCCCCTTTAGATAATTTTCCACAACTAAAAACCCAAACAATGAAACTCAACATACAACAAACCGATATGGAGCCGATACGCAAGCTCCTGACATATACAGACTCAGATCAGGTGATTGCCGTCAGTGATGAAGACGTGGACAATCTTTTTGACTCGGCTACAAATTTGTCCTTACATACTTCAGGTGGAGACAATCTTAAAGATGCCCTCCAGAAACTGAACACGCAGGAACTCGACTGTGGAAAGGCAATAAAGGCTATATTCGTGGTGCGATGCTTACAGTCCTATCAATTGTCTGTTTCGGAGTTGGCGGATCTCAGCCAGTATATCAATGATAATCTACCACAAGCCGATGTTCGCTGGGGATTTTCTGTAAAGAACGAATCTGAGGCTAATGTCACAGTTATAGTAACGACAACATATTAAATCACAATAATATCATGAAGATAACAGAAAGAATTAGAGAGCATCTCCAACCTATTTTTGAGGGAACGGATAATCAAAATAATATAGAAGTGAGACTTTGGCCTCTTTTCCCCTGGCTTATCATCTCGGCAATAGCCGGTTTCTTCGGACAGTTTTTGGTTCCAGAAGGGCACCGTCAGTTAATGAGTCTGGCTTGTGCTATTGCAGCAGCTGCCATCCTGGCCAAACCGATGGCCAGGATTTCCAAGATAAAGAATAAGAGCTTGTTTAAAAACAAATGTGAATAAGAAATGAGCATCAGTCGGATGCTCAGACATTTATCCTTTGTAGATT
>JAIDXM010000004.1 GCA_029058745.1 Muribaculaceae bacterium
GCCCCAGGAAGGTCCCCAAGCCCAAGACGGCCCCCAACTCCAGGAAGGTCCCCAGTTCCAAGCATACCAAGGATCATAGAATCCCACATTCCATCCCCACGGGCCTATACTCACTCCCCAGTTTCTATAATATGGCCACGAATAACCATAATAAGGAGTGAACACTGGTAATCCGTTGGCATTAATCTCAATCTCCACATTGCCGTAGGAATTGGCAAGCACATCCTCAAGCACATCAGCGTTGTCAACCACTATTGTAGGATTATAGTACTTCTGAATCTGCTGCGTATAGACGAAATCCTCACCATTCTCAATCCCGCTTCCGATTGTATCAATAGATGTGACATAATACTGGTTACGCCGATTGTAGGCATCCACATCCATGTCTGCCATGTTGGCGATATAGTTCGATTTCTTCTTTTCCTTTTTAACCGTTGACGTCTCGCTCTTTTTAGGATTGTAGTAGATATCATCCTCATAGTAGCCCTGTGCCATAAGCGACGGAGCCCCCATCAGCAACAATCCTGCTATTATAATCTGGTGTTTCATGTTCGTTCCTTTACGAATTAATTACAACTTTATGAAGCGTAAGGATGCGTTTTGCGGAATCTCCGCTTTTCCATCTCTATTCTTTAATTATTCAGACATATAAACGAGCATTTAGTTTAATAAATTATCCGCAAACCGCATCATTTATATATTTTTTAAAACTTCAGGTAAAAATCTCCACACAAAGCCCGATATTCAGAAGTGGGTATATTCCCGGTTTCAAACATCGTGAGGTGGGATTCTTCCGCCGCCATGTCATCTGTTGCTACTTTTTCCAGACACAATGGCTTACGAAATTCAAGCATCACACGTTTCTCCTGACCACCCTCATGATTCCTTACATAACATACCCTTTCCACTACCATACCGCTCTTTTTCGCAATGCCACACAATGAGTCTTTCATTCCTGAAGGAACTATCAGAGAGAGCAATCCTCCAGGATTCAATAGGTGCGATGCCTTTTCCACCAGAATTTCCGGAGAGAGTTCACCGACATGCCTGGCTTTCTTTCTTGCAGTGTCAAGCTCTCTTATTCCTGAGTCAAAATATGGAGGGTTGCTTATTATCAAATCGTATCCTGGAAGGGACGGCACTTCCGAAAACGATACGAGCTTTGCTGACAGACGGTCATCCCATTGCGACCGCAAGAAATTCTCTCGGGCCTCCTCCACCGACGACTCATCTATGTCAATCGCATCAACTATCGCCTTACCATTTCGTTGGGCAATCATCATGGCAATGACGCCACACCCTGTGCCAACATCAAGGACTCGCCTCCCTTCCGCAGTGGCCCACGCTCCAACAAGCACCCCGTCAACCCCTACAGGCATAGCACTCCTGGAATGGCTCACCTCAAAATGCTTGAATCTAAACAATCGCTCTTTCATACTGCAAAAATAAGGATTTATTCGTAACTTTGCACCATGCAAAAGAAAAAACCAACTATTCCTCACATAGAATCTCCCGAACTACACCTGGAAGATTCAATCATTGCAGAAATTCCCACAGGAAGCGACATGGAGGACTTCTGCTTTGACGCTTCGGCTATAACCGTGCTCCCACTCAAGGATTTCATCGCCTATCCGGGTATGCCTCAGCCAATAAAGATTTCCAGCGATAACGACATGGAAATCGCCCAGAAAGCATATCTTGCTAAGGAATGTGTTTTCGCGGCCCCACTCAGGCCGGGAATGGAAGATGGGAAGAAAGTGAAAGATTTTCTTCCTGCTGGCACGGTTTGCAAAATCGTGAAAATCATAAATGTGCCGGGCATGGATCCTATTGTCTTCCTTTTGGGTGGCCCATCCGGTAAGATGTATCGCATTGTCAAGAAAAAGCCGGTTCTGAAAGCGGCGATTGATCTGACAAAACCTCTCGCCCCTGCCAAAGACCACACCCTGACTTCAATCCTTGTGAAGGAGATTAAGGAAACATATGCCAAAGTGCTCTCTTATCTTCCCGAACAAGAGAAGGGAAGACTCGGCATGTCGGTGCAAAGCATTGACGACGATGCCGTAAAGAGTGTATATTTCATGGCCAACAACTCCCCTCTCACACTCGAAGAAAGGGCGCGGTTGCTTAAATCTCCTGACCTGAATGCACTGCTTGAGGATTTCCTGCGTGCTTTAGACACTGCTGTGCAAAGGCTCGATATACAGGCGCAGATTCATATGCGCACACATGAAAACCTCAACGAGCAGCAGAAAAAGCATTTCCTGCAACAACAAATCAAGACTATACAGGATGAACTTGGAGAGGGCGACGATGATTCAGACGAAGCGGGGCTTGAGGCAAGAGCCATCGAGAAAATATGGAGCATCGAGGCTGAGAGCCACTTCTTTAAAGAACTAAGAAAACTTGGTCGTTTCAACCCTCAGAGTCCGGAATACGCCATTCAGTTCTCTTATCTCGACAATCTTCTGAACCTGCCGTGGGGAAGATACTCGGACGACGATTTCTCCTTATCCAAAGTGGAGGATACTCTCAATAAAGACCACTATGGACTTGAGCAGGTGAAAGAGAGGATTCTTGAACAAATGGCCGTGATTCGTTTGCGTAAGGATATGAAAGCCCCGATTATATGCCTCTATGGCCCTCCGGGGGTAGGCAAGACTTCTCTTGGCCGTTCAATTGCGGATGCCGTAGGGAGGGAATATGCCCGCATCTCCCTTGGAGGACTGCACGATGAGGCTGAGATTCGTGGGCATCGGCGCACATATATCGGAGCCATGCCGGGGAGAATCATATCGGCACTATCGAAATGCGGCACCGGAAATCCGGTGATGGTGCTTGATGAAATCGACAAGATTGGCAAAGATTTCAAGGGTGACCCTTCCACCGCGCTCCTCGAAGTCCTCGACCCTGAACAGAACTCAAAATTCCATGACAATTACATAGATTTCGATTATGATTTGTCAAAAGTGATGTTCATTGCTACGGCCAACAGCCTGTCAGACATTTCCGGACCTCTTCTCGACCGTATGGAAGTAATTGAAATCAGTGGCTATATTCCGGAAGAGAAAATCGAGATTGCCCGTCGCCATCTCGTGCCAAAGAATCTGGAGGAACATGGGTTTGGCAAAGATGAAATCTTCTTCTCCTCAGATGCGCTTGAACTGATAGTCAACCGTTACACTCGTGAATCGGGAGTCAGACAACTCGAGAAAAAAATCTCCAAAGTGCTCCGTAAAGTAGCCCGGCTCAAAGCTTCGGGACTACCGTTCCCTACTGTCATTGACTCGGAGAAGTGTCATGGCTTCCTCGGGAAAGAGGAAGTAAACCCGGATTCTTATGAAAGCAATTCTTTTGCCGGTGTTGTGACAGGACTCGCCTGGACTCAGGTGGGGGGTGAGATTCTTTTCATTGAATCATCCCTCTCTCCCGGCAACGGCGAAAAACTGACACTGACTGGCAACCTCGGAGATGTCATGAAGGAATCTGCTGTCATCGCATTGCAATATCTGAAGGCCCACGCAGGGAAACTTGGCATTGACGCGAGTCTCTTTTCTAAATTGAACGTTCATATCCATGTCCCGGAAGGAGCAATACCTAAGGATGGCCCTTCTGCCGGAGTCACAATGGCCACTTCTCTCGTGTCAGCATTCACCGGAAGGAAAGTGCGCGACAAGATTGCCATGACTGGAGAAATCACTTTAAGGGGGAAAGTACTTCCTGTGGGAGGAATCAAGGAAAAGATTCTGGCCGCCAAACGTGCCGGAATAACAGACATAATAATGTCTTCTGACAACAAGAAGGATGTCGAGGAGATAAATGAGAAGTATCTCGAATCTCTTGCTTTCCATTATGTCGGCACTATTGAAGAGGCGCTTGAGTTCGCATTACTTCCTGAGCTTGCCGAAAATCACTTCGACTTCTCAGATATTTGACGAAGTACATCTAAATAGCACAACGGCGCGGATTGGGCAATCCGCGCCGTTGTGCTATTTAGATGTACGCTTACTCCACATTAGCGGCACTCACTTTTACCGCCACCTCTTTTTCAAGACGAGCCACAAGACGGTTGGCCATCTCTACTGCCACAGTGATATGCGGACAAATGTGGTCTTTCCCTATCAGGTTGTCAATCCCGGCATGTTCAAGCACCTCTCTGACACTCGAATTAACCCCTGACAACACCACATGGATTCCGTCTGCCTGCGATGACTTGATGAGTATCTCAAGATTGTGTACCGCTGTAGCATCGATAAACGGCACCTTTCTCATACGGATTATCCTGACCATCGGTTTGTCTCCCATTGTGGTGCGCATCGTCTCATCGAATTTTGTTGCCACGCCAAAGAAGAACGGCCCGTCTATTTCATAAACCTGCACACCTTTTGCCACATCAAGCACCTCATGTGTAGTGGCCTCTGTGCCCTCAGCCACATCAAGTTGCTCGCTATAGACCTTGATTTGTGTGTTTTCCGTGACACGACGAAGGAACAGGATCATGGCCAGAAGAAGCCCTATCTCTATCGCTATGGTTAGGTCAAACACTACAGTGAGCAAGAATGTCACAATAAGCACCGTAATATCCCCTTTGGGATTCTTCATAAGAGCCCTCACTGTTCTCCACCCACTCATATTATAGCTGACCACAACAAGCACTGAGGCAAGACACGCCATAGGCACAAGATTGATAAGAGGCATCATGAATAGGAATATCAACAGCAATACCACCGCATGGATTATGCCTGCCACAGGAGTGCGTCCTCCATTCGTAATATTGGTCATGGTCCGTGCGATAGCGCCAGTTACCGGTATCCCGCCAAAGAATGGCACCACGATATTGGCGATACCCTGGCCTATCAGCTCGGTGTTGCTATGGGTTCTTGAGCCTGTGACTCCGTCAGCGACTGTAGCCGAAAGTAGCGACTCTATAGAACCGAGTATCGCTATCGTGAATGCGGAAGGGAGCAGCATATTGATTGTCTCCATGTTCAGTTCAAAGCCCTTCGGTGTAGGGATGTCGGTTGACATAGAGCCAAACCTGTCGCCGATAGTGGCCACATGATACTCTGGGAAATACATATTCAGCACCCACACTGCCACCGTCATGATAATGATGGCAATCAAAGCCCCGGGCAATTTTTTTGACACCATCGGCACTGATATTATTATTATCAACGATGTCACCGCCACCGCCGTAGTGACCAAATCTATGCTGGACAGACTACTGAAATATGTACCCCACTTCGGAATGAAGGCGGCTGGCACATTCGTCAATCCCATTCCGAAAAAGTCGTTCATCTGGGTGGAAAATATAGTAAGCGCTATACCCGCAGTAAAACCTACAACTATAGGATATGGAATGAATTTTATTACAGTGCCAAGATGGAAAAGTCCCATCAATACGAGTATCAGGCCTGCCATGAAGGTGGCCAAAGCCAATCCCTCAAGACCAAAAGTCTCTATGATGCCATACACGATAATGATAAAAGCTCCTGTCGGGCCACCAATCTGGACGGAACAACCTCCTAATGCCGACACCAGGAATCCTCCTATTATAGCCGTGATGAGACCTATAGTAGGACTCACTCCACTTGCTATGGCAAATGCCACCGCCAATGGAAGTGCCACTATGCCGACAACGATGCCGGCTATTAAATCTGACTTGAATCTTGACGCCGAATAATCCTTCATTACGGATAATAATTTCGGCCTAAAATCAATCGGTCCGGATAAACTCATAGTTTCTGAACAGAAAAAAGATAAAACTTCAAATTACCTAAAAACAAATGACGCCGACGTCTTTTGCCACGCCGACATCAACAAGAGTACAAAATTACTAAAAAATGTTTTAAAACATAAAAAAATCTCTATTTTTATTTTTCCATCTCACAGCTCTTTCATTTAGGATTGCATTGCATTCTCAATGATTGTGCTGTTTTATAGTGGGAACCATGCCCCATGAATAGAATCATATCCTATATTATTAGTAAAATGACGGCATACACATTGTAACAGGCCTTCGATCGAACATGAAACAGCGTCTCATGCCGTTCTATGACAAGATAAGTGTTAGATTTAACATTTTGAGCAGTTTAATTGAACGTATGCCATGTCCTTCGATATGTGTTTTACGATTATGCAGATTTCCTTTATCATCATAATATAGTTTGGTCGCTTTACAAATATCATGTAACAAAGCACACAAAACAATACTGGATCTTGGCAATTCAGAATCAAGAGACAAGGCGATATTACATACACTCAAACTATGCTGGGCAAGCCCCCCCTTCCAACAATGATGACGCTTGCGAGAAGAAGGAACAAGAAAGAATCCACTTGAATAAAGATAATCAATTACTGATTCAATGCCATCACGTTGTGTCGAAATAAGGAGTCTCAGAATCTCTCTCCTGTTTTTATCTATTTGTTTGTCCGATAAAACCATACATTAAAACTCCAAACGGAATCCTCGTTGTTTAAGTTCCTTGTATTTGTCAAGATTGAACTTGAAGAGATTAGCCTCACGCTTTGGCGTAGGCCACACAGTTTCCTCCAACTGAGTGAGAATGTCTAAGTGAAACATCTTTTTGGCAAAGTTACGCCTGTCGAAGTTTATTCCCAAAATTGCTTCGTAAAGCGATTGCAGTTCTTTAAGAGTGAACTTTTCTGGAAGTAAGTCATAACCTATTGGGTGAAAGTGAATACGCTCACGAAGGCGTGCCAGTGCATCACGTAAAATCACATCGTGATCAAACGCTAAATGAGGTATCTTATCTATAGGAAACCATTGAGCCTCCTTTGCGTCATCCCCACCTTTGACATCCTGTATCTTAACGAGAGCAAGATAAGCTATAGTAATTACTCTTTCACGCGGGTCACGACCCGGATCCGAATAAGTATGGAACTGCTCTATATATTCAGGCGTGAGTTGTGTTTCTTCTCGCAACTCTCGCAATGCTCCGTCTTCTGAACTTTCATCCATCCTGACAAAACCACCGGGGAAAGCCCACCAGCCAAGATATGGTTCTCCTCCTCGCTTGACAAGTAATACGTTCAGTTGTATGCCATCAAAACCGAATATTACACAGTCTGTTGTAACAGCGGGGTGAGGATATTTATAACAAAACCTCTTATCTATCATTCTTTCCTTCAATAGCATTATCAAGGTTGCAAACCACCCTTTTCATCTCATCAGGCAGTTTGTCATTACATTCCGTCTGAATACTTTCGGGAATTTCTCCATAAAATGCTGCGGCTATACTCCCGGCTATGGCTGCTTGGGTGTCGGCATCACCACCATAAGCCACCGCACGTCTTACGGCAGACTCATAGTCATTGCTGACAAGAAATGCTATGATTGCTTCAGGAACACTTTTTTGACAACTGACGTGGAAACGATAATCTTTCTGGATTTCCTCATAATCTCTTGACAGGTCATATTCAAAACGACACTCAAGTTCATTCTTGATAAAATCCTTGCTTTTCCCTTCAAGTGAGAAAAAGATTGCCAATGCGACGGCCTGCGCACCCTTTATTCCTTCAGGATGGTCATGTGTGACTATTGCAGATTGAGCTGCTAATTCAAGGCATTCATCTACGGAAGTCGCAATAGCTCCAGCCGAACTCACTCGCATAGCTGAACCATTTCCGTAGCTTCCATACGGCATAGGGGTTTCAGATACAATCCAATGTCTGAATTTTCCGCCATAACCGGCGTTGGGATATTTGCGACACCATTCTTGAAGCTTTTTATCAAAGGAGATGCCTGAAACGATTGCATCTGCTATTGCAATCGAACAGACAGTATCATCTGTGAATCGACTGAATTTTGTACATAACTTAAAATTGTAGTCTTTTGTACGATGCCACTCGTATAAAGAACCGATTATATCGCCGTAAATGGCTCCTCGGAGTGCCAACTTAGCCTTTGAAACTCTGGTGATAGTCTTCGTTTTCATATTCCTGTGTAATAATTACACCGCAAAATTAGTACAAATATTTTTTACATCCAAATATCCAGCGTAAAAAATACACGAGGTGCCATACTCAATTTTTAATCAAAGATGATTTTGCCTTTTGTATATCCGTAGTTGGACTGAATAATCAATACTACCTTTTCCGAGAACGAAGCCCACTCGTGACAATATTTTGTCTCAATGCAAAGGTCAGTATCTTTTATTTGATAAAGATTGTCTCCGATTTTCTTAACCTCGACGACATACTTACCGGTATCCACTTTTGTCGGAGTCAAAAGATATTCAACTTCTATGGTCTTGTCATATTTGCTAACTGCTTTGGTGCCGGAAGCCGGTTTGATGACCGTATAGAGTTCCGCTATGTCATAACTGCTCTCAGCAAATGCTGTAAAAGAAGGCAGCATGAATAACAGAGATATGCCAATTTGTTTAAGAAATTTCATGAGCTATCTTATTTTGAGGGTAATGAAGTTTGATGCGTAAGGCAATGATTGGGCATGAAGATACTTTGGAGTTGCATCAGCATTGTTATTCCGATAGAAACAATAGTTCCAACCTTGCCCCATATCAGTATATAGTGCTTCTTTCACGCCTTGTGTGAGTAACGCATTTATGAAGTTGCCGAACGTGATAGTACCCTGACTTTCATAAAAGGTCAACGAGCCATCTGCATCGAGGCAAAGAGCACGAAAGACATTCTTATTCCCTAAAGGACGGGTGGTTGATACGGCTGCACCATTATGTATCATCATCTCCTGCGCGAATCCCATACCACCTTCTTGTGCGGCTCTGTCAAATGCGGAAGAATAGTTTTTATAGAAGAATTGCGGACCCGACTTTGCAGACCAAGTAAATGCCCCTGTATTGCGTTTGCAGCGGTATCCTTTGTATCTCTTACCACCAGACACATGATCACCCGCTACATTAGAATGACCTTTATAAAAGTCAGTTCCGGTAAAAGCTCCTGCGAAAGCCAAAATTATGGAATCATTCTCTGCCGAAGGAATTTCACCGCAAACCATTCCCATTTGCAGTCGGCTCATATCAGGCTTCAGGCATATCAAATCGCCATATTCGGTCTTGATATGAGAAATGGAAAGTACATCAGGCTGAGTCTTTGTGAAATCTCTAATCATTGGCTCCTTGATATCGGGATGCACTCCACGGATAATATCCATAAACAACTTGACGCGTGCTAAAACCTCTCTGCCACGATTCCGCCACCATGAAGTGCGTCGCCCGGGAATCGTGGCATTAAATCCTATTGCATCAATTCCAAGATGTTTCGCCTGATATAATGCTCGTTCATTGTGGTATTTCTGAGAGATGATGGTTATTGAGTCCTGACAATAGACATCGCGTATCTTCGCTATTGAATTCAATGTCCGGGAGCCGTCATAGTCAAGGACAATACGCGCAGAATCGACACCCTGCTTTATCAGAGAATCACGCATTGCAATCGGCTCGTCATAGCCGTTTTCGGAGTTGCGATAATCATCACCGCTTACAACGACCCAATCAACCTTACCCGCTTTATAAAGTTCTGCACCGGCTTTTATCCGATGGTCGAAATAGTAATTCCGACGCCCATTCCATGTTGAAATGGGCGAAGTTCCCAGAATTAACCCAACCTTGCGATGTGGGACGCTATCCACGTTGTCATACAGTCGCCCCTTGGCATTATATGCCACTGATTGATCACATATGACAATAACAACAATGATGAGTGTAAAGACGAATGTTATAACAACTAAAACTTTCTTTTTCATATCACAAAGATAATCAGTTAACCTGATTATATCGAATTACTTGTTGCTATATTTATATACTCCAATTCTTTAACCGCGAAATCATGACAAGCGGGAGACTCTTTCAGTTGTTCCAGAAGGTCACGAGCTTTATCCCATCTCTTATATTCGATATATAGATAAGCTAATCTTCGTGCTAGGAATTCGTAAAAGAACGCCATTTCCTCAGAATCAATTAGCCTTTTACCTTCGTTGAATTCCGAGAAATAGTGTCTTACTATGTCCATGGCTCGCGGATCGCCATTGTTTACCAGCGAATTTATATATTCGATGATATACTTCGGTCTGTCATAACCTTGAATTAAACCGAGGTAATATGCAGCCCGCTCAAACTGTTCCATTCCGTTGAAACAGAATCCAAGGTTAAAACAAGTCTCTGCAAAGACTTCGTGAATTCTGTCAAAATCAGTTACTACAGAGGTTTTTAGATGATTATATACTTTCATCAGAGGCATCAGTGCGTCAGCAAAACGGTTCTCGGTCACGAGCCATCTTCCATAACCGAAGTCATGTCCTAAATCTTTGGAATAAGTTATACCTTCAAGCACGGTTTGCTCTTCTGAAGATAGATCTTCTCCTCGATTTGACTTCTCGATTAAGGATTGCTCGATTTCATCATATCGTTTTAATTTTTTCTCTGGCGGAACGATATCAAAACCCAGCACGAAACTTGTTGTAAACGGAGCATTTTTAGAATGGCTTGTACGGAAGTCATCCGGACTTGCGAAGTTAGGTATCATAACAGATACTCGCATATATGTCGTTTCATGCATAAACGGATCGATTCCACGGAGGAACATTATTATTGAGTTATCTGTGCAGAGCTGTGATTTATCGTTTTTCTCTTCTCGATTTTCGAAAATGATGTCGCCGGGGCGATATGATATTACGAGAACTGTGTTCATTCCTGAACGAGGCACGGTATCTCCTTTTTTATTTACATAATGGATTGCGTCGAAAGGCTTAAAAGCCAATACGTCAGACTGAGATTCGATAATCTCAGTTTTCTCTCTATGTCCAAAAAACTCCTCACGGCTTACGACAGTCATCGGACCGATATCAGCAGGAGATATGTTAAGCAACTCTTTGATGATATAACCAAGAGTAATCGGTTCATCTTTCGATGAGCGTTTCACAGTGTTTTGCTGATGTCGGAACTTGGCTTCGTTCATAAGGAAAGAGCCCCAGAACCAATCATCTGGGTTCAGATTATTGTCCTGAGGCGTCTCCATTTCCTCAGGTTTATTCTTTTTTGAAAAGCGGTCAAATAGTTCCATTTTAAGGTTTAATTATATTAAGCGTTTTTTTGTCTCGTTGCCCATTGAAGTATTTATCAAGAACCTGAGCGAAAATATCATTGGGTGAAACCAAATCAAAGAGAGTCATAGATGACTTTAGCTTGCGACTATCAATACCTCCGAACACTTCGACAGCATCATCAGTCGGAAGATTGAGGATTGCAGCTGAGATCTCTCTTAACCGTTGCCCCAATATTTGGTCTTCGAGATATTCCGAAGCCATCTCTGTCCCGGATATACCATAAAACTTGGCGTTGTAGGAATGCCCAAGACCCTTGAGTTGCGGAAAGATATACCACATCCAATGAGAGCGTTTATGCCCTTCTTGTAACTCTCGCAACGCAATAGGATAAATGCGCTCCTGAGCTTCTATGAATCTGGATATGTTGTAATTGTCCCGAGCCATTACTTAGTAATCTTATGTGTGATTACGAGTTTCATTCCGGGATTATCTATTTCGATTTTACCCAGACGACCGAGAACAGACTGTCCAAGCAGAAGTGAAGCTTTCTGATTCCGGACTACAGAGGCTCTGACATTATTAAGTTTCAACCCTCCGAAATCCACATCTCTAAGGTTTACGATAGTGCCCTCGGATATATCACCATTGGCATCTACGAACCTACCTGAGCCGACAAAGTCTTCACGTTTAAGATAGCCATTTT
>JAIDXM010000040.1 GCA_029058745.1 Muribaculaceae bacterium
TAGTTGCTCTTGGGATTCAGTGGTTTCTCCTCGATGGAGAGGCAGTTGCCGTCCTTGTCGAACTCCGCGACGCCATAGCGTTCCGGGTCGTTGACCCAATATCCGAACACGGAAGCCTTGCCGTCCTGCTCGGCTGTGCGCACCGCCTCCCTGAGCACCCCGGAGAACCCGGCGCCATGGAATATGTTGTCGCCAAGCACGAGGCAAGCCGAGTCGTCACCTATGAACTCCTTTCCGATTATGAAGGCCTGCGCGAGACCGTCGGGGGAGGGTTGCTCGGCATAAGTGAACCTCACGCCATAGTCGGAACCGTCGCCGAGGAGCCTCTTGAATCCGGGGAGGTCAGACGGAGTAGAGATGATGAGAATATCCCTGATGCCCGCCAGCATAAGCGTCGAGATCGGGTAATACACCATCGGTTTGTCATACACCGGGAGCAGTTGCTTGCTGACCCCCTTGGTGATTGGATATAGACGAGTGCCGGACCCTCCGGCGAGTACAATTCCTTTCATATCTGTTTTGGGTTTTAAGTTTTCCGTTTTTAGTTTTCAGTTGTCGGTTGCCAATTGCCAAATCCAACGCCTATTGACTAACGACTAACGAAAGGACTCTTGCTTGAATTCTTTCAATAATAACCGTGAAAATTCTCCGTCTTCTCCCTTAGGCAAAGTTATCTATGATTTCCGCTACGCCAATCACTCCATCTGACGTACAGTCGTTGATACCGCCACAGTCTTTCTCATGACTGTCCAGATCAATGGAAGGAAGTCATAATCACAGAAACAACTGCCACAACCATAATTCCTTCCCGACAGCTCAGCCAACGTTGTAGGAATAATCTTTTCAAAAGCAAAGATAACAATTATAACCCAAACCTACAACACCTTGCCCTACCCTATCCCTGCGACATTCACTGAATAAACAATGACAGGTTGCAAGACAACCGGAAACGGCTATCGATTCAACGGGAATATAGCGACTCGTACTGACGGGCGATTGTCTGCCACGTAATCATCAGAAAGAAAAAAAGGGAGGGGATGCATGGAAATGCAACGCCCTCCCTTTTAGTCCGAGACTCGGGAGAGTCTTCGGATATTCGGTTTGTGTGGCGTAGCCATCCCGTCAGCCATAGGAAAGAGAATGATATAGGAGAGGGAATCTCTGGTCGGAGGATTTGCGGTCGTCCGTCCGGGTTTGGCGGATGGGTTACGCCCCGTTCAGTGGAGGGAGGTCTGAAATTTATGGCCTCACACGGACAAGAATCCGGGTCGCCGCAGAAGCGGTGACAATCAGCAGCGTAGTTCAGAAGGGGGCATGGTGGGAGCCGTCCTGATGGATAATCAATCCGGGGGCGGCATAATCGTCGCAGTCACTTGCGGCGTCTCCTACACGCGACAAGTGACACGCTGTGTTCATCAAACGTTTCAAACCGAACGGAGAGTCGTCCATCGAATGGACGTGTTCGCACAACCGCATATCCCGAAGCCGGTGGCATGGCCAAGGGAGAGACGCGGAGGCGGGACACACTGTAGGGTTCGGTCTGAGGATTCACAGAACAGTTTGTCATCATGTCAAGGACCTATTTACAGGGGCAAAGTTAACCACGGGAGGCAGGGATGGGATGTTATTCTGCCATTTGCTTTGAAGCAAAAAAACAGGTGTTCAGCAACCTGCCGAAGACGGAGAAAGATGCGACGGTGTAGCGGAAGCATCCATATTTTCATTCTACCCCTTATATAGGTTTGCATATGGCCATTTATGATTCCGATAAACTCCGAATTGGTCATTCCCGCCACCGAATTGCAATCAATACCAAGTTTCAATACATTACTCTGCTTGACATAAAATGACTTCCTGCGCCACACTGAATTGCCGCCGGAAATGAGGCTCGACATCGAGAAAGCCAACAAGTCAGACAACAATGCTCCTGCATTGCCCATGTCATTCCACACTACACGATAATAAAGTTCGTCAATCAGATGGCGTAGGATAATTACAAACAGACCGCCAAATGTCATGATAACCGTAAGGATAATCAACATGTCGTCATCCGGAAGCGCCGCAAGCAGTGAACATGGATACATGCCCGGTTTCCCGAATATAAACAATACTGTCAGCATTATCAGCGTCAGCACTACAAGCACGTATGTCTGACGAAGGAATCTGAGCCTAATTGCCGTGACGGCAACGAGGCAATAGACAATAAAGATAATGTCGGTTATGATTAGACCAGGCATGTTCCGAAAGCCGGTGTGCGACTCTATCCCGCAGTAGGCCAAAAGCACAATTGTGAAACAGAAGCTGAACCTTGCGACGGCATTGATTGCATCACAGTATTGTTGCCAACTGTCTTCAAACACTGCATTTAGGGACTCAATATCTCTGTCGGAGAAATAATCGTGATATTTTCCCGACACCTCTTTAAGGCTTTCAAATGTCTTACGGCGATGAATCCCCAATTTCTTGTCAGGCTGTATTACGGTCTGATAGAAGAAAAGCCCGCAGATGCCTGCCCACAATTGGATGAGCGGAGCATAGGCAGCAAGCAGTATTTCTTTTTCATCATGCATGAAACCGTCACAATCCCGAAATTGAGGAATAGTTGCTTGGAGACAACTTTACATCCGCAAATCCGCTCCCGGATTCTGAGTCAAACTTGAAGTCAGCGGATGTTATTTTTTCCATAGGATTTCGGAATATACCGCCATTACTAACCGGATCTGCATTCGAAAAGATTCTGTCGAAAAAAGCCGCAAGACCGGCAGCAGTGTCCTTGTCGTTGAACGAGCCGTATGCCTTATATGCCGTCTTATCGTATTCAAACCGGAACATGCGGTTATCGAAAACCGAAAAATTGACATTATTGGAGCCATAAACATCGCGAATATACCCATGGTCGTTTTCGGAAATCTCTCGAATCCGAATGCCTGAACTTCTGTCAAGCAGACGGTTCAAATAATCAGGGAACGGAATTCCAGTCCGATCAGGCGTCTCTTCGAGCAATATATCGACAGTGGCCACACCTTTCTCAACCATTTTTACAAATGCATCCGCAAATATGGGATGATTCCATATTTCGGAATGTGCACCTTCGCAGAATATCCTGACATGAGAATTTACCTTGCTGAACAATACGCTGTAAAGCATGACGGCATGCTCCTTACCGCCATTGGTAAAAAGTTCTCCGCTATCGTTATCCGCCAATTGCTGAAGATAACGGCGATATTGTGCGAGCATTTGTTCCGACATACACATGGTTAAAAATGAAGTTTGGACGCGATTGATTATTTCTGCACAAAAATAGCAAAAATAATGTAGAATCTAAAACCTTTTGCCCTAAAAAAGTCTTTTGCCAAATCCACACCACATCCAGCCACAGAAGTGCAGAAACAAAGTAAGCGCGCAAGTGAGGCATACAGAACCATTAAAATTCTTCGTTGCTGTACATAATCTTTGTTTTTGATTAAACTGCCGCGAATTGAAAATCAGAGATGACCTATAAAAGAGAGCTCAATCTGAACCAAGTTATCTAATTCGGTCTATAATGAGTTAGGACGCTTACCGGTGTCCTCAATCCCGTTTGAATATGTCGCGGGTATAGACTTTGTTGGAGATATCGTCAAGACAGGCATCATTCCGGTTTGCGAGGATGGCATGAGACAAAGCCTTGAACTTTTCGAGATTGTTGACAATCCTGCTTCCGAAGAATGTAGAGCCATTCTCAAGTGTGGGTTCATATATTATGACCGTGGCTCCTTTTGCCTTTATGCGCTTCATCACACCTTGAATGGAAGACTGACGGAAATTGTCGGAGTTTGACTTCATAGTCAGACGATATACACCTATTACACACTCACCCTCCTTGGAATGATCAAATCTGCTGTTTTCAGTGTACCATCCGGCCATTTTGAGTACCTGATCCGCGATAAAGTCCTTGCGGGTACGGTTGCTTTCCACGATTGCCGACATCATGTTCTGTGGGACGTGTTCGTAGTTGGCAAGCAACTGTTTCGTATCTTTAGGAAGACAGTAACCACCGTAGCCGAAGGAGGGATTGTTGTAGTGGGAGCCGATGCGGGGATCGAGTCCTACTCCTTCAATTATTGCTTTAGAGTCGAGACCTTTTACCTCGGCATAGGTGTCGAGTTCATTAAAGTAGCTGACACGGAGTGCAAGGTAAGTGTTTGCGAATAGCTTCACTGCCTCAGCTTCCTTCATACCCATATATAATGTCGGAATATCTTTTTTCAAGGCACCCTGTTGCAGGAGAGATGCGAATGTCCGGGCGGCTCTATCGAGTCTGTCAACATCCGCCACTGCAAGAATAGCCTCGTTTTCTTCGGCAAATTCCGGATTGTCAATAATCTTGGGAATACCTGCGATAATGCGAGAAGGATAAAGGTTATCGTAAAGAGCCTTGCTCTCACGGAGGAATTCCGGAAAGAAAAGAAGATTGAAAGAGGGTTGTCCGTTTTCCGTTGTCTGCTGTCCGTTTCTTGACGTTAGCTTTTGGGCGTATTTGAGATATAGTGAACGGCAGTAGCCAACCGGGATTGTGGATTTTATGACCATCACGGCATTGGGATTGACCGAAAGGACCAGGTCGATTACTTCCTCGATGCAATGGGTATCGAAGTAGTTTTTAACCGGGTCATAATTGGTCGGTGCGGCTATCACCACGAAATCTGCATCCCTATATGCGGAAGCACCGTCGAGAGTCGCGGTAAGGTCCAGCTCCTTCTCTGCCAGGTATTTCTCTATATATTCGTCTTGAATAGGCGATTTCCGATTGTTGATGAGTTCCACTTTTTCAGGAATCACGTCAACAGCAATGACATGGTTATGTTGTGCGAGTAGAGTCGCGATGGAAAGGCCGACGTAACCGGTGCCGGCAACGGCTATATTGTATTGCTTCATAATATCAAAGATTATAGAATGATTTGAACCAGCTTACGGTATTATCTATACCCAACTGAAGAGGAGTACAAGGTTTGAAACCGGTAACCTCAGCTATCGCGGATGAATCGGCATATGTCTGATAAACATCGCCTGGTTGCATGGGGAGGAAATCCTTCTTCGCCTCACGTCCGATAGCGTTCTCGATACACTTTATATAGTCCATCAATCTTGTCGGATGCTGATTGCCGATATTATAGACCCTATATGGAGCGGGAGACGTGGCAGGATCCGGCTTCTTCTCATTCCATTCATTATTTCCCGAAGGAATTACATCAAGAATCCTCACGACACCTTCCACGATGTCATCAATGTAAGTAAAATCGCGAAGCATATCGCCGTTGTTGAACACCTTGATGGGACGGTCATGCAGGATAGCATCCATGAACAAGAATGGAGACATATCAGGACGCCCCCAAGGACCATAAACAGTAAAAAACCGAAGACCTGTAGTAGGGAGATTATATAGTTTAGAATATGCATGAGCCATAAGCTCATTGCTTTTCTTTGTTGCAGCATATAAGCTCACTGGATGTGCAATTCCATGATGCTCCGAGAAAGGCACCTGACCGTTAAGACCATACACACTTGAGGAAGAAGCATAGACAAGATGCTTTACTTTATTATGACGACAACCCTCAAGGACATTGATAAAGCCATCAACATTGCTTTCAACATAAGCAAGAGGATTGGTTATGGAGTACCTTACTCCTGCTTGTGCTCCAAAGTTAATCACAGCATCAAAATTCTCATTAGCAAAAAGCATCGCCATGACATTAGTGTCCTCAAGATTCATTCGGATAAAACGGTATTTATCGCCCCATTTTGAAGACTCAAAGTACTTGTACCAAGGGAAATCTATAGCTTTCTCTGAGACGCTGATGCCACATTCATTTAATCGACTTAATTTAAGAGACTGATCATAATAGTCGTTGATATTATCGAGTCCAATAACTGTATAACCTTTTGAGATTAAACGATGAACAACAGAACTACCGATAAAACCAGCGGCACCTGTAACAAGAACTTTCATTTTGTATAAATTTATATATTTTTTACGTTCAAAAGACCTTTATAAATTGATATATGTGTCTCAACAACCATATCAATGTTAAACTCTCGAATTGCCTTTTCCCTTGAAGCTTTTCCCATCTTAATTCTCAAATCCTTATTGTCGATAAGGATTTTAATTCGTTCTGCTAATTCCAAAGGATTCCTTGGAGACACCAAAAAACCATTAACACCATCGTTAACAACATCTTTACACCCAACGGAATTACAAGTTACAATCGGTCTTCCAATCGCAGAAGCTTCAATTAAAGACTTTGGCAGACCCTCCCTGTAATAAGAAGGGAACGCCATGATATGACTATTCTCAAGCAACTGCTTCACATCGTCTCTTTCACCAAGCCAACAGAGATAATCACCATCACAGTGTTCACGCATATAATCTTCGGATATACCTGTTTTATTAGGTGTAAGACGACCACAAAGCAGAAACTGAACCTTATCCTTATATTCTTGCTTTAGAATCTCAGCAGCTTCTATCAAATCACATACCCCTTTTTCCTTAACCATTCTACCTGTGAATATCACCTTAATCTTTCCAGTTTTAGGTTCATCACAATTATTATACTCATATACATCAATGCCCGAGCCTTTTGTAAATTCAACTTGCTTAGAATCTATAACCTTATTAGAAAGAAATATGGATTTATCGTCATTATTTTGAAATATTACTTTAACATTATTTCGATTATTCGAATAACGCATACATCGCAATATCAGATTAGTTGTCAATGTTTTGCCTCCTGAATTAAATAAACCTCCAAGACCACTAACCGCATTAACAACACCTTTTACTTTAAGCAATTTAGCAGCCAAACCACCCCAAAGAATATTCTTGAGTCCAACATGGTGTACAATATCCGGGTTCTCACTCCGATACAAATTATATAAGAACTTAAATGTCTTAAACTCTTGTATTAAATTCATACCCGTAGGATTAATTGGCAGATCATACATTTTCATACCAAGTGCTTCAATCTCACTTCTTCGACCAGTATCCTTAGTTATAATAATTGGATCAAAACCTGCCTTCTGCGCAGCAATAGCGACAGGTTTACGATGAGAAAGAAAGAAACGGTCTTCATTGACCACAATAAACAGTTTATTCATCTTTGAAAACTATAATTGAAATCACATTGAAATTTATTCAAAAAGCACTGTCTATAATGCAACAAACACTATACCCATAACTAATTAATATAATATTATCATATAGAATTAGAGAATAGACTTATACGTATCTAAAGTCTCTTCTGCATTTTTCTTCCAAGAAAAACCTAATAATTGCTTTTTCATTTTTCCAGATAATGAAGACTTGATTGATTCATCAGACAAAGCCTTAATGAGAACATCTCCAATAGAATCAATTTTAAAAGGATCAAAATACAATACAGCATCGCCACATACTTCCGGCATAGACGAAACAGCGCTAACGGCTGAAATTGATCCATGCATACCGGCTTCAAGAGGAGGGAACCCGAATCCTTCATAAATTGAAGGAAATACAAATAAGGAGGTATTTTCGTAAAGCCAATTTAGTAATTCCTGAGAAACAAAATTAAGATATATTATATCCTTATCTTGCTGTATTTTATGTATCGTGTTTGTAAAGTCATGTCCTTTCTTGCCAATTATCACAAGTTTAGGATTAAAAGATAGATTTCTCTTTACAATCCCAAAAGCATCAATAAGACGCTCATAATTTTTACGTGGCTCTAAATGGCCTACACTAAGCAAAAATGGAACATCCTTCAAATCCTTAATCTTCATTTCATCGTATGGTGACAAATTTGATTTAGAGAAATGATTGGGATTAATCGCCTCATGAATCACACGAATTCTATCTTCTGGAATATGATACGCTTCTATTATCTCATTTTTCGTAAACTGAGATATTGAAATAATTTTATCAGCTTTATTTATAGATTTCTTAACAGCACGCCTTAGAAATTGATACCTTAGAAATGGATAGGTTTCAGGGTATCTGAAGAAGCGAAGGTCATGTACCGTCAAAATGAGTTTGGCGGATTTTAAAGTTGGACCGTGAAAGAAAGGAGAATGAAATATATCCCACTTTTCCTTTTTTTCTTCTTTTGACCAATAAAATTGTTCAAAAGAACTTCGGATAATCGTATTAAACAAACCTTTTCCCTTGAATGGCAAAGACTTAATACGAAAACGTGTGTTCAAACCATTTTTAGCATATTCGAAGTAGTCCTTCAGTACATATATGACATACTCATTCTCCTCATCTATTTTATCAAGATTTTCCACCAAATTGTGAATATATTCTTTTATACCTCCACCCTTTGGTTGAAAAAACGCACAATTAATCGCAATTTTCATCTTTTTAATAATGATTTTATTTTTAGAATTAAATTCATTTCAACGACAGCATATTTCATACAAAATTTAAGAAAAAGCTCTTGAATATCGTTTATTTGATGGTATTCCTTTTCAAAATACATTTTTGATTTCAAGTTACATTTAAAAGCATTTAAAATACTTAAGTTCTTCTTTATTGTAACTGAATGATTATGAACATATGAACACTTTGTAAGTAAATAAGTTGCATATCCTTTGTCTTTCAATCTTTCACCAATAATGTTTTCTTCATAATATAGGAATACATTCTCATCTAAGTAATTAATGTCTTTTAGAGCCTGAGCCCTAAAAGCCAAAAAAGAACCAGGGAGAATATCAACTCTCTGCACAGGAGAGTTGATATTTACTTCTACTTTTCTAATAATTTTGTTTAGCTGTCTTCCGATTACACTACAATCCAATATAGAATTTAAATAAGAAGGTGATTTTAACCACATTCTTGTTTTATTAGAATTTCTATCTAACATCACAGGACTAACCAAACCACTGTCTGGTTGAGTTAAAAAGAAATCTTTTATATAACCAATAACTGTTGGCTCAATAATAATGTCTGGGTTTGCAATTATGGCAATGTCAACACTTTCAACTTCGACCAAATACCTTAATCCAAGATTATTACCATAAGAATACCCTCCATTACATTCAGCCTTTATGAGATGAAATTCTATATTATCTTTTAAAGATAAGAGCTTGGAGTATGAATCATCGCTCGAATTATTATCAATTACAACAATTCTATCAATCTCTGAATAATCTTTAATACTATTCAGAATTGAGATAGTACTCTCTGCATCATTATAATTTAGAATAGATATACCTACCTTCATAATCTTTAATTATATATCCTATATAAAGAACTAAAAAAGGACCTAAAGCCACTTCCGTCCCAAAGTTTAGTATCGCAAAAAGAATAATCAATATCTTGCCAAACTGAGATTTGCTTTTATATTTATAGAATAATGAAAATAAAAACAAAACAGTACCTGCAATGCCAAAATATAAAATAAGTCTGGGATATCCAGCTAAATAGCCCATCCTATCTATGTCTATTTCAATCATTCCTTTCCCAAATATAATATTAGTAAAAGGAGTTCCATCTTGAAATAATACTTCATAGCCAGAAAATCTATCTTCTGTACTTTTGCCATTATTAATTCGAGTAATAAACCCCTGAAAATACACTGAAAAATATAAACCAATCATTGCAAGAATAATCAATGGAATATATTTTATAATATTTCTTAAATTATTTATACCATACACTACTAATAAAAATAATAGACATAATATTCCAGTAGAAGAAACAGATAATAGCACGCCGATTATAAAAAACAAAATAAGAAGCGGATTAAGAGTCCGTTTATTAAATAATACAATAGTAAGCCCCAATAATATATATTGTGCATAATGAGCAGGCTCACCAAAAAAACTCCGAGGTCTTAATAAACCTAACGAATCAGCAACACCTTTTTCAGAAAACGAAATTAGTTCTTCTCTTAAAATCGGTAATCCTGGTATATAACCGGGTATATATTTACCTAATAAAACAAATGAAAACGTTTGTATAATAATCATTATAATTGAAACTATGGAAAAGATGACACACAGTTTTGAAGCGTATTCTTGATTAAAATAATTAGGAATACATAAAGCAATAACTATAACATAAAAAAAATATCTTAGAGTTCTTAATGATTCACCTGATTCTAACTCAATGAAGATAAAATTGATAATAAGTTGCAATAAAATATATAACGAAAAGATAAGAAATGGCAAAGAAAATTTAGTTTTTCGCTTGGGATTGAATACTAATTCAACAATGAGAGTACAACATAATAGGAAATCTCCCAACGTAAACGTACCTAAACCTATACCATATAATGATAAAACTGGGAATAATACTATTATTGTTGTAAATAAGATGTTTATGTTATTATTTTCAACATATATATGCTTATTCATTAAATTGGCATTCATTGCTTTAGGATTTTATACAAAAAAATAAGCAAACATAGAATTTAAAGGTTCAAACGATTATTTATGAGAAGGTGTTACTATATGTTAAAAGAGTTTTTCTCTTGTCCATCGAACATTTGTTCTTATTATTTTTGCTGGTCTTCCTGCAATTAGACAAGTATTTTCATACTCTTTATTGGTAGATGAATCAGATCCAATGATGCATCCCTCACCAATTATTGAGCCTTTCATAATTTTACAATTAGGTGCTATCCAAACGTGATCTTTTATCACTACACTCTTTGCATGGTTTAACCTTAATCCAGAATTTATGTCATAATAAGGATGAGAGTCGGAAGTTCTAACAACTATATGATTGGAAAACATACAATCTTTTCCAATAACAATAGAGGTATCGTTTTCTTGAGCACACAGATGACAATCCTGTGTAAAAGTTGTATTATCACCGATTACAATAGAAATGCCATCTCCTTTTATCCAAATTGAACATCTTGGACCGATAATTACATTATTATTTATTGTAAGCGTATTATTGTTTCCTCTTATTCTAACATGGAGATGATTAATTTCGGTTGCATGAATACTTATTTTATTTCCCCTTCCTACGATATCATAAGATATAGATCCAATGTAATTTACATCGAAACTGTTTTTGTATTTATATCTAAGAAATCGTATTTTCTTAGATATATTACTTCCTACCTTATGTAATAGGGGAATCCTTACCATATAATTACGTATAATATTCATATTCAAAATAATTTATATCTATTTATAATATATTTTGTTATTAGACTTTTAGGCATGAAATATGAAAAAAATATAAATAATTTATATTTAATATTTTTACTTGAAGTTAATATTTCATTAGTTATTATTTTTAGATTATTTTTATCATTTGTTATAAAGTATTTTTGAAATAATTTAAAACGAATAATATCATTAAGGGTATTAATATGGTCTTTATTACCATTGTTGTATCTATTCGCAAAGAATAAAGCTATTTTTTTAAAACTAATTGTAAAATCAATTTGATTCTCAATTATAGATTGATGAGATGCTGAATTTGTTATGATTCTATAGACTCCTGAAATTATATCAAGAAACTTAATATTGGAGACATAATTAGTATACAGCCACAAGGGATAATCTCCCATTGCCCAATTTCTTTTTGAAGGTGATATTTCATTATAGTAGTCCATATATATTTTCTTCCTTATTACTACCGATGGTGTTGGAATTGGATTTGTTAATAATAGACTTGCCTTATTCAATAAGGGTTGTCCCCACTTATCTTTTATTTTGTTTCTTGAGACATCTAATCGCTCTACTTTTGTATAGCATAATCCATAATCAGATTCTTTTTCCAGAAATTGTATTTGTTTGTATAATTTAGAAGAATCGGTCCAATAATCATCACCTTCACATAATGCAATATATTTACCTATAGCCTTTTCTATACAACTTTGCATTATTCTATTGAAATCATGATGTTTAGAGTATTGGTTTTCGGTTTGAATTATTGGTTTTATTATGTCCGGATATTTAGATGCATATTCCTTTATAATATCTGTCGTTCCATCTGTTGAGGCATCATCATGTATTATCACTTCTATTGGGAAGTCTGTTTTTTGCATCAAAAAACCATCCATACATTCCCGTATGTAGGGTGCATGGTTGTAGGTTAGACATACTACACTTACTAATGGTGTCTTATCTTCATTCATTATCTTATACTAATTTGAAGTTATTTCCCAATTTTCTCAATTTTACAACATTAGTTTTACCAACTGTTGCAGATATAATTATTTCAATAAATTTCTGCATTGTTTATAGTAAACACACAAAATAAATGTGCAATTTATACCTGATTGAATCCTACATGCCAAAGGCATGTCCCTATCCTCAGAAATGCACAAAACTTTCTGTTTCGACTATAAATGGAAGTAGCTAATCTTTTTATCGCTTACTATAGATTATTTGTAGCAGATATGAAATCGGATTTGACTGTTTCCCAACGGTGGAAACTTTTTGGTTGGAGATTGAATCGCCGCTCGATGAATTCCTTGAAGTCGTTGAGGAGATGATATGTATTTTCCTGACCGGCTTTAAAGGCTATTTCGGAGGGAGGAACCACGGCATCAAGCATGTCAAAGTCGCAGTCTTTCGTGAGGAAAGAGAAGTGCTCATTTTTCATAATCCATGCGGCTCCCATCTCACAGAGTGAGACGTGGCTGTCGTAGTAGCGCGGAGAATGTATGAAGAGCATTATGAGTTCATTATTCTCATACTGTGCCTTGATTTCCTCAATGAAGCTTTTACCGAACTTTACCCCACACCCCGGAAGTGAACTGCAAAATACATCTTTTTCTTCGTTCACACCAAGATTCACAAGGAGCTGAACCAGTGCTTTTGCGTACTCAGCGTCTTTGGTATTATGGGATATGAATATCTTAGTTTTTTTGTCGGCATGACTTTTTTTGTTATCCATTTCTTTTATTGGTTCTAAATCCTGTTCGAGATTGGTAATATTGGCTTCGAATTCCTTATCTTGTAATTTCTCCACCATTCTTTTATAGACCAAATCAGAAAGATTATCCAGAAAGGACGGAATATCCTTCTGCGGTATCATCTTAAATAGTTTCAGACACCATTCTATTCTTGAGGTACTTTCTCCTTTGTCTTGCACATAGGAAGGAGGAAGCCCCTCAATAAACGGTCTAACGGTCTCATAGAAGATTCTGCCATCCACATAAAAAGGATTGTCATCTTTGTGAGATCCTATTATTTCCCAAAGAAGATAAAATGTTTTTTCTACGGGATTTTTAGGATCAAACAGGATATTCCTGAGATCAATAAACAGAATTTCGGATTCGTCTCCGTTTGTAACAGCATACCCTTTTGTAGTCAGATGGAGGAATGCGCCACGGAGTTCCAACATCTTGTTGCCTAACAAGAGGATTGTGAAAAGGTGAGAGTTTCTTTGACTCCATTTCGTATCATTCGAAAGGGCATCGACAAAAGCATCCGACCTCATCAGGATTTGTCCGGGAAGCGTCCCGAACCGGTTAACCTGGCTCTTGAAGAAACAGAGTCCTCTGTTTAAATCTGTTTGAGTCATGTTCCGGTCAGTATATGAGTTTTTTCAATCCGTTGTTGCGTTCCTTTATCCTCTTTACAGGAACACCTGCATAAATACCCCATTTATCGAGTTCACCTTTTACCAAACTCATCGCTCCGACAACGCTACCTTCCCCTATTGTCAAGTTTGGAAAAATGACGCTGTTGCATCCAATCTGCACGAACCTTTCCAGCACCACTTTCCCTCCTGTAACATTTATGGTTTCTTCGGGATGTATGGGGCCAATCAGGAAATCGCCGGAAAAATCGTCCATTGCACTGTAGATTGTAGAACGAGGAGAAATCCCGGTATAATCTTCGAGAACAATGCCATTAGCCCCATAAAGTGCCACATAAGCGGAGATATGGATATTCGATCCCAAAGTTACATTGCCGGATAATATGCAAAAGTCATCGATTCTCACATTGTCTCCTATTGTAATCTTTGAAGCTCCATATATGGAGGCTTTACGACTTAAAAGAACATTCTTCCCAACCGACTTAAAGCTAAGTCTGGAAAGCTCCTCTTCCGAATAAAAAGATGTCATTTCCTAATTAGTTCAATAACGCGGTTTACATCTTCATCCGAAAGGTCATGGTGCATCGGAAGACATATAACCGTGTCGGCAAGTTTATAGGCTTCGGGCAGGTTTTCGCGGGAGGCGGATGGGAGTCCGCGGTAGGTGCTGAACTCGCTGATGAGTGGGTAGAAGTAACGGCGTCCGAGCACGTTGGCTTCCTTCATCTCGAAGTAGAGTTCGTCGCGAGTACGTCCGAATTTCTCAGCATCGATAAAGACAGGGAAATAGCTGTAATTATGACGAACGCCGGGCATGTCGTCGAAGAATGTCACTCCTTCCACGTTTTTCAATGCCTCTCGGTATGCTTCCGCAACTTTCTTGCGGGCAGCTATGGCAGCGTCCACCTGTCGGAGATTCAGGATACCGTAAGCAGCACGCATCTCGTCCATCTTTGAGTTGATACCCGGAGCCACCACTGTAGTTTCATTAGCAAAACCGAAATTCTTGAGATAGTCAATGCGTTGTTTTGTCTTCTCATCATGCATCACCATTGCACCACCTTCTATCGTATTATACACTTTTGTAGCATGGAACGAAAGTGTTGACATATCACCGGCATTGAGGATTGATTCTCCGTCAACCTCAACACCGAAGGCATGGGCGGCATCATAAATCACCTTAAGACCGTATTTGTCGGCAATCTCCTGGATAGCCTTGGTGTCGCACGGTTTACCGTAGCAATGCACGGGCATAATTGCTGTTGTCTTAGGTGTTATAGCCGCCTCAATCTTGTTGGGGTCGATACCACAGTTGGAGGGGTCAACGTCAACGAAAACGGGCTTTATGCCGTTCCACCATAGCGAATGCGTTGTTGCAACAAAGCTGTAGGGGGTGGTTATAACCTCCCCTGTGATGCGAAGAGCCTGAAGGGCTGTTATAAGGGGGAGAGTGCCATTTGTAAACAGACTTATATATGGTACTTTAAGATACTTTGCAAGTTCCTTTTCAAGTTGCTGATGGAATGAACCGTTGTTGGTAATCCATTTGCTGTCCCAAATTTGCTTTAACAAGCCGTGAAACTCGTCAAGGTCGGGGAGGAGAGGAGAGGTAACAGTTATCTGTTTTTCGTTGTCCATACTTTATTTTTCAAGTAAAATGCATGATTCACAATGCATAATGCATAATCTTAAGGTCAATGCACCATGCATAGAAAGCATCTGGTTATAATTATTTTCTTTTGATTATAGCGACAAGTTCCGAGAACTCGTTGAAATGTAAAAGTTTGGCACCCGCCACATATATCGCCACGCCCTCGGTTATACCGACACCAAGGGCAAGCCATGGATGCATGGGAATGAACGTGACTGTGGCATAGACCACAGCCCCGGTGGCAAGACTCAACAGAAGCGTGGGAAGGAGGTCGCGCATTTGGGCAAAAAATCCGAGATGTATGAGCTTACCTGTATAATACGTGTTGATTATAAGAGCAATAATGGAACTTGCAAGCATACCCCAGCACATGGCGATGAGCCCGAACGGGAGCGTTATACATAGCATCGCCACGCCAAGGACTTTTTTTATTATCTCAAGGCGCAGGAATAAGTCGCTCCTCCCTTTCACTTGAAGGAGATTGAGATTGATGGCATGTACAGGGAACCACATCTGAGAAAAGCATAATATTTGCAAAAGGACTGACGTAAACAGCCATTGCTCTTTAAGGACTGCAAGCACCATAGGTCTCGCAACTGCCGCGAGTCCCAACATTAGCGGGAATATTATAAATGCGGAAGTCCTGAGCAACCTTCGATATACATCAGAAAGACGTTTGTCATCGTTCTGAATGGTGCATAACACCGGGTATGTTACACGTTGGAAAATACCTGTAATGTTGGAAGAAGCGAAGTCCGAAAACTGATGGGCGCGGGTATAGTACCCGAGGTCGGAAGCCTTGAAAACTTTACCTATCACAATGAGATACATATTGCGGTAGATTGTGTCAAGCAGACCGGATGCAAGCAGTTTCGAACCGAAGCCGAAGAGTTCCCGGAACGATTTCCAGGAATATGCCCATATCGGTTTCCATTTCGATAGAATCCAAAGGATTATGGTGATTATCGCGAGGTTTGAAATCTGTTGCCAGACGATGGCCCATACGCCGAATCCGGCGTATGCCATCCAGATGCCTAACGTTCCGGAAATCACCGCCCCCGAGAGGGAGGCCTTCGCCTGTGTCTTGAAGTCGAGACGGACGGTGAGCAACGCCCTCTGCACCACTACGAGCGAATTGAACAGAATGCTCAACCCTATGGCACGTGTAATTGGAGTTAGTATCGGCTCGTTATAGAACCGGGCAATCAACGGAGCGGAGAGGAAAAGGAGGAGATACAGGATTACGCCTACCCCGATATTGAAGTAAAAGACTGTGGAATTGTCAATCTCCGAGCGGTCTTGCTTGCGGATAAGCGCCTGTGAGAAACCGCTGTCGATAAGCGACTGGGAGACGGCTATGAAGATGGCAAGCATTCCGACAAGACCGTAGTCTTCGGGAGTAAGCAGCCTCGCCATGACAATCATAACAAGGAACTGTATGCCTTGCACTGAGAATCGTTCGAGGGTACTCCAAAGAGTACCCTTTACGGTTTTATTTTTCAGGGATTCCACTGATTTTTTTTGGGATTTTCCGGTAGGATTCAGTTACTATAGCAGTCTTAAAGAGACTATGGGCAAACAGGTTTTGATGCCAATTCATATATGAGCGAAGGCCTGTTGGGAATAAGAGGCCTCTGTCTCAAATCCTTCCACAAGCATATCTGCCCGCAGATTTTTTAGGAGAGCAAATTTTTCTATGAGGGGTTTGAATTTATCCACCCCATATAAAGACAGGCCATTATAGTATAGCCATATAAGTTCGTATCTTGATAATTGCGCCCTCACCATAGAGGAATATTCGTATCTGTCTTCCTCTTTTATAAGTGGTGAAGTCGCCACAAATTTAAAGATGCGATAGAGATGTCTGAAATAATGGTCGAAGTATGTAGGGGTAAAGTTATCCTCATATCCTATCAAGCCTTGATGAGTAAGCAATTCCCTCATTCCTGTATAAACAGTATCGTCATCGATTTCGTGTGGCGCAAGTTCAAAGGCTTCATGGAAAACCTCACGACCCTTCCGGTCAACCTTTACCTCCTGAAATCCGGTACTTAAAGAGGCTGTATGTGATGACCTTACATCCACATTATACGAGTAAGAAAACGTTATGTTGTCAGTTATCTGCTGTTGCAACTGTAGCATATTGAAAAATGTATTTTCAAACCGCTGACGCTTCAAGGTTTCATTCTGTATTTGAAACTCTGCCCTTGTATCGGCAAGTTCCTTACGCTGCAGCTGAAGTTCATTGCGTTGCAGGAATATCGCATATATAACACCGGCAAACGCAAGTGCCGAAAACAGTCCGTTTACAAGTCCGGCAGTGTCTCCGGCCTCATTCGGCTTATCAAACAGACATGTCAGTCCGTATCCTGCCCCAAAGACCGCAATACAGATTGTCAGAACCATAGACAAGCCTTTATAGCTCATCCAATATTCCTCATCAAACCTCATTTAAACGAATTGTAATTATTCGATAACGCCGCAACAACTGTAAGCGTGCAAGTGCGTTGGTCTTATCGATTTTAGTGGGAGGAAGCAATTAAATTGCTAAAATTTCGAGTTGGATTTTTTTAGTCAACACGCAAAATTAATGTGCATTTTATACGTGTGCGGATAGCGGGATATCTGGCGGGGGCCATTCCTACATGCCTTCCGATTTGGCGGAACCGACCCATGTAGGGACATGCCTTTGGCATGTTTGATTGCGTTTCGGTTTTGCAAATACCGGAATATCTTGCGGGAACCTTGACACATGCCAAAGGCATGTCCCTACATTGAGAGGATATCAGGCGGGAGGCCAAGCCTACATGCCGAAGGCATGTCCCTACCCTCAGGAATACTCATGTATTTTCTGTTGAGACTATTGTTGTCAGGGACCGGAAGTAATGACTGACGACTAACGGGTGGCCGGCGCAGGATATGGCAGATTATCAGAACTGGCGTAACTTTCTGGTGAGGTAATGGATTATTGCGGCATGTTGCCGAGAATCTCTGATATCTTCATTCTCAAAATATCAATATCTTCCCGAATAGTGGATATTACGATATTTTTCTCTATCTGATAGTATCCATGCACCATGACGTGGCGCATTCCTTCTATCTCAGACCATTCGATTTCCTGATGCGAGTCTTTAAATTCTTTTGTCAATTTATAAGCCGCTTCTCCAATAATTTCCAAATGTTTTACGAATCCAAAAAATATGATGGGATCTCCGGAAATCATATTATCAGGATATCGGTCGCGGTTTGAAATCAAGACATTAAGAGCCGATAGCATATGGTCAAGACGCTGTCGATCACGAATCTTTTCTCTCATAAACCAACACTTTATCAAGGTCTGACGACAATTTCGCTTCAGGAATCAGGAACCCGTCTTCTACAAAATCGACTTCCCTTCCAAAAATTCTTTCGAGATTACTGACAATGCCTCCGACAGTGAAGAGCGATAATTTATGGCTTCTGTCATAATCAACAATAAAATCCACATCACTTTCCACAGTTTCCTCCCCTCTTGCGCATGAACCAAAAATCCATAGTCTCCGCACTACCGGTTGTGACGCAAGATAGCCGGACATCTGAGGAATGATTTTTTTTATGTTCTCGCTTAGCATATATCAGTGTTTTCTGCAAAGATAAGTGTTTCTATTCAATAAACAAATAACTTCAATAAAATAATTCCTTCTTGAATTATTTTATCGTCATCACACAAAATAAATGTGCATGTTATATGTGTGAGAATAGAGGAATATCTGGCGGGAGGCCAATCCTACATGCCTTCCGATTTGGCGGAACCGACCCATGTAGGGACATGCCTTTGGCATGTTTGATTGCGTTCCGGTTTTGCAAATACCGGAATATCTGGTGGGAACCTTGACACATGCCGAAGGCATGTCCCTACATTGAGAGGATATCTGGCGGGAGGCCATTCCTACATGTCTTCCGATTTGGCGGAACCGACCGATGTAGGGACATGCCTTTGGCATGTTTGATTGCGTTCCGGTCATGTAATTACTGGGATATCTGGCGGGATACCACTCCTACATGCCAAAGGGATGTCCCTACCTCAGAAATGCTCTTATATTTTCTGTTGAGACATTTGTTGTCGGGGGTCGGGGGTAATGACTGATGACTATCGACTAACCGGGCGGAGGAGATGGGGAGGGAGGGCGACGCGCCATTCTATGCCGTTGTCGGCGGTGATGCGTAGCCGGACGATGGTGGGAGCTGTTTCAGCTGTCGGTTGCCGGCTGTCGGTTGTCGGTTGTTCGTTTTGGAGGAGGGACTCGACGGTGGCTTCCTTTCCGATGAAGGGTCCGCCGACGATGCTCACCACGTCGTTTTCGGAGAGGGGGATTTCTCCTATGGGATATATCTCCATCCCGGGAGCCAGGATTCCAACTGTCTGCATGAATGCCATCATCGACGCGTCGGGCACTATGGAGTATGGTCGGCCGGGAGCGGTTTCCTCGCGATAGCACCATGCGAGGTCGCCCACACACCGGAATAGCGGGAACACTTCCGTGTCACGGCATCGAAAAAAAGCGACATCGGAAATAAGCGGTTTCTCCTTATATACAAGTTTCTTCCCTATCTTGCGGGCAATCTCCTCACATGGATAGTAGAATTCGGGGGTCTTTATCTCATCGCGGAACAAGTCCAGCCTTTTCCTTACCGTCTCCATCCTGACACCCTGCCGGAAGTGCATCACATACCAGTGGAGAGGGTTGTCGATTAGAGAGAGGAGCGTGGATTCGAAGATAGCCTCGCGTCTGAGTCGCGGCATTGGCTCCGGAGTGGGGAGAGAAAGCAACGGCAATGCCATTGGCGCATGCCCGAGCGCGGACACCGTCTCAGAAGCCTTGAATCCGCATTGCAAGGCAGCCATCGCCCAAAGGGTCTCGACAGCAGCGTCGGCAGACCCGCTCACAGGTATGCCGCGCTGACGTAGGAGCGAGCGGATTCCTTCCCCGGTCATGTCAGCCACCTGACGCGGCGTGCGCATCGTCTGGGAGAGCGGGAAAATATACTTGCGTCGCGACGAGGTGTGGCGCATGGCTATTTCGCGCACCTCCTCCATCATCGAGTCAATGTCGGCACGCACAAGCATCGCCGTCCCACGGATTCCACGAGTGGGATTCAGAAGAGACAGTGTGAGGATGTCGGCGAATAGAGCGTCGTCGCCCTGAAGACGTCCGGAGAGACGGATTATGTTGCGAAGGCGGGAGAGGACTGCGGCACGGTCGGCGGCGGCAGACGCGACATTCGCCGACGCGGGGATGGCTCGGAGCCTCCGCTTCACCGTCTTGAAGGCATCCGAAGGAGGCACAAGCCCTTCGGCGACAGCCGCATTATATAGCGATGTTATGTTGTCGAGATAGTAGGAGGCCGTCTTCATGGATGCGCCAGACTCAATGGCCGCCACAACCCAGTCAGCCACATCGGAGACATCGGGGGCAGTATTGAAGGTGAAGTATTCGCGGGCAGAACGAATCGCCTTGCCGTAGGCAGAGGCCGTGGCCGGAGAGAGCGAAGCGGCGTAATCCTGGAAGAAATTCCAGATTTCCGTTTCCGTATCCGCCATTATTTCAAATGATTGAGTCATCCAAAATTTCTAACATCCATGTAATTCGGGAGTATTGTCATCGTCCCCCTGTTGTCCGCAGACGAGAGTCTGCAACAGTGGTCACAATGGGGGGATATGGCAAGCTGGTGGGGCATTTCAATAATGTCGATTGCCTCCGGATGCGCATCACTTAGAGACCGATACGCAATCATCTGCAAAATTAGCATTTTATATCCGAATCTCCAAATTTATTTTTGCACACCCACCCGGCTAATCGAAGTAGAACACGTAATAACGAGCTCCGCCTATTTCCTGCGGGAATATGTCCCACCGTCCCATGCGCGCGTAGTCATATGTTTCATATTGACCATCCATCAACACTTTCCCGGTGGCGTCCCTAATGATAAAGGTCACCGAGTCATCACCCAACCTCATATTTCCAGGCATCGTGAACTCCACATATTTATATCCCCTGTCGTCGGCGACAAACACCTGCGGAGTTTTTCCGCCCACCAAAGCCGTGCCACCGATTTCAAGTTCTATGCTGTGATAGCTTTCGTTGCGGCAATAGAATCTGTATGGACAATCGGTGGGATAGAATCCGGCGCTTACCACGTATGCGTCGCCTCCTATGAAATCATCAGTGAGATAGAAACATGTGGCTCCTTTCTCATCAGCCACACGGATGTAATCGTCACAAAGATTTGACATCACGCTCAGCGGATTGCGACCAGAGTCAAATATCTGATAGCGCACATCCTCATATCCGCATCCCAACACGGAAAGGTCAACAAGATAGGCAAACCGGTCGCTCCCATAATCCAGCAGTCCCGCTTTTTCCGGCAGCGCGGAGTAGCATTTGCCATCAGAATCAGACACCTGTATATACCCGCCGCTGAACTTTCCGTGATAAGCCTCCTTGCTCCAAACAATCACAATCTTATCGAGCACCTGCAACGGCGTCTCCATCCCGGTGACGGCGAAGCGGTAGAGATGATTGGGGAGGATTCTCCGCCACGCCTCCTCAGAGGGAGAGGCCACACGCGGCTTCCCGTCGGCATACGGGGAGAGGTAAAGGTTGCCGGCAGACGTTCCTCCACCGTCTCCCCTGTCGGCTTCCACAATGACAAGGCGGTCGTCGCCCTGCGGGTCATCGCCCAGGGCACGCTCCGGGAGGTAGGCATAGAAAACCTTACCATCCTTCCCTTCCCGTTCCTCGCCCGCGAAGGCAATACTCTCTCCCCACACCCCTTCCGGCATTAACACCGACACTATGCGGCAGCCGTCGGCCATCTCATCGGCAATCTCAATGCGTGCAAGCAGACGTCGCATCATGACCCTCGCCTCCACCCCTTCCGCGACTGCCGTCAACGGCAAAACCATATCCCCGCGCATAGGGATGGAGCGAATGTCCCCCTGATTATCCGGCAATGAGAACACCACCTCTTCCAAGTCAGACAGAAGTGTGACACCTTCCTCAAACATACCGCCATACCCTGCCATGAAACCTCCGAAATTGGCGATGACAACGATGGTGACGCATTCCGACATGCCATATCTGTCAAGCCGTATATCCGCCGACACCGCCACATCCCCTTCGGAAGACGAGGCTATTGCATCCGGCGACAGCACATCTCTCAGCACCCCGTCTCCGTCAAATATGAGCGCCGACACATCGGCAGGGTCGATATAGCTGTCGATACCACTCCCCTCTTCATAACCCTCGACTCCAGAACCGGAGCGTGTGGACATTCCCGACACGCCGAGACGGAGGAAGACCCGGCCATTACCGTCGTCTCCTCCATATCCGGGCATATCTTGCGTGCATGCAGCAAAGACCACGACCGCCGCCAGCAATGCAATGGCGACAAGCATCCTTGTCTTCCATCCCGTCGTGGCTATCCGGGGAAAGGTCATTTCTTTATATTTACCGACTGTTCGAGCAATGTCCAGGGCATGACACTCAACGTGATTCCTATCTTATAGGATGGCGTGCCCGACGACATCCCCGACTCAAGGACATAGTCTGCGTCGGATGCAATCCCGGAGCCCATACCCTCGATGCTCTCCAGGGCCATCCGGTAGTGGTGGTTGCGCACAAGACCGTATGCTCCCTCAGGCTGAACGTCGGCATCCGGGTCATAGGCCATATGCCTCACGGGAACCACAAACGCACATCGCCCGCCATCAAACTTCTCCACATAACCCATGTGCCTGGCGAGCATTTCGTCTATGGCTTCAAATGAAGCCAACGCGACACCGTCTGCTCCATATATGGTCACCTCGCCGGAAGTCACCTTGTCGGAAAGCCGGAGTGTGAACATATTTGATGGAGTGCCCGGGATGTGTGCCAACACCGTGTTCTCCTTTATAGACGCTATATCATTGTGGGCTCCTTCACTGTCGGTATAGAACACACCCTTAGTCAGCTCAAGCAAGCGTGTCCACAGCTCCTCTTCCGTGTATATCCCATCGCCATATCTATAGAATGTGATTCCATCGTCCATACCATCAATCGTGTATCGTCCGCGAATCACCACCGAGGCCAATGCATTATCCGTCACGTAGTCGCCGGCGGGGCGTGTAGTCTCATGCTCATAGAGCGATGTGCCGAACCCGTTGCCTGCCTCCGAATATCTCAGATAATGCAACGGTGTGGATTCGACGATGTTCTCCCCTACTGCCGGAAAATCCAGCCGGGCATCCCATGACACCGACCTCGCCCAATGGCAGGCCATGTCGGAGCCAGAATAATACCAATCGCCAAGAGACATGTCGCCTGTCTGCCTTATCAGGCGGCTGCTTCTCTCGACGGCAGTCAATCCCCATCCGTCAACAGTGAGGTTGAGCACCCTTTCGCCGGACTCGGATGCCTTTCCCATTACAAGACTCTGGAAAGCGGTGACTTTGTTGTCGAGTGTCACCTTGGCCGCCAGACGTTCCACCCTCACCTCCACGGAGCCGGAATCGTCCATGTAATCTTCCACCGACAGCGGGGTATAGTACACCTCGGATCCCTCGTCCGACACTAAACGCGAGGCCGACATCACGAATCCCTTCCCTTCCACAGAAAGCGTCCCTGAAGTCAACGACCGCAAGCCATCGAGGGGACACCCAATCGCGGCGACGGAGGATGCGTCAAGATTCGCATAGGCTATCACCTTGTCGGGACGGGAAGCCCCTACCGACGGGACGTCGGCCTCATAGCCACCGTCCGTCTTCTCAGCCTCCACGATACCCAGGCATGCGTTTCCGCCATAAAATACAAGATGCAACGAGCTCACGGCATCCTCCTCGGGAGTGCCGGCCTCTGAGGATGCGCGTGTGTAATCTCCTGTGACAAGCCTCACATGCAGCCGCCCGGCAACCCGGACAGGTGAATCGCCAGGCTCATCGCCTAATGACGTGGTGTTGACACATCCGGCCGAGAGGATGAGAGACGACAAGAAAAGGGAACTCGACAAAACAAATGGTTTCATAGACTTCAAGGTTAGAGCGGCTGTCAATAAAAGAACAAGGCACAAGTCACGGGGATTGCGTTCTCCGGGACAGTCGCTTACGTAAATATTTGGGTTATATATCTCAAAAGCAGCCGAAAATCCGGCCACCTACCGCGCTAAGGTAACAACAATTCTTTTAATATGCAACTTATTGGCAATAAAAAAATCGCATTTTTCTGCAACAAAGCGGCATAATAAAAAAACATTCCAAGAACCAGGCATGCGATTTTACTGATTCTCAGAATGTTTAAATCAAGTCGGACTTCCATGTCCGAAACTCAGAAATTTCAATCAATCCCTTGAAAAGAGGTCTCTGGTATATACTTTTTCCATCACATCCGAAAGTTCCGCCGAAACCCGGTTGGCCAGTATGGCCTTCGAGATACGTTTGAACTCATCAAGATTATTTACAACCCGACTTCCGAAGAAGAGAGAGCCGTCAGTGAGGGATGGCTCATACACCACCACATTCGCGCCCTTTGCCTTTATGCGCTTCATCACACCCTGGATGCTGCTCTGCCGGAAATTGTCGGAGTTGCTTTTCATAGCGAGACGATATACGCCGATGGTGGGGATGTTGTCAGTTGTCAGCTTTCTGTTGTCAGCTGTCAGTTGTCCGTTGTCCGCAATATTCTCGGAGTAATCATACCAACCGGCCATTTTGAGCACTTGATCAGCAATGAAGTCTTTGCGGGTGCGGTTGCTATCGACAATCGCCGACATCATGTTCTGCGGCACGTGGGCATAATTTGCGAGCAATTGCTTGGTGTCTTTCGGGAGACAATAGCCGCCATATCCGAACGAGGGATTGTTGTAATGAGTTCCGATGCGCGGGTCAAGGCCGATTCCCTCGATTATAGCCCGTGAATCAAGACCTTTCACCTCCGCGTAGGTGTCGAGTTCGTTGAAATAGCTCACCCGCAGGGCCAGATATGTATTGGCAAACAGCTTCACGGCCTCCGCCTCGGTCATCCCCATGAAAAGTACCGCAATATTCTCTTTCAATGCGCCCTGCCGGAGAAGTGACGCGAAAACCTGCGCTTTCTCCCTCATGGCCGCAGGGTCTGTCAGCGACAGGACCGCGGCATTGACCTCCTCAAACCGTCCCCCCTCCTGAATCTCCGGGACTCCGACTATAATCCGCGAGGGATAGAGATTATCGTATAGAGCCTTGCTCTCCCTCAGGAACTCCGGAGAGAACAGGAGGTTGAATGTCTTACGATGTCCGTTTTCCGCAGTCTTCTTCCCATCTGCCGACGATAAATCCCGGGCATATCTGAGATATAGGGACCGACAGTAGCCTACCGGGATTGTGGATTTAATCACCATCACCGCGCCGGGATTCACCCGGAGCACCACATCTATTACATCCTCGATGTTGTGGGTGTCGAAACAGTTCGTGACCGGATCATAGTTGGTAGGCACCGCGATTACCACAAAGTCAGCGTCACGGTAGGCTGCCTCCGCATCTACAGTGGCACGTAGGTCGAGAGCCTTTTCGGCAAGATAACGTTCGATATAGTCATCCTGAATCGGCGACTTTCCGCTATTGATCAACTCCACCCTGGAGGCCACGACATCGACAGCCGTGACATGGTTGTGCTGAGCCAGAAGAGTGGCTATGCTCAGTCCGACATATCCTGTGCCGGCAACCGCTATGTTGTATCCTTTCCGCGCCATCATTTCAGTTTCAGCATAGTGCCCGGCTCAAGAGGCAGGTCTTCGGTTATGAAATTTAGCTGACAGAGGCGCAACGGGGATATTCCCGCACGCGAGGCAATCTTCCTGACCGTGTCCCCCTGCCTGACTATATATGTGGATTTCGCGGAAAGCGGGCTTCCCTTCACACCCTTTCCCGCCACATCGTCATGAGCCACCCTGTCGCGGGCCACACGACGGTAGGCGTTAGCATAGGTGCCGGAAAAATCAAACACAGACGTTGGGTCGATTGCAGAACCGAGATAACGGGTCTCGAAATGGAGATGAGGTCCGGTGGAATTCCCGGAGTTCCCGCTCAAGGCGATAGCCTGGTCGGCGGTCACCCGCTCCCCTTTCGACACAAGGGGAAGGCTGAGATGGGCATAGCGCGTCTCCATTCCCCCGTCGTGCACCACTGTGACATAATGCCCGTATCCACGGGCCTCATAGCCAACCTTATCAACCACACCGTCCATGGCACAACGGACGGTGTCGCCTACGCTCATGGCTATGTCGATACCCTTATGCATCCTCTTGAACTTCTCCCGGTAGCCGAATCCGGAGGTGACACGTCCGAAAGCCATCCCTCCATAGGGAACGGCCCCAGCCGCCGGGACCAGCAGCGGGGAACCCGCGAACCCGGCTCCGTTCTGTCCTGTCCACACACCCGTCTGATAAAATCCGTTGGCCGAATACGCCCCGGAAATGAACCGGAGGGCACTGAAATCGGAAAGCTCCGTCTGGCTCCCGGCCCCGGTGTCGCCAAGGATTGAGGAAAGCGCCGTGATCACATCGCCGCCACCGCCGATATAGTCAAGCACCCCGCCTACATTACCCGAATTGTCTCCGACAAAATCGAGGGCCTCCAACGATGAAACAGCCACAGACGGCGACTCAACCGGAGCGGGCTTACCGGCCCCGGCAGATATGACAGACAAAATGTCTGTCTCCCTGCCCTGTGAGAAGGCAGAAAAGACAGACATCATTCCAAATGAAAGTAACCAAAAATTTCTTAAAAACATGGCATACCCTTTAACGAGCTGATATTTCTAAATCACTCCAGACTTCCGGGATGGCTCTCAATCATCGGTGAAGATTTCGCCGACTCTTCCTTCCCGCCGTTCTTATGCTGCTCCAGGAATGGAGCCACAAAGAGAATCCATGCGGCACACGCCACGAAAGCGAGGAACGTGAATCCTATCAGAATCAACACCTTGCGCGGACTTGCCGGCTTAATGGGAACCGTAGCGGGAGAGACAATGGCATAAACGGGAGTGTTCTCCTGCACTTTTGCCTGTGCCTTCTGCACCTGCTGCGCGGTCTGGTTGTAGAGATTGAACGCCAGAGTGGCCTCGTTCTCAAGACGCTCCCTGATGGTCTGCGCCGAATGGAACGCTATTCCCTGGTTGCGGTCGAGATAATCGGCATAACGCTGCTGAGCCTTATAATAGTTGTCTTTCGCCTCAGCGTTAAGCTTCTCGGCATACTCAAGATCCTTGCGGGCCTTGTTGGTTCGATAGGCTGTTATATATTCCTGAAGACGAGACACTACAGTATCAGCGAGAATCGCCGACACCAATGGGTCCTGCATCTGCACGTCAATCGTCACCACCGATGTCTTGGCATCGACGGAGGCAGTGACCCTCTTTGAAAGCGCCTCCACCATCTTGCTCTCGTCCTGGGTGAGCTGGAAATTGTCGAGTTTATGACCCTCAGGCACCTCCTCTTCCGACTTGAAAAGGCCGATAATCTGTCCAGGAATCCCCATCACAGCCGCCCACCATGGAGCGGAAGTCTCCTCCTCCATAAACTGCTGCACGGTCATCTTCTTTCCATCCTCCTTTGTGGATACCTCGACATCGAAGAGACTTGTGACAAAAGGCACGGAAGCCACGACATCCGGATACAACATGGGATAGACAGCGTCCATACCTCCCGACGAACCCGTAGAGAGTCCGGCCATTGACGCGAGCGCGCCAAGGCTTCCGCTGCTCATTTTGCTGTCGTTGACCTCAGGAGCGAGCTTGACAGATGTGGCATACTCACGTGGGATGCTGAAAGCCACCACGAGTCCCACCAAAGCCCCGCAAATGCTCCAAACAATAAGTTTCTTGCGCTGTTTCCACAACGTCGTGGCAAGTTCAAGAAGGTCAATCTCCTTCTCCTCGCCCTCGTTGGCATTGTTAAAATTATGCTCTGTCATGTCTGTCACTTGAATATGTTGGTGATGGTGGCTGCCATTGTGGCCACAGATGAGAAGCTTGTGGCGAACGCAAGGACCTTTGTCCAGTCAGTGCCGGCCGTGCTGGCCTTAGAGGGCACGATAATCTGGCATCCCGGCTCGATTACGGTGCTTCGCTTGGCTCTTGCCACCGTGCCGTTGAGATATACCACGAATGCCTTTCCCTTCTTGGCACGCTGCCCGTAGCCACCGGCCTGCTCAATATAATATTTGAGTTTCTTTCCCGGTTCATACACCACAGCGTTCGGGAACATCACATCGCCCGACACCTTGACGGTGCTCTGCTGTTCGGGCACGAATAGCACGTCGCCGGGCTGGAGCACCACATCGTAGTGAGAACCCGGATATGCCAACGCCTTTTCAAGGTCGATACCCACATTATATGAGGAGGATACATCAATCTTGCTCAAGGCGATGGAGTCGCCCATGCCGGCCGAGCTGTTTGACATAGCAAGACGAAGGGCCTCTTTCCTCGCGGCATACTCATCATCAGAGAGGCGGCGTGTAAGGTGGGCGCCTTTCACGTATGCACCCTCAATCACCCCACCGGCCCGTCTTAACACGTCGGAGATACGCTCGTTGCGTTTCTGGAGCACGTAACTGCCGTCGAAAAGCACCTCACCGCCGACAGTCACAGAACGCTGTGCACTGTAGCCGGGACTCTTCCTGACCTCCACACGGTCGTAAGGTTTCAGTATGAAGCCCTCCCCTTCGCCCACAGCGAGGCCGTTCTCAATTGAGAGGGTATATATTTTTGAAAGTTGCTGGGTCTCAACCGTAGATGACGGGTCAACGATGCGGCGTGACACATCGACACGAGCCGTGGAGGCTCCTTGCAACAGACCGCCGGCCTGGAATATAAGGTCCTCGAGCGTGGTGTTCTCCGCATAAGGATATGAACCCGGACGTGCCACCTGGCCGCCGATCATAAGGGCACCCCTCTCCTCAAGCTCGTGGATGCTGGAAATCACAAGCACGTCGTTGCGCTTGAGCGGCACGTCCGCCTGACGTCCGGCGAGAATGTCTTTCAGATCAAGGGCCATGACCTGAAGCTCAAGGTCGGGACCCTCGCGATAAAGGAGCACACGGTCGGTGTATGCGTCATCGGTCAGGCCGTCGGCCTTGCGTACAAGGTCGCCAACCGTATTGATATCGTTGCCGATGGCAAACATTCCGGGACGATATACAGCACCCTTCAGTTCCACCCTGTTGGCGTAACGGTCAAGGATAGTACCGACAGTTATTATGTCGCCGTCCTGCAGGCGGTAGGATGCGAATTCTCCTTTCTCTATATTATGGAGCTCATTTTCAGTACCGGACTGACGGGCAAGACGCACCATACCCTCGTAAGCGTCGCCAGTGAAGCCGCCGGCATACTCAAGGAGAGTGCCGATTGTCTCGTCGGGCTTTATCTCATAATACATTGGGCGCTTCACGTTGCCGTCAATATTGACGAGCTGTCCGTAGGGAGGCACGATAATCACGTCGCCCTCCTGAAGGCGTATGTTTCCGCCGGTCTTTCCGTTGAAAAGGTAATCGTAGATATCGATTCCCGCCACTTTCTTGCCGTTGCGGAGCACCTGGATGTTGCGGAGCGAACCTATATCATTTATTCCGCCGGCCCTGTAGAGAGCGTGGAACACAGAAGAGAATGGCGACATCCTGAATGTGCCCGGAGTGGCCACCTCTCCAAGTATATCCACCTGTATGGTGCGGACTTGTCCGAGCGTAACCTGAATGTCGGTCTCAGCGTCATCCATACCCGCGTATTTTCTTGAAAAGGAGTTCTTGATGTGCTTGTTGGCATCGCTGATAGTCATTCCGTTGAGATATACCGGGCCAATCTGGGAAATCATGATGCTTCCCTCCGGGGATATGGTCTGACGGAGATGGTCTTCTGATGTACCCCAGATGTCGATAATCACCTCGTCGCCGGGGCCGAGACGATAATTCTGGGGAGTTGCGAGATTCTCGCTGGGTTCAAACGTTAGCGCACGAGAGTTAAACACCTTGTGTCCGTAAATCTGGCGAGCCGACACCTTCCCATCGGAGCCTTCATCGACCTCACGGCCGATATCCATCATCGCTTCCGACGACACATCGCTGGAAGCGTCATGCCTGCGCTCGATTGCCGCTCCGGCATTCCCTTGCGCCGTGGCCACAGTCTCGCTGTTCTGCTGAGCCTCGAACTTCGCTTTTATCCTCTCCGCCTGTTCGGGCGTCACTCCTTTGGCCATCAGCTCCTTTCCGATTTGCTGATTGCTCTTTCCGGCAGCCGTCTGCTGCTTGATGTAGTCTATCACCTGCTGGTCGGTCAAGGCAGACGCCATCAAAGAGCATGCCATGAAAAGTGACAGAATAACACTCCTTACTTTCATCTGATAATGTAATATGTATTTAAGTTTCGCATATCCTTTTCACAGACATGCGAGATGTTGGGTAAATGCTTTCCTGCGCTCCACTCCTAAATATATTACGCGAGGGAGCCGGCAAGTCAAATATGGAAGGAGATGCCGCTGGCAGTCTCCCTGAATCGACCGCCGACATTGAAGACACTGAGAATCAAAAGTCTCCAAATCAACCGCAAAATTAATAAAAATATTGTGCATTCGCAAATAATATCACCGTTTGACACTTCCGGAGGGTGTGGAAACAAGTTTTTATCCCCCTTTACAAACATTTTATCAAGTTCTCTTCACAAAAATTCGTGATATTTGCACGATTTTTAATAACTTTGCAACTTGAAAACAAGCTAATACAAAAGAATATGACAAAAGCAGAAATTGCAAGCGAAATCGCGAAGAGCACCGGCATCGACAAAGCTGCCGTCGTTTCAGTCATCGAGTCATTCATGAGCGTAGTGAAAGACAGCCTCGCTCACGGAGAGAACGTGTATCTCCGTGGCTTCGGTTCTTTCATCATCAAGACACGTGCCGAGAAAGTGGCCCGGAACATCACCAAGAATACTTCCCTCGTGATTCCCGAGCACAAAATCCCCGCGTTCAAACCTGTAAACTCTTTCAAGGAGGAGGTTGCAAAGCAGAAATAACAACAAAGACTGAATACTTAGCCCCCGGAGGAACCGGTTCCTCCGGGGGCTAAGTATATCCTACCCCATCCATATGCGGACGTTTCTATTAAGAACCATATCTATACGCCACATAAAGGCCGGGGGCCAAGAATAGAGACACCCCCCTCAATTACACCATCATTCATCAGCTGTCTGCCATTCCAGATAAACCTTCCGCCATTGGAGCCTCTTATAAATGAAGCCAGGCGACCCACATGGACATAAGCACTCCTTCCACACTGCCAGGAGCCGTATGCAGGCGCCTCCCACAATGAGTCCTCCCCAACAAACCAAACAGCACAGAGGCTGAAATTCAATAATAATGGAAGACAATAGACTTTCCCTGAAAAAATATGCGGCAGTCATCGCCATACTAATCGTATTGGTGATGACGGTTCTTGACGTCACATTGGTAAATGTCGCTTTGCCTGTGATGGCAGAAAAGTTCCATATATCCGATTCATCCGCAGTATGGATTGTGACAATCTATCAATTGGCCATCACCATGCTCATACTTCCGCTATCGTCGGCTGGAGACTTATATAGCTATCGACGCAACTTTCTGACTGGCGTGGCCATCTTCACATTGTCATCCGCATTATGCGCCGCCTCCACAGGATTCTCACTGATTCTTGTCTCGCGTGCTTTGCAGGGAATAGGGGCGGCATGCGTGATGAGTGTCAACATAGCGCTGACAAGGCTCATATATCCACGTCATATCCTTGGACGCGGACTGGCCGTCAACGCTATGGTTATAGCCATAGCCACAGCGGCCGGCCCCACCATAGCAGGCGCAATACTGTCTGTCACGACATGGCACTGGCTCTTCCTAATCAATGTGCCTTTCGGGATAGCGGCATTCGTCATCGGCAAAAGATTGCTGCCCGACAATCCACAAAAGACACGGAAGCCAAAATTCGACTGGGTTAGCGGGATTGAGAACATCATAGTGTTTGGACTTATATTCTATTCACTCGGCAGCTTCGCGAGAAAGGGCGACATCCTGACAGATTCCTGCCTGACATGCGCAGGTTTGCTGATTGCCTTTTTTTATATCAGACGGCAAACAGGGAAAGAGTCCCCTATGCTTCCTGTGGATTTGTTCAGAATCAGGCTTTACTCTCTCAGCATAGCCACATCTGTCTGTTCATTCATAGCCCAGAATGTAGCCATGATTTCACTCCCGTTCCTTTTCTTCAACAATTGCGGATTCAGTGAAATCACTACCGGACTCCTTATGACACCCTGGCCTATCGCCACAATGGCAATATCCCCATTGGCGGCAAGATTCGTAGAGAGACACAATCCGGGAGCCACAGCCGCCGCCGGAATGGGGGTATATGTCATTGGTCTTGCCCTTATGCTGTTTATGCCCCAGGCCGGAGTCTCTGAATTTGACATAGCATGGAGAATGGCACTATGCGGCATAGGATTCGGAATGTTCCAGACGCCGAACAACATTGTCATGGTAATCGCAACTCCCGTCAAGCGCACAGGAGGAGCGGGCGGCATGCAAAGCACCGCACGTCTTGTCGGGCAGACACTCGGCGCGACACTTGTGACCCTCGTGTTTGCCATCGTGCCTTCTGACATTTCAGTAAGAGTCTGCCTCTATGTTGCCTTGGGCATGGCATCAGTCGCCGGAATCCTGAGCCTTTCCCGCAAAGGCCAACTGAAAGGGAACAGCATCAACGGAATCGAGTAGGTCGGGAAACGAAAGTTTTCTGACCTACTTTCGTTTCCTTTCCTCTCACACCACCGTACGTGCCGTT
>JAIDXM010000041.1 GCA_029058745.1 Muribaculaceae bacterium
ACTGATAATACATATGTCAATCGTAATTCCCGGGATTAGTGTGATTGTGAGTGTATTAAGTAAGCCGATTATGCTACTGACGGGTTTTACATCGATTATTCAATACCAGAGAAAGAAACAATGAAAAGACGTTAAGATATGAAACTGTTTAAGATATTATTCTGCAATTATGTCTATTTCCATAAACATACAATATGGGGTTATAGAGATATGCCTGTATTAGCTACATTTATAAACATTAATGTGGGGTTACTTCTGTATGTTTTTATGGCTGTTGAAATGTTGAATATATTTGTTGTAAATATCCCAACGTCAACATTTGAAGTGATAGTTTATATATTTCAGCCAACTTTTGTAGTTATTTTATTTTGGCGCCTGGTTGGAAACAAACGGTATATTGGAATATTAAAGAACCGGAAGTATTATAGTAAAACATGTAAGGTTATCTCGTTCCTGTTTATGGCAATAGCTTTTGTATGTTTCTGTGCTACCGTATATTTGATGTGGGCAGACAATAATGGACTGATATAATTTGATTATGTGTATTCCTATGCAGGACGATATATTGGAGATGATGTGCCATCTGTTTATAACGGTCATAGTATTGATAATATATTGAGGTGGTTCGGGGTGGATCTGGATGAGTATATAAAATAGTAGAATGTAAATTATAGTCAACACATAAAATAAATGAGCATTTTATATCTTTGTGAATACCGGAATATCAGTCGGGAACCCACTCCTACATGCCGAAGGCATGTCCCTACATCGGTCGGTTCCATCAATCCGGGAGGGATGTAGGCGTGGTTTCTGTCTGATATTTTGGTATTTGCAGAGCTGGGATGCAATCAAACATGCCAAAGGCATGTCCCTACATCGGTCGGTTCCATCATTCCGGGAGGGATGTCCCTACCCTCAGAAGTGCACAAGTGCTTTCTGTTTCGACTATAAAATTAAAAAAAAGGTAAGTGTGTTTTCAAAATTTCATCCGCATATTCCATAAATCTATACGATATTTAATTTAGGACACATACTTATAATTTCTTCAAGACTTTTACGTTATATTATGACACCATCTAATGAGCCCGTTTATAAGTATGTTTTCAAAATTAGTTTATGCATAGCCTCATAAAACTGAGGCGAACTCTCAAATTCGGATTCAGTTACAATGAACCCCATTGCGCCATCATCCGAACTGAAGATTTCATCCTTATATTTTATAGGTCTATACGATACTTAATTTAGAACACATACTTATCAAGGAGTAAACAAATATTACTCACGGACGAAGAACGACTGCGATTAGAGGACGGATGCAAATATGTCCCCGACCACAGATTTCGTGTGGGTTGGCGTGCAGTGCTTCTAAAGAGCGGGAAACTGTCCGACAGGCAGGACACAGGGACTTTGTGGAGAATGCTTAAAACCAGATGGATCGGGCCATGCCATTATATTGACACAATCACTCTTTTCAATGCCATCCATGAAACTCTGGAAGGATTAGAGAGAAAACAGGGTCAGTTATAGTGTAGTGGCTTAAAAACATAAGATAATTATGAATCGTCACTTATGATAAAATTTGTGAATGCCAAGATAAATCTTGGATTGAATATAGTGAGAAGACGGGAAGACGGTTATCATGATTTGGAGACCGTGTTCTATCCAGTGGGTATTGAGAGCGGAATGCCGCAACAGCCGGAGCCATTCGACGATATCCTGGAGGTTTTTATAGAGAAGGGAAAGGATACGGGGTGCCGTTTCCAATTTATGGGACGCAGGGTGGATTGTGAGCCGGAGAAGAATCTGGTGGTAAAGGCGACGACACTGTTTATAAAGACCTATTTTGACAAAGAGGTAATAGATGACAGGCTCGGACTGGTCAATGTGGTTCTTGACAAGCACCTTCCCGATGGAGCCGGACTTGGCGGAGGAAGCGCCGACGCCTCGTTCACGCTAATGGCATTGAATGAGCTGATGGATTTCCCCTTCAGCGAGAGCGAACTCACACGGATGGCACTTCGGCTGGGAGCTGATTGCCCTTTTTTCATCAGGAACACCCCATGTTTCGCAGAGGGAATAGGAGAGATATTGCATCCGGTGGAGATAGACCTGAAAGGGAGGTGGCTGTTGGTTGTGAAACCGCCGGTGTATGTTTCCACGAAAGACGCCTTTTCCGGAGTGGTTCCGACACATCCGGCTTTTGACCTCCGATTTCTGACGTATCTGCCGCTTGAGGAATGGAGAGGGAAGGTGGTCAATGACTTTGAGTCCACGGTATTTCCCAAATATCCCGAACTGTCGAGAGTCAAGGAATCGCTCTATGAAGGAGGCGCCGTTTATTCCTCCATGTCCGGGAGCGGCTCGTCGATTTACGGAATTTTCAGAGATGAGACATCCGCGAGGGAATGCTATCGGCGAATGCAGTCAACCGACACAGGCGTTTGGTTGTTCAAACTATAGTCATGAATTTTGGGAAGGGCGGAAATTTGTCTAAAAAGGAAGATAAATAAGAAATTGTACCGCCGCTTAACAATAATTGGCTTGATATTTGAATAGTGGAAGTAAAATCATATCCATTATGGAAAACAAGGAGAATAAAATATATGAAGATGAAGCATTGAACAATGCTTCAGAAAAAGAGAGTAACAAGGAAGGTGTCAATCCGAGTGAAGGAGAGCAGGCCACTGCCGGAGCTGAAGTGGAAGAGCCGGCTGAAATCACAATGGAGGAAAAGTTGTCGGAATTGGAGGGACAGGTTGCCAAGGAGCGGAAAGAGTATCTTTTCCTGATGGCGGAGTTCGATAATTTCCGCAAGCGTACCCTTAAAGAGAAGAGTGAGATAATAAAGAATGCCGGGGAGAATGTTCTCAAGGGCCTGCTTCCGATAATGGATGATTTCGAGAGAGGAATCAAGGCATCCGAAGGGGCGGAAGACAGTTCCTCGATAATAGAGGGGATGGTTTTGATTTACAATAAGCTGAAGAAGTATCTGTCGCAGAATGGAGTTAAGGAGTTTGATCCATCAGATGATAACTTCGACACCGAGAAGCATGAGGCTATTTCCGTGGTTCCGGTTCCTGATGAATCGAAGAAGGGGAAGATACTTGACACAGTCGAGAAAGGTTATATGATAAATGACAAGGTGCTCCGTCATGCCAAGGTAGTTGTCGGTCAGTGACCTGCGGAAAAAGAAAGGACAGTAAAAACAAAGGGTCATGGCAGAAAAAAGAGATTATTATGAAGTGCTTGGAGTCAGTAAGACAGCAAGCGCAGATGAAATAAAGAAGGCATATCGCAAGATGGCCATCAAATACCATCCTGACAAGAATCCGGGAGACAAGGCCGCTGAGGAGAAATTCAAGGAAGCGGCAGAGGCATATGATGTTCTGAGCGATGCAGACAAGCGTGCGAGATATGACCAGTTCGGCCACTCCATGGGCCCGCAAGGGTTCGGCGGCGGAGGCGGCGGCAGCTATTATGGCGGCGGCATGTCGATGGAAGATATATTCGCCCATTTCGGGGATATCTTCGGCGGCCGTATGGGCGGCTTCGGCGGCGGTTTCGGCGGTTTTGAGGGCGCGGCCGGCGGCCAGCCGCGCAAGCATGTAAACAAAGGCACCGACTTGCGTATTACGGTTAAGGTGACATTGAAGGACATAATGAACGGGGTTGACAAGAAACTGAAGATACCACGTCTTGTGGCCTGTGAGCATTGCAAGGGCACCGGAGCGAAAGACGGGACCGCATTCCACACATGTCAGCGCTGTCATGGCACAGGTTATATCAGCCGTGTCCAGCAGACCATGTTTGGTGCGATGCAGAGTGAGTCAGTATGTCCGGAATGTAATGGCGAGGGGAAAGTGATTTCCGAGGCATGCAGTTATTGCCAGGGTTCAGGAGTAGAGAAAAGGGAGGAGATAGTAAGTTTCCATATTCCGGCAGGCGTAGAGGACGGCATGGTTCTAACAATGCGCGGCCAGGGAAACGCTCCGCGTCACGGCGGAGTCAATGGGGATTTGCTGATTGTGATTCAGGAGGAGAAAGACACAGAGCTGATACGCGACGGCAATGACCTAATCTTTAATCTGATGCTTGACTTCCCGACGGCGGCACTTGGAGGGAATGCAGAGATCCCGACAGTTGACGGACGCGCCCGACTAAAGATAGCGGCGGGGACGCAGCCCGGCAAGGTGCTTCGACTCAGAGGGAAAGGACTTCCGCAGATGAACAGTAGCTCAAAAGGAGATTTGCTCGTCAATGTGATGGTGTATGTTCCGGAGTCGCTGACGGATGCTGAGAAGGCCGCGATAGAGAGTCTCAGGGACACACCTAATGTTGTACCGACGGAGACAACATCAAAGCGAATCTTTTCCCGTCTTCGCCACATCTTCAACAAGGAGAACCGAGGGGAGTGAACGCGGATGTCATAACAGGCAACAGGGATATGTGAATATATCCGCCATCATATCAGATATAGAAACCCGGTCGCATATGGCCGGGTTTTCTTTTTCGTGATGTATTGTTCAGGGGGGCTCGTTTGGCTCATCAATGGTGGATGAAGTCGTCAAGACAGGCTCAGGACGTGAGGAAGCAGGTTGCGGAAAGTATCGCCGAAACGCACCCGGTAGGATTTTGCAGAAGCGTCGAATGATTCGATAATCCCTTCTCCGAATACCTTGTGTCTGACTTTAGTGCCATTAGGGATAGGGGCATCGGCATTCAGCCCGAGTTCAGAGTCGAGGAATCTGACAAGGTTTGCAGAACCCTCTTTAAGGGCCGGGTCGAGATTACCTTCCACCCTTATTATTCCATCAGGCACTTCTGAAAAGAATCTCGAAGGGAATTTGAGAGCGCCGTTCTCATTCATATATCCTTCCGATTCGCAAAGCCACAGCATTTTCTCTGCTCTTGTGACAGCCACGTACATCAGACGCCGTTCCTCCTCTTCGCCATCCTGCCGTCGTTCCCGAATCGACCTGTGATTCGGGAAAATCCCTTCCGTAAGTCCCGTGACGAATACTTCCGGGAACTCCAGCCCTTTAGACTGGTGTATGGTCATTATCTTCACTTTTTCGGATTCCAGGTCCTTGTCGGCATTTGAGTAAAGGGCAATTTCCTGGAGATAAGACACGACATCGGCGTCACCGTCATCAAGTCGTCCGGCTTCAAACTCCTTCATCGCGTTAATCAGTTCCGCGATGTTTTCGAGCCGTTCCTCCTCTTCATCATCACGGTATATGTCAGAGAGTCCGGATTCATTCATCAACCAGTCGGTAAGTTCCGACACCGGCATGATGTTGATACGGTCGCGTGCTGCGTCGATAAGGTTTATAAAGCTATACAAAGCAGGACGGTTGAAAGGTTTCTCGTCGATATGATTTCTCAAAGAAGCCATAAGCGAAGAGCCTTCATCCTCCGCCAAAGAAGAGAGTGCTTTCATGGAAGCTTCACCGAATTTTCTCGAAGGGAGGTTGATTATTCTGCGGAAAGCGAGGTCATCGGACTCAGCCGCCACCAATCTCAGATAACAGATCACATCCTTGATTTCTTTTCTTTCGAAGAAACGTATTCCACCCCAAACGGAGTATGGGATATGGTGTTTGAGCAAAGCCTGCTCAATATTGCGAGAGAGGAAAGAGCTCCGATAAAGAATTGCGAAATCGCTGAACGGAGCGCCCTTCTTATTGGCAGAGTCGATACGGGATGCGATAAAGTCGGCTTCTTCTTTTTCAGATTTAGAATGCAGGTGCACGGTCTGAGACTCGTTGAGCCGTCGTGTGAACAGTTCTTTCTTGACCCTGTTCCTGTTGTGGTCGATAATGTGGTTTGCGACATCGAGTATGTCAGGGGTAGAACGATAGTTCTCATTCAGGATAATGTCAGTATTCGCCTTGAAATCGACAAACAACTTCGGGTTTGCCCCTCTCCATTCATATATCGCCTGGTCGGGGTCTCCTACAACGAAAAGATTACCATGATGTCGTGTGATTGCGTGAAGAAGTTTCCAGTCGTCGCCGGTGCAGTCCTGCACCTCGTCCACCATCACATAATTCAGTTTCTCAGTCCATTCCTTCCTTGCATCCTCAAAATGGTCGAGGATATAAAGAGTGAAATAAAGGAGGTCGTCATAGTCGAGAGCGAACTGTTTCAGCTGAAGCCTGATAAACCTCACAGTCGCATCATTCGCTTCAGCCGGGGAGGATGGGAGAAGGTGATTCTGGATATATTTCACCGGATCGTATCCCTTGAAAGCGGCCACGGACTTCAGGAATCTTTCGGCGGTTGTTTTCCTCCGGTCAATCCCGAACTCCTGCATGGCCTGTCGGGCAATTGATTTCGCGTCATCCTCATCAATGATAATGAAATTCCTGGGATAGCCGATACGGTAAATCTCCTTTCTGAGGAATTTGGCGCAGAAGCTGTGGATCGTGCAGACGAAATCGTTGACACTGCCACGGTCCACCAAAGAAGCGATTCGACGCTTCATCTCCATAGCCGCCTTATTTGTGAAGGTCAGGCAAAGGATATTTGCGGGGCTAATGCCAATATCATTAACGATATAAGCATATCTGTGGGCGAGGACACGTGTTTTCCCCGAGCCGGCACCAGCCACGACCCTTACACGACCTTCGGTGGCTTCTACGGCCTTTTTCTGGCAATTGTTAAGAGAATGCGCCACAATCAAGAAGTATTACAAAAGAAGTATGTTTTATATCCGGGAAGTTGACACTAAGACCATAGTCATTTTTTGTGTAAAAGAGCCACGGCATTCGCCGCGATTCCTTCACGTCTTCCGGTGAAACCGAGTCCTTCCGTAGTGGTGGCCTTGACAGACACACAATCGATATCCACCCCTGTGACCTCCGCGAGCTTCGCTCTCATGTCATCAATAAGAGGTTTGAACTTCGGGGCCTCGGCCATAATGGTAATGTCGAAATTGCCAATCTCCCAACCGTTGTCTCTTATCATACGGCACACTTCAGCGAGGAGCATTTTGCTGTCGGCTCCCTTGTAGCGAGGGTCAGAGTCAGGGAAATGATATCCGATGTCGCGCAGGGCCAAAGCCCCGAGCAATGCATCGCAAAGAGCGTGTATGGCGACATCAGCATCGCTGTGCCCCAGAAGGCCGTGGGAATGGGGAAGCCTAATTCCACAAATCCAAAGCTCACGCCCCTCCACGAGGCGGTGAACATCGTATCCTTGTCCAATTCGTATCATTGCGTTGAAAATTTACAAACAGTTAATAGAAACATATTTCCGGGCTATGTGGCATAATGCGGACAAAACAACCATAGCGAATCCGACATTAGGAGAGCGACATGCCAGCGGGAAGCCGCAACATGCAGAAATATAGCCACGATAAAAGACGAAAGAGAGAATCGGGTTATCTCCTTCGTTTACCCATGAGGTCGCGGAGACCGTCCATGTCAAACGACAAAGTGAATCGCAAAGTCTGGTCGAGGGGAGAGCTCTGGGCCGTGGCGAGCATGTATGAAGCGTCAAGTCTCACCACATTCAGGGAGAACCCCGCACCGAAGGCGAAATAGCTTCGCCCCCCTTTCATGGCGTTCTCATAGTTGTAGCCCATTCTTGCGAAGAATTGCTGATTATAAGCATATTCGGCACCAACGGAGACGTTGATTTCTTTCAATTCCTCGGCAAAACCACCGGGCGCATCACTGAAACTCTTGAAGATACCGGTAATCGGCGACATGTTTTCCCATTTCTCCTTCGCCTCCTCATATTCAATCTGTCCTTCAATAGAGTCCATGTCGAAATCTTTCTGACGCGGCATAGTAGGTACGAGCAGCTTGTTGAGGTCCAGACCGATCGCAAGCGTGTTATAGTCGGCGAGAGGGAACATAAACTGAGTTCCGAGACGGAGGTTTGTTGGGAGGAACGCATAGTTAGCGCCGTGGTCGTAGCTGACCTTAGTACCGATGTTGGAAATATCGAAACCCCAAGAGAACTGGCATTCGTTTCTGCCCACCATAGGATAAGTCACATAATATCCAGAGAGGTCAACTGAGAAAGCGTTAGCAGCGGTATTCGTTTCCCCCGACATCTCATCGGTGTAAGAGAGGTCGGATAGGATGTAACGCAATACAACACCCATTGAAAATTTCTCAGACAGTTTCCGGGAATATCCAAAGTCAATGGCAAACTCATATGGATTCAAGGTCTGCACGGGAGTATTGCCGCTTCCGCTTCCAGGACGTGTAGTGACTTCGCCGAGAGAGAAATAACGCAACGATGCAGACAACGCCTGGTTGTCACCGTCGCCCAGTTTCCAGTATCCCGACAAGTCGGCGAGGAAAATGTCGTTTACAATCTTACGAAGCCACGGGGTGTATGATAGAGAAAGGCCTCCAGAGCTATAAGCGAATGCATATTTAGAGGGATTCCAGAACTGGGAATTAATGTCGGGGTCAGTAGCGGCACCGAGGTTTCCCATTCCGGAACCTCTCGCATCCGGGGTAATGCTGAGAGTAGTGACACCGGTGTTGACCGGATTGAAATCGTTGTCCTTAATGTCGTTTTGCGCACACAGCTGCTGAGAGGCAAAAGCCACGACAAAAGCAGACAATATTATTTTCGAGTAAGAAGTCATGTTGTTAGAGATGAGGTGAATGAGGGAATAAATCGTCACTCAGGCATTTAAGAGTCGCCCGCATTGAGAGAGTCATCTAAAGACGCAAAGACTTAGACCCCGAAAAATCAATGACCGCGCTCTATTAATAAACATCAAAAAACGGCAAATATTGTCTGCCATTATTTTATCGCAATTTTAAGAATCGAATCACCGTCAAGAGAAACCTCAAGTCTGTCACCGATAGCGACAGAGACTTCAGGAGCGATAATAGGCATAATCAAGTCGCCCATTTTCAATGTGTTTGCGCAACTTGAACGAGACAGCAGTTTTTCCGCGTCAGATAAGAAATCGTCGGAATTGATTGTTGCGACCTCGATGCCATTTTTGAGCATGGATATGCGTCCGGCATCCAGGAAATCCTCCACGGGGAGAAAATCCCCGGCAATAACCGAACGGTCGAATGAGTATGAGATGTCGGCCGGCTTTCCCTCGGAAAGAAGTTTATTTCTGAGACTGTCGGCCCTGAAATGTACGGCAGGGGCCGCGTTGCAGTAATATCTGCGGGCAAATTTTTCGTCGATAGACTTTCCAATTCTTGCCACCTTAATCACAGGAGCAAGCACAGCAACGAAACTGTCGGCGAAGTCCGGGATGAAAAATGGTTTTCCGGCATTTGCAATCGCCGAATCAGGGATGAAGAACCAAGAATCGTCGTTTTGATTCATCCGGCATATATTGTCAGAAACAATTAATTTCATTATTTGAGATTTAGAGAATAATCAAATTCAAGCGTCAGCGTTCAGGCGATTGAAAATCAGGGCGAGATGGGCGTATATGGAAGTGTTGGCCATAACAATCCCTTCAGCCACCTTCACTCTGTAAGGAGTGAAATTCCAAATAGCCTTAATACCCTCACCGATTGCAATGTCGGCGGTTTCCTGAGCGCATTCCACCGGGACAGTCAGGATTCCAATTGAAGCCGGAGCTTTTCTCATCACATCCGAAATTGAGTCGATATGATGTATCCTGACTCCGGCCACTGTCTTGCCCACCTTGTCCGGGTCAACGTCAAACCCCGCCACAATCTCAAGACCATAATTCGACAACCCGGAATCCTGCATAAGGGCAGCGCCCAGACTGCCGGCTCCGAAGACATAGGCTTTATGGGAAGTCGTGAAGCCAAGAAAATCAGCGAGTGTGCCGGCAAGGGCTTCCACCTCGTATCCGATTCTTGTTTTCCCCTTCAGAGAGAGAAAAGAAAGGTCCTTTGCAATCTGCGAGGCATCGACATTCAGGGCTCTGGAAATCTGAGTAGAAGAAACGTATTCTACATTCCGTGCTTTCAGAATTTCCACATAAGCGAGATACCAGGGGAGCCGTCGCAGAGTAGGTTCCGGCAATATAATATCTGGATTATTCAGCATATAAAGATTGTCGTTTTGATGATTTAGAGAATCGCGTGGTGAGAGATTGCGGAGTGTCAGGGAGCAGTGACAGCAATTTTTCCGGACTTGGATATTTCCGCGCCTTCCTGAGTCACAACGGAAGCCTTGTAAATATATATGCCACGAGGAACCCTCCTTCCTGAGGAGTCCTTAAGATCCCACGCGACAACAGTGGCGGCTGAAGAAGCAGAAATCGTAGAGGCGTCATTGTCCCAAAGCAATCTTCCGGAGAGATCATATATCTCCATCCTGCAAGATGTTTTCCCGGAGACGCCATCGGTGGCCACCATGAAATTAACTGAAGAAGAAGCCGGATTGGCATCAGGCTCCAGTCGGGTGATAGTCGGTTTCCAACCAGCCATAACGGAGAACGATAGCGTTTCCGTAGATGAATTGTTGGCATTGTCCCACACTGTAAGGGAAATTGAGTGTTCACCCGGTTCTATATCCTTAATAGGATACGCGATACTGCCGTATTCAAAAGAATCGCCAGGCGTGTAGTGTAGCATGACATCATCAAATCTCCGTTTCCCGTCGAGTGTTATTACAAGGTCGTGACCGATGCCTGTGTCAGATACATTTATACCAGAGGCATCAGAGAAAGAAGCGTACACAATAGAATATGGACTCACGGAACTCCCATCCACGAAAGAGGGAGAATTGATATAGAAATTAGAGATTGCGGGACCATCGAAATCATCGTCGGCGTCCTCATTATATCCAAAGACATAAAAATCATCCGTACCTCCGTTCGCCTCCCTTCCGTCATCGTCGGATGCATATATGGCAAGCAATGCAGGGCTGAAATTATTCTCGATTTCAGAAGGAATCATGATTTCAGTCTCCCAATATCCATTTACGACATTGGCTTTCCCGATGAAGAGTCTTGTCTTTCTGTCGTTGTAGTCCTTCACCACACCAAACTCACCATTTCCGTAAGTCTGTACCACTTTTTCCGCATCGTATAGGGAAATGTCGGCAACACCATTAAAGTCGGAAAGGACACCGCCGTCCATATCGGCGATATGTCCGGCCACTTTCACCTTGCTCCGGGCTCTCAAGACTGGGAGTTCGTCAGAATTTCCAGTCAGCTTGCCGTCGATATTGTCAACCACGACATTTAGAACCGGAGAGGGAAGCCTCATGGCGGGGTCTCCCATCAAGGCGAATCTCAACTTATTATCGTCGTCGGGAGTCGCATTTTTCCCCGATACCATTATATCTCCGATTCGGGTGCCACCACCCGCAGGGTCGCCTCCAAAAACGAATGGAGCCGTGTTGGCGTTCAAATTTCCGTTGAGCGAGATATATACCTTTCTGCTTGGGCAAATCATGCCGATAACCCCCGCCTCCGGGTTGAGCCACATCTCCTCACCTCCGCTCACCACATCGTCATCCCAGCAAAGGAACTCGCAAGTCGCGGCGAAAAGGAAAGGGAGGTTGGCATTCGACATCTCTGTTATGTCGGACCAAGTGAGCAGCTTCTCGTGCCCCCATTCCCTTGGGTTTGCGTGTCCGATATAGTTTATGAAAAGGACACCTTCAGAAATCTTGTCGAGCATCCTCTTCTTTGCGAGAGGGTATGAGGCACCGGTGGCCGACATTGATAGGGGATAAGCATCGAGATAAAGCTTCTCATAGATATAATCGTCACCTTTACCGTATTTCCTCATCTCGGTTATTACTTTCTCAGCCTGAATCAGATGGTCGGCATTATCCTGGTCGTCGGCGATGACCATAATATTGTTGCGCCATGCTCCATGCTTGGGATTCCTGACGTAATTTTCAAGTTTCTCCACAGCCGAATTAGCTTCAGCGATGGTTTTCACGGGCATTCTTCCAACCGCGACATTGATGGCCGCAGACCTCATGCTAAGCGCGTTAGGATTGTCGTCGAGCATACCGATATAGTCGTCGGTGGAGTAGGATGTAGATATGGACGACCCTGTAGAAGACTGCCAAATCGGGATACGGGGATAACCGTCGCGTTTTACCGTCTGGGTGACCATTTTGTTGTCGTAAGTAGGTCTGCTGAATATCAGACAGTAGTTCGGGTATCCGTCAGGATTTCCTCCGGCTCTGTCAAACCACATTTTCAGGAGCTTACGGAACGCAGTGACATCAGGTGCTCCGGAAGAGAATTCATTGTAAATAGTCTCTGGAGAAAGGACAGCGACGTTCATTCCGTCGATGTCGGCATGCATCTGAGCCACTCTCATGGCAGCACTTCTGAAAATGTCGGGCGTAATAATCAGCATGTCAGGGGCTTCCATGGCATGTAAGTCCTGGTTGGCAATTTTGCCGGCAGGAGATACATTCCTGCGAGATTCCGCAGGGTTGAACGCGACATATTCGTGATAACCGGCAGGAGCGGCGAAAGAAGCGGTTGTCCCCGATAGCTCATAATCCACCACGAGCGGTTGTTCAGGGTCAGAGACATCCCATATGACAGTGGAAGAAGAACAGTTGTCAATCCTGACAGAAGAGGATTCGGCAGGGTCGATATAGAAATAAAGCTCGCCGTCAAGGAGTTTCAATTCGCGTTGGTATTCGATTTCGATATAGTCGAGAGCCGCAGTGAAAAGAGCGCCAGTGTTGGAATATCTGATTGACAGATTCAGTTTCTCTCCTGGATTGGAGACTTTCTTATAAGAGTTTGTGACAGCAATGAAGGTGTCGGAATTCGTCACTCCGGCGATTTTGTCAGATTGTGTTGCGGATAGGGTCTCACCATTGGCCGACATGACGAGAGAAGAAGAGCCATTTTGAACTTTGGCGCCGAATCTGACCAACAAAGAGACGTCACCAATGTTTCCGGGGAGAGAGAAAGGGAAAGACCTTGTTGACTGGACTCGGAAATCCTCACCAAGAATAAGTCTTCCGGTATTGGAAGGCGCCATCAGGTCCTGCTCATGTACGATTCTTTCGGTGAAAGAGGTTATTACGTCAGAATTGTCTGCCGACAGGACGTTTCGCGAAGAGGGTTGAATATGATTTCCGTCACAGTCACTAATGAAATAGAACGCTTTATCAGAATAAGCGTTGAGCGAGTGTCGGTATTTCATGTTATTTGAAGCCGAGGCATTCCATCCGACCGTGGCATGACCGAAGAAAACAATTCCGGAGGGAGTTCTCAACGAAGGCACCAGAGGGAGGTCGTCAGACATGGAACCGTTCAGGAGTTCAGGAAGCCCTCTTCCTCCAAATCCATATACATTGACCTTTTCGGGATCAGAGAAGCCGAGATTTCTGAGAGTTGTGTTAGAAATGAACTGCATACCGCTTTCAGCGACTTCGATTTTTGCCCAGTTTCCGGAAGCGAGCCTCGAGGAAGACGCATAGAAATCAGCAGGCAACGGAAAAGCCACCGCGCAGCAGAAAGCGGCCATGCAGAGCAATAACGCTCTCAAGGCGTCAAGACGACAAAGCGAAAAAACGGCCATGAAGGAGGTATTATGGAAAAAAGATATCGGCTTCACAATAATAGAAAGTTTCAAATGAAATGATACACAAAAACGGGTATTGCTATAGGATATAACGTTGTCCCCGTAATCGTTATTGTTTTTGGAGAGGGTCATAAGGCCATAAGCTTCCGCTAAGGAAGCTATCCCATTCTTCCCTTGAACCACAGAACGCATTCAGGTCAACGTCACCGACGACACCTTTGACTTTCCCGCGATGGTTGTACTGCCAGAAAGTCCATTCGGCACTTATCGGGTTTTCATAGAAACAGCAGATCCAAAGAGGGCATCCCGGGAAAGTGTCGGCGATAAAGTCGTAATATCCATCCTTGTTGGAATAAAGCATAACCCTGTGTCCGAGGAGGTTGAGATAGTCCACCATCTGAGATAATCTTGCTTTAATGACATCGTGGTCGATATAAGAAGGGTTTCCCGTTTTCTCGATGTCGATTACAATACCAAGGTCAGGTTTTCTTGTCCCGATAGTCTTGAGAAGGTTAAGGGCCTGTTCGACTCCGTCCTTGTCAAATCTGAAGAAGTGATATATTCCGATTTTTAACCCTGCCAATCTCGCGTTCTCATAGTTTTTTCTGAAGTTTTTGTCTTTGAAGTCCTTCCCCTCAGAAGCTTTAATAAAAACGAAATCCATTCCGCTTTTTTTGACGAGATTCATGTCGATATCGCCATTGTGGGCAGAGACATCGATACCCCTCACGGGATATTTATCCGGGTCCACGTAAGGAGGAGATGAGATGAAAGCCGTGTATGCCCATATTGCGGCGAACACAAGCAGAATGCATACCGAGCAGAAAGCGGCAGCGGCCACGATGTCTTTCCATGGACGATTAAACAGAGTCAGCTTCATGATTACAAAAGTAGTGAAAAAAGTGAAAACAACTCAGAACGAAAATATAAAAAAAATAAAAAGTGGTATGATTTTGAATATTGCGCGGGAAAAGCTAATTTTGCAGTCATAGAAATGAGCGAAGCTATCTACCATATAATAGTGATGGGAGTTGCCGTGATTGCAGTCATCAAAGGGTTTAGGGTAGGCTTCACGGGTCAGGTGTCGGGCGTACTTGGATTTGCGTTCGGCACAGTCTGCACACACGTATTCGACAGCCAGGCCGAGGGAATAGTAAGGATGTGCCTACCCTGGATTCAAGACAGGGCAGGGTCGGCATTTATCTACAGTGTCTTGTCGGCGGCGATAGTGTATGTGTCGGTATATTTAATATTCCGGATGTTGACTCGGGTTCTGAGGAGCGCGATGCAGGTGTTCTATGTAGGGATGCTTGACTCTCTGCTTGGGGCAGGATTCTGCCTGATGAAGTATATGCTCATGCTGTCGATTTTATATAACCTGATATTATGTCTGAATCCCACGTCACGCCTACTGCGCTATGCGAACGCCGATGACGGAAATGTAGTTGAATGTGTTATGCTGATAGCCCCCGGCCTGCTTGGATGTGGCAGTGTAGAAGACCTTTCGCATCTACTTCAGCTAAGAGAGGCCAAAAAAATAAGTTTCAACCTAAACAGCAGACCGAGTGTTATAGAAATGGGAACATGTATGACCTTGGTCTAAAATAATGATATAAAATGCTTAAAGTCAACAATCTTCATGCCCGCATCAACGGGAAAGAGATATTGAAAGGAATCAATCTTGAGATACGTCCCGGCGAGGTTCATGCGATAATGGGCCCCAATGGTTCAGGAAAATCCACGCTGTCTATGGTTCTTGCCGGGAATCCGGCATATGAAGTGACAGAAGGAAGCGCGGAATTTTATGGAAAAGATTTGCTTTCCATGCCACCGGAAGTCAGGAGCCATGAAGGACTGTTTCTTGGGTTCCAGTATCCGGTAGAGATACCTGGCGTTTCGATGGTAAATTTTATGCGTGCGGCGGTAAATGCCAAGCGGGAGTATTTCGGAGAGCCGGCAATGAGCGCCACGGAATTCCTTAAGATGATGCGAGAGAAAAGGGCGATAGTGGAGCTTGACAACAAGCTTGCGTCCCGGTCAGTAAACGAGGGGTTCTCCGGCGGGGAGAAGAAGCGAAACGAGATATTCCAGATGGCAGTTCTCGAGCCCCGGCTGTCAATACTTGACGAGACGGACTCCGGGCTTGATATAGATGCGCTGAGGATAGTGGCGGAAGGAGTGAACAAACTCAAGACCTCCAACAACGCGACAATAGTCATCACCCATTATCAGCGATTGCTTGACTATATAAAGCCCGAATTTATCCATATCCTCTATAAAGGAAGGATAGTGATGACCGGCGGACCGGAACTCGCGCTCGAACTCGAAGAGAGAGGCTATGACTGGATAAAGCAACAGGTTGACGGACAGGAGGGAATTTAATAATGAGCGCACTGAGACAATATATAGAGTTATACGGGGGGCATGCGTCAATGGTGGATGCCAACAGCGCTGGAGTTCTCAACGCCAGGCGAAGCGATGCGTTGAAATCGTTGGAAAACATGGCATTGCCATCGGCTGGAAGTGAGAATTATGAGGTGACAGATTTGGAAAAGCTATTGTCGCCCGACTATGGCATCAACATAGCCCGTGTCAATATAGACGTGAATCCGGCGGCTACATTCCATTGCGGGGTTCCGAATCTCTCCACGTCCTTATTTCTTCAGGTTAATGATATTTACGCCGAAAGCGAGAACGCCAGGGAAGGATTGCCTGAAGGTGTTTATGTCGGGAGTCTCAGGGAATTCGCGTCGCGTTATCCCGAGACAGCGTCAAGCTATTATGGGGAACTTGCGGATATAGGGAATCCGATAGTGGCTTTGAACACACTTTTTGCACAGGATGGGATAGCGGTGTGGGTAAGGAAAGGCGTCAGGGTTGAGAAACCGCTTCAGATTGTGAATATACTCCAGAACGGAATGCCGCTGATGGCAGTGAGGCGAGTGCTTGTAATATTAGAGGAAGGCGCGGAGGTAAAGATATTGTCGTGCGACCATACACAGAATCCGGATCAGGATTTTCTGTCGCTGCAGGTGCTCGAATTATGGGCCGGCAAGGATTCCGTGCTCGATTATTACGATCTTGAGGAGTCAACAGAGCGCACGTCAAGACTGTCGGCCCTATATCTCAGCCAGGGAGAAGGGAGCAATGTCATGGTTGACGGCATCACCCTATACAACGGCACCACCAGGAACGAATATCATTGCCGGTTTGACGGCGAACATGCGAGCCTGAAACTTTATGGGATGGGAATCGAAGACCGTAAACGCCAACTCGACACATATTCGCGTGTTGAGCATGCCAAAGGGGATTGCAAGACAGACGAACTGTTTAAATATGTGGTGGATGACGAAGCCGTGGGCTCATTCGCCGGACTTGTCCATGTATTGCAGGGTGCAGACAAGACAGAGGCATATCAGAGCAACCGCAACATAGTAGGGTCAGACAGCGCGAGGATGTACTCAAAGCCACAGCTTGAGATATATGATGATGACGTGAAGTGCAGCCATGGCACAGCCACCGGTCAGCTCGACGGGATGCAAGTGTTCTATATGCGAACGAGGGGAATCCCGGAGTCAACCGCGCGCCTGTTGCTGAAGCAGGCGTTTATGTCGGATGTGATAGAAGGAGTGCGACTTCCCGGTCTTAAGGACAGGCTTCATCTTCTTGTGGAAAGGCGATTTTCGGGCGGAGCTTCCAACTGTGGAAGCTGTCAGTCATCGTGTGCGTCGCCGGAAAGATAAAAGAAAAATCAGATATGGATATGCTGGATATAGATGCGATAAGGAGAGAGTTTCCTATACTTTCGAGAGAAGTGGCGGGACGAAGGATGGTTTATCTTGACAATTCCGCCACGTCTCAGACCCCGGACAGAGTGGTGGAAGAGATAGTCTGGCTTTACAGCCAAGAGAAAGCGAATGTGCATAGGGGAGTGCATACGTTGTCGCAGGAGATGACCGACCAGCAGGAAAGGTCGCGAGAACATGTCAGGAGGTATATCAACGCCAGCTCGATAGAAGAGGTGGTGTTCACACGCGGCACGACCGAAGCCATAAATCTGGTGGTGTCATCGTTCGGAAGCCGTTTCAAGGCCGGCGACGAGGTTATACTGACGGTGATGGAGCATCATGCCAACATAGTGCCCTGGCAATTGCTCAGAAGCCGCACAGGCATAGTGCTTCGTGTAGTAGATATCAACGAAAGAGGAGAACTTGATATGGAGCAATACCGGAGTCTGTTCAATGAGAGGACGGTTATGGCATCGTTTTGCCATGTGAGCAACGTACTCGGGACGGTTAATCCGGTAAAGGAGATGACAGAATATGCTCATGGCAAGGGAGTGCCGGTGTTGGTTGACGGAGCGCAGGCCTCGCCTCATATGAAGATTGATGTAGCGGATCTTGATTGCGATTTCTATGTGTTCTCGTCACATAAGATGTATGGTCCAACCGGGATAGGAGTCCTTTACGGTAAGCGTAAATGGCTTGAGGAAATGCCCCCCTATCAGGGTGGAGGCGAGATGATAGGAAAGGTTACGTTCGAGCATACCACGTTCGCAGACCTTCCCTTTAAATTCGAGGCCGGGACACCGGATTTCATCGGGATTGCGGCATTCTCCAAGGCCCTTGACTTCATAGAGGACATTGGGATGGATAATATCGCGTCGCATGAACACGCGCTTCTTGAATACGCGCAGAAGCGAATGGAGGCCATGGAAGGGGTCCGGATATATGGCACAGCCAGTGAAAAGGATGCCGTAATCTCATTCCTTGTAGGGAACAGCCATCCCTACGACATCGGTCTCCTGCTCGACAAGCAGGGGGTGGAGGTCCGCACCGGGCATCATTGTGCGATGCCCTTGATGGACAGGCTCGGGATTCCCGGAACCGTGCGGGCATCGTTTGCCGTCTATAACACATTTGAGGAAGCCGACAGTTTTCTTGCCGCTCTTCAGCGAGCGGCCGCTATCCTGGAATGAGAGTTATATCAAGAATTAACGCCCATGTCCGCAGGACGGAGACAAGATGTTTAATTAGGCGGGACTCTTTCTTTTGATGAGATATGTTTTGTCGAAAAGATAGGGACATAACATAAGTTTTGAAGGTGTATCATAATCCCGATTATGATACACCTTCAAATTAACGACGCGAGGAAGGGCGTGCTTGCAGTTCCTCGGCAAACCGGTTGGGGAAAGTCCAATGCTGGCGAGGGTGAGCCATGGCCCATATCACGAGGGCAATTCCAATGAGAATGAAGGGGATGCTGAGGAGCTGTCCCATGTTGATGCCGTAGCGGGCAATCATCTCATATTCAGAGGCTACCTGCACGTTTTTCACATATTCGATGATGAATCGCGGAAGGAATATCCCGATGAAGAAAATACCTGTAATCAGGTATGGTCTTTCTTCGGCATTCTTTTTCCAGTACATCCACATAAGCAGGGCAAACAAGGCGAAGTAGCATAACGCCTCGTAGATTTGAGTGGGATGTTTCGGAACAGTCTCACCTTCTCGAAGGAAAATGAATCCCCATGGGAGTTCTGTGGGGCCTCCGTATATCTCGCTGTTCATCAGGTTCCCAAGCCTAATCAGACCACCGACAAGCGCAATCGCAATCACGAGTTTGTCGAATGTCCAGGAAGCTGGTTTCTTAGTCACGAACCAAGAGAATAGGAAAACGGCGATAATGTTTGCAATCGTTCCACCATGAGATGCGAGTCCCCCGTTCCATACTTTAAAAATCTCGGCGGGATGTTGCGAGTAGTATCCCCATTCATAGAAAAAGACATGGCCAAGTCTCGACCCGACGATAGTGGCCACCACGATGTATGCGAGCAGAATTCCGAGCCATTTTTCGGGGGCTCCTTCATGTCGAAACATTTTGGCCACGATATTGTAGCCTAAGATAAAGCCAACCGCGAAAGCGAGTCCATACCATCTCACGGAGATAGGTCCGAGAGAGAAAAGGATGGGGTCGGCATTCCAGGTTATAAAATCAAGCATATCAGAAATTAATTGGTGAAAGGAACCGCGTCTGAAACAGAAACGTCCAGACGCGGTTCCTTATTGTTAGAGACAGACCCTTGAAACAATATGGTTTCCGGGAACGTCATAATAAAATCAGAGTTTTCCTGCAATAGCCGCAGTGTCCTGAGCAATCATCATCTCCTCGTCGGTTGGAATAACGACGACATGAACTTTCGAGTCGTTGCCGGAAATCTCAATTTCTTCACCTCTCACCTTGTTGGCCTCAGCGTTGAAAGTGACACCCATATAGGCAAGTTGCTCGCAGATGCGCTGGCGAGTGTCGCACTGATTTTCACCGACACCACCAGTGAACACGATGACATCCACACCCCCGAGAACGGCAGTGTATGCGCCGATGTATTTCAGAATCCTATACTCATACATGTCGAGAGCGAGAATCGCTTTTTCCTCACCGTTGGCAACAGCGGCCTCAATGTCGCGCATGTCGCTTGAGATTTCAGAGACGCCTGCGACACCGCTTCTCTTATTTATAAGCTTGCTGACACCTGCGGCATCGAGGCCTTCGCATTCCATCATATAAACGATAGCCCCGGGATCTACATCACCGACGCGGGTTCCCATCATGAGTCCCTCGGTAGGAGTCAGACCCATGGAGGTATCGACGCTTTTCCCGTCGGCGATTGCAGTGATGCTTGCACCGTTGCCGATGTGGCATGTGATTATGCGCTGTTTCTCGAAGGGGAGTCCGAGGAATTCGCAGGCGCGTCTCGAGACATATCGGTGGCTTGTGCCATGGAAACCGTAGCGACGCACGCCATATTTCTCATAAGCCTCATATGGAAGCGCATACATGTAGGCCTTTGCAGGCATTGTCTGATGGAATGCAGTGTCGAAGACCGCCACCTGAGGCACGTCAGGCATAATGGATGTAATGGCCTCGATTCCGGTCACGTTCGCGGGATTGTGGAGCGGAGCAACGGGATAGCATTCTTTCACTTTCTCGATAACTTCCGGCGTTATGAGCACAGATTTGTTGAACCATTCCATTCCGTGTACGACACGATGACCTACTGCGTCAATCTCATCATAGCTTTTGATGACACCCTCTTTGGGGTCGGTGAGGATGTCGAGGACGTTCTTGACCGCCTCTTTAGCAGAAGGCATATCTGTGGTTATGACTTCCTTAGAACCGTCTTTGCGTTTGAATTTCAGGAAGGAGTCGGGGAGTCCGATTTTCTCGACTCCACCCTCAGCGAGCACCTCTTTAGAGTCGGAATCGATGAGTTTGTATTTCACGCTGCTGCTTCCGCAGTTAAGCACAAGTATCTTCATTTTTATATGTTCTTTGTTGATATGCTTTAGGTTGATGCCTTATGACACTCAGAGACCTTTGTCGCCGATAGCCTGATTGCATGTTACGATAATTGTGTTGACGATATCCTCTACAGTGGCTCCGCGAGAGAGGTCGTTGACAGGAGCTGCGAGACCTTGGAGAATAGGGCCGACGGCACCGGCGCCGGAAAGACGCTGCACAAGTTTGTATGCAATATTGCCAGTCTCAAGCGATGGGAATATCAGCGTGTTGGCGTGTCCGGCCACTTTGCTGTCCGGGGCTTTGAGCTCACCTACAGAAGGCACGATAGCCGCGTCGCTCTGCAATTCCCCGTCGATGACGAGAGAAGGGTCTTTTTCGCGAGCGAGTTCCATAGCCTCACGTACTTTATCGACTTTCTCGTGGCTTGCCGAGCCTTTTGTAGAGAAGCTGAGCATGGCGACAACGGGGTCAAGACCAGCGATGTCCTTGGTTGTTTTAGCAGTAGCGATAGCAATCTCTGCGAGTTCCTCTTTCGTGGGGTCTGGCACGACAGCGCAGTCAGCGAACACCAGCATATTGTTTTCTCCATATTTGCATCCCTCCGGCAACAGCATAATGAAGGCACCGCTGACAACGGAAATTCCAGGTTTTGTCTTTAGCACCTGGAAGGCGGCGCGAAGGACGCTTGAAGTAGGACTAAGGGCGCCGGCCACCATGGCGTCGGCATCACCGGCCTTAATCAGGAGGCATCCGAGATACAGTGGGTTTTTGACTGTGTATCGGGCATCTTCGAGAGTCACGCCCTTCTTCTTGCGCAGTTCGCAGAACAGCTCGGCGTATTTTTCTGTGAAATCAGTGTCGTCGGGACTGTGGAATTCAGCGGACGCGATGTTTTTCAGGCCCAGCTTGTCAGCTTCGGCGAGAATCTCCTCTTTTTTACCAAGGAATATGATGCTTGCAGCGTTCTTGCCGAGAATAATGTCGGCGGCCTGGAGAGTGCGCGGCTCTTTAGATTCGGGAAGCACCAGACGCTGAGGGTGTTCCTGAGCTTTTTTCGTAAGCCTTTCAAATAAGGTCATGGTCAAAGTAGGTTTATGTTTTAGATTTGTTTTTACAGGATTGTTTAGGACAGTGGGATTGTCTGATAATCATTCTATTCCGGGCAATCTCGTCTTCCCTTCGCACTCCGGGGTTTCCCTTGGGGCACGAGTAATTATGCAAAGTTATAAAAACATTTTTAAAAGGAGAGAAGATGCAAAGTCTTTTTTTAAGATAAGATGCAACTTTTCCGGGAATACGTGAGAGGCTGGAATGACGTTATGCGTCCAAATGATTTATGAATGCAAACACAACTTTGTTTAAACGTTATGTAGGGCAGTGGTGATTTTGACGGGTGACTATATTTTTGTAATTTTACGGCTTGAAACTCAAGGCGGATGTCAAAGGAGCAGTCGCAATACCGACGTCAGGATAACTCCCGGCACTCCGCGAATCGAAAAAACAAGGATAGATGAGAGTTATAAAACGATTATACCTGTTCATATTGAAGAGCTTCCTTCCGCTGTTCGCGATGACGTTCTTCATAGTACTTTTCATAGTGCTGATGCAGTTTCTATGGAAGAATATAGATGATTTGGTAGGGAAGGGGCTTTCGGCGTCACTGATAGCGGAGCTGTTCTTTTATGCGGCCTTGTCGCTTGTTCCGATGGCATTGCCACTGTCGATATTGCTTGCGAGCCTGATGACGTTCGGCAATTTCGGGGAGAAATTCGAGCTGACAGCCATGAAGGCCTCCGGCATATCGTTGCTGAAGGCCATGAGTCCTCTGATAGTGTTGATATCCGGGATAGCGGTGGGGGCGTTTTTTTTCCAGAATAATGTGCTTCCGCATGCGCAGGTGAAGATGTGGACGTTGCTATTCTCCGTCCGTCAGAAGTCTCCCGAACTCGACATTCCGGAAGGAGTGATATACGACCGTATCCCCGGGTATAACCTATTTGTGGAGTCGAAAAACAGAGACACCGGCATGTTGTATAACGTCATGATATATGATGTCAGCCGAGGAGGCGACAATTCCACCATATTGGTGGCAGACTCCGGGCGTCTTGCGTTTACCGGCGACATGCGTTATCTTTATCTACATCTTTATGAAGGGGAACAGTTTGAGAACCTGAGGGAACAGAAGAGCCTTGACCGTAATGTTCCGTTCCGTCGTGAAGATTTTGCCGACAAGGAAGTCCTGATACCGTTTGACGCGAATTTCAACCGTCTTGACGAGGGGGGTATGCGCACGCAGTATGTCGGAAAGAACATGACAGAACTTGTCAGTACTATCGACTCAATAGGGCTGCGCCTCGATTCCATGGGAAATCAGTATTCCAAGGAACTCAGGGTTACGGCTTTCCCTACCTTGGTGAGCCCGGAGACAGGGAGTCTGAACGACACGTCGCAAAACTTGAAGGGACTTTCGCCAGTGGATATAGACACGTTGCTCCAGTCGCTTGACAGAGAACGTCGGCTACGCGTGTTTGAGAATGCGGCAGGGATAACGCAGAGAAAGGTGTCGGACATGCAGTTCAAGTCGTTGACAGTGGGCGAAGACAAAAGGAATATGCGTCGCCATGAGATAGAACTGTTGCGCAAGTTCACGTTGTCGGTTGCGTGTCTGGTGTTTTTCTTTATCGGGGCGCCTCTTGGCGCGATAATCCGTAAGGGAGGACTCGGTATGCCGCTTGTAATCTCGGTATTGTTGTTCCTTGTGTATTATATCATAGACAACACCGGTTTCAAGATGGCGCGAGACGGACACTGGGCGGTGTGGGAAGGTATATGGCTCTCCACGTTTATCCTTGCGCCGTTGGGGGTGTATGTCACATATAAGGCGATGAATGATTCTTCCGTGTTCGACGGCGACCGTTACAAAGCGTTGCTTGGAAAGCTTCTTGGCCGGAAGGAAGACCGCAAGGTGGCATATAAGGAGGTAATAATAAATGATATCAGTGTAGAGGAGGCCGTGGAGAGACTGACATCTCTGAAAAACTCTACGCGGGCCTTCTGTGAACGATACATAAAGCGCCAGGGTTATCGTGATTATTGGGAGAATGGTTATGACATGACAGAAATCGGGAAGATATCTGAAAGTCTTGAGCAGGATATAGAGTATCTTACCGATTGCCGGAATGCTATAGCAGTGAACAAGCTTATGGATTATCCGGTGTTGAGGCGCCTATGGCTTTACCGTCCCGGGAGCAATGGATTGGTAAGGAATCTGTGTATGTGGATTTTGCCAATAGGAGGATTGATATATCTTTTCGGTCTCAAGGCTCAGAGCAACCTAAAGAACGATATGAGTAAAATAGGGGATGTGAGCCAGTCGATAGTTGTGATATTGCAACAGAAAGACGGACATCTGTCGGTTGATTCCAGGATATAACGGAGTCGTGATGAAGGAATTATAAATAAAAGCGGCCGCTCTCACGAGTGGCCGCTTTTGTTAACAGAAATAATCCTGTTATAGTACTTAAACTTAATGAACAAAAATCTATCTTCTTTCTTTTCATAAGATATAACCGTAGGACGGTGTGGATTGTTCATCAAGACAGGAATATTAACATTCTTTAACGCCTTCACTTTCGAGAATTTCAATCTCCCGGTCGAGAGAAGACCTCTGAGATTTAAGCATACGAAGACGCTTCCCTTTCTGAATGAGGTCGAAGTTCACGATGTCGTAATCGATAGAGTCAATGATAGCTTTCAGTTTCTCAGAATCCTTTTGAGAAAGTTCAGTAAGCATTTCCACATCTTTTTTTACTCTCTTCAGAGACTCTGCGATAGCGGCGGCAGAAACTTTGTCACGAGATTCGGAGGAAAGCGACTGACGTCTTTTCCAAGCCATTATTGCGGCGTATTGTTTATCTTCCGGTTTTTCGTCGAACCGTCTGCGGTCGATTTCGTCCTTTCCCTCAAGGAAAGCCTCGCGATAGAGAGCGATTGTTTCGTGTCTTTTCATTATTACTGTATTTTGTGATTTCAATTAGAAGCCTGTCAAATTGAGAGAATGCCGATGATTTTATGTATTTAAGGAATTCTCGGAGGGTTTATATTTTTTGTAAAGATAATAAAAAAGGGGTTCATATGCAACAAAACGTATAGAGAAGCGTGTCAGATAATCGAATGAGGGAATATCGGGCTATTGTTTCGGATGGAATTTATTTGTAATTTTGCAATAAAAGAAGCCGAGGATGGTGGCAGCTCCTCGGCTCGGTCGTCCGAGTTAATGACGTGAATGTTTCATAACAACGGAAAAGGCCAAACAGACAAATAATAAACTACAAAAGATGAGAAAAGAAACAGAACTTGAAGGCGTCACGCTCCTGGGCTGCCAGGGAGTGGCGTATCCTACGGACTATGCTCCACAATTGCTCGAGACATTTGAGAACAAGCATCCAGAGAATGAGTATGTTGTCACCTTTGACTGTCCGGAGTTCACCACATTGTGTCCCAAGACCGGCCAGCCAGATTTCGGCCATATCGTCATATCGTATATCCCGAGGGACAGGATGGTTGAGAGCAAGAGCCTTAAACTTTACCTGTTCAGTTTCCGCAACCATGGAGATTTTCATGAGGATTGCGTGAATATCATAATGAAAGACCTGTGGAATCTCATGGAGCCGAAGTATATAGAGGTCAAGGGCCTGTTTATGCCACGAGGAGGGATTTCAATCTATCCTTTCGCCAATATGGGCGACGAGAATCATGTTGAACTATGTCGCAGGAGGCGAGAGGCCGCGCTCGACATGAAAAAATGAGCAGGATGGAGAAAGATTCAGTGATAATCCTCTCGGGCGGGATGGACAGTGTTACGTTGTTGCATTATAGACGCGAACGGATCGCTCTTGCCGTGAGTTTTTACTATGGGGCCAACCATAATGAGCGCGAGATAGAGTGTGCCCGGGAGCAATGCGGAATTCTCGGAATAGAGCATATCGTGATACCGTTGTCATTCATGTCTCAATATTTCAGCAGCAGTCTATTGTCGGGGGCCGAAAGCATACCTGAGGGTCATTATGAGGACAGCAATATGAAATCGACGGTGGTTCCATTCCGGAATGGCATAATGTTGTCAGTGGCATGTGGTCTTGCGGAGTCGCGCGGATTGAAGCATGTCATGATGGCCAATCATGGAGGCGACCATGCGATATATCCGGATTGCCGAGCCGAATTTGTGGCCTCGATGAGTGAGGCCATGCGGTGTGGCACGTATGACGGGGTGACAGTGTCGGCGGAATTCACAGGAATCACCAAGACAGACATAGCACGTCTCGGGGCACGTCTCGGGGTTGACTATTCGAAGACTTATTCATGCTACAAGGGAAGGGCGCGTCATTGCGGCAAATGCGGAACATGTGTAGAGCGTAAGGAGGCGTTTCGAGATGCCGGATTGGAAGACCCCACAGAATATGAATAATGACAAGGGTATGTATTACGTAAAGAAAAGATTTGAGATAAGCGCGGCGCATAGGCTCGAGTTGAGCTATGAGAGCAAGTGCAGCTGTCTTCACGGACACAATTGGATAGTAACAGTAGAATGCCGAAGCCGGGAGTTGAACTCAGACGGAATGGTTGTTGATTTCACGCATATAAAGTCGCTTGTCATGGACAGGCTTGACCATGCTGTGGTCAATGACGTTATTCCCATGAATCCTACGGCAGAGAATATTGCACGCTGGATAGTTGATAATGTCCCGAACTGCTGGCGATGTGAGGTTCAGGAGAGTGAGGGCAACATTGCAGTGTATGAGAAAGATTAACGAGATATTCCATTCGCTTCAAGGAGAGGGACGTCATGCCGGATGTCCGAGTGTGTTCGTGCGATTCTCAGGATGTAACAAGCGTTGCAAATTCTGTGACACCGATCATGAGTCCGGGACATCTATGACAGACGAAGAGATAGTGAGAGCCGTTAATCTGTATAAGGGAGACTGGATTGTGTTGACAGGAGGCGAGCCGGCATTATGGATTGACTCAGATTTCGTGAGACTTCTGAAACGGGCCACAGGGAAGCGGGTAGCCATAGAGACAAACGGGTCATTGCCAGTGCCATCCGAGATAGATTGGGTGACAGTCTCGCCTAAGTCGGGATTTGAAGGAGCCGGGGAGTATGAGTTAAAGGTGTCACATGCCGATGAGCTTAAGGTAGTTGATTTGGGTCAGCCGCTTGAGGGATATTTTGAATTGCCCTGTGTGGGGAGCGACACGTTGATGTATCTCCAGCCGTGTCATGTGGATGATGAAGAGGAGAGCATAGCCAACCGTCTCCGCACCGTAGGACGAGTCATGTCAGACCCGAGATGGACACTATCATTGCAGATTCACAGGTTCCTTGATATTCCTTGATAATCTTACCGAATCCAACACAAATAAAAATGTATGCATATAGGGACAGCAAGTGGAATTCCACTTGCTGTCCCTATATGCATACATTGAAAACCGTCAGTGGTTATTCTCCTCTTGAAGATTTCAGAGATTTGCGCTTTGGCTTCTGTACCTGCTCCACAACAGGCTGTTCGACCCCGACCAACGCACCGTCCACCATAATGCGTCCGCAATACTCGCACACAATGACTTTCTTATGCATCTTGATTTCAAGTTGCCTCTGAGGTGGAATCCTGTTGAAGCATCCTCCGCACGCGCTTCTCTGTACGGTCACGATGCCAAGCCCGTTTCGGGCATTCTTACGGATTCTTTTGAAAGCGGCAAGAGTATAGTCGTCGATTTTCTGCTCAAGCTCCTTAGCCTTTGTGCGGATATTCTCTTCCTCCATTCTTGTCTCGGAGACGATGTCGTCGAGTTCTTTCTTTTTCTCAACGAGAATATGCTGGTTGTCGGCCAGTTCCTCCTCAGCACGTAGGATTTCGGCGGCTTTCTGTTCCTGTTTTGCAATAGCTTCGTTGATGTTTTTTTCGGCGAGTTCGATTTCGAGCCCCTCATATTCCTTTTCCTTTTCAAGGAAAGCGAATTCGCGGTTGTTGCGGACATTGTTGATTTGCTCGTCGTATTTTTCAATTTTTACGCGACGGTCAGCAATCTCCCCCTTTTTCATGTTGACGAAATCCTTTAGGTCTTCAATTTCGTCTTTATGTTTTTGGATACGAGTCTGATAGCGAATGATTTCGTCCTCAAGGTCTTTGACCTCGTTGGGGAGCTCGCCACGAAGAATCTTGATCCTGTCGATTTCAGAGAGGTAGGTCTGAAGGAGATACAGATTCTGGAGGCGTTCTTCAACGCTTCTTTCTTTGTCGGTTTTCTTTTCAGTAGCCATAGGCATTTTTATATTTAGATGCTTTAATATTAGAGGTACAAATGTGTCCGGGTCGGATCCGGCATATCCGGACTCGCGTCGCGGTCACATGTATTTTATGGGATTCGTCTCCGATTCGGCGAAATATGTAACGAAATCAGGGAATCTCTCACGTATAATCCTCGAGAGGATTTTCTTAGAGCAAAGTTCGCTTTCGTAGTGCCCTATGTCGGCGATTGTAATGTCGAAACCGTAGGTTGTGAAGTCATGATACTTCACATCACCTGTAATTATAATGTCGGCTTCAGCAGAAATGGCCTGCTTGATAAGGGAAGCACCAGAGCCGCCGCAGATAGCCACTCTTCTCACCACAATCTGTTGACTTTGAGAAGAGTATCTGAGACATTTCACTTTGAAGGTGTCTTTAATATTCCTCAGGAACTCAATTTTGGGAGTAGGCTGAATGTCTCCCACGACACCTAATCCGGTGGAAGGGTCGTTGACTCTTGGCTCGAGAACGGAAAGGTTGCGAAGGTTTAACATATGGGCAATCTCATGGCTCACCCCTTCCCAAGCAGAGTCGAGATTAGTGTGAGCGGAATATATCGCGACATTCTCTTTGATTGCCCTGATAACAATGCGTTCTGTAGCTGTTTTTCCGGAGACTTCCTTCAAACCCTTGAAAAGTAGAGGATGATGAGATACAATCATATTGCAGTGGCGTTCGAGAGCCTCATCGAGCACCTCCTCTGTAATATCAAGGCAAAGGAGAGCGGCGGAGACCTCCATTTCGGGGTCTCCGACCTGAAGTCCGGCATTGTCGTATGCCTCCTGCAATTTTTTCGGAGCGAATTCCTCTATAACAGACGCTATGTCTTTAACTTTTATCATCTGTGTGTATTACTGTTCAGAAATAGCGATTCCGTCGCATACTGTAAAAATCAGTTGTCGGTCGGTTTTAGCTCAAGAAAAAGTTCATCGAGCTGCGACTGGTCGATAGGCGAAGGAGATTCGTTCATCACATCACGTCCGGAATTGTTTTTCGGGAATGCGATGACATCGCGAATAGTGTCGAGACCCGCGAGGATTGACACGAACCGGTCAAATCCGAGGGCGAGACCACCGTGAGGAGGCGCACCGTACTTGAATGCGTTCATTAGGAATCCGAATTGCTCCTGTGCCCTTTCCTGGGTGAATCCGAGCAGTTCGAACATCTCGTCCTGAAGAGCCGCGTCGTGTATTCGGATAGATCCACCGCCGAGTTCAGTGCCGTTTACAACAATGTCGTAGGCAGTGGCACGCACATTCCCGGTGTCGGTGCGTAGTTTGCATATGTCTTCCGGGTTAGGGGAAGTGAATGGGTGATGCATTGCGTAGAATCTCTGAGTCTCGTCGTCCCATTCAAAGAGAGGGAAGTCGATTATCCAAAGCGGAGCGAACACGTTCTTGTCGCGAAGTCCGAGTCTGTTGCCCATTTCGAGGCGCAACTCGCAAAGCTGTTTGCGAGTCTTCATTTTCTCGCCAGTCATAATCAGCATCAGGTCGCCCGGTTTTGCCTGCATAAATTCAGCAATCTTCGAAATCTCGTCTGGAGAATAGAATTTTCCGATAGAGCTCTTGAAAGAACCGTCCTGTTCAGCCTTAATCCAGATAAGCCCCTTGGCGCCGATTTGCGGACGCTTTACGAAGTCTGTGAGCTCGTCTAATTGCTTACGAGTATAGGAAGCGCATCCGGGAGCGGTGATACCGACGCAGATTTCCGCCTCGTCCACGACGGAGAACCCTTTCCCTTTCATAAAATCGGTGGTTTCAACGAAAGGCATACCGAATCGGATGTCCGGTTTGTCGCTTCCATATAAACGCATCGCATCATTCCATGTCATTCTTGGGAACGGGTCACAGAAGTCGATGCCTTTGACATACTTGAAGATGTGTTTCACGAGCCCTTCGAACATTTCGATTACGTCTTCCTGCTCCACGAAACTCATCTCACAGTCGATTTGAGTGAACTCAGGCTGTCGGTCGGCCCTAAGGTCTTCGTCGCGGAAGCATTTTGCAATCTGGAAGTAACGGTCGAATCCACTCACCATGAGGAGTTGCTTGAAAAGCTGCGGGCTTTGAGGGAGAGCGTAGAACTCACCGGGATTCATTCTTGACGGAACCACGAAGTCTCTGGCGCCCTCAGGAGTGGATTTTACGAGAATAGGAGTCTCGATTTCCAAGAATCCTTTAGAGTCGAGATAACGACGAATTTCAAACGCCATCTTATGTCTGAGTTCGAGATTGCTTCTCACAGCAGGACGGCGCAGGTCGAGGTATCTGTATTTCATTCTGAGGTCATCGCCACCGTCGGTGTTGTCTTCAATGGTGAAAGGAGGAATCTCGCTTTTGTTAAGCACTTTGAGGTCTTCGGCGATAATCTCGATTTCTCCGGTTGGGAGATTTTTATTTTTGCTTGTCCGTTCGGCCACCGCCCCGGTGATTTGCACCACAAATTCACGTCCAAGAGCGTTAGATGCGTTGAAGAGAGCGTTGTCTTCGTGGTCAGAGTCGAAAACCACCTGAGTAATTCCATAACGGTCGCGGACATCCACGAAAGTCATACCGCCCATTTTGCGGCAGCGTTGCACCCAACCGGCTATTTTTACCTTCTTGCCGGCATCGGAAAGCCGCAATTCGCCGCATGTCGTGTCTCTATACATATCGGATATTGAATAAATTGGAATCAAAATATATGTTATTACCGATATACCGCGCTGTCGGAAAAACCTTTACTGTGCGGCAATGGGAATAAACATGCAAATTTACAAAGAAATTTGCTCATATGCTATCCTTTACGGAAAAAAATCACTTTATGTAGGTTTCAAGGGCCTCGAATACCCCCGAAGGCTTGATTTGGAGTTTGCTGCAAGAAGCCGGAATGAGGACAGACTCGCCCTCTTTGACCACTCGAGACTCTAAATCAGTTGTAATTTCAGCTTTCCCCTTAGTGCAAATGAGAACAATGAAGGTATCCCATTCAGAATAGTCTCTCATCACGTCGTGGTCGATGTGCCAGATATTTGTGGTGAAGAATGGAGATGTGACAAGATTGACGGGAATGTCGCGATGAGGCTTATAAGGGATAGGAGAGCCACCGACATCGGAAAAGTTGATAGCATCGAAAGCCTCTTTTGTGTGCAATTGGCGTTCGTTTCCGTCCTTGTCCTTACGCTTATAGTCGTAAAGGCGATATGTGATGTCAGACGTTTCCTGTATCTCCGCGATGAAAGACCCTTTTCCGATTGCGTGGACTCTTCCGGCAGGTATAAAGAAAGTGTCTCCGGATTTTATGTTGTTGAAGGAAAGTGCATCCATGATTTCACCGGACTCGACCAGTCTTTCATATTCGTCGGGGTTAATAACCCTGTTGAATCCGTTTGCGAGTCTGGCACCCTTTTCAGTGCCGAGAACATACCACATTTCAGTTTTTCCGAACTTTGCGCCACGTTTCTGAGCGAGTTCGTCGGAAGGGTGCACCTGTACAGAGAGGTCCTGTCTGGCATCAATGAATTTAATGAGCAGGGGGAACGCGTTTCCATATTTGCTGTAGTTCCGTTCTCCGAGGAGCTTAGCCTTGTATCGGTCGATAAGCTGAGAGAGCGAGAGCCCGGCATCCGGGCCGTCGGCCACGACAGACTCAGAGCCTTCCACTCCGGAAATCTCCCAGCTTTCACCGATGTTTTCCTGAGATGTGGCAACGCCTTTATATTTAGCGATTTTATCGCCACCCCAGATTACAGATTTGAAAATCGGATTAAATGTCCACATATATATTTATGTTAAAGGCGATAAATCGCGATTAAAGCTGATTAATCACTTTCGCCTGATGATTGTTGAATATATAAAAGCCGCGTAAGCGGATAATGTATGTTGATAAAAACAGAATGCTATGAATGACAGACTTGATGCTGAAGAAAGAACAGAAATGCCCGACAGTATGTTCGGACTTCCGGAGAGAAGAGAATACCCGATGCCCGATGCCGCGCATGTCAGGGCCGCAGAGGCTTATTTCCGTTATTGTCCTGAGGAACTCAAGCCCCGGCTTGCGAAATCGATACTCCGATTTGCCAAAATGTATGGAGTCGATGTCAAAAGCGGGACGGTGCTTTCCTATGCAGGGAAATGACGTTTGCCCTTGAGTCTGGAGTCTAATCGTCATCGTCAGGGAGGGGCATGTCTTTAAGGAAATCTAAAGCACGTTCGAGAATCGGGTCTTTCCCGTTGGCGAGAATCGAGTCGGGGGCATGGACTTCATAACCCGGCGAAGGGTCAATCCCGTTTTCGGTGCATTGTCCATCAGGGTCGAGTAGAGGGCATGCCGAGAATCTCACCGACCATCCGATTGGGAGTTCGGAACTGAACGGAAGTCCTCCACCTCCCCCTGTTTTAGCTCCGATTACGGTGACATTCGGCAGGCTTTTCATGACAGCGGTAAAATCGTTTGCCGCAGAATAGCAAGAACGGTTCGTGAGTATGACAATCGGGCCGTTCCATTTCACGCGAGAGTCAGGAGCCGGTTCATAATCAAAAGGGAAAGGGTCCGAGAAATCGGAATGTCCAGGCCCGGTCTTGTGTATGATGTAGCCACCCCGGGTTGTCTTGTCGATAAATCGGGATACGAGAGTCTTGATATTTGTCAAGGCTCCGCCACCGTTGTCACGGATATCGATTATCAGTCCCCTGCTGTTTTGTAGAATAGCCAGGATATAGTCGAGAGAAGATTCGCTGATAGAATAAGAGAAAGACGGATAATACATGTACGCGATTTTTCCCGGGAGCTGTTTGTAGGAAATTCCGCTTGTATATAGATAGTCGAATTCAAGGTAATACTGTTGAAGCGTGCGAAGGTTGAAGTCCTGAGGGAAATCGCTCCACCATTCCCTGTAGTAGCTTGTGTCGTATCTTGAAGACAGGTTTACATGTCCGTCTTTCAATTCGTCGAGCATCGCGGCGCAAATGAAAAACAGCTCCATTGAGTTAGTCTCCGGGGTAATGGACTCACGGTAATTGTCCCCGATTTTTTTCCAGTCGATGTTTTTCTCTCTGAAGAAGCAATAACGTGAATCCACGATGTCCCAGAGAGCGTCGAAGTTGCCATAAATGTCGTTTGCATATTCCGGCTCCTCATGGCATGACGCCAATCCGGTTGCCACGAATATGGACAGGAGTAGTCTTGCAAGTATATCTTTCACTTCAATAAATGGAGTAAACCGTTTCGTCCGGCATTTTACGGGGCCGTTTTTTCAATCCGATTCCTCCGGGAATAATGCCGATTACGAAAGAGTGTTTAATTATTTTTGTATTCAGGTTGTTGGCCCATTGGTTGAATGCGTGAAGTCTGTAACCGGCAGACAGTGCAGTCCTCCCGAAATCGAGAGTCACCGACAGCAGGTTGTCGAATCTGAAATTGTTTCCCCACCATCCGAGATGCGTCAGTCCCTTCCGATTGCCGAGATAAATTTCATAATAAGTCTCGCCGTATTCCGGGGAGAAAAACACTCCGAGCGATGGGATAGACGCCACATCTTGCAGCAACAGGTGGAGTTTCCCGATTTTCAGTGGATAGCTGCCGGAGAAACGTGCGGCAATGGATACGTCGGCAATAGCCTCGACAGGATTGTTTCCGTTTCGCAAGAGGTAATATGCGCCGCCTTCGATTCCGACAGAGCCACCGGCGGAGAGCTGCAGTCGGCAGGGGAGCCGATGTCTCCACGACATACCCCAGTTGAAAGCGGCGTCAAGACCAATCATTTTAGCGGTTTTCGCGGGGTTGAGGAGTGAGGAGAACCCTACGGATGCGTCAAAATGCATTATGGCGGATTCCGGGGAGAACGGGAGAGCCTTGGACCAGTTTCCGGCGAGAGAGACGTCGGTTCCGGAATAATGCAGAGGGGAGAGGTATGTTGCAACCACGTTTTTTTTGCCAATCTCCAGGGAGTAAGAAGCTGTCACCGGCCTTGACATTAATGAGTCTGACTCGTAAATGCTTCCGCATGCCGGTTTTGAAGCGTATGCGGAAGCCATCAATGACAAGTATATGGCTATATATATAGCCGTTATCTTATTCTTGAGAGTCATCATTCTCTTTTGTTGAGTCAGAGATTGTCTCATTCCGGTCAGCGGGAATCTCGTCCGTCTGGCAGTCGAGAGCGAAGAGGTCGCCTTGCAGGATAATAGGCTTGGGTTGGCCATCCTGACCGGATTCCTCCTGGATTTCCGGTTCCGGCTCCGGCTCAGGTTCAGGAGGGAAACGAGTTGGCTCAAGTTCCACTACAGACTCGACAGAATATGTGGATATTCTTTTCCCCTTTGCTTTGAAGCTCTTCACTCCAATGAATTCCTCGGCATCGATTTCAACAGCCGGCCTTACGGAGTCGGCGCCACCGAAAGTCACCTCAATTCTTGGATAGAAAGTATCGGTGAGAAGCATAATCTGCGAAGAAGCGTCAGAGCCCACAAACCTCTGAGGTTTGGCCGAAGTCTCGAAAGTGAATCTTTTTAGATAAGGGAATCCGAGGGTGCTGTCGAACAGGGCGAGAGTCCACACCTTGTCAGGGTTGAATTTCTCTATTCTTAGGATATTGTCGTCGTAATGGTTGGAATCAGAGAAGGAAGAAGTGAAGAAGTTTCCGTCCTTGGTAATAATCAGGACAAGGTCGTCTCCTTGGAAAATGCCGAGACTCTCACCGCGTCCGTCGTAGTTTAGACGAAGGACATCTCTGTCGAACCAGACTTCGCGCCCACCAAGAGTGCTTGAACCCTTCTCGACGAGTCTGACATCGTCAATCTGATATTTAGTGACAAGATTGCCGAGAGACTCTTTTCCCTTGATGTCGAGTTGCGCGAAATTGACAATCACTTCTTTCGCTCTTGGGCGGCGTCCGGATTCATTAGGTTCGTCTTTCAGCACCGCCTTCACAATCTCTGCTTCTCCATTGGGGTTGCAAGTCAGCCATTCCACTCTGGAGCCGGGGCGCCCTTTCGTAAGATTGTATTCCTTCTCGCGGGTGAGGCCTGTTATGAAGAAACGCTTCTTATAGGAATAGGCGTCTTTTCCTCCATTTCGGTATATCACATTGTATATAGTGCGTCTGTCTCCTTTCTTGAAGAGGCCGACATGGATGATTTTCTTTCCGACATACAATTTATCTTGCACCTTTACAAGCTTGTATGTTCCGTCGCGATAAATAATCAGTATGTCGTCGATGTCAGAGCAGGTGAAAAGGAATTCATTGTCTTTAAGTGAAGTTCCTAAGAAGCCGCCTGATTTGTCGAGATATAGCCTTTTGTTAGCTTCCGCCACTTTGGCCGCTTCAATAGAGTCGAAACCCCTAAGCGCGGTGCGTCTTGGGAATGCGTCGCCATACTTTTCCTTCAGATGGGCAAACCATGCAGACGTGTATTCCGTGATATGGTCGAGGTCGAATTGCAGCCGTTCAATGTCTTTCTCCAAGTTGGCTATGTGCTCGTTTGCCTTGTCGGAGTTGAATTTCAGGATTCGTCCCATCTTAATTTCCCAGAGTCTGACAATGTCATCGCGAGACACTTCACGGAAGAAGTCTTTTTTGAAAGGTTCCAGTCTCCGGTCAACGTGCCTGATGGCTTCCTCCATGTCGTGCGCTTGCTCCACTTCGCTGTCTTTGTAAATTCTCTCTTCGATGAAAATCTTCTCCAGAGATGCGTAAAGGCGAGATTCTCGAGTTTCGGCCAGTTTTATCTCCAACTCCTTGCGGAGGAGATTACGAGTGTTATCGACGGAGAATCTCAGGAGTTCGCTTACCGACATGAATCGGGGCTTTCGGTCAACAATCACGCAACAGTTTGGGGATATGCTGACTTCACAGTCGGTGAAAGCATAGAGAGCGTCGATTGCCTTGTCGGAAGAAGTGCCGGGGATTAGATGGACCAGTATTTCTGCAGAAGCGGCGGTATTGTCGTCAACTTTTCTGATTTTGATTTTACCCTTCTCCATGGCGGAAAGGATTGAGGAAATCAGAGAGGTTGTTGTTTTTCCGAACGGCAGTTCTGTGATTGCGAGAGTCTTGTTGTCGATTTTCTCGATTTTCGCCCTGACTTTTACGCTTCCGCCTCTTGCCCCGTCGTTATATCTTGAGGCGTCGAGCAACCCTCCGGTCTGGAAGTCGGGTAGAAGCTTGAAATCCTCACCGTGCAGATATGCAATTGCGGCGTCTGTGATTTCGTTGAAATTGTGAGGAAGAATCTTTGAAGAAAGGCCTACGGCGATACCCTCCACACCCTGCGCGAGAAGGAGAGGAAATTTCACAGGAAGAGTGACAGGTTCCTTTTTTCGACCGTCGTAGGAGGGCGTCCATTCGGTAATTTTAGGGCTGAAGACCGTCTCGAGCGCAAATTCGGAGAGCCTTGCCTCGATGTAACGAGGTGCAGCGGCGGAGTCGCCGGTGAGAATGTTTCCCCAGTTGCCCTGTGTGTCAATCAGGAGCTCCTTCTGTCCGAGTTGGACGAGGGCGTCGCCAATAGAAGCGTCGCCATGCGGGTGATACTGCATGGTGTTTCCGACGATGTTGGCAACCTTGTTAAACCGTCCGTCATCAAGAGTCTGCATGGAATGCAGGATTCTACGTTGCACAGGTTTAAGGCCGTCTTCGATGTGAGGCACTGCCCGTTCGAGGATGACGTAGCTTGCGTATTCAAGATACCAGTTCCGGAACATCCCTGAAAGGATGGTCCGTTTCCCGATTGGTTCTTCTGATGTATGATTTTCGGTGATGTTTTCCGTTAGCTCAAAGTCTTCAGCCATATTTTTCAATTGGGTGGAATTTTGTGTAAAGTTAGCAAAAAAAAGGAAGACAGCCAAAATAAAAGAGGTGACATATAGTGCCGGAGCTTATGTCAAGCCTCGTTTACCGAATTAATTTACGAAAAGAGTGGTCGGAAATCCTGATTGCCGCATTTTGATGTTGCCTCGCCGATGCAGATGGCAATACTGATGTTGCCGCGTCATGGCGCGAACGTGCCAGCGTATCCGGATTAAGGGATAGAGCGCTATGGGTCTTTTTTTTAAACCGGGTGTAGCTGGTTGGATATTATGGGATTATGTAAATTGTTTCTTTGAGACAAATCGTTTTATATAGTGGAGTGATTGAGTGCCTTTTCTATGGATGTGTCTTTTAGGATAACGTTGAGATTCTTGTCGAGGAGGTATAGCGTTGGCATAGTCTGGAATATGTATGTCTCGTTGTCTTCGATGGGGTCGGTCGCGAACCCGGAAATCCAGTTGCCCGGCAGTGAAGGTTTTGTGATGTTCCAGAGGTCAGTGTCGCCAGAAATATCAATAGCCATGACAGATATTGAATCAGGTAATGGCATAGACTTGAGGGCGTTTAAGGTGGCTATGCAATGGTCGCAGTCCGGGTCGAAGAAAAGTAGCAGGATGTTATTGCTTGTGCGCGAATCATAAAGGGAAGATGCATTCCCGTCGCAGTCGAGGAATTTGAAATCTGCGGCTTTTGAGCCGGGTCTATTCTTCTTTGCCATTTTCAGGCGGTATGCGGCACGTTCCATCTCCGCCTCATCCGGTATGGGCGATGCCAAGACATCATTCAAAAAAAAGATGTATGTTCCCTCATCTTTAAGATCGGAATCCGGGTCGGCAAGATACCTGTCGGCGAGGTCATATATTAGCAGGAAATTATCCGGAATGGAAGAAGCCTTGTCCAAAAGATCCTTTATAGCCTTTTCTTTAGATGGCTCACTGTCAGGGAGCCCCTTTATGAACTCAACGAACAGAGAGTCGGCATCGAGAGCGGCATGGAGCGGCTTGTCAATGATTTCGAAAAGATTAGGCGCACCATGCGAGCTGGAAGCATAGGTGGCGGCAGAGGGAAAGGCGATGTAAACTGACAGGGCCGCTATTAACGCTTTGAGTGCGGAATTAAGAAATGGAGACATATTAATCTGTGTAATAGATTGAACGCATCAGGGAGATGGATAATCACTCGGTTACAAGACGAAACAGGAGCGTAACCATTCAGCACGCTCCTGTTTGATGTGCGCACGAAGGGACTCGAACCCCCACGTCGTGAGACACCAGATCCTAAGTCTGGCGCGGCTACCATTACGCCACGTGCGCGAAATCGGATGCAAAATTAGTGATAAATTTTCAAACATGCAAATTTGGGAAGCATCTTCTTGTGAATTTTTTTTAAAGATGAGAAGAGAGGACCATTGCGACAGTGTTGTCATGGGGAATCGGAATCCGACAATCGTCAATGCCTGCTCACCATTCGTAGGCGACTGAAGCTCCGAATCCGTTCAGGGTAATATTACGGTCCCAAGAATTCCAATAATTGGAAGTCAGGAGTTTATAGTTAAGCCCTATATCCACCGCCTGCTTTGGATTTTTTGAGTTTGTCGGTATTCTGATTCCGATGGAAGGATGGAGATAGAAATACTGCTGGTTGGTAAGATAGCCGTTTCCGATTTCGATATATTTGTTGCTAAGCAAGAATGAGCAACCGACTTTGAGGTCGATGAAAAATGAAGCCGACGACGTGTTTCCAAGCGTGAATCTGAAGTCGGTGAAAAGAGGCATCATCGCGGCCGTTGTTGTAGATGAATGATTGAAATCGAATCCAGAAGCCCGTTGCCAGTTGCCCCAATTGTCATTGTGATGTGCAAAAAGGACATCTACCCCCAGCCCGACACCCATAAAGAACCAGTTTGAGTATTGAAATCCCTGAGAAGTCGAGATTTCGAAGAAGTCTGAATTGTAGGTTCCGACAGTTTTGTTGTAGCCGGCTTCGACAAGGCCTTTATATTTCATCGACCCGGAAAGGGCGGGAGAAATCAGGGACGGAAGCCTGTTTGCGATTTCATAGTATTGAGCATTGGCCTGCGTCAAAGGGAGAGAAGTCATCAAAGCCAACAGACAACCCTTAATAATAGTAGTTATTCTCATATCAAGGATATTTAATGATTTGTATGTCAGTATAACAAAAGAGACATATGCAATGTTTGAGAATACGGGTCAAGTGTCGGAGGAATCACATTGCAATCGCGACAATATGTTAAATTAAGTTATATGGGAGATTGAGTTGTGTGTAATCCGGATAATCTTTAGTAACTTTACAAATAACTTCATAAAACGACGATGGCCTACACCCCCCCTATAGACGAGAAAGAACTTGTGAGACAGTTGCAGAATCCAGCGACAGCGCGTCCTGCATTCAACGAACTTCTCAAGGCATATTCACAGCCGGTGTATTGGCAGATAAGAAAGATGGTGGTGAATCATGATGATGCCAACGACCTTGTGCAGAATGTGTTTATAAAGGCCTGGAATAATCTACGCAACTTCCGAGGCGATGCAAAGCTATCGACGTGGCTGTTCAAGATAGCCATCAACGAGTCGATAAACTTTATAAACAAGGAGAGGCAGCGTCTTCAGCTGAGTGAGGATGCCGACGATTCGTTCCTGCTCAACAATATAGAGGCCGACACATATTTTGATGGCGACGAGTTGAAGCGCGAATTGCTTGATGCAGTGTCCCGTCTTCCGGAGAAGCAGCGGCTTGTGTTCAATATGCGTTATTTCGATGAGATGAAATATGAGGATATGTCGGAAGTGCTTGGCACATCAGTGGGGGCGCTCAAGGCGAGTTATCACCATGCCGTCAAGAAAGTGACAGAGTCTCTGCTGGCTTAGTCGGCCACCAAAGACGATAAGGTGTGGGCTAAGATGTGAGGCCGAAAAGAAAGCGGCCCCCGATTCACATCGACGGCCGCTGTTTTTTCCATAATACTTTTTCGAACTAACCTAACATCATGAAACGATTTTCTTTACGATAATATAACATCATGCGTCTGGATTTTGTTCGAAAAGGGGTGAAAAAAATTTTTGAAAAAAATTATACATGTTTTAAACTTCCCGTCATCCTAAGTGTCCTTATTTAAAAGGAAAACGACATGCGAAAAGAAGAACAGTTGATAGAAAAATATGGAAGGGATTCCGGCTACCGGGTTCCGGAAGGGTATTTCGAGGCCCTCAATAGCAAAATAATGGCCGATTTGCCTCCATATCCAGAGGCGGAGAAGACTGTGCCAATGTCGTTGTGGCAACGAATCAAGCCATATGCCTATCTTGCCGCCATGTTTGCAGGGATATGGGCTATGATGAACGTATTCCATAGGATATCATCGCCGGAAACACTTAACCTCGACAATCCTCCAGCCGCCATAGCGTCAGCCATGGAGCTTGAGACAGACGATTATGTGCGTTACATCTCGGTTGAGAATGATTATGCATTAGAGAGGGAAGTGAGCGAGAGCTACAGTTCAATTGATGAGTTTGAGGCAGATTTCGGATATAATCTGAAGCCGGAGTTTGAAACACTTGAGATTCCCGTGGCGACATTGTCGGAGAAACCTGTGTAATTATGTAAAACGAAAAAGAATAGGCAAAGATGATAAAGAAGGTATTTCTGATAATAATATTGTCAGTGTGTGGAGTGATGGCAGTTTCCGCACAAGGGAAGGACGGCATGGACCGGAAACAGATGATGAAGGAGCTTCAGGAGTTCAAGATGAAGTTCCTTGCGCAAGAGATGGAGTTGAGGGAAGACCAGCAGGCGAAGTTTTTCGAGCTTTACAACGAGATGAGCGTAAAGCGTAGAGACTGTATGAGAGCCGCATGGAGGATGGAGCGCAAGGTGAAGAAAGCATCAGACGCCACAGAGGCAGACTATCAGGCTGCGGCTGAAGCCATGAACAAAGCGAAGTCGGAAGATGTTGCAATAGAAAAGAGTTACGATGAGAAGTTCTCAGAGTTTCTCTCGCCGAAGCAGATTTACAAGATGAAGGCCGCAGAGCAGGAGTTCCGGAACAAGATGTCGGAGATGCGCAACAAGAAAGCAAAACATCCCACTAAACTATGATAGGATTATGGTGACAGAAAGATTCAATCCAATCAAGAAGGCTGCCTCAATAGCAGCCTTCTTGATTATAAGCCTCTTTAGTGGAGAGATGGCGCAGGCCATTACTCATATGGAGGTTGAGTCGCAGAAGGCGAAAGTCAGAAGTGAAGTGAAAAGAGAAAATAGGCATGTGAAAGAGAGGTCAACATTTGAGACGCCGGACTTCGCGTTTCCGGCAACAGTAGAGCAGGATGCGTTGCCCGTGTATAAAAAGGCGATGGCTGAAGGTAACGGTCTTGAGGCATTGCGGGCGGCCATGCAGATAATAGTGGCACGAAGCATGGTTTCGAAGACGAGTTTCATGGAAAACGCGCATATGCTTGATTCAATGAGCCGAGAATTGCCTCAGCCATATGCGGGGCTGTCGTCACTTCTTGCGGCCAATCTATATGGGGCTTTGTATGATAGTCAGAGTTGGGTGTTCAATCAGCGCACGTTGCCCCTTGACAGCTATCCTGAAGATCCGTTTAGTTGGAGCCGCGACCATTTTGCCAAGAAAGTGATGGAGCTTGTGTCACAGGCCAATAAAGGGAGAGATGTGGCCAAAGAGTCACCTATCCCGACACTTGCTCCATTGCTCGATAATACAGAGATGGCAGAAAGGGAAGGTCTGACGGTATGGGATTTCATGGTCTATAATGAGGCCGCGCAGTTGTCGAGATTCTGTGTGGATGGAAATGGCGGAGTAATCCCATTCTACAAGGAATCCGTAAGCATGTCATCATCGACAGAGACCGGAAAGTGTTTTGAGGAGAGAGACCGCCTGATAACCGGACTCTACGAGTATAGGGTAAAGGCCGGAACCAAGTCACCACTCGCAGTGGCGATATGTGAGAAGTCGGAGATAATGCCGGAGGACGAGCGAGCCGGCTTCCTGAAGGGATGGTATTATAAGTTGAAAGAGGATGTGTCAGGAGGAGTGATACTCGACAGATGGTATCGCGCCTCGGAAGGATTCGACAGGCAATCAGACGACATCCGGGAAATATATGAGTGCATGAAAGAATGGATATCAAGGTATCCCCGGGAGACGTGGTCGGAGATTGTCAGATATGATATTTCGGCCATTTCCAAAAAGAATGCCACCCTTTCCCTTCCATTGTCGGTATTGCCGGAAATGCCTTTGAAGGGCAGTCTTAAGCTTGGAAATATGACAGAGGCATATGTGCTTCTATATAAAATTCCTGAGGAATCGGTGGCCGTAAACTCCCTTGTACGTAAAGATTTTCCCGGCAAATGCCGTCTTGTAAAATCGATAAAGGTGGAGAAGAGAGGGGAGGTTCCGTTTTCGGAAGAGGCGGAAATCGAACTGCCGTCCCTATCCCCCGGCTATTATGTGGCTATTCCGTCAGCCACGCCACGTTTGTCATCCACCTGGAAGCGGGATGTGGGAGAGTGGCAACTGAACATTATATCAGTGAGCGATATAGCGATTATATCTTCAGGCAACAGAGAGGAGAAAGGGTCATCGAGAGTATATGTTGTCGATGCCCGCACACAGCGACCGTTGTCCGGAGCCGAGGTCTGTATATACGAAGACCGCAACAGCGGGAAGAGGCTTGTGAGCCGAGGATACACAGATGAGAAGGGGAGTTACCCGACCCCATCAGGCAACCATAGGGTCAGGGCGTCATATAGAGGGAATGTAGCGTGGCGATGGGATGATTCCCATTTATACAAGCGGGAAGATAAGGTGGAAGAGATTGTGAAACTGCTGACCGACCTGTCGATTTACAAGCCAGGAGAAAGAGTCCGGTTCGCTCTTGTCGGGTGGGAACGGAAATCCCATCAGAACAGCCTGCTGAAGCATAGAGATGTGAGAGTCGTGATGCGTGACGCCAACTATAATCCGATAGACACTTTAAAGCTGACGACCGACACGAACGGCAGAAGTGAAGGCATGTTCCGAATTCCGGAATCGGGGTTGTTGGGGGTCTATTCGCTTGTGGCGTCATTTGAGGGAGAATCAGAGTCAATATCCGGACGTTGTATGTTCCAGGTGGCGGAATACAAGTCTCCGGGATTCTTTGTCGAACTTGAATCAGAAGCCGGGACGGCATTCAACTGTGGGGAAATGGCCAGATTCAAAGGAATAGTAAAGACATATTCCGGGATGCCCCTCGGAGATTCCGAGATAAGCTACAATGTCAAATGGGAACCATGGTGGCTTTGGTGGCGAAGAGGCTATGAGAGCGCATCATATGGAGGGACGATGAGAAGCGGAAGCGACGGGAAGTTTGAGATAGAGCTACCGACGGCCAATCTTAAAGGGACCCGATTTGAACACGGGATATTCACGCTCTCGGTGTCGGCGGTGTCGCCCTCAGGGGAGAGCCAGAACGCGCCGGATATTCGATTCACACTCGGCGACGGAACTACGGTCAGGCCGTCTATACCTGAAAGGGAGATGGTTTCCGGTGATTCAATAAGGTTCAGAGTGCCGGTATATGATATGCTCGACCATCCGGTGGTCAGGGACGTTGACTATTCAGTAGTGAATCTCGATAGCGAAAAGGAAGTCATTTCCGGAACGTTCAGAAGTCCGGAACTTGTGATTGCCGGGGCGTTGATGCCATCGTCACGCTATCGTCTTACATTCAATCTGCCGGGCGATACGGTCAAGACCACGTCTGAGGTCGCCGTCTATCGCGCCGGGGATGAGAGGCCACCGTATGAAACGGAGTTGTGGGTTCCCGAAAGAAGGGTAGTATGCGGAACAGACGCAGACAGTGTCAGAATAGATGCAGGCAGCGGCTATCCCGGCAGCTGGATACTTTGTGAGGTATCTGACGAGAACGGGATACTAAGGCGAGAGTGGCGAGAGGCCGATGGACGCAATATATCCTTAGATGTGAAAACTCCCGCGAAGAACAGCCGTGTATGGGTTACTTTGAGTGGGATGCATAATCTTTCCCAGAAGGTTGCGACAGTTGAGCTAATTCCGGAAGAGCAGACACGGAAACTTGAAGTCAAGGCCTCCACTTTCCGCGACAAGATAACAGCCGGCGGCAAGGAGGTTTGGAAATTCGAGTTCAGCGTGGATGGAAAGTCATTAGGAGGGGTGCCCGCGATGGCCGTGATGAGCAATAAGGCATTGAACGCGCTCGCTCCATTCAGATGGGACTTTACGGCAGGACAAGGATATTGGACAAACTCATCCTATCTGTCGTATGAAAACCCGGGAATTAGGAATGTCACGGCATCATTCGGAGTCATGCCGCGCTATCGCTCCATACCGTCACCGGTGCCGACCTGGAACACATATTCGTGTAGCCTTGTAGATGGTGGCTATAACGGAGTTCGTATCCGAGGCCTTAAGGCGGCGAATACAAGAGGCGGGGCCGATGGCGTCGAGGAAGTGCTGAATACCGTGTATCTCACGTCGGCACCTATGATGGACAAGATGATGAAAGCGGAAGAGACATCACAGGCAGAAGCGTCGGCCGACATGGAGGAGCCAATAATGTCGGCAGGGTCAGGGGACGCTGGTGAGAGCGGCATAGAGAAACCGCGACCACGACCGGTGGAGATGCCCTTGGCATTTTTCATGCCCACCCTTGTCGGAGACGCGGACGGGATTGTCAAGGTGTCGTTCGAGACACCGGATTTCAATACCACATGGCAGTTCCAGATTGCCGGATATACAGAGGATTTGCTGACAGCGGGTCTTGTAATGGATGCCGTTGCTTCAAAACCGGTAATGGTTCAGAGTAACGTTCCTCGTTATCTGCGTAGCGGCGACAAGGCATCGGTGTCGGCCTTGCTGTTCAATAATTCCTCATTACCGCTTCCGATTCATGGAGATATTCGCATATTCAACCCGTCAACCGGAGAGACCATCACATCACTGCATAAAGGAGCCGAGACAGTGGCCCCGTCTGAGAACCGCCAGATTGCGACAGAATTCACTGTTCCGACAGATGTCACGGCGATAGGGTTCGAGTCATATGCCCTGAGCGACGATTTCAGTGACGGAGAGAGCGTCCTGATACCGGTGCTTCCGTCATCCACGCCCGTGGTGGAGTCAACGGGATTCTATATCGGAAGAGGGATGCCGGAATTCAGCATGAAACTTCCGAAACTGCGCAAGGATGCGAATGTGACATTCAAATATTGCGACAATCCATTGTGGGAATGTGTGTTGGCGATGCCCTCGATATCGAAGCCGGAATCCAAGAATATCCTTTCACTTATCAAAGGCCTATATGCAAACTCAGTGTCGCTTGGCATAGTCGGGAAATATCCTCAGGTAAAATCCGGACTGGAGAAAGCTCTCGCCGATAAGGACGGACTGAAGTCGAATCTGGAGAAAGACAGTAGTCTGAAGACTGTAGGACTTGAGAACACGCCGTGGGTCAATAATGCCGCGTCTGAGACAGCCCGAATGCGATCGCTGTCAACACTATTTGATTCAGAAAAAGGGAAGGAAGCCGTTGAATCGATTCTGCGAGAAGTCAAGTCGCTACAGAACAGCGACGGGGGATGGAGCTGGTGTCCTGAAATGAAGTCGTCGCTGTATATGACAGAGCGGACATTGCTTCATTTCGGCATGATGAGACAAATGGGATTTCTTCCAGCCGGCACGGCCGGGATGATAGAGAACGCATTGAGATATTGCGACAGCCAGATATACAAAGAATATGTAGAGTCGCAGAAGACGTTCTCAGTCTCATCGATGTTGGATTACCTGTATGTCAGGAGCTTTTTCGATGCCGGAAACGGCCCGTCAGGATTCAGGGGCCTGAAGTCGGAGGCATTGAGACGTATATCAGATGACTGGGTATCGATGCCGATATATGATAAGGCTACGGCGGCGATATTGCTTTCAAGAAGCAAAGGATATGAGTCCGAGTCAAAGAGAATACTTGAGTCGCTCCGACAGCTTGCGAGCAAGAGCGAGAGCAAGGGATGGTGGTATGACAATATTCCATCCGGACCAGACGGTATGTCGTCACTGATGACCGTCGCTCAAGTTCTGGAGGCATTCACGGAGGTAGAACCCGGTAGCGCTGCCGTCGATGGACTCCGACAGTGGCTCGTTCTTCAGAAAGAGACAGAAGACTGGGGCGCCAACCCGTACACGGTAGAGGTGGTTCAGTCGATACTGTCGAGTGGTTCAGACTGGACAGTGTCCGCAGACTACCCGGAGGTCACATTGGGAGGTAAAAAATTGTCGCTCCCTGAAGGAGAGTCGCCGATAGGGATAACCACCGTTACACTCAATTCCTCCGAAGTGTCGGGAAAGAAACTCACTGTTTCCCGGAATGGCGAAGGCCCCGCATGGGGAGGCGTGATAAGCCAGTATGTGGCTCCGATAAAAGAAGTTGGTCCGGCATCAAGCTCCAATCTCAAGGTGGAGAAGCGTCTTATGGCAGTGACAGACATGCCTTCTGGAGAAACGGTGAGGGAAGTTTCCTCGTTTAAGGTAGGCGACAAGGTGCGAGTGACATTGACCATGACATGCGGCAAGGACATGGACTATGTGGCACTGACAGACGAGCGCTCCGCATGTCTTGAGCCGGATGTCCAGATTTCAGGATATGAGGGGAAGGAAGGATTGTGGATGTATCGCGAGGTACGCGACGACAAGACAACATTCTTTATAGGTTTTCTTCCCAAGGGAGTGAATGTCATAACCTATGATTGTCATGTAGGGAGGGTTGGAGAATATGCCATAGGGATAGCGACCGTCCAGAGTCAATATTCACCATTGCAGACCGCCCATTCCTCAGGCAGTGTGCTTACAGTGGAATGATAACAGGAAAAATAACGCCCGTTTCAGATTCAATCGGAATCCGGAACGGGCGTTTTTTCATGTCGTCATCAGTCGAGGTTTGTGACAAGCCCTTCTTTGTTGAGGATAACATTGGGGAATATGTCACGGGCTTCCTTCAAGAATAATGAATCGTCATGATAACGAGATGAGTAATGTCCGGTGAGCAACATCGAGGCACCAGCGTCACGAGCCACCATGGCTGCCTGCTTGGCGGTAGAGTGTCCTCTTGGCGCTGCCATAGCCTTGTGTTCCTCAAGATAGGTGGTCTCATGAAACAGTAGAGATACTGGCCCTATTTTTTCAGCTATGTCAGGCATGTAGATGGTGTCGCTGATATGTGCGTAAGAGAGAGAGGGGGTAGGGGGATGTGTAAGGATAGAGTTTTCAATAACCTTTCCGTCTTGACGAATAAAATCCTCGCCATTCTTGATACGGTTCATCATATATATCGGCACACCGTGAAAGCGAGTCATCTCAGGGTTGATATGTCTTGGTTTGGGAGTCTCTTCAAAAACGAACCCGACAGTAGGAATCCTATGTTTCAGAGGGATAGTCCTTACGGTCAGTGATTTTGTCTGAAGTATTACCGCCTCTTCCGGTTTTATGATATTGAAATTAATTTCGAAAGGGGTGTCACGGCAGAAGTAGTCGAATATAGATTTCAGCTGTCTTGCGCCGTCCTCGAAAGTATGGATAGTTAGGTGTCCCCCCGTTCCGTTGAGAGCGATTGTCCCCACGAGTCCAGGCAAGCCGAAGACATGGTCTCCGTGCAGATGAGTCAGAAAAATGTGACGAAGTCTCGAAAAAGAGAGCCTCTGTCTCATGAAAGCGAGTTGTGCACCCTCCCCACAGTCAATCATGAAGAGATTTCCCCTGTGGTTGATTACTGTGGAAGAAGGCTGGTGTCGCAACGAAGGGCGAGCAGAACCGCATCCGAGAGTATGAATTGAGAAGGAACTCACAGGTCAGACGTTATCAATTTTATAATCCTTTGCGAGACCACCGGCCCCGGTTTCCTTGTAAAGAGACGGGAGGTCATGTCCGGTCTCTTTCATGACCTGTACCAGTTTGTCGAAACTGACCCTATGCCGTCCGTCGGAAAAAGAAGAGTAAATGTTGGCGTCGAGCGCACGCGCCGCCGCATAAGCGTTGCGTTCGATGCAAGGAATCTGCACGAGTCCGCACACCGGGTCGCAAGTCATGCCGAGATGGTGTTCAAGTCCCATTTCTGCGGCGTATTCAATCTGTGCAGGAGTTCCGCCGAACAGTTGGCTTGCCGCGCCGGCGGCCATTGCACATGCCACACCCACCTCACCTTGGCATCCCACATCAGCTCCGGAGATACTCGCGTTATTTTTCACGACATTTCCAATAAGACCTGCAGTCGCGAGAGCGTGGGCTATTTCAATGTCAGAGAAATTTCGTGTATTCCAGAGATGATATAGCACAGCGGGAACCACGCCACAGCTGCCACAAGTAGGGGCCGTCACTATAGTGCCCCCGGAAGCGTTCTCCTCGCTGACAGCCAGGGCATAAGAAAAGACAAGTCCACGCGACCTGAGATTGTCGCGGTATCCTTCCGCTTTCATATAATAAGACCGAGCCTTGCGTCTCAGGTTCAAGGGACCAGGAAGGCGACCGTCGGTGGCGAGTCCCTTGATGACGGCAGTCTTCATTGTTTCCCAAACGTTGATAAGGAAGTCGTTGATTTCTTTCCCTTCACATTGCTCCACATATTCCCAGTAGCACCTCCCGCTGCGTTCGCAGTAGTCCATGATTTCCGTCATGGTTCCACGGTCGTATATCTCTCCGCCACCTTCATGAGCGAGCCCCTCACCTTCGATTGCACCACCACCGACACTATATACGGTCCATTCATCGGAAGGGAGTCCGGCAGGGTTGAGACTACGGAAAGTCATCCCGTTGGGATGGTAGGGAAGGAAAACGTCGGGTTTCCAAATAATTTTCACAGGCATATCCGTTTTCTCAAGCACGTCGAGAATCGCGACATCAGTCATGTGTCCTTTCCCGGTAGCCGCGAGGCTACCGTAAAGCACCACCTCATACCCGCTGGCATACCTGTGGTTTTCCAAAAAAATCTCAGCGGCTTTCCGGGGTCCCATCGTGTGGCTTGACGAAGGTCCTGTGCCTATCCTATATAGTTCTTTAATAGATTTCATATAAATTCATTATTAGTGTACACCAGTTGATTATTGAACGCAATACTAAAACGCAGCATTCATAAACAACCGCAAATATATATGAAAAACGTGAAATAGCAGTGTGGTGAATACGTAAAAAAAGAGAAAGAAGTGTGAAAAAGTGAAAGTAAAGGGATTGGGACAGGTGCAGAAAAATCATAATAAATGATGATTGCGAGCAGCACGGATTGTTGCTTACTTTGCATCGTGAAACTATGTCATTACATATTGTCGTTCTCGCTTATGCCTTCTTCCGTGGCGATGGCGGACAGGATTGAGCAGGATTCACTGGCGATGACACTTGACGAGGTCAGTGTGTCGGCGGTGAAACAGATGTCGTCGCTACGTCAGGAGGCGGAGGCGGCAACTATACTCACACAGAAAGAGCTTGAGCAGATAGACGCTGTGTCGATAAAAGGGATTTCAGATGTGGTTCCGAATTTCTTCATGCCGGACTACGGATCAAGAATAACGTCCACTATATATGTGAGAGGTATAGGGGCAAGGATGGACCAGCCGTCAGTTGGTCTTAATGTTGACAATGTGCCTTATCTAAACAAGGATGCTTATGACTTCGATGTCGCCGACATCTCCTCTGTAGAGATGTTGCGAGGACCCCAGTCCACCTTATATGGACGTAACACGATGGCCGGGGTCATCAACGTCACGACATTGTCCCCGATGCGTTATCAAGGTTGGCGTATAATGGTCCAGGAGTCATCCAGGTTAAGGACCAAGGCCTCTGTGGGCTGGTATCACAAGTTTACACCGTCGTTGGCGGTATCCGCCACCGGGTCATATTCAGGGTCGCGAGGCGAGTTCACGAATGAGTATAACGGCAAGAAGCTTGACTGGGAGCATAACTACGCATTCCGAGGGAAAGTCCAGTGGCGAATGAAAGACGGATGGAATCTTATGAACACCGTTTCCGCCGGATTCCTTCGTCAGGGAGGGTATCCATACGAGTTTAAGGATACCGGAGTCATCTCATATAATGATACAAGTTTCTATCGCAGGTTTACATTTGCCGACGGACTTACGTTGAGGTATTCCGGCGACAGGGTCAGCATCACGTCGATAACATCCGTTCAGCATATAGATGACAATATGACGCTCGACCAGGATTTTCTTCCGGAAGATTTTTTCACATTGACACAGAAGAAGAGGGAAACTTCGCTCACAGAGGATATAGTGGTGAAAGGAGTTCCCATGGGAGGAAATTATAACTGGCTTGGAGGGTTTTTCGCATTCTATAAGCATCTTGACATGGACGCTCCGGTGACGTTTAAGGATGAAGGTATAAGCCAGTTGATAGAGAGCCACCGCAACGAAGCAAATCCAAGTTATCCGATATCATGGCATACCCGTAGTTTTCCGCTCAACAGTGAATTCACCGTTCCGACATGGGGGGTGGCCGCTTATCACGAATCGGTATTGGAATTAGGGAACTGGAACATCACGGCAGGACTCCGTGTGGATTATGAGAAATCGACGATGCATTATCGCAGTCATTGTGACACCGGATATACCATCTCCCATTTGTCGGAAGGAGAAGAGACCTTCTATAGGGACGCATTCATAGATATAGATGACGCGGGAGACCTGAGCCGCGATTTTGTCACGCTTCTGCCGAAGCTGTCGGTCACGTATAGTCTGGGAGAAACTGTCGGGAACATATATGCGAAATTCTCACGTGGATATAAGGCCGGCGGCTTTAATACGCAGATGTTCAGTGACGTTCTCCAACAGCGTCTCATGATGATAATGGGTATGGGCGCACAATATAATGTTGACGACATCGTTGGATATAAACCGGAGCAAAGCTGGAATTATGAGATTGGGTCTCATCTCACGCTTGCGGAAGGGAAGATTGCCTTTGACATGGCGGCATTCTACATAGACTGTCATAACCAGCAGCTGACAATGTTTCCAGAAGGGAACACCACCGGAAGAATAATGACAAATGCCGGAGCCACCAGGAGTCTTGGAGGAGAGGCCTCACTCTCATATATGATAAACGAACAGTTCTCAATCAATTGCAGTTATGGTTACACCGATGCGCGTTTCCGGAAATTTAACAATGGAATAATGGATTTCAAGGGAAAGAGGATACCTTACGCGCCCTCGAATACAGTATTCCTACAGGCATCGTGGAGCAGAAAGTTGTCAGACAGGGTTCGACTCACTGCCGATGTGAACATGCGAGGCGCCGGAAAGATATTCTGGAATGAGGAAAACACGGAGAGCCAGGACTTCTATTGTCTTCTCGGAGCGGGAGTGACATGTGACATCGACAGGTTGGGGCTTCAGTTATGGGGTAAGAACCTGACCGACACACGCTATCATACGTTTTATTTCCTTTCAATGGGTAACGCGTTTTTTCAGAGAGGGAAGGGCGTCGAGATAGGGTTGACAGCGAGATATGTATTTTGAAAATAACTATAAATAATCAATAACAAAATGAAGAAGTTTCTATTTGGAGCGACGGCAATAGCTATGCTGTCTATGACCTCATGTAACACAGATGTTGACGACACTGTAGCGACTGTGGCTTATGCCACGCTGAACCTTGTGTCACCGGCAGAAGGGGAGTCATATATTACAGATGCATTGTATAAATTCTATTTCAACCAGACGAAGCAGGTGTCGAGCATTGCGATGGACGGGTTGAAAATCAACAACACCAACTATGCTTTTTCAACCGACACTGTGAAATACACACAGTATTATGTCCAGACGGAGAGTGGAATCGGCGCATACAATGAAATCAAGAATGCGACAGGATATGTAAATAAAGACCTGTCGTTGCCTGTCAGGAATCTTAACTGCCAGGTGACGAGCCTATACTATTGGAGGTTCACCAATATTCCGGGGGTCGAGAATCCGGTGTACTCATCGAGCGATCCCTCGATGGTGATTATGCAGTATGATATGGGAGATGACTACAACGTCAAGACAGTGCAGCCTGATGCGTTCTATTGCGGCACCACCAGGACCACCATATCCGGGACGAGTCCCTATGAGACCACAGAAATGACTTATCGATTGAAAATCAACAAGGGGTATAAGACTGCAGATATGATAATCTACAATGCCAAGTTTGCAGAAGCGATGCCATTGCCCCTTACCGCGGTAGTGCTCAAGGATCTTCCGATAAAGTTTGAGAGAGGGAGCTATTCCATAGAAGCGACAAATGTGGTTCCGAAGATATCAGAGGCCGGTCAGCTTATCGACAACGATAAATACACGTTTGATACGTTCAGGATGTTCTTCACGAATAACGAGTTGACAGGAGCGGATATCTCCTACAAGGTTGCAGGACGTTTTGAGGGAGAGGTCACTGACGCAAGCTATGTTGTAAAGATAAAAGAGAACGGCAGCGATAAGTGACGAGAGAAAATGCATGGGGGTGTGTCAAAATTAAGTTTTTGGCACACCCTCCTTTTTTAAGCTGCCAGAGAATACGATGAACTGAATACA
>JAIDXM010000042.1 GCA_029058745.1 Muribaculaceae bacterium
GGGGAATCTCCTGGCGGCACAGTCCGGGTTGCATTGGCGGGACTTGCCTCCGGAGAGTATGTGGTTCGCGTAAGCGGCGCCTCCTGGTGTTATTCCCGGACAATACTTGTCAGGTGACCGGGGCAGCCTGACCGGCCATGAATATGACGGCAGTTATTGGAATGGGACAGCCCATCCTGCATTACAGAAGTTAAACCGACTAACCTTTCTTCCATGACACTGACATCCATATTTCTTGCACTTTTCACCCCTGTCGCTTCATCCGGACTCTACGCGGATGCGGGGAAAGCGTCTAAGGACACCATTGTATGCCACGCGGACAGCATCCCTGTAAGGATGATGTCGGGAGCCGCTTCCGACAACACCTTCTCCCCGTTGCTGACCCTCGACGAGGTCACGGCGTTGCCGTCGCCCGATGTCGCGGCCATGACACGTCATATCGACGAGGGAATCGACTATTCAACAGGAACGGGGGGATTGTCGATACCGCTCTATTCCTGGTCGTCGGGAGACTTGCAGCTGTCGATAGGGTTACAGTACAGACTGGGAGCCTACAAGGTCAAGGAGCGTGCCGGATGGGTTGGACTTGGCTGGAACCTTACCGGCGGAGGTTGCGTGACCAGGGAGATAGTGGGTCTTCCCGATGAAAAGCATGATACCCCCATACGTTCTGCCGCTCAAATCCGCGCCGGTGGAAACGGGCATCTCTATCTGCAGGAGATAGAGGAATTCAGGGCGGACTCTGACCATGACCGTTACCGTTACTCCTGTCCGGGCGCGGAAGGGTCGTTCGTGATAAAATCCGGGAAAATAGTACAGACCCCGGAAACCGACAATATAATAGAGTTCCATGGCACGGAACGTGACGGCGTGAAAGATTTTGTGGTGACAACTCCGGACGGCACGAGATATTACTTCACCGAACGTGAGAAACTGGCGTTCAGAATTGTCCCAGGTGTGTTGACGACACCGATGTTCAATCTTTATTATCAGGATGCTGTCTCAGCGTGGCATCTTTCAAAGATTGAGAGTCCCGGAGGCGTGGACGTCGCCACTTATTCCTACACCACCCTTCCGGACTGGCAGAGGACTGAGTCTATATTGGGTGAGTCGGTGAGCGTGACATGGAGTGAGTCGGTGCTCACTGGGTATCCCCAGGTAAGTTCGACTGGACCCGCTTCTCCCATAAATTATACTCAGACAATATTTTCCGGGCAGAAACTGTTGAAGGGGATAACCACCCGCACAGCCCGTATCGAATTCAAGACGGTGACAGACGAAAACTCGTATTATTACGACGATACCCCGTCGATGCTCACAGGAATCAGGGTGTTTAATGCCGATGGGGAATGTGTACGCGACATCTCGCTTGGCATGTCATCTGATTCACGGAATCCCCGTATGCTGAAAAGTGTGGAACTCCGTTCTGAGGGTTCTCTTCTCGATTCCCACGAATTCTCCTATTTCGGGGAAGTCCCAGGGGGCGGGGGATATGATTTTTTCGGCTACCGCAATTCCTCGTCTTTCTCGGAGACACGTACCGTCATAGACCCGGAGACCGGAAGAGTGAATCCGGCTGTTATCCCAGACCCGGAGAGCATGAAGTCCCGCGCCATGTCATGCCACAAGACAGGCATGGGAGTGACAACCGTATATGAATACGAGGCGTCATATGTCACTCAGTCAGGCAACGGTAAGAGGTACACTTTTCCGGTCGGTTTGAGAATAAAGAGTATAACATCTGAGGATGCCATCACCGGCAGGACAAGGAAACGGGAGTTCACATATTCCTCTCCGGCGTGTGACGTGGATTTCACTGAACTTGACGCGGGTTATTTCACTGGCCTGTCCGGTGATTACATTAATGTCATGCTTCAAGGAACCTTGCTGATACTTCATTTCTATACCACGAGTATTACCTTCTACGCCTCCTCTAAAATGAAGGGATTCAAGCCGGAAAACGCCACGGTGTATCATGGGGTCGTGGAAGAGAGTGTGAGTGGGACCGGTATATCCAATCCCATAAAAACACGATATGAATACGACCTGAGCCGGTGTAAAAGGGGATTTATACCTGCCAATCCGTCAAATGTGAGAAAAACAGATGTCAGGAGCCTCACCTACGGGTTTATTCATAGCAATTTCCCGCAGTCGTTCAAAGATGGTATGCTTACTGGAGCGATAGTGCGGGGTACCTTTATGGACGGTTCCGGATTCGCGCCGCGGCTTGTGAAGAAGATTGAATACGAGTATGCCGGCGCATCATATAGTCCTCGGAAGACTGAGAGATACCATTATATAACGGTTGATTCGGCATCTTTGGTTACGGGTGTTTATCATGAATCCGCAGTAAGGAGTGTAGTCGATGTATATAATGTGAGACATAAGGATTATACAAGTACGGAACAGTTCAGCTACGGCAACAGTGTCATGTCATGTTCCGGAAGTCTGCTGGATTCAGTATCGACGGTAAGGCATTTCCCAAACGGAGCGGAAAGACATTCCTCCACCCGCTATCTTTATTCCGGTTCCACCAGGATGCCACTTATAAAGAGCCGTTCATCAAAGGTCATCGTGGATTTCATCAAGCCTGGGGACTCCAATGAGTTTGGCATAGACACACTGTCTGTTTCCAATGGTGCGCGGACATGCTATGGCATCCGCAGACGGGAGGGAGGACATGTGACGGAACATTACACAGCCGTTTCCGGAATGTTCTCCACGCCATTCTTTGAGAAAGTCAAGGACGCGCAACAGAAGACACTTCCAGTACGTGAGATCTGGGTGGTTGACGGCTCCGACACAATAACCCGCACATGGGAATACGGCCTTTTCAACGGTACATACCGTCCCACATCGATACGCCTCGCGGGGAAGGGCGACACTGAGATGGACCGCCAGAGGATAAAGGGGTACACGGCGTATGGCCGTCCTACGGGAGTGCTCAGGAAGGGTAGGCCGGAGGTGTCATACAAGTGGGGGTATGATGGAGACCTATTGATGGAATCCACTGAGAGCGGAGGAGGGCTTTCCCTTACCACTGCATTTACACATAAGCCGCTTGTGGGGTGTCTCTCAAGGAAAGCTCCCGACGGGTCGGTTACGCAATACACATACAATGGAGGCCGTCTGTCATCTGTCACCAACGGCGACGGTGCGGTGATCAAACGCTATTCCTACAGTCTCTTCGGAGAGGGTACATCGCGGATGAACGCTACGGTGGAGGAAAGCCGCGTGAGCTACGCCTCATCGGCAGGCTCCTCCGGTGTCCCGGCAATAACCACCACCGTCTATGACGGATTCGGGTTTCCTGTGGCGGTAAGCCTCGGTGATTTCGGAAATGGCGGGGATGTCGCGGAAATCACGCAATACGACGGTATGCACAGACCGGTACGTAATTGGAGTCCGCTTCCTGTATCGAACCTTCCTGACGTGCTTTCCTCTCCGGATCTGCTCTCGGGAGTTGCCTCCGGAAATTATGACGGCGACAGCCATGCATATTGCGAGCTTGAATATCCGGCCTCAAAGGAGGAGCGTCCATCTTCCGAGACAATCCCCGGTGACGGTTTCAGCGACCATCCGGTGCAGACAGTGTTCACATGTTCCGGCGCTGCCGCCGGCAAATACCGTGTGCAGCGGTTCTCACTTCAAGGTTCCACTGTAAAGAGCAACGGTTATTATGGCGCAGGAGAACTCGACTGTGAGGCACGCACCGACGGCAACGGCAACGAGCTGCTCATATTCACCGATGCCCTCGGGCGCACCGTGCTTGAACGGCGTTCGGCAACAGGAGGTAAGTACGCCGATACCTACACCATAAGCGATTCCTGGGGGAATCCGTTGGTGGTGCTTCCACCCATGGCATCGTCGCTTATGGAAAATGCCGCCGGCTCTTGGGTTTTAGGGCATACGGCGATAAGGGACTATGCGTTCATATACACTTACGACAACGCCCTCCGGGTTCGTTCGCGGGTGGACGCGGGCGTAAGGAAGACAGAGTTTGCATACGACAGTGATGGAAGGCTTGCCTTCTCAAAGGAGTCGGGAAAGAGGGTGATGTTCCATACCTATGACCCATTGGGCAGGGATGCCGTCACAGGTACCTGCGCCGAGGAAGGGAAGGAACAGTTGTGGACATCCGACATGTCGGGTCAGACACCTCCCATGACGATGACGAGAACCGGGAGGAAGGGGACAGGATTCCTTGGTACCGGATATACAGGCACTTGTATCGATGCGCACACCGGAGATTCCCTTCTCTGTGCGAATTATTACGATGACTACGCGTTCAAGCCGGTTGGCTGGAGGCCGATAGATACAAATCCGCCATCAGACGCGCTGACTTCCCCAAAGGGATTGATGACCGGACGAATGGTTTCCGCATTGACCTCTGAAGGGCGTTGGCCAGTTGTGGAGCTTGTATATTACAAGTCCGGAGGCATGCCGGTGCGCACTGAAAGTGACGGGCCTCTGGATTATAACTCGGAGGACCTGACGCTTTCTATAGGCGGTCTTCCTCTGGTTGTTGACAAGACGGTGAGGAAAGGAGGAAAGAACTATAGGTATTCGGTCAAATACAGCTATGACCCGTTCGGACGGCTTGAGAAGGCGATATTGACAGGCGACGGGATTCCGGCGGAGGG
>JAIDXM010000043.1 GCA_029058745.1 Muribaculaceae bacterium
CTGAAAATGTCGGACTACGGCATAGAGCCGTCGGAGTTCGAGACATTCATGCACAACACCCGCGAGGTGATGGGCATAATGTTCACAAGCGACCGCGTACAGATGTCTGACCAAGACATTATAGACATATTCGCTGAATCATACCGTTGATTTATGTCTTACATGAACAGACGAGAGGCTATTAAACGAATGGGGGCACTGGCGGCGGGTGCTGTGATAAGCTCAAGCGGACTGGCCGGTGCCTCAAATCTGATTAACGGGAACAATAGCAATATGAAGATACTTGCTATAAATGGGAGTTCCAGAAAACAGGGAAACACAGGCGACATGATTGATATTGTCCTATCGGAATTGTCAGGCCAGGGAAACCAAGTTGACAAAATAGACCTCGCAGGACACACTATAAATCCGTGTAAAGCATGTTTTGCCTGTGCAGGAAAGCGAAACTGCGTGTTTTCCGATGACATATTCCGGGATGTTTATGAGCGTATGACCGAGGCGGACGTAATAATAATGGGATCTCCGACATATTCGGCAGATGTCTCGTCGACATTGAAGGCAGTAATTGAGCGGGCAAGTGTTGTCAGCGACACCAATCCCGGAATGTTCAGCCACAAAATTGGTGCCGGAATAGTCGTAGGACGCCGTGCCGGTACGATGAATGTACTCGACACCATCAATCGTTTCTTCCTGAACAAAGAAATGTTTGTCGTCGGCTCTACCTATTGGAATATCGCATACGGCAGATTACCCGGCGAGGCTCTGAAAGATGCCGAAGGCGTGGAAACTATGCGCAACCTCGGCAAAAACATTTCGTGGCTCCTTTCAAGATTCGCATAACCGTGCATATAAAGTCATAAATATTCCAGAAGGCAGGGCAACCTGCCTTTGTTAGTATAGAAGTTGTTTAAACTAATTTTGATTACCAAACTCGCGGTCTGTGAATTTTCCAAATTTCAACTATGTCCCGTCCATGCTCAAAATAAAGCGTAGGGTTTCAGGGAGTGTGTCCAATATGCTTCGAGTTGCCTCATGTTGCTTTACCAATCCAGGCAACAGGAATCTTTCGATTCGTCTGACAACAGAGTTCACACTGGCGATGGAACTGCATTCCGAAGCAAGTTTTAGACAGACCAAGAGATTATAATACCTTATCTCACACCCTTACATAAGGATATGCCAATATTATGGATTTATATGCCACGATTGCACAGTCGGTGAGTTTTCTGCATTGCGCGACAACAGATTATCGCTATATTTGCAAAAAAAATAGAAACCCTATATGGAAATATACGAGGCAGACTCTATTGAAAAATACCGATTGCAGTTTAATTAAACACATCATATTATAAAAATCATATAATGGCAATGAAACACATTATATCAATAATTATCACAGTCTTGTGCAGTCTAAATTTATTTGCACAGACCGATTCTACATTCTACATCCAGGGATCTGTGGGGCGGCTTGCCGCACGTCTGCAGTTACCTCAGTCTGACACCAACAAGAAATTGCCTGTTGTCATACTTTGTCATGGCTTTATGGGCAATATGGACAGCGAGTTGTTTGACGACATCTCGGCAGACCTTGTGGCAAAAGGCATTGGGGTGGTAAGATTCGATTTTAACGGTCACGGCAAAAGCGACGGCGAATTCCAAAACATGACAGTCCCAAATGAAATAGAAGATGCAAAAGAGGTGATAAGATGGGTTCGGAATCAGGATTTCACAAAAAACATCTCATTACTCGGGCACTCTCAAGGTGGAGTCGTAGCCGCCATGACTGCCGGGGAACTTGGGAATAAGAATATCAAATCACTGGTGCTTATGGCGCCTGCCGCTGTATTGCGTGATGACGCACTGCGCGGAAACACTATGGGAGCAATATATGATCCGTGGAATGTCCCGGAGTATATCACAATGCCCAATGGCCTTAGACTTGGTCATGACTACATTGTCATTGCCCGTGAGTTGCCTATCTATGAAACGGCAAGCCGATACACAGGCCCGACATTTATAATACACGGTAAAGCCGACCGGATAGTGCCATATACCTACGGAGAGCGTTTCAAGCACGATATGAAAAACGCCACTATCCGGCTTATTGACGGCGAAAATCACGGCTTCACTGTCGATACAGCCAAGAATGCCGGCATTGCCGCAGACTGGCTCTACAAAGAATTGCACTAAACAAGAACTAACGGCATAGCATGATTCCGCCATGTGAAAGAGTCGTCCTCTCTTTCACATGGCATTTGCCGACACTCGTCTATGACCTACAAAGTTATAGTCGAAACATAAAGTATTTGTGCATTTCTGTGGGTAGGGAGATGCCTTTGGCATGGAGGATTCGCACAGGTATAAAATGCACATTTATTTATGTGCTGACTACAAATATAAGGTCAATCTATGCTTTTTGAACCAAGAGCCTCGTATTCTTTGTCGCCTACAGGTTCAAGCCATATGTTTTCTGTGTTTTCACCCGGCACGCTGAATGCGAGATGCGCGAACCATGAGTCTTTGGCCGCTCCATGCCAGTGCTTTACGTTTGCGGGGATATGAATCACAGTGCCGGGGAGTATCTCGACAGCCGGTTTCCCTTCTTCCTGATACCACCCGCGTCCTGCCACTCCGACAAGCATCTGCCCTCCCCCATTATCGGCCTTATGGATATGCCAGTTGTTGCGGCATCCCGGCTCAAACGTCACATTGGCGAACGGAATCTGCGAGTCTGAAATCTGTGCGAGATAGCTGTCGCCTTTGAAATACTTCGCATAAGCAGTGTTTGGCTCCCCTATCGGGAATATCATCGAGCGTGCGAACTCTGACTTTGCGTCATCCCCCTTGATATCGTCGCTCCACACATCCTTTGCAAGACGGAAAGCGGCCCAGGCCTTCGGCCATCCGGCATAGAACGATATGTGCGTCAGTATCTCGGCAATCTCGGTGCGCGTTATCCCGTTCTTCTTCGCCTCCTGAAGATGATAGGTAAGCGAAGTGTCGGTAATTCCCTGTGAGATAAGCGATGTGATTGTCACAAGACTGCGGTCGCGCAATGAAAGGAGATTATTGCGGCTCCACACCTCGCCAAACAGGATGTCATCGTTAAGTCGGGCAAACTCCGGAGCGAAATCGCCGAGTTGGTCGCGTCCTGCTGTCTGAACTATTTTCTGCTGTGCCATAATAAGATTTGATGTCATTGCCGATATTACCAGCAATATTGATATTGTCCTTTTCATTTCGATATTATTGTTTTCCTTCCGTTTATGACATTATAGTCAAGCCCTTTTTGCGCCGGTTCTATCTCAAGGACATCGGCATCTATTTTCGTGCGGAGTTCATCTACAATCCGTCCTATATTATTGGTATAGCTGTAATACACCACCAATGTTTTAGCCTGCATACCCGTAGCGGCAAGCAATGCAAAAATTGTAAAAATAATGGTTCTCATACTTTATCTGTTTGTTGCAAAATTAGTAATACATATGATGTCGCAAGTACCTCAATCCACGGAAAATCTACCATTATCAAGGGAATCAGTAACCTACCTGCTTTTGTTGCTCGGCGTTATACCTGTCGCCGACTACCGGGATAGCGGCCACCGCCGACTCAAGTGTGCGCCACTCTTCGTCTGAGATATTGAATGCGAGCGTATGGAGATTCTCATAAAGATGTGAGTGCTTGGTAGTGCCTGGGATTGGCACTATCGACAAGGCCGCGCCGATAGCTGCCGCAGTTTTCAGGCCCCCTGCGGCTGACTCCCTTTCCCTCTTTCATGACTCTATCTTTTTGATTATTCTTGCCGGATTCCCTGCGACAACTGCCATAGTTTCCATTAAGAAGCACAACGGCATTCTCCTCACTCTTCTTCAGAAAATCACTGGAAATAATATTTGGTTCTGCTTCCATCGGCTTTTTCCGGTCGTCTGTTGTTGAAAGAGAATCTACAAAAGTCGCATTGACTTCAACAGTAGAAGCCTCTTCATTCTCAACGCCATCCTATTCCTCCTTGTTATGGATTTATGTCGGGGTGCAGGGCGTTATTGGTGAATTTTGATTAATTTTGTATAATGAAAGCTGAAATTGATACCCATAGCCTTCCGGATGGCTATATTGAATGGCGTAGCAAAATTGAGAATCTCATTGAGAAAGCAAAACTCAATGCGGCTATCCATGTGAATACCGACATGCTGTCATTGTATTGGAGCATCGGTAGCGACATCATCAGAAAGAAAAAAGAGCTTGGCTGGGGATCGCAAGTAATCGAACAGCTATCCGTGGATTTAACACGCAAGTTTCCTGAAGATAAGGGTTACTCAGTGAGGAACCTGCACTATATGAGACGGTTCGCTGAGAATTATCCTAATTTTCCAATTCTGCAAGTGGCACTTGCAGAATTTAAGGATCTGCCAATTTCGCAAGCGGCACTTGCAGAATTGGCGGACGGAAAGGATTATGTAGACATTCCCCTGACAACCATAAGCTGGTATCATCATATTTCCCTGCTCCCCAAAATCAAGAGCGACGCAGAACGTGCTTTCTACATACTTGAAACGACTCGTAACGGTTGGAGCCGGGATGTTATGGTCTCCAAAATAAACAGCGGCTATATGAATGCCGTAGGTAGTGCCATCACAAATTTTTCACGAACCTTACCAGATTATCAGTCGGATCTTGCTCAGTACGCTTTCAAAGACCCATATAATTTCAGCTTCATAGGCACGATGGCCTTACAGCATGAGCGTGACATTGAAAATCGTCTTGCCGAGCGCATGACCGAATTTCTGCTTGAATTAGGACATGGATTCGCCTATATCGGCAGACAGTATAATGTTGTGGTTGACGGTGATGACTATTACATTGATATTCTGATGTATCACCTGAGACTGCATTGTTATGTGGTGGTCGAGTTGAAGGCTGTTGAGTTTATCCCTGAGTTTGTAAGCAAACTTAATTTCTATATCTCAGCCATCGACGAGTATGTGAAAGCGCCGGAAGACAAGCCAACGATCGGCCTCTTGCTTTGCCGTAGCAAAAGCAATAAAAAGGCTGAGTTTGCACTGAGGGGAATAACCCAACCGATGGGGATAGCCCAATATGAGACTGAAAAACTGTTCAACGACGTAGCATCGGCACTACCTACCATAGAGGAGATTGAAGATGAGCTGACTAATGCCAATGACTGAGATACATCTGTCTGCCATGGCTAAATCATCAATGCCGTTCTCAACACGGCAAAGGGTTGCTTCCGAAGGTACCCCGTTTTTCAGCATGCCCATTTTACGGAATTTATTTAGATTGTGATTGCCGAATTCTATTGTATCGGAACGTGCGACATGCCCGCACGTCCGTCCGAGTATCATCAGAATGATGATGTCCTGGAGTCGGTGTCAGAGGTTCCCTTTGTCGCATCTGCGAAAATCGTGGACTGAGGCGGCAAAATTCATAAGTCGTTCCAGAATACTGCCCTCCGGAACAAATTTATTTAGTACTTTTGTGGTATGATTGAGCTTATGCGCGTCAATCGAACGGTTTTGGCCAAGTGGCTCCATTTTTAGTATAACTAATTGTTTTTCACCCTATAAAGTTACTAAAAATCTGTCACTTGGCCAAATTTTACTTACACTTATTTCGCTAATAATCAAAAATATAATTCTGTCCATCGGGACATCTTCCCACTATAAAATAGCACAATCTTTGAGAATGCAACGCAATCTTAAATGAAAGAGCCGTGGTTATGGATTTATGTTTATGTTTCTCAGCATATTTCATTGCCATATCGGGATTTATCACTAAATTTGCATAATTCGCAAATCAGAACGCAATGGCAAAATATATAAACCGATTAAAAGCAGTGCTTGCCGAGCAACGCAAGACCAATCTATGGCTTGCCAAAGAGCTTGGCAAAGACCCGGCAACCATTTCCAAATGGTGTACCAATACCGCACAGCCATCTTTGGAGACTTTGACGGCTATTGCAGAATGTCTTAATGTGGATATTCGGTCGTTGCTTAACAGCACAAATGAGACGGCGATGGCATGTGAAACCTCAACATCTTATGGCTAACATACAATTCATCCCATATAATCTACCCGACAATTTGGGAGCAGTGCAAACTTATGTAAAAAATGAAACCATCTGGCTAACACAGAAGGGAATGTCCCAATTATTTGATGTCGGCATTCCTGCCATAAATAAACATATAACCAATATTTATCAGGAGGGGGAACTCCAACCAGAGGGAACTATTTCCAAAATGGAAATAGTTCAACAGGAAGGAAATCGTCAAGTCAAACGGGAACAGACATTCTATTCGTTAGATGCCATTATCAGTGTTGGATATCGCGTCAACAGCCATAAAGCCACTAAGTTTCGCCAGTGGGCCACCAAGATTCTTAACGAATTTATCCGCAAGGGGTTCGTGCTTGACGACGACCGACTGAAGCAAGGAAACGCGGTATTCGGGCGCGATTATTTCCGTGAACTCTTGGAACGTGTGCGTTCTATCCGCGCCAGCGAGCGTCGCATCTGGCAGCAAATAACCGACATCTATGCCGAGTGTAGCATAGACTACGACCGCGTGGCTCCGACTACCAAAGAGTTTTACGCAATGGTGCAGAATCGCTTCCATTACGCCATAACAGGACATACCGCCGCTGAAATTATCCATGCCGGAGCGGACCATACAAAGCCGCACATGGGTCTGACAACATGGAAGTATGCGCCCGAAGGACGCATACT
>JAIDXM010000044.1 GCA_029058745.1 Muribaculaceae bacterium
ACCGCAGACCCTCTGCTTGTAAGGCAGACGCTCTAAACCAGCTGAGCTAATCGCCCGATTGCGAGTGCAAAGTTATATCAAAATTCCATATCTGCCAAATTTTTTTGCTAATTTTGTAAAAAAAATTTTGCCCCGATGTTGAATATTAAATTCAATTATCAATGAATCACCATTTTACATCGGAAATAATTTTTCATCTTTTTTTTATGGTAAAAGATATCAAAATAGAAGATTTCGACTATAACCTTCCCGATGAACGCATCCCGAGGCATCCGCTCCAGCAACGGGACGCCTGCAAACTGCTCCTCTCCCGTCCGGACGGAATCGTAAGCCACAGGAGTTTCCACGAACTTCCCGCCCTGTTGCCTCCCGGCACAATGCTCATATGCAACGACACGAAGGTAATCAACGCCAGGATGACTTTCCACAAAGCCACCGGCTCAAGGATAGAAATATTCCTGCTCGAGCCTATCGAGCCATCCGATTACGCCATCACATTCCAAAGCCGGGGACGATGTGTCTGGAACTGTCTTGTCGGGAACCTGAAACGTTGGAAAGAGGGGACTCTCTCCCTGGAAATATCTCCCGAAGGATGCGGATCCAATGTGAAGCTTAACGCACGCCGCCTGAATCCTACCGACGGAAACGCGCATGCCATAGAATTCTCCTGGGACAATCCTGACGTGACATTCGCCAGTGTGGTGGAGGCAGCCGGCAACATTCCCATCCCACCCTATCTGAAAAGGGAATCTCAACAAAGCGACGCCACCGACTATCAGACTGTATATGCCGACGTGAAAGGCTCTGTGGCGGCCCCCACTGCCGGCCTGCATTTCACCGAAGAAGTGTTCGAAGACCTCGCCGCACACAACATTCCGGTAAGGAAGCTTACATTGCATGTCGGAGCCGGGACCTTCCAGCCTGTAAAGTCTGAGAACATCGGCGGCCACCCAATGCATACGGAGACATTCTCCGTCTCTCTCCCTTTGATAAGGACTCTTATCGAACACAAGAAAAAGGGACTGCCCGTGGCGGCCGTAGGCACCACATCCGTGCGCACCCTCGAATCATTGCCATATATAGGGGCGGCGCTAATGAGAGGCGACAGCTCCATGCATGTGACACAATGGGAAGCTTATGACCAGCAGACTTCCGCTTTCGACACGACAGTGGCTCTCGAAGCAATCGAAAGCTGGCTATCCGACAACGGTGAAGACTCTCTTACCGCTTCAACGGCAATCATGATTGCCCCCGGATTCCGTTGGAGAATGACCGACGCGATGGTGACTAATTTCCACCAGCCTCAGTCAACCCTCCTGCTCCTCGTGTCGGCATTTCTCGGCGATGAAAACGGATATCCCAGATGGAAAAAAATATATGAGGAAGCCCTCGAAAACGGCTACAGGTTCCTTTCTTATGGAGACGCATGTCTCTTCTTCCCTTACAAGGGATAATCCCGCCGTAACAACAGATAACCCCACCCTCTGAAAACCAGACATTATGATTACTCTACCCGCATCAAAAAGCATCGGCGCGCGATTCCTGGTAGCCTCTTATTTCGCCGGCTCATTATCAAGCAGCCCACGTTTCAACGACTGCGATGACCTGATGGTGATACAACAAGCCCTCAATAATCTTGAGAACCACAGCACCCCCATCCTCGACATCCACGCCTCCGGCACGGCCTTCCGGTTCATGGCGGCAGTGGCGGCATCAACGCCCGGAGCCGACATAACACTGACCGGCACGTCGCGGCTTTGCTCACGCCCGATGACTCCGTTGCTCGGAGTGCTCCGGCAGGCGGGGGCATCAATCGAAGCCCTGGGCAACGGCGACACCGGGCCGTTCCATATATCCGGCACAAACCTCAGAGGCGGGGAATATGAAATCAGAGGCGACGTAAGCTCCCAGTTCATCTCTGCCATCATGCTTGTGGCTCCTACTTGGGAAAACGGACTCTCGCTACGGTTCTCCACCCCTCTTGTCTCCCGCCCCTATGCCGAGATGACCGCGCAGGTGATGCGGAGATTTGGAATAAAAGTGGAACTGACCGACAGAGGGGTATCCGTGGAATCCGGAAAATACATAGCCCCGGAAGACTTCAGCGTCGAAGCCGACTGGAGCGCCGCAGGATTCTTCTACGAGGCCTGTTCGTTCAGGGACGCTCCATTGGAAATAGCCGATCTCGCATCCCCTTCGGAATCTCTGCAAGGCGACTCCGCCACGGCGAGACTATTCGAGGGGATGGGGGTGGAATCGATTTTCAATAAAAGACACGCAATCATACAGCGCCGCTTCGATTTGCCCGGACTCCTTGAGGCCGACCTATCTCATAACCCCGACCTCGCGCCTGCTTTCGCCGTGGCATGCGCGCTCAATTCATGCCACTTCCGATTCTCCGGTGTGCGCAATCTGCGCCTCAAGGAATGCGACCGGCTTGAGGCGATAAGCAATGAGCTTGGAAAACTCGGTTACAATCTCTCTGTCGGAGATGACCATATAGAATGGAACGGAGATATGTCTGACAGACAGAATCCGGCAGTGATAGAGACATACGATGACCACCGCATTGCCATGGCCTTCGCGATGGCTGCCCTGCGCACCGGAGAAATACGCATCGCCAACCCCGACGTGGTTGAGAAATCGTTCGCAGATTTCTGGAACCAGTTGCCGAAACTCGGACTGAATTGCCTCCGGGACGGCGAGATAATGACAGTGACAGACTCTACTTCCAACTCTTGCCGCATATGAAAGGAGCCCTTGTGATATTCGCCGCAATGGTGGTGATTGGGATTGCGCTGTATCTGTCTGATGTGCTGTATTACCGCAAACGCATACCCTCAGACACTGACACTATGACACCGGAGAGTGACACATCCGAAGAGCCAACGGCGGCAGAACAGGTGTCAGGCAACGATACGGAGGGTGAAGTGTGCTGTGGTATGCATACCGTATGCGAGAAAACCAACCTCTCTCCCATGGACACGGAAATCATATACTACGACGACGAGGAACTCGACCGATACATCGGCAGAGGCGCCGACGAATACACCCCGGCAGAGGAGGAAGAATTCCGCGATGTCCTGATGAGCCTGTTGCCTGAGGACGTGGCCGGATGGAGCCGCAGCATTCAACTCAGAAAAATCACTCTCCCCACAGGCATCCGCGACGAGCTACTCATGATTGTCAGGGAATTAAGAGACAATTGAAAATCATATGGCCATTTCCTCGCCGGGAAATGGCCACATGACGCTCATTTGAGCCCCAGACCCGGATACCTCTCCATATACTCGATAAAATTGATTCTCGTCATTATAGGAGCCACATCTCCATCTTCCGGTGTCCTCGACTCATAGACCGGGCATAGGATTTTCAACCCACGCAGATAAGCCTCCTCACATCCCATGTTCTCAAGAAACCGGAACGCCACCAGGTCAGCCTCAAGCACCTGGTCTTTGCTGAAGCCGAACACATGCTTGAGAGGCACGGACGGCGTGTCGCCGTCAGACGTGTCGCTATTCACATAGCAGCAAGTGTCGCCCACTCCTCCATCTGACGGCAAAACCGCCTCTGCCGCCGACACAGCTCCTATGGTGCCTACCGCAACCATCACACCCAGGAGATTACCTTTTCGTCTCGCACGCGCATCGTCATATAGCTTTTGAAGATAATGACGATAGACCCCATGCACAAATTCGTGTGCCACGAATCCCATTGCCACCTGATCATCGACTCCTTTCATCGACAGAAGCCCCTTCGTCACACATATGGCAAAGCCATTATCGGTCAGCATCGTATAGACATCCGGCACATCAAGGTCTATGACATACAGACCACAATCCAAGCCCAATCCTCCAATACCCATAACATTGAGCAAAGAATCACAATACGCCTGCCGCGACTGCATTACCGCCCCATTATATTGGGGATAAAATCTCGGAAGTTCTTTCCATTTTTTCAGAGCCTCCTTCTCGGCTCCCCGATTCTTTTCCATGTTTCTCTGAAACTTGGAAAACCGCTCATTGCCATCAATCGCCGCTCTCCAGAATTCTGCCGGAGAAGCCTCCGGAACATTCTTCGCCTCATTCGACACGTCATATTTACCCACAAAACCGACAATCTTCTTATCCATACCATAGGAATTCATGGCAATGAAGACACAAAACAAAGCAATCATAATCTTTTTCATACCACGTTGTTTTACAAGTCCATAAATAAAAATAATTTTTGCAAATATAACTATTGGAATTCAGAGATGAAAGTCTAAAAACACGTATTCCTTATCCGATAACACCTATCCGGCGTCAAATCGTGTATGGCATATACCTCATACATAATTACACTTCACACTCAAGTGGCGTAAACCATCCCGAAGAGGCACTGTCCTGTAACGCCCGACACCCGTTTTTCGTAATTTAATAATACCGGAACCCCAAAAAAAATTGCCAGTCAATTGCATAAACCGCTTTTTTAAAGTATTTTTGCATCTTGATACAGCACATTGTGCCGACCACGGCGGCTGGCCCTCAGGCCGGCAACGCCGCGAATTATTATATAAAAACATATAAATAAACAAGATAAATCATGAATCTCTTTGACCGCATTAGCGAAGACATCAAGAAAGCCATGCTCGCTCGCGAGAAAGTGCGTCTCGAAGCCCTCAGGGGCGTGAAGAAGGAATTCCTCGAGGCAAAGACCGCCAAAGGCGCCAACGGAGAACTCTCTGACGACACTGCCACCAAAATCATGGTGAAGATGGTGAAACAACGCAAGGAAAGCGCGAAAATCTACGAAGAGAACAACCGTCAGGAACTCGCCGATAACGAACTCGCCGAGGCTGCCGTAATCGAGGAATATCTGCCTCGTCAGCTTTCAGCAGAAGAGCTTGAGGCAGAACTGAAGGCTATCATTGCAGAAACCGGGGCATCAAGCGCCAAGGAGATGGGGAAAGTGATGGGCGTTGCCACAAAGCGACTCGCGGGAAAAGCCGAAGGTAAACTTATCTCCGCAAAAGTGAAAGAACTTCTCGCATGAGCCCAACGGCATTCACTTGCGGGAATGCCATAAACATATCGAACAAAAAAACATCCAGAAGATATTATGCTGACTCTTCAGACCATAAAGGCAGACCCCGATTTCGTGGTGAAACGCCTTGCCGTAAAAGGGTTTGACGGAAAAGCCGTCATCACCGAAATTCTTGAAATAGACGCGGAGCGACGCAGGCTGCAACAGAAATGCGACAGCGACGCTTCCGAACTGAAAAAACTCGCCGCCTCAATCGGCGCACACATGAAAGCAGGTGAGAAAGAACTCGCCGAACAGGCAAAGGAACGTGTGGCATCCATAAAAGGGGAAGCCAAAGGGCTGCAGGACCGTCTTCAGGAGTGTGAGAGCAGGATGACCGACCTTCTCCTCACAGTGCCCAACCTTCCTTGCGATGCCGTGCCGGAAGGCCGCTCCGCTGAAGACAACGTGGTGGAGAAAACCGGCGGCCCGATGCCGGAACTCGGTCCCGACGCGCTGCCACACTGGGAACTCGCTAAAAAATACAACCTCATAGACTTCGAGCTCGGTGTCAAAGTCACCGGAGCAGGATTCCCGTTCTATATCGGGAAAGGAGCGCGCCTGCAGCGTGCCCTCATACAGTTCTTCCTCGACGAGGCATGGCACGCCGGATACACAGAGGTGGAACCTCCTTTTGTGGTGAACTCCGCCTCCGGCTACGGCACAGGGCAGCTCCCCGACAAGGAGGGGCAGATGTATCATGTCACCGTAGATGACCTTTACCTGATTCCCACAGCGGAGGTGCCTGTCACCAATATATACCGCGACGTGATAATAGCCGCCGACGAACTCCCCAAAAAGAATTGCGCCTACTCTCCATGCTGGCGCCGTGAGGCCGGAAGCTACGGGAAAGATGTGAGAGGGCTCAACCGTCTCCACCAGTTCGACAAAGTGGAGATTGTGCGTATCGAGAAACCGGAAAACAGCTATGCCGCCCTTGAGGAGATGAAAGACCATGTGCAGGGACTTCTTGAAAAGCTCGGGCTCCCCTGGCATATACTGCGTCTCTGCGGTGGCGACATGTCGTTCACCTCTGCCATAACCTTCGACTTCGAGGTCTGGAGCGGCGCACAGCAGAGATGGCTGGAGGTGTCGTCCGTGTCGAATTTCGAGACTTACCAGGCCAACCGTCTGAAATGCCGCTATCGCGACTCCGACAAGAAGATAAAACTCTGCCACACTCTCAACGGCTCCGCTCTCGCATTGCCAAGAATTGTGGCCGCCCTTCTGGAAAACAACCAGACCCCGGAGGGTATCGTGGTTCCTGAATGCCTGAGGAAATACACAGGATTCGACATCATAAACTAATTCACCGTTTCCGCCCCGGCGGACAAAAGGACAGTAACAGTGAGCTACAGTTATATCAGCAAAGGGGAGAGACAGATTCCCATCGACGATCCTTCGGGAAAATGGTCGGAACTATACCTACTTCCGGAATGGGAAGAGGAGTTCTACGATGTCTATACCGTCAAGAAACATGGCAAGTGGGTGATGCTTAAGGCATTGAAAAAGGAATATGCCGACATACCCGAATATCAGGCCATGCTCGAGAAGGAATTCGACATACGCTACAACCTGTGCCATCCCAACATCGTGATGGTCAACGACCTTGAGGTGGTGCCTTCCGTAGGCAAAGCCATCATCACAGATGATGTGTACGGCTATTCCCTCCGGCGTCTAATCGATGAGAAAAGGCTCACCCCCAAGATTGTGAACCGTCTTCAGACGCAACTCCTCGATGCGATGCAATATATCCAGGAGAATCACGTGATACATTTTCCTATCACTCCCGACACCATAATCTTCACCGAATATAACGAAAACCTAAAGCTCACGAACGTCGGCTACGACCAAGACAGGTGTCTCACGCCTCAGAACACAATATCCGACATCAAAAGCTACGGGAAGGTGGTCAACGAAGTGCTCGACCACCTCCCCACCACTCTCCCCAAACTCCGGAAGATAGCCCGCAAATGCGAGGATGACAGCCACCCCTATCAGTCGGTGGCCGACCTGCAGCTCGACATCGAACGTCGCTCCGCCAGTCAGCTGTTCATTCTTGTTTGCGCATTCATAATCCTAATGTCCACGTTGCTCATATGGCTCACGTTCCGTGGCTGATTATTTTTTATAATGATTGAGATTAAAACAATAGAACCCACAAAAGGGAATCTGAAACAGTTCACCCAATTCCAGATTGACCTTTACAAGGGCAGTCCATATTATGTGCCGCCTCTCATAAGCGACGATGTCGCAACTCTCTCGCCGGATGTGAATCCCGCTTTCGAATTCTGCGATGCCGCCTACTTTATGGCTTTCCGCGACGGCAAGCCCGTGGGACGTATTGCCGGCATTATCAACCGGCAGGTGAACGAACGGCACAACACGTACAACGCACGATTCGGGTTTATCGATTTCATCGACGACCCGGAAGTGTCGGAAGCCCTGCTACGCAATGTGGAGGAATGGGCACGGAGGAAAGGGATGAAGAAACTGATTGGGCCTCTCGGATTCACCGACCTCGACCACGAGGGTATGCTCGTGGAGGGTTTCAACGAACTTTCCACAATGGCCACAATCTACAACTATCCATATTATCCGTCTCACCTCGAACGGCTTGGATACAGAAAGGAGTCTGACTGGGTGGAGTTTCTTATGGAAGTGCCTGACTCAATCCCTGAAAAACATAACCGCATAGCTGATATTGTCAAAAAGAAATTCGGCCTCAGGGTACTGAAGTTCAAGAGTCGCAAGCGAATCAAGGAGGAATACGGAAGGGCCCTCTTCCATCTCATCAACGAAGCATACGACGGCCTGTATGAGTACTCGCCTCTCACAGAGCGACAGATTGACTATTACATCGACATCTACCTCGGCCTGCTGAACCTCGACCTTGTCACCGTCATCGTTGACAAGAATGACGCTCTTGTGGGTGTGGGCATCTCAATGCCTTCAATGAGCCGCGCGCTCCAGAAAAGCAAAGGGAAGATGCTCCCGCTCGGATGGTGGCATCTCCTGAAGGGGCTTAAAGGGAAAAACGACAGGGTCGATCTCCTTCTGGTGGCCGTGAAACCGGAATACCAGAACAAGGGAGTGAACGCCCTTTTGTTCCAGGACCTTATCCCATATTATATAAAATACGGCTTCAAACACGCGGAGTCGAACCCTGAGCTGGAAACCAATGCCAAAGTGCAGGGACAATGGGACTATTTCGAAAACAGGCAGCACCGCCGCCGCCGTTCATTCTATAAGAACCTCTGATTTCAGTTATGGCAGAAAAAAGTGGCGCTGAAAATATAAACCCCTACGATGACACAAGGGAAAAAGGGGTGCAGGTGGAGCAGATGTTCGACTCCATAGCCCCCGCCTACGACTTTATGAACACTGCCATGACCTTCGGGCTTCACCGCCGTTGGCGCGACAAGGCCATAAAGAGCGCCCTGAAGCTTGTGGCGGAGGTTGAGGCCCCCAAGATTCTTGATGTCGCCACCGGCACCGGAGACGTGGCATTCCGCCTTCATGAATTGCTGCCCCAAGCCATTGTCACCGGAATTGACCTCTCATCCGGAATGCTCGATGTGGCACGAAAGAAACTTGCCGCCATGCCGGAAACGACGGGGCAACGACTGTCTTTCGGGAAAGCAGACTGTCTCGCTCTCCCTTTCCACGACCGTGAATTCGACATGATAACAGTGGCATATGGAGTCCGTAATTTCGAAAACCTGCTCATCGGTCTCAAAGAGATGCGCAGGGTGATGAAAGAGGGTGGCGTGCTGTGTATCGTAGAGCTGTCATGCCCCACAGGAACGCTGACAAGACTCGGCTACAGGATATACACCCGACATATAATCCCAAATGTCGGGCGTATGGTCAGTGGCGACAGCCGTGCATACACCTACCTTCCGGAAAGCATTGCGGCCGCCCCGCAACGTGAAAAGATGGGAGAGATTCTTAAGAAAGCCGGATTCAATGACGTGACATGGAAATCGCTCACATTCGGGGCCGTCACCTACTACCTCGCGAGATGACAGCGTCACATCAGGAGTCTCTCCTCTCCCTCCACGCTGTAGCAGACTCCGTAAATAAGCCAAATCTCCGGTCAACTTCTCGACGGAAACCGTCAGAAGTGGCAACGTAATAAATCTAACAATCCACATTTTTATTTTGAAAAGAAAGGATTTTGAAATAATGGCTCCCGTCGGGAGCCGCGAATCTCTCGCCGCCGCATTGGCGGCCGGCACAGACGCCGTATATTTCGGCATCGAGGGCCTGAACATGCGTTCCCGCTCAAGCGCCAACTTCACCGCCGACGATATGGAAGACATCGTCAGGGAATGCAACGCCCGCGACGTGAAGACCTACCTGACTGTCAACACCATCGTATATGACACCGACCTTGAGCTTATGCGCGAGATTATCCGCCGTGCCAAAGCCGCAGGCGTAAGCGCCATAATCGCATCAGACATGGCCGCCATACTGTATGCCCGAGAAATCGGACAGGAAGTCCACATATCAACCCAGGTGAACGTGACCAACATCGAGGCCGTGAGATTCTATTCGCAGTTCGCGGATGTGATGGTGCTCGCCCGTGAGCTGAATCTCGACCAGGTAAAGGCAATCCACGAGGCTATCGAGAACGAGGGAATAACAGGCCCTACCGGACAACCGATACGCCTCGAGATGTTCTGCCACGGGGCCTTATGCATGGCCGTGAGCGGGAAATGCTATATGAGCCTGCATGAGATGAACTCCAGCGCAAACCGTGGGGCATGCAACCAGATTTGCCGCAGGGCATACACTGTGCGCGACCGCGAGACCGACGAGGAACTGGTGGTTGACAACAAGTTTATCATGTCGCCCAAGGACCTTAAAACCATACATTTTCTCGACCGCATGGTAGAGGCCGGAGTGAGAGTCTTCAAGATTGAGGGACGGGCCCGGGGCCCGGAATATGTACATGAGGCTGTGGAATGCTATTCCCAGGCTCTTGAAGCCGTGTGCGACGGGACATTCTCGGAAACAAAAGTGGCCCTATGGGACGAACGCCTCGGACGCATATTCAACCGGGGATTCTGGAACGGATATTACCTGGGACAGCGACTCGGAGAATGGAGCGCGAAATATGGCTCATCGGCGACACGCACGAAAGTGTATGCCGCAAAGGCGATACGCCATTTCCCGAAAATCGGGATAGGCGAATTCCAGATGGAAGCCGGAGAACTAAAGCCCGGCGACGAGGTTGTGGTGACAGGGCCTACGACGGGGGCGCTGATATTCAAAATCGAAGAGCTGAGAGTTGATCTCAAGCCAGTTGCCAAAGTCACGAAAGGCGACCGATTCTCTATGCCTGTCCCTGAAAAGGTGCGCCCTTCCGACCGTCTCTATTTCTGGAGAGAAAACAGTTTCCCCGACAGCAAAGACGGGATTTGACGGAAATCACGCCACTCAATCAATAAAACTGCATAAACAGTGCAGTTTTATAAAACTATTCGTTAAATTTGCATCAGAATTAAACACCAGTCATCATGAAGAAACTTTTTCTCGCTTCCGCAATCGCAGCGGCACTTCCGGGCCTCGCATCGTCAACCTACATGCAGGCGCCTGCATCAGCCCCGGAGATCGTAAACCCGGATTCCACAGGATTCAAGTTTACCGACATCAAAATCAATAAGACAACCCCGGTGAAGGACCAGAACAAGTCGGGCACATGCTGGAGTTTCTCGGGAACTTCCGTACTTGAGGAGGACGTGCTACGCAAAGGGGGTCCCGAACTCGACCTCTCCGAGATGTTCACCGTGCGCAAATGCTACATCGACAAGGCAAAGAAGTATATCCAGACACATGGCAACATCAACTTCGCGCAGGGTGGCTCATTCGCTGATGTGCTTCACGTGGCCGGCAACTACGGAGCTGTCCCTGAGGAGGCATACGCCGGGCTGAACTATGGCGAGAAAAAGCACAGCCACTATGAGATGGAAGCCGCACTTTCAGCCTACCTCAACGCTATTGTGAAGAATCCCAACAAGAAACTCTCCACCGCCTGGCTCCCCGGATTCGTGGCTATCCTCGACGCTTATCTCGGCCCGGAACCTGAGACTTTCACCTACAACGGCAAACAATACACTCCCAAGAGCTTCGCAAAGGAGATGGGCATCAACGCAGATGAATTCATCAACTTCACAAGCTATACCCACCATCCTTTCTATGAGGAGTTCGCGCTCGAAATCCCCGACAACTGGCTCTGGAGCAAATGCACCAACGTCCCCATGGAGGACCTGCAGGCAATCGTTGACAACGCAATCGACAACGGATACACCATCGGGTGGGCGGCCGACGTGTCGGAAGGCGGTTTCAAATGGAACAAAGGGTATGCCGTGAACCCGGAACCCAAAACAGGCGACAACCTTGAAGGCACTGAACTTGCCCGTTGGGTGAAGCTTTCCGACAAAGACCGCGAGAATGCCACTTTCGACATAAAAGGCCCTGTGAAAGAAAAAACTGTGACCCAGGAGATGCGTCAGGAGAGTTTCGACAATTTCCAGACCACCGACGACCATGGCATGGTGATTGTCGGAAAGGCGAAAGACCAGGAGGGTAACCCCTATTATAAGGTGAAGAACTCATGGGACACCAACCAGGTATATGACGGCTACTTCTATGTCTCAGTGCCCTATTTCCTTGAGAAGACTTTGAGCATAATGGTCAACAAGGGCGCCGTCCCCTCGAAAATAGCAAAGAAAGCCAACATCTGACATCCCCGTCAGCAATAATCTAACGACAGCCGTCCCGATGGGCGGCTGTCTCGCTTTATGGGAAATTCCCGTCGTCAAAACCATTCATGCCCCGGAAATGTTGATTGGTTGGATATTTATCCCTAAATTTGCACTTCAAGCAGAACCGCCCCTGCGGGTCAACAAAACATTTTAAATGACACAAGTAAAAGCGAAAAAGGCACTCGGACAGCATTTCCTGACCGACCTTAATGTGGCGAAGCGCATCGCCGACACTATCGAGAAAGACCAGTTGCCCGGAAATGCCAAGCGCTGGGCCGACATCCCCGTGGCCGAAGTGGGACCCGGTATGGGCGTACTCTCCCAGTTCCTTATAAAAGCCGGAAGGGTGGTGAAAGCTGTAGAGATTGACTCCGAAAGCGTGGAATATCTCAACAAGGTGTTCCCTGACCTGGAAGTGATTGAGGGTGACTTTCTGAAAATGAACCTCACAGACCTTTTCGGCGGAGAATTCGCCCTTATCGGCAACTACCCGTACAACATATCTTCCCAAATATTTTTCAAGGTGCTCGACTATAGGGAGCAGATTCCTGTCGTGGCCGGCATGCTGCAGAAAGAGGTGGCGGAAAGGATATGCTGCAAACCCGGCTCGAAGGTATATGGCATACTCTCCGTCTTGCTCCAGGCCTGGTATGACTGCGAATATCTCTTCAGCGTCCCTCCGGGAGTATTCGCGCCGCCGCCGAAAGTCACCAGCGGAGTCATTCGCCTCACACGCAATGACCGCACATCGCTCGGATGCGACGAGAGGCTGTTCAAGACGGTTGTGAAGACTGCATTCGGACAACGCCGCAAGACCTTGCGCAATTCCCTGTCATCCATCATCCCCGCCGACTCCCCGATAATGAAAGACCCGATAATGGGACTGCGTCCTGAACGTCTTGGCGTGGAAGATTTCATAAAACTCACTTTAGCTGCCACGAAATGAAAATCACAATTCTCGACGGATATGGCATGAACCCCGGCGACCTCTCCTGGGAGAGGATAGCCGATTTGGGCGACCTTACCGTATATGACCGCACATCACCCGATGATGTGATTCCACGCGCCATCGACTCCGAGGCCGTGCTTACCAACAAAACCGTGCTTGACGGCGACACCCTGCGTTCTCTCCCGAAACTCAGATATATCGGCGTGCTCGCCACCGGCTACAACGTGGTTGACATCGCCACTGCCCGCGAACTTGGCATTGTCGTGACCAACATCCCCGCCTACAGCACCATGTCGGTGGCGCAGATGGTGTTCGCCCATCTCCTTAACGTCACCGACAGCGTGGCCCACTATGCCGAGGAGAACAGCCACGGAAGATGGAGCCGGAATCCCGACTTCTGCTATTGGGATGCTCCGGTGGTAGAGCTGGCCGGGAAAACATTCGGCATAGTCGGTCTCGGCGAAATCGGCATGGCTGTGGCCCGCATTGCTCTCGCGTTCGGCATGAAAGTGGCGGCTTTCACGTCAAAGACGCCAGAACGCCTGCCCGACGGTGTCAGCAAGGTTGATCTCGACACTCTCTTCTCCATCTCCGATGTGGTGAGCCTCCACTGTCCGCTCACACCCTCCACCGAAAAGATGGCCGACAGCCGGCGTCTGTCGCTTATGAAAAAGAACGCCATACTGATCAACACGGGACGAGGCCCGCTGATCGACGAGGCGGCTGTGGCCGAAGCCCTACGCGACGGCCGGCTCCACGCCTTCTGCGCCGATGTCCTTTCGACAGAGCCCCCGTCCCCAGCCAATCCCCTCCTGTCGGCCCCACGCTCCTATATCCCCCCCCACATAGCCGGGGCATCGGTAT
>JAIDXM010000045.1 GCA_029058745.1 Muribaculaceae bacterium
AATATTATTGATTATGACAATGCTCTTTGCCGGATGTGCCGACCGGACAGCAAGTGAAGCGCTTGAACACGCCGACGCCGTTTTGGACGAAATGCCAGACTCCGCATTGGCAATAATATCAGGTATTGACACAACAAGGCTAAATACCGTAAGACTCAGAGCCGACTATTCTCTGATGCGCACCATGTCGTTGCTCAAAACCGACCCCTCGTCGGCCACGGAGGAAGGCCTCAGAGATGCATACGACTATTACGGGGACTCCGACAAACCGTCGCGACAGGCGATGCTCACGCATTTCGCCAAAGGGAGTTTCGCCGATTCCATAAAAAAATCTGTAATCGAATACAGAACCACCGTGGAACTCGCACACGGCAATAATGCCGCGCTTTATAAGGCGATAGCATTACTCAACCTGGCAAGTGACCTTATAGTCCATAAAAACGCTGCGAAGGCGAGGGAGACGCTTGACGAGGCTTCTGAATATCTTAAAGAGATAAACGACACCTCCAGGAATATCCATTATGCCCTTATCTCCGGCATAGCATATAATGCCCTGGGGGAGTTTGACTCTGCGGAACAGGACATGACGTACGGCTTGCGTCTTGCCGGGATTTACGGAGACAGTGTTACGGCAGACAAAATCAGGTTGAATCTGTCACGCACGTTTGAGGGAACGGGAAGATATGAGGAGGCGTTGGACATGCTTGAATCAGCATCAAGGAGCGGAAGATTGAGGCTCAATAAAAGTGACGCGATGCTTTATGCCCGGCTTATGGCATATTGCGGAAATGAGGTACACGCCATGGATGTCCTTGACCGCTGCGAGACAGACTCTTCCAATGATGGAATGTTGGAATATTATTTCACGAAATCGGAAATCCTTGCCGCCGGCGGGGATATAACGGGGGCTTACAGGTTGCTCCGCGATTCGGTGGTGGCCTATAGCAACAGGGTGGTAATAGACCGCTACAGATTCAGCTCTGACGCGGAAATGCTTGACCATGAAACGGGATTGAGAGAAAAAAGTGACGAAATCGCGGAAATGTCTGAAAGGGAGGTATATTATCTTGTCGCACTGGTCATACTGATTATCTGTGCGGGATATCTTTTCATCCGGCAACTTAGAACCCGTCACGAAATTGAAATGAGAAATCAGGAGGAGGAAAAGCAAAAGGGATTCGCCATATTGAACAAGACCATTGACAGACTTGAAGTATCGCTTGGAAAAACCTTGGAAGAAAACAAGGCATTGTCTGACAGAGTCGCCGATTTGGAAGAATCCAGGAAACTCGCGGAGCGAGGAATCGCCATGCTCGAATCGAGTATCCAGAAGCTTGAGCGTGGATGCAAGGAGAAAGATGAGCGCAACAATGAGCTGTCGGAGGAACTTGCGGAATTACGGCATTCGAAATCGTTGCTGAAACAAAATCTGGAGGAAGCCAGAAAGGAAATCGAAACGGTGAGAAAATCACAGTTGCGTCAGTTTCTGTCTTACCATCGCACTATTGCCGGATTCTGCAAGAAGGCCCCGAAGGGATGCGGAAAGGACGCAATGGCAGAATATGAAAAAAAACGCCTGCAATATCTGAGAATATATAAGGAACCCGAATATCTCGAGTCTCTTAAACAGGAAATCGATGTGCTGATGAACGGAACGCTGTCTTTCATACAGCGTGAACTTGAGCTTCCTGATTCCATGATGAGCGTGGTGGTGCTGGACATATGCGGATTCAATTACATTTGCATGGGGGAAATACTTGAAGAAAACAGCAAGACCGTCTCTTCAAAGAAAACACGTCTCAAAAATTCAATCGAGACATTGCACAAGAAGGGCGCCGAGCAATGTGCTCAATATTTCTCCATCATGAAGGAGATGTGATGAGGAAACGACACTTATTGGCTAACATAATTATAATGGCCTACCGAATCATTGCGGGAATAAATCAATTGATATCCCATCCATAAGGACGGCGTCGGCTTCAACCGACACCGTCCTCTTTTT
>JAIDXM010000046.1 GCA_029058745.1 Muribaculaceae bacterium
CTCTACACCCTGAAAAACTCAAATGGAGTCGAGGCGTGTATCACAAATTTTGGAGGACGGCTTGTCTCGATGATGGTTCCCGACAAGGAAGGCACACTAAAGGATGTTGTGCTTGGATTTGACAGCGTGCAGGCTTATTTCCCGGAGAACAACCTTTCAGATTTCGGAGCGTCGATTGGTCGTTATGCCAACCGCATAGACCACGGAAAATTCAGACTTGACACAGCGGAGTATCAGTTGCCTCTCAACAACGGCCTGCATTCTCTCCACGGAGGAGGGGAACTTGGCACACTCGGTTGGCAATATCGCGTGTATAAGGCCGACCAGAAAAATGATTCCACGCTTGTGCTGACAATCGAGAGCGCAGACGGCGACAATGGCTACCCCGGCAACCTGACTGCCGTGGTGACATACACGCTACGTTCGGACAATGCCCTTGACATAGCATATTCCGCCACCACCGACAAACCGACAATCATCAACATGACCAACCATTCATATTTCAATCTCAACGGAAACCCCGAGTCTCCGGTTACTGACAATGAGATTCTCGTGAATGCGTCGTTCATAACCCCGATAGATTCCACTTATATGACCGACGGCACAATGATGGCAGTCGAGAACACGCCATTTGATTTCCGGAACGCACGCAAGGTTGGTGCCGATATAAAGGATTTCAGCAACGTGCAGATAAAGAACGGCAACGGCTATGACCATAATTTCGTGCTTGACACCAAAGGCGACATTTCCCAGATAGCTGCGGAACTCTACAGCCCTGAGAGCGGGATTGTGCTCGATGTCTATACCGATGAGCCGGGAATCCAGGTTTATTCAGGCAACTTCCTCGACGGCACTGTGACCGGAAAGAAAGGTGTGGTATATAACCAGCATGCCGGGATATGTCTTGAGACTCAGCATTATCCTGACTCTCCCAACAAACCGGAGTGGCCGAGCGTACGTCTGAATCCCGGCGACACTTACACTTCACATTGCATCTACAAGTTTTCAGTGAAGTGACTTCCGACATTATTGACTCATAATCTAAAACCAATAAACAACAAAAAGATATGCAAGCTTTAGACTGGGTTGTCATAGCCTTGTTTGCCTTTGCCCTCATTGCCATCATATGGTGGGTGATGCGACAGAAACAAAACAATGCCGACGACTATTTTCTGGGAGGCAAGGACGCGACATGGATTGCGATAGGCGCCTCCATATTCGCCTCCAATATCGGCTCGGAACATCTCATCGGCCTCGCCGGTTCCGGAGCGTCAAGCGGAATGGCAATGGCCCATTGGGAAATCCAGGGCTGGATGATTCTTATTCTTGGTTGGGTGTTCGTGCCATTCTATTCCCGTTCGATGGTTATCACCATGCCGGAGTTCCTTGAGAAGAGGTTCAATTCTCAGTCAAGGACAATTCTGGCCACAATCTCTCTAATCAGCTATGTATTGACTAAGGTTGCCGTGACTGTTTATGCGGGCGGACTTGTGTTCCAGCAAGTGTTCGGCATCGACCAGATATGGGGCATTGACTTCTTCTGGATTGCCGCCATCGGGCTTGTGCTGATTACTGCCCTTTACACTATCTTCGGCGGTATGAAGTCTGTGCTTTATACGTCGGTGCTTCAGACCCCGATTCTCTTGCTCGGTTCATTGATTATTCTCGTGCTCGGTCTCAAGGAACTTGGAGGATGGGATGAGATGATGCGCATCTGCTCGCAGGTGAAAGTGAATGAATATGGCGACACCATGGTCAATCTAATCCGCGACAACCGCGACATGCAGTATCCTTGGCTTGGAGCCTTGATAGGATCTGCCGTAATCGGTTTCTGGTATTGGTGTACCGACCAGTTCATCGTCCAGAGGGTCCTTTCCGGAAAGAATGAGAAAGAGTCACGCCGAGGCACAATCTTCGGGGCCTACCTCAAGCTTCTCCCGGTGTTCCTTTTCCTCATCCCCGGCATGATTGCGTTTGCTTTGCATCAGAATCTCGGGGACTTCCTGCCCCTTCTCCCTAACGGGAATCCCAACTCCGACGCCGCTTTCCCCACATTGGTGGCCAAGTTGCTTCCTGCCGGAGTGAAAGGTCTGATTGTATGTGGCATCCTTGCCGCCCTCATGAGTTCTCTCGCATCTCTGTTCAACTCATCAGCGGCTTTGTTTACGATCGACTTCTACAGCCGTTTCCGCCCCAATACCGACCCCAAGAAGCTTGTCAATATCGGTCAGGCCGCCACGGTGGTAATCGTGATTCTTGGCATTCTCTGGATTCCGGTGATGCGTTCGGTAGGTGATGTGCTATATCTATATCTGCAGGATGTGCAGTCGGTGCTCGCGCCCGGAATCGCGGCGGCGTTCCTTATCGGTATCGTATGGAAACGTGCATCAGCCATGGGCGGCATGTGGGCATTGCTGTCAGGCCTTATTATCGGTCTGACCCGCCTCGGGGCCAAGGTGTATTATTCGAATCAGGACATCGTGGCCGGCACTACAGCCGATCCGAGCCTGTTCCAGAGAATTTTCTATGAGGAGAACTGGCTGTTCTTCTGCGGATGGATGCTCCTGTTCTGCCTTGCTGTAGGTTTTGTGGTGTCGTTGTTCACCAAGGCTCCCGAAGAGTCGAAGATTCAGGGTCTTGTGTTCGGCACATCTACTCCGGAACAGCGTCTGGCCACCCGCCAGAGCTGGGGAGCCTGGGATATCGTGCATTCGATTATTATTCTTGGCATCACGGTAGCGTTCTATATTTATTTCTGGTAAACATAAAAGGGGTTGGATGCGGGAAACCCGGGTTGGTTGCCCGCATCCGGCACCGTCAATTCTGAAATGACAAAAGAGATATCTGCTTTCTATTCCCATTTGTCGAGGTTTCATGTCGCCGTCGATTGTATCATATTCACTGTTGAAGGAGAGAAACTGAAGGTGCTTATGGTGAGGCGTGATTTTGAGCCGGAGAAAGGTAAATGGTCGTTGATCGGCGGGTTTGTCTCCGATGGTGAGAGTGTGGATGATGCCGCGAAACGGGTTTTGCGCAGTCTCACCGGTCTTGACAATGTCTTCATCCGTCAGCTTGGAGCCTTCGGAGAGGTTGACCGCGACCCCGGGGCCCGGGTGGTGTCGGTGGCATATTTCGCGTTGCTCAATCTTCGCGATGTGGATGATTCAGTGGTGAGCGCGCATCATGCACATTGGATTGACATCGACAACCTGCCGGAACTTGGATTCGACCATAAGAAGATGATAGGAATCGCTCTTGATGTGATGCGCGGCAAGATACTGTCGGGTTCGCTCGCCTTCAACATGTTGCCGGAACTCTTCACACTTACCCAACTTCAGACACTTGTGGAGACGGTCATTTCAAGGAAACTCGACAAACGGAATTTCAGAAAGAGAATAGCAGACAATCCGGATATAGAGAAAACCGGACTAATTGACAAAGAGACATCGAAACGCGGAGCCATGCTCTACCGTTACACCGGTACTTGCTGAGCGTGTCCCGGAGACTTCGGGATTTTCGCCCGCGCTATGCGACGGTTTCCAAATAAGGATTTAACATTATGCTTGAAAAATTGAAAGAAGAGGTTTGCAAAGCCAACCTCGAACTCGTGGCCCATGGCCTCGTGATATTCACCTGGGGTAATGTCTCGGGTATCGACCGTGAGAAAGGACTTGTCGTAATCAAGCCTTCCGGTGTGAGCTACGACAATATGAAGCCGGAGGATATGGTTGTTGTCGATCTTGCTTCCGGCAATGTGGTGGAGGGAAACCTGCGTCCGTCGTCCGACACCCCGACGCATCTTGCCCTATACAGGGCTTTCCCGGAAATAGGAGGTGTGGTGCACACACATTCAACTTATGCCACCGCGTGGGCACAGACTGGCCTTCCCCTTCCCAATATTGGCACCACTCATGCCGACTATTTCCATGACGCGGTTCCCTGCACACGGGATATGACTGAGGCTGAGGTGAAGGGAGACTATGAACTTGAGACGGGGAACGTGATTGTCGAGACATTCCGTGAGCTTAATGCCATCCACACCCCCGGAGTGCTTGTCAACAACCACGGGCCATTCACTTGGGGAAAAGATCCCCATGAGGCTGTCCACAATGCCGTGGTGCTTGAGCAGGTGGCCAAGATGGCATCCATCTCATTCTCAGTTAATCCTTCGCTGACCATGAACCCTCTTCTTGTGGAGAAACACTTCAGCCGCAAGCATGGTCCGAATGCCTACTACGGACAGAAGTGACTGGATGCCTGAAGCACCTGGTGAAGAAAAGTATAAGATATCAAATAAAATAAAATCAATATAATATATTGAATGTCGGAGAGTCTCCTTATTAAGGAGACATGCCGCTTCGGAGTCTCCGGACAATTACGACATTCTTTTAAAAATGAATCATACCATGTTTGAGAATTATGAAATCTGGTGGGTGACCGGCGCCCAGCTCCTTTATGGAGGCGATGCCGTTGTGAAAGTTGATGCTCATTCACGTGAGATGGTTGACGGTCTTAACAAGTCAGGCAACCTTCCGGTGAAGGTTGTATATAAGGGCACAGCCAATTCTTCGAAAGAGGTTAGCGAGATTATGCTCGCCGCCAACAACGACCCGAAGTGTGCCGGTGTAATCACCTGGATGCACACATTCTCTCCCGCCAAGATGTGGATCAGGGGCCTGCAGCAGCTCAACAAACCGTTGTTGCATTTCCATACCCAGTATAATGCCGAAATACCCTGGAATGACATGGACATGGACTTCATGAACCTCAACCAGAGCGCTCATGGCGACCGTGAGTTCGGCCATATCTGCACCCGCATGCGTCTGCGCCGCAAGGTGGTGGTGGGACATTGGTCCGACCCCGAGGCACAGAAGAAGATTGCTGTATGGGAACGTGTGGCCGTGGCTTGGGCTGACGCTCAGGATATGCTCATACTCCGTTTCGGCGACCAGATGAACAATGTGGCTGTCACCGACGGCGACAAGGTGGAGGCGGAACAGCGTCTCGGCTATCATGTGGATTACACTCCGGTGAGCGAGCTCATGGAGTATCATAAGAAAATAAAGGAGGAGGACATTAAGGCTCTCGTTGAGACATATTTCAATGAATATGTGGTGGCTGACAACCTCAAGGATCCCTCTACCGAGGAATATAAGAAAATCTGGAACGCGGCTCATGCAGAGCTTACCCTTCGCGCCATTCTCACTGCAAAGGGCGCGAAAGGATTCACGACCAATTTCGATGACCTCGGTACAGACGACATCAATGATCCCAAGTTCGTCGGTTTCGACCAGATTCCGGGACTCGCCTCCCAGCGACTCATGGCTGAGGGCTATGGCTTCGGAGCAGAGGGCGACTGGAAGAGCGCGGCTCTCTACCGCACCGTTTGGGTTATGTCGGAAGGAAAGGGATGTTCTTTCCTTGAGGACTACACTCTCAACTTCGACGGCAAGAACAGCTCGATACTCCAGGCACACATGCTTGAGGTGTGTCCTCTCATCGCTGAAGAGAAGCCGCGTCTTGAGGTGCATTTCCTCGGAATCGGCATCCGCAAGAGCCTTACCGCACGTCTGGTGTTCACCTCTCGTCCGGAAAAGGGCATCACCGCTACAGTCGTTGACCTTGGCAACCGTTTCCGCCTTATCGCTAATGACGTGGAGTGCATCAAGTCTAAACCGCTTCCCAAACTTCCGGTTGCTTCCGCACTTTGGATTCCCGCACCCAACTTCGAGGTCGGCGCGGCGGCGTGGATTCTTGCCGGTGGAACCCACCACTCCTGCTTCTCATATGAGCTCACTCCCGAATACTGGGAGGATTATGCCGAAATCGCGGGCATAGAGATGGCTCATATCAACGCCGAGACCACAATCCCGTCGTTCAAGGACCACCTGCGTTGGAATGAGGTGTATTACATGCTCAACAAGTCACTCTGCTAATACGCTCCGTTATGACTGAAAAGGCAAAAGCCACTATCGAATCGGGTAAGGCCATCCTCGGGATTGAGTTTGGCTCTACCCGTATCAAGGCTGTCTTGATAGACGAGAACAATAACCCTATCGCACAGGGGAGCCATGAATGGGAGAACCAGCTTGTCAACGGACTGTGGACATACAGTCTTGAGGCCATATGGTTCGGTGTGCAGGACTGCTACCGCGACTTGCGTGCCAATGTCCACTCCATGTATGGTGTGGAGCTAACGGAACTTGCGTCGATTGGAGTGAGCGCCATGATGCACGGTTATATGCCGTTTGACGCCAACGGAGAGATGCTTGCCCCGTTCCGCACGTGGCGCAACACCAACACCGGGGAGGCCGCGTCGATATTGTCGAAACTCTTCAACTATAACATACCGTTGCGATGGAGCATATCACATCTTTATCAGGCAATCCTCAATGAGGAGACTCATGTGAAGGATGTGGCGTTCCTGACCACGTTGGCCGGATATATCCATTGGCAGCTTACCGGCGAGAAGGTTATCGGAATCGGCGACGGATCCGGCATGCTTCCTGTTGACCCTGCCACAAAGGACTATTGCGCCGATATGGTCGAGAAGTTCGACAATCTTATCTCTGAGAAAGGTTTCGGCTGGAAACTGCGCGACATACTTCCCAAGATTCTTGTGGCCGGAGAGAAAGCCGGGGAACTCTCGGAGGAGGGCGCAAAGCGTCTTGACATTTCCGGTAATCTGAAAGCCGGTGTTCCGGTGTGTCCCCCGGAGGGTGACGCAGGAACCGGCATGGTGGCCACAAACGCTGTGAAGCAACGCACGGGCAACGTGTCGGCAGGCACTTCCTCATTCTCTATGATTGTGCTTGAGAAGGAACTCAGCAAGCCTTACGAGATGATTGACATGGTCACGACTCCCGACGGAAGCCTCGTGGCTATGGTGCATTGCAACAACTGCACGTCCGACCTCAACGCATGGGTGGGCATATTCCGTGAATACACCGAGATGCTCGGAGTTCCTGTGGATATGAACAAGATATTCGCCACGCTCTACAACAACGCCCTAAACGGAGACCCTGACTGTGGCGGTCTTATCTCATACAATTATTTCTCAGGCGAGCCCATCACCGGACTCAATGAGGGACGTCCCCTGTTCGTGCGCACTGTCGGCGACAAATTCAATCTCGCCAACTTTATGCGAGCCAATATATCGGCGGCTGTGGCTGTCCTTAAAATCGGCAACGATATCCTGTTCAATGAGGAGAAGATAAAGGTGGACCGCATCACAGGCCACGGAGGTCTCTTCAAGACAAAAGGTGTGGGGCAGAGCATACTCGCGGCGGCTCTCAACTCTCCGATATCGGTGATGGAAACCGCCGGAGAGGGTGGTGCCTGGGGTATGGCATTGCTTGCCGGCTACCTTGTCAACAACAAAGAGCAGCGCAATCTTGCCGATTATCTTGAGAAGGATGTCTTCGCAGGCAACACCGGCACAAGCATCGCTCCCACGGAGGAAGCCGTGGCAGGTTTCAACGCCTATATCGAGAACTACAAGAAATGCCTTCCCATTGAGGAATCCGCAGTAGCCCACAAAGCCTGACCATCGAGCGTGGTAACAATGTAAAAATAGAGCTATAATCCGAATTCGGATTATAGCTCTATTTTTACGTGCAAGCCATGTCTTACACTCCCGACACGATTTTAGTTTCGGTATTGAGTTCTGGGGGAGTGGGGTAGTGTTCCGATTAATGACTACGATAATATTCAAGGAACCAGCTGTAATCTACTAAGAGATTCCAGGTGTAGTCATTTCCTCTCCCAACTATTTTTCCGGCATACGCACGATATTGAGTCGGTATATCAAGAAAGTTGTTCTTCTTAAAGGCAGTTTTAAATATATTCATCCTTTGCAGTTCATCCACGTCATAGCGAAAATGCCGATCTTCATACTTTGTATTGTGGGCTATTTTGCACCAGATATATCTGATTGTTTGAAGTGTGGTGCCGTTGAGAATATCAAGAGTTTTATCCCAACTGTTGTCTTTTGGTGATATGCTGATTATTCCGTTGACATCATATTTGAACTGTTTGTGTCCATCAGGTATAAGCATATAGGGCATAAGATAGTCTCTTCCTCTTTCATTGTTACAGCAGCATCCTTCTATAGCAGTTGCCCGCAAACCTCTACATGCCGCTAATAAATTTTGATGGGCAATGATGTGTGGCATTTTTGCCAATGATTCAATGTCTTTATCTGTTGCATAGAATCGTGCTTCTGTGTCATCAGAATACTCTACTCCTGCTACTATGTTAGGAACGGCATTAGGACCTGTTACATATCTCTGAAATTCCGGACGATTCTCTTCTCCTCTAAGACTTTGTGGAACAATATGTTCGGCACTGAATCTTTCAAGCGTCAAACGTCGCATGCAGTAGCAACAGAGATAGGTCTGCTCTTCACAAAGGTATCGTCGCCATATGTCTCTGTATCGAGCGTCCTTTGCATATTCTCTGTAAGCTGATTTATCAAGTGGAATGGTAAACTTTAGCGTGTTGACATCAAAATGATCTTTTAGAAAACTGATATTAATATCACGCCCCTCAATGGCCCGCAAGGATTTGTCAATGTAATTCATACCTATACATTGTAGTTGCTTATCTTTTTATCAAGCTCTTTTATAACTTCACTGTCTCTGCCAACGGCATCTACAATTTGATTATAGATTGTCATCCCTTCTTCAGCCATTTTATAAGAATAGAATGTCAGACATTTGTCAATCAGTGATTTTATATCTTCATTTTTGGAATATGTGTCCATAAAATCACGCAACACAATGTCGTAGTCTATTCCATTAAGATTATTCAAAAGCTCCGGTTGCTCCACGCCATCTTTCAGTATAAAAACACGGTTATCGGGATTTTCTTCCGCACTGGCTATATTTGATATTACTGCCACTGAGTGTGTTGACACTATAAACTGAATCGATGGAAAACATTGGCGGAATGCATTGACGACACAACCCTCCAACGAAGGATGGAGATGCAAATCAATTTCATCGATGATGACAATTCCGGATGACTCGTTATGATCGTTTAGGATGTAAGAACGATATGCCAGGTCTAATACAATGGAAATCAAACGGCGATATCCTGCAGGTAAATTCGAGATTGTTGAAGATTTTCCATTCTCAAAGTTCAATAACAAATGATACCCTTCATTGTCAGATTCCACAGAAAGATAATTTAGGCCATAATTTTCACCTTCTACATTCGGAAGTAAGTTGATGAATTGCTTTAATTTCGTCTCAATGTAGTCAGACTCTTGCTGTAGGGAATCTGTCAATTCAAGCAGTTTAGCCTGCCTATCATGGATTTCCTTTAATCTTTTTCTTGTCTCCTCCGTTTCAGGCATTTCTGAAAGTTCTAATTTTTCTGAAGCGAGTCTCATAGCCGGAGTGTATAAAGGGAGCATTCGGGCAAGACGATCACTTAACCGCTTTTCCCAAATAGCTGTGCATGATGAATCGTCATCCCATTGATAGTAACCGAAATTTCTTGGCAATGCATCGCTTTTGATTCTATCAAGGGCTTGTTGCATCTGCTTTGTGTTTCTATGGGGATATGAATCGGAATAATAGGCTAATAACGGATAGTCGGCTCCATTCTCAATTTGGGACATTACGATGTTGAAAGCATCTTTATATTTTGAGGGATATAAAGATGCTTTGTCTGCGTTCCTTTTATAGAGAGTCCAATTTATTTCGTGGCCGGCGAACGATCCAACTCCGCGGATGCTTGCAATTTTTGAAAGGGTTCTTGTTGCACTGTCAAAATAGAAATCAGGTGTTTCGAATGTCCGGATATTAAGGTTGCTCATTCCGGCTGACAAGAAATCCTCACTTACGGATCTATCGCTGGAAAATATGAAACTTATAGCTTTTTGGATGGCATGAAGTAACGTCGATTTTCCAGAGCCATTCCGGCCTATCAAGATGTTAAATCCCGGAAATAGGTCAACTGAATACTTTTTGAAACAACGATAATTCGATATGTCAAGATGTTCAAGTTTCATATTTTCATATATTTTTTACAAATTTAGGTAAAAAACATGATATTTCTACACCGACATAATAAAGATTTTTTCTTAATCCTCAGGTAAAACATATCCTCGTTAGTCTCACTCTTAATCAAGGGGTGCGGGATATCCTTCGTTGCAGTGGTCGTACCATTCGGCGTGAGCCTCGGACACATCGAGACGTGTTTCGAGTTCAGCGAAGATAGCTCCATTTTGTGCCATAATAGGAATAGAATTAAAGGTTTTATCTCTTGCTTGTTGTTGGAAGACGCGTTACCCTATTGCATACTCTGTTGTGACTTTTCTACATACGCCATGTTTTGGAGGGGATTACATCCTTTAAAGATTGGATGAGCGCCAGTCTTCTATAGTAGGTGACGCTTTAACGGTAGGTGTCTGGATTTTCCCACCCACAACAGAGGTGCGCTTTACGTTGTTGATAAGATAATCCGCTAAATCCCCTAAAGAAACATTCCCTGCTGTATCTTTGAGTTTTCTCAATAGATAGTATGTGAATAACCCATGGCTCTTTTCCTCATAAGGTTGTGCCGACTCAACTCCTTGTGATGCAGAAAAAACTATCAGATTTCCTTTCGGAGAAACCGGTTTGGGTTTCAACGCCACTCCTCGCGAGGCATACAGAGCTTTTCCTTCACGTCCCGTGCCGCTGAAACACGCATCGATAAAGAATGTGACTTGACAAGCATGCATCCCACTCAATGTCTCTATCACTTCTTTCAATGAAAGTCCTGTTTTTACATTCTCGGCATATCCGTCAACAGGGAGGAGGTAGGCATCGGGAATTCCTTCTTCGGGAACTCCATGGCCTGCATAATACACTATGATGGAAACGTTTCCTTGATACGCTTCACATATATCTGATATTCTTTTCAATTGATAACGCATATCGTTGAGCGAGGCATCGGTAATATGTGTTACGTTTTTCTCGGGGATGCCCAGAGTCTTTATACAATACTGTTTCATCATGTTTCCATCGTTTATTGCAAAAACTACCGGATCTGTCCTACTATAGTTCTCGTTTGAAATCAAGAATGCGAAGGTATTTTCTCTTTTCACATCGCCGGTGGGTATGTTTTCATCCACATCGGCAAGAGATTTCTTTTTAGGGAGTTCATTTGATGATGTCTGTGCCGTAAGAGTTTTGACGGGGAGTGTTGGTTGGTCTATATCTTTAAGCTTGACATCGTCGAATCGCAATCCTGTCACCTCAAGCGGAGTGAAATTATAGCTTACATCCTTTACGTTATATGCCGTTTTTGCATTTCCGTCATACGAATACTCTTTGCCATTATATGGAAAGATAATTCGAGAAAGTCCTACCGAAGTGTCGGATTCGGGGATAAATGCAAAATCTATCTTTTTTACTACAGAATACCAATTATCCTTAAATCCCGGAGCTACGCTTCGCGGTACCGGAAGTAAAATATCGCCATGTCTTTCCGAATGTATAAGGAATGTCTCGTTGTCGGCATCATACGGTCCATTAATAGAATAAGTGTCGGAACCATAATCTTCGATGGCTTCTTTTGCCAATCCAACGTAAAATTCTTTACGGAGACGCTTGTATTCCTTGTCATATTTTTCCATCCATTCTTTCACGGCATTATTGTATTGTCTTTTGGCGTTCTTTACTTTTTCATTCCATTCGGCGGTGAGAGTACGGAGCTTTTCAGACCTGGATTTGTTGTTAACCCTGACGCGCCACTGCGAGGTCGATTCATATTCACTTTTCTTTTGCCATTCAGAAATACGTCGTTCAATGTCTGCTTTCGCCTCCGACTCTGTGGGTATATCCGGGAGTTTCTGCCCCGCAATATATATTTCCCATGGGGCAAGGCGATGGGAAATATAACCGTTTACGTTTTTTTCAGCCTCTTGTTGGGCTATTGTCTCTGGAGATATTATTTTATATTTTGATTCGTCTTCCTTCAATACATTGGGAACCTCCATCCTTTCGGGTAAGACAAATGTCGCTGTGCCTCCTGACTGGAAAATCCCTTTTTCAGCAAGAGGAGATAAATTGAATGACGGATTGTTGATAACAATCCGTATGTCTTGTTTTATTCTGCCAAAAGTGTCTTCATTAATTTTGGGTAATCCTTCAATCTCAATTTGGTTAATGTTAGTATATTCAAAACAAAAACCTTTCATTTCAACTACAGAAGCAGGCACTACAACACGCCCCCCGGGGAATGTTGAATTTTCAAAAGCAACGTAACCAATATATTTCAGGCTGTCTGGAAGTCGGCTATCGGTCAATTCAAGATTGGCAAGCCCCCACATCTCTATTCTTTTCAAGGTAGATGGAAGGGTCACCGGTATTTTATGAAGTTTTTCTTTATGTTTATAAGAAAGATATTGGAATGAAGATTTACCAATCTTGGTTATCCCTTCCCCAATTTCTATCCGTTTTATTTTACCCGGAAAATACTTATTTTGTCGCCAGTATTCAAGTTTTTCCCACTTATCGAAATCCGGCATCTCTCCAGATCCGTATATTCTAAGTACGCCGTCGTCCGTTATCTCCCAAGTGATAGTAGAAGTCAATTTAGAGGGCTTGGCTATATATCCCCTCACATCAAAGGGAAATGCGGCAAGATATGCCATGATTATGGTTAAAAAAGTATTTCTCATTGCTTTTGTTTTTTATTAGAAAAAAGCTATCGGCGATTTCCTGAAAGGTCGTAATAGCGGGCTTCATTCTTTTCCGGGTCAAAAACTCTTACGCTTTCACCCTTCCTTGTGATTTCAGGGGTGGAATATACAATTTGATCTTCAATTAATTTCAAATCCTCTCCGGAAAAGCCTGCAGTCGGATTGGTGCCTCCGCCCTCCACATGGTCAATCTTTTCCAAACTATTGTCGGCCCCAACACGATAAAGAGTCAATTCTTGGAAAGCAGTTCCACCGCTCCATGCAATACACATCATGCCGCTTTTGTCAGGAAGCATCCATGCATCTGTGATGTTGGCCATATAATCTTCGTCCCATATAGATTGACCATTCAGGTCAGTTATTTTGGTATCGACATCTGTATCAAAAAGACAACGTAGCTGGTGTTCGGTGATATAATCCCCGATTGAATCCGGCATGGCAATCTTTTCTCTATAGTATGTACGCCCTTCCATTTTTAGAATAATAGAATAATCATCTAAATCTTTATAGTTGGCTTTATGGCTTACTTTCTTAAAGGTAGTTTTATCGGGTTCAAGATACCATACCATATCCGCGTCCGTGGCGGGTTTTTCCATACGGCTCCGTGCACCCATTTTGTAAAGCCCTCCTTTTTCCCAGGAAAGGGAGCTGTCGGAAGGATTAAACGTCAATGTCGCTTTCCAAATCTCTCCGGTTTCAGTGTGGCGGTATTTTATATTCGCAACGTTTCCTTTTATATCGGCTTCCGTGATACAAGCAAATGTTGTTCCTCCACCCATCGCATCTTCAGTTGAGGATTTGATTACTCCGATAACATTCTCATATCCGCCCTGGCATACGTTGGAATTGGGAATATCAAGCCAAAGTGTCCACTCCGAACCTGACTTCACACTTTCGGATTCGGTATAGTTTTCGATGAGCCATGTTCCTTTAAATTTTTCTTTTGAGTCTTGGCAGCCACATAAAACCATAAGTGAGGCTAAGATTGCATATATATAAATTTTTATAATATTCATATTCTTGTTTTATTGCAATTTAAACGATACAGGAACGTTAAACCAGCAGTCAACGGGGTTGCTGTTGATTTTTCCGGGTTTCCATTTTGGCATTTTCTGAAATAAACGGATAGCTTCTCTGTCAAGGTCTTTGTCAACACCTCTATATATGGTCACTTTTCCGATTGAACCGTCTCTTTGAACCACGAACTTTACCATCACTCGCCCTTGTATATTATTTTGTTGAGCGGCCTCCGGGTATCTGATATTTTCCGATAGCCATTTATACATAGCCGTCGTGCCGCCGGGAAATTCCGGCATCTCCTCTACACTATCGTAAATCTTGTTGACATCTTCCCGTCTGATTTCAAGATCTTCCGGCTGTTTTGTCACATTATCCTGTTGCCGTATCTTCCCTTCATCCACAAGTTCGATTTGGGTAACCCGGGTTGAAGCAAGAATCTCTTCCGGGATAGTAACCTCTTCCGTTTTTTCTTTCGATTTCGGGGCTTTAAGTCTTTCATCGAGAATCATAAACCCTAAAAAACTTTTGGGTGCATGTCCGGGGAAGGCTGATACAATATCGAAATTGAAAGGTTCCCCCGTTTTTACAGATGGAAAATAATATGCTCCGGCAGTTTTAAGTTGATTCCCGGGGAGGATGTAGTACATCGTTATATTCATCGGTCCGGATTCACCGGCTCCTATGCCAAAAATTTTGAATTTATAGCCGCCACCGGATTTGCCGAGACACATAATGCGTTTTACGTCCCAGTACCTTGCTACACCGGCATCCGTCTTCACCATGATTGATGATGGGTAACTTTTCGGAGGAAATGAAGACTGTGCCCAAATACAAGGTATGATCCAGGCGAAGAGCAAGGTTAATAGTATAATTCTGATATTAATTTTGATATTCATAATGTTAATAATAATAAATTGTTTGTTATTCGAAAATACATACAGTCAGCATAAAAGGCAGTTCTCTCGCTCCGTCAGCACTTACCCATGATCCGGAAAAAGTTAATCCATCATAAGTCCCGATGAAATTGCCGGTGACTTTCCCGTCAACGGTTTCTTCGAGAACTACATTTTTATTGCCGTCTTCTCCTACTGTGTAGGTTCCTTCAATTGTTATGGGTACGTTGTTCTTCAGATAGCGATAATTGCCTCGTATTCGGCCTTCATCTTCCTTAAAATCCATACGGATTGCATATTTCCCGTCGATTTCACCCTGTAATATTATGAAGTCTTTAAAACTATCCATTTCTTTTTTATTAGAAGGATTAAGCACGCTCATGCCATCTTTTCGATATTTAACAGTAATGATTCCATTATTAAGGGAAATGCTTTCTATCTTACCACAATTCTTTTCAACATCCTCAGTATGCACCAGGGTACCCTTCCCACTTTTGTCGATACTATAAAGAAAGAACTCTTTTTCATTGGAAGTCTCATTGCGTACTACAAAACCAAAGCAAGATGGAGAAGGAGAAAGCGATTCCTGATATGTTTCAATATGGTTTAGGATTGGAGGGTTTGACCCATTTTCGAACACTTCAAGAACCCAACTGTCTCCTTTATCTTTTAGAGCTTCCGCAATGACACGTCGATAAGAAGGCTCGCTGGCATAGAACCTGACAGTTTCGTTGTATAAGCCTGCACGGTCAATTCTATTGAAATCATCCTTCGGAATTATACTTTCCGAATCTACCACGCCTTCGATTTTTTTACCATCAATTTCTGTCGTTATTTTTATCCACTTCTTACTTTCTTTGCCGGACTCTTCAAGATAATATGTTACGGACTGACCATATTGTATATCACCCAATGGATTTTCTCCTAAATTCCCGTCGAAGGTGCGGTACACTGTGGTGTAGTCAACATAAACATTCGCTTCTTCAGCTTTTCCTCCACGTGGCCATATCAGCCATGTGGCGAGCGCGACAAAAATTATTCCCATGCCTATACCTCCCCATTTCAGGAATGCTTTCCGGTGAGAGGAATCGTTTTCATAATAGTTTTCCGTGTCGTCATTTGTAGTAACGATTGTATTGTTTTCTATTGTTTCATTTTCCGTGATTGCCGTTGTAGAGGTGCTTTCAAATTCCCGTGTTTCATTCATTGCTATCGATACGACAGGATTGCCACATTTTGAACAGAATGACGAATCTTCGTAAAGTTGTGCTCCACAATGTCTGCAATAGAGAGGTTCTGAATCGTTAGGGTCGATGTGCAACGAATTTTTATTCTGCAAGACTTGAAATCCTCCGGCCTTTATTTTTGACCAGCCTCTTATTTGGCAAATCATCTGAATGATTGCTAAAATGATATAGGTAATAAAGGATACAATGGCCTCTATCTGATATGCCGATTTATAATTTGAGTTAATGGAATCAATTTTGTTGCGTAATTCTTCTTGAGCATAAACTCCATCCCAACTCTTATTAATGAATGACTGCAATGCATCCATGTGTGATACCATTGTAAGGACAAGAATGATTCCCGTTATTATTGGAATAATAAGTAGCCATATATTGTATTTGGCGGAACATCTCAATTCCTCTGCACCTTGGCGAGCGCAGTTGTTCCAAGAATCGTCCTCTCTTAGTCGTTTGAACGATTTTAGTAATATTGAATAGGCTATAATAGAAATAATCCAAGCAAATCCTATAATAGATAACGTAGTTTTTGCCATGTCTTTACCTGAACCATCAGCCCATGAAAAAGATATGCAGGCCAAAAGAATAATCAAAACCGAGGCTAATGCCATCCAGCAACCTGTTATCACGTGGCCCAAACTAATATACGATTCGTTAGAGTGTTGCATGGTGCGGAATTTGTATAGACCCGCAATAAAAAATCCCCAGCCGGCCAAAGCGATAAGCTGGCACACCACAAATATTCCAATTACAAGTGGACCGGAATTATTGACCTTGTCAAAAGTATCAACGGAGGAAGAATTGGCATTATATAGACTTTCCATCCCGGTGACACCAATTAGCACAAATACCACACTTATGAGAAGTGCAGACAGAAAACTAAAGACAGTAAGCGTTGCGACGCTAAAAAAAATTAACCTTGTACGTTCTTGCCAGGAAGAAGTCTCTTCAGAAACTGTATTCATGAAATTAAGTTAAAAGCACTATAGTCCCGAAAAGTACTGTTATTAAAAATGACAAAAGCGTGGGACGATCTTCTACTGTATATCTCAACTGAGGCATCGCCAAACGCCTTTCACGCAATAAACAGTCCGCTCCCACGCCATATCGAATATCGATATCCCCTGTCGGGGAGCGGATACACGACAAGCATGAGCGTTTTGACTGCAATATCCAGCGTGACTTTTTTTGGCGATTTCCAGCTGAAAGATAAAGCAAAAACGCTTCAATAATAAATTGTGTGAATCAGACTCTTCTGATTCGTTGCAAAGTTATCTTTTTTTCGTTTATAAAACAAATTTTTAAAGTGATTCTTAGAGGATGTTTGAATTTAAATACGCGAGTTCGGGATAAGAATATTTAATTTATTTAAGTTTCGCAAGTTCAACTTGCTGATTTCAGATTGTAAAATTTAGCGATATGAGCCAGTTCGTCAGA
>JAIDXM010000047.1 GCA_029058745.1 Muribaculaceae bacterium
AATCATTGCGGGAATAAATCAATTGATATCCCATCCATAAGGACGGCGTCGGCTTCAACCGACACCGTCCTCTTTTTATAATCCTCGGTTCTGCAGTCTCCGACACCGCTGACATCCGCGTTTCCAAAAATTAGCAATATGACACATATTATACATATTTTTATTCAATATAATTTCTGCACATGTATTTAATTATAATCCATACTAATAACCTATTTAATATTAACACACCGCAGAAATACAAAATCACATCACACTGATTTACCGCCATATACAACTCAGATTACAGAAACCACGCAGAAATAATATCTTCATTTCCACTTGCATATGTCAAGAATACACCCTACCTTTGCGACACATTTCAAACAAACTTAAAATCAATAACAATCATGAAATCTCTAAAGATAATATTCTCGTCGATGGCTATCGCCGCCATATCCATGTCTGCAATATCCCTTGCCGAAAAGAAAGACCCTCCAAAGAAATACCCTGAGATTCTCATTATAATCTATGAGGGAACCGAGGTGCCGAAGACATATTCGCTCATCGGATTCGCAGAGATTACTGCATTATTCTCCGATTGCTCATTAATCCTTGACCTGCCGTTTGAGGATTACCCGATTTCCGTAACAGTTGAATCAATGTCAGGATTCGGTTATTGGACAGCAATATTCACGGATACCTCTTCGTGCGAGATTCCATTCAACGGCCCGGTCGGTGACTACCGTCTCACACTGACAACTGCCGACAATTCCTCATACACTGGTTTGTTTTCTTTGGAATGATAAGCTACGTCAGACATATTATATACGAAAAAATGACAGTCTTCTCACCGAAGTGTATATATGCCTACCTTCTTATACTTCTATATGGTTGGGCTGTAACTTCCTGCGGGGACGCCAAGAGAACGGCATATGAAAAGGTCATAGTCGAATGGACGGGAAAAGAGATTATATTCCCTGATTCAATGAGACTCGTGGGCGGTGGCATGATTACAAAGCCGGAAGTGGACTTCACCATCATATCATACTACGATTCCGTCGGATGCACAGGATGCCGTATGAAACTCCATTTATGGAATGAATTCATGAAAAGAGTTGATTCAATAAGGGGTGACAAGACCGTGAGCCTAATTATGATTGCCGCCTCAAAGGATGAAATAGAGCTTGACTATCTTCGCACGCGATATAGTTTCATTTATCCGATTATATTCGACCCCATGGACGAGATAAACACAATAAACGGTTTTCCCAAAGATAGCCATATGCAGACCATTCTTCTTGATAAAGATATGTGTGTATTGACATTAGGAAACCCAGTCTCAAATCATAATGCATCTCACCTTTACCTTTCAATTATTAGAAAGAAACATGAATTTATAGGAGATGTACATGGACGGAAAGTCTATGCATATGACAAAGTCTATGCATATGACTATGTAGACATTAAATCGGACAGTTTTATCCTAACCTTTCCAAACTACCAACAAAAGGACTGACACAATTCAGGTAAAACACGACACATCATGAGACTACACCAAAACAATCGTAATTATTTCAATCGTCCCTCCGAAATTCAAACATACCTTCAACATATTTTCAGGACGCCATCTCCGGAGACCTATCCACATAGAGTTTCTGAAATATTTAAATAACATAAATGCCACGGACTGCTTTTTGAAGTATATGGCACAATAAAATAACAACACAAAATACCAATAACATGAAAAGAAAAAAAGAATTTCTTCTCGCAGGGTTTGCTATTGTAGCCCTTGCAACAGGTGGTTTCCTTCATATGAGAATGACCACAGACCAACCACAATTGTCACAAGTACAGATTGACACTCTCGAATCACTCTCTCAGAATGAGGGGTCAATCTTGGATTGCCAAGGATGTTCCTCGAACTATCATGGAGCTATCTGTTGTACTATAATATTCAAAAAGGACGGACAGTCATTTTCCTATGATTTATTTACTCCTTCAAGGGAAGATGATGTTTAAAGACAATTTCCGGCAATTACATGGAGACAGGTATCAAATTCTGACACCATAGAATAGCCAAAACAAATATTATCATGCTGAACATAAAGCTATTGGGAATAATTGGACTGTCAGCAACAATCATCTTTACAGGATGCACGGATGATAAAAACACAGCCAATCCTCTTGACGGCAGACAATCCTTCCCCGTGCTGACAGGGGAGACGCTTCCCCTGTCAGACTCCCTGCTGAATCCACACACACTGTTTGTAATTGGGGATGGATTACTCATAGAGGATCCTGAAGACTCTCACTTCTACAAATATTTCAAGGACATCAACAACAGCTCTATGACATTGGTGGCGACAAAAGGTATGGGGCCGGATGAATTCATAAAGCCACGCAATGTAAGATACGACGGTGTGTCTGACAGGATTTTTATATATGACACATCTCTCAAGAAAGGAGCATACCTAAGCCCGATTGACGGCAGTGTTGTGGAAAGCTGCATCCTTTCTGATGCAGTGGCCCGGGAAATACTAACTGTCGGAAAGTGTTTCATCGGCAATGGGGCCTTTGAAAACGGTTACTTTGCCGCAATGGACTCCACAGGGAAAACGAAGGAAGTGTTCGGACAGATTCCTCTAAGGAAATATGAGGGGGAAGATCACCTTCTCGACTATCTGTGCAATCAGACACAAATTGCAGTAAGCCCCGACAATACAAGATTCGCTGCAGCCGGCTCATTCTCTGATTGGCTCGTGTTTTATGACATATCCGGTGACAGACCATCCAAAATACGCGAGTACTCAACATATCCTTCTGCTCTTGAAGTCAAGAGCAAACCGAACGGCTCCTATTCTGTAGATTTCCGTCCTGAAGCGATTATCAGCTACCGCGTACTTGCACCGACGGACAAATACCTGTATGCAATGTATGACGGCAGAACCAACGAGGAAGCTGACAATAAGAAGGAACCTGACATCGCTATACTTCAATTTGATTGGGACGGAAATTTCATAAAGGGTGTTTCTATTCCGGAGAGGGTGTTCTACATAGCAGTGGATAATGATTATTCAACACTCTATGCCCTTGTACGGACTGACGAAGCAAAGGTCCTGAAAGCTTATTCTATGTAATCGGAGCATATTAGTAATTACGCTTAAGAGCATATCATGAAATCCATGTATCATCGACGTAAGGAACCTGTTGTGACATACTTGCTCAACTGACGATAACAACGTGAAGCTCCGAAAAGGCTCTATGCACATTGTATTGTTGTCTGCATTGATTCTCTCAATGCAGACAACAACTGTCTCCTGTTCCCGCAACGGAAGCCTTGAACAAGCCATGAAACAAGCTGACGAAAACCGGAGCCAACTGGAAAAGGCTCTGGAGAACATTATGCCGGTGATTCTGAGAAATTGCACGTGGCGGAATGGCTAATCTACAACATTCCGGAAGCCGCTTTGCTGCTACTCCATTACATCACTGCGGGAAAGGAGGAACGTCCTTTCACGATACAAAACAACCGACAGGTATGGTGGTGAACACTCTATACCACCATTCAACTACCGTTTTCTCAAATATTCATGTCGCCTAAATTTTGCGAACTTGTCAGAATTCAATAATTTTGCAATCTAAATATCTGATATCAATACAAAATAAAATGATGAGAGAACATACTTGCATCGGGATTGCAATAATATTGGTTATGACAATGCTCTTTGCCGGATGTGAAAATTCGGGCACACGGGAGTCTCTACAACGTGCCGACATGGCCCTCGACACTGTGCCGGAATACGCCATGACAATAATACAAAGTATCGACACCTCACGACTTTCTTCCCCTCGCATGCGGGCAGACTATGCCCTGATAAAGACAATGGCGCTCCTGAAGACAGACCGAAAGCTCGTCAGCAAGTCAATGCTTGCTCCGGCATACGATTATTACGGCAAATCCTCTAAACCGTCGCGACAAGCCATGCTGACACACTTCGCCAAGGGTATGACCTCAGATTCCTGCCTCCAGGCTCTTGACGAATATCAAGAAGCAATAAGACTATGCCCCGAAAATGGAATGACAGACTACCTCGTGAAGTGCCATATCAACAGAGCCGCATTATACAACAATAATGATGAACATAATGGAGCCAGGAAAGAAATCGACGCTGCCCTGAGAATCCTGGACAAGCACGATTGTCCCCGTCTGAAAACTGCCGCCTTATATTACTCCGGGATGACACACATGGCTTTCGGGAATTATCAGGAAGCCATCGCTGAACTGAAAAGGGTCTGCGACGATCCCTCCCTCCATGCCGACCCATCATTCCGGGACATGAGTGAAATAGGACTGGCATATCTTTACAGCCTTTCGTCGAAAGACCTGGAAGCCATCGAAATATTTGAAAAAGTATTATCCACAGGAACACTGACGCTATCGGCTAAAGAAATCCTTGCATATGTGCGTTCACTTGCGAACACCGGGCAAGTCGGCAAAGCATACGGCATCCTTGACTCCCTCCAACTGCCTGACGACATTGTCTCCAAGGCAGATATGTGCCATACCAGGGCGCATCTGGCCGCATTGGATGGCGATTTCCGGACCGCCTACTCGATGTCTGTGGAAACCAACAACGCAAACAACCTAATTCTGAAAAACCGGATGGCAAACGCCATCCATGCCAAGGAAAAGGAAAATATATCCCTTGAAAAGGAGAACGCGTTGCTATGGCTCGAAAATGAAAAATTCAAAAATGGGATTCTTATACTCGGCCTTATCCTGTCGGCCCTCTCTCTTGCCTTGGTTATCATCATGCTGCACAAGGTCCTGACCAAGTCTCGAAGAATCGCCAAGAATGCAGAAAAGGCAATGCTCGAAGCAGAGTGCGAGAGAAAAAGGCTTAAAGATGACAACGATACCCTTTCCGAGAAAAACAAGGAGCTGGGGAGCACCCTTGCCATGATAAAGGATGAACTCGAAAAAAAGCAACAACTTAACACCATTCTTGAGAAACGGCAGTCGCACCTGCGGCAACAGGTGGAATCCATGCGGCAGGACAAGTCGATTTCCCAAGAAAAGATGCAGATGATAACGGAAGAACTCGACAGGACTGTCTCCGAAAAAGAGGAACTCAAAGGTAACATAGCGGCTTTCGAAGAGAATCTACTGAGACTCCGGAATATGGCATCCGACAATTTCCGACGTTTTCACTCCCGGAACGCCATAATATGCAACAATTCCTTCAAATCCCATACCAGCGAAGACGTTAAATCAAAACTCGAACAACAAAAAAATGTGATAGTCCAATATTACAGCAACAAGCCGACTCTCACGGCCATTGAAGAAGATATCGACACATGTATGGATAACCTCATATCCCGCGTCAGGGCAAGCGCCAGACTCAACAGCGACGAAATCGCCTTCATCATATATGACATATGTGGTTTCGACTACAAGTCAATAGCCCTGTTGCTAAATATTTCCGCAAACTCGTCAGCCACGAGGAAAAGCCGCATAAAACTGAAACTAACCGGTCTGGCATCCGAATCCGGATTATCGGGACTCGACAATATCCCTCTGACGTTATGACATATGTGGCTGTCAAAGGATTCTGAACGCCACCAACGCTTCCACAACCCTCCTGATAGTCTCTTCCGACGGTGACACAAGATAATTGCTTCCATCCCTGTTTTCCCTAAGCAAAGGGATGTCATCATAATGGTCTGTGACCACCGCCGCAAGCTTCATTCCTGTCTCAGCTTCAAGCCTGCGGATTCCCTCAAGCTTTCTCTCGCCACGGTTCTCACGATAGCCGGTTTCCGTTTCCGGTGCCGATGGCGTGGCATGACACACGTCGAACTCAAGAATCTCCGCAAGCGCACGGCAATAACTTTCCGGAGAGGCGGTTGACAGCACCGTCAGACACCCTTCCCTCTTGAAGCGGTACTTCAGCTCCATCACCGTGTCATTGACACGCGACATAAGAAGCATCGCGAATCTTCGGTTGTCTGCTTCCGACAGTCTCCCCTCAAGCAAGACACAATTACGATATTTCATATCCCTGTGCGAAATACATCCGCATTTGCTCAACAGGAAACGCCACACAATCCTGAACGCATCGCCATACATGCCCCGACAGGCCAGCACGCGGGAGCCATACAAAAGGTAACGACGAAACGACGGCCCGCCATACACAGTGCCGTCAAGGTCGAAAACGGCAATCTGTCCGCGCCTGTCATTGCCCTCTCTCCTTGCGTCTATGCATCCATCGCCCATGGGAAACGTATCAATGTCCTGTCATTGTATAATGCCACATCCGGAACCACCAGAGGATGTCCCGTGGTGACGGTCACTGCGGCAGTGCGGATAACCGCAGATGGAGCGGCCGCACGTATAGCCTCCACAACCCTCCACATGGTCTTGCCGGAATCTATGGCGTCGTCAACCACGAGTATGGTTCCATCCCCGACGGCAGACAGACTCTCAGCGGCATCAACGGACAGCCCTGCCGCATCCTGCGGAGCCTTACCGTCATCAGCCATCGCCAGAATCCGCGACTCCATAATCCTCAGCCAGTCCTGCATGAAACGGGGCAGAATCCTGACCACTCTCCTGACCATCCTCCCCTTCCTGTCTGTGGAAGGGCGACGGGAAGTCACCGACAAAAGAGAGGCTTCCGGGAAATGACGCGACATCTCCCGGGCCACAATCCATCCTCCCGTGCAGATTCCCGCCACACAGTCAGGCCTTATACCGCTACCAAGACACGATTCCGCCAACCGCCGGCAGGTTTCCCTGAAGCCGTCATCCGACAAAGTCACAACCCTCATCTCCCCTTATCCTGATAAAGGTTTGCTATATACTCCATTTCCTCCTCATTGAGGCCATATGCCTCCTCCACAATCCTCTCCAAAGCCTCATAATCACCCCTGGCTATAAGTCCCGTCAAGTGCTCGGCATCAGCAGTGATATCGGCCACTGGAATCTGCTCCACGGCAAACTTCTCCCATTTCGCAGTTCCTTCTCCGGTAGAGCTACATACCAAGCTGAAATACCAGCGTATCAGCTTAGAGTTTAAACATACCAGAATTTTCTCAAGATTCTCTCCCGTCATTATATACGAGGAATTCAGCGCTATCGCTCCTGTAGTGTCGAGTGTGAACTTTGGAGAGTCGGTTATAGTCAGCCACACAATCTTCGGTTTGGCGAAATCCTCAATATACGCGCAGTTGCGCAAGTTATAAGGAGTATCTCCCTTGTCACGTCTTTCCGACAGTTCCTCTATAAACAAGTCAAGATGCGACTTCAGTGCCGGATAATCCTCGATATTCACAGGCTCAATTCTACCCTTCACTCCATTGTGGACATTGATTAGCCAACGGTCGGCCCACTCCGTGGCGTAACGTCTTATGTCACATCCCCTAAGAATAGGACGTATCAGCATATCCGTCACATTCCGCTCCTCCTCATCACGACATTTCGAGAGTATCTCCTCCCTTTTTGATGAGGTAATCAGGAAAGCATCGTTAAGACCTGTCTTTATGCCAAGATTTATCTGAACATCCATATCACCAAGTTTCGTGCCCCTGTTTTCTATCTTACAGCGTATCACGCTCTCTATCGGTGACAGCACAGCCCATGCCGAATCCCCATCGAAACGGCATGACACGGAATTTGCAGATACATATGCCTCGAGATTCTTCACATCCTCCCTCCTCCTAACTGTGCAACATGACATAGGCTCCAGACTCGCACTCTTCCCAAGCGTAAGGATATTGGCTCCAACCGAAACCTCATCGAAAATCTGGCAACTGCCGAAATCCACAAGCGATACCGGAGTCGAGTGTGACGTTATGAATCCGCGAAGCCTCGATCCGTAATCGGCCTTCATCCATTTATTGGAAGTGATAAACGACAAAAGTCCACCATCCCTAAGGAGAGACATCCCCAATTCATAGAACAGGCAATATACGTCACCGGTACGCACAAAAGTCTCATACCCCATCTTCTGCAACGCATCAGCATGCCCGTGCATCGTCTGGAGCTGTATGTAGGGGGGATTTCCTATCACCAGATCAAATCCGAGGAATCCTCCGTCGTTGTCGAGAATCTCCGGAAACTCAAACCGCCATTCAAAAGCGTCGCCGATGTCATTACCAATGTATCTCCCTTCTATTTTTTTCCGAAGCCTATCGATTTCCCTCTTCGACTCAGCGATTCTACGTCTTATTATACGTTGAGGTGTAGTGTCCTCATAGAAATCGAATGCAATTGGCGTCTCGTCCACCACCACTTGCGCCTCCAGCCTCTTGAGTCTTCTCAAATCCTTGTCCTGCGCCTTTATCCCGGCATCGAGTCTCCCTTTGATTCCAGCAATCATCGACGATAACTCGTGTTTCACCTTCTTATCGGAGGTTGACTTGTATCTTTCCACAGTCTGCCTGTATGTGCCTACCGAGACTCCTGTGTGGCGGAGCGCATCACTCAGGTCGGAATCAATCGGGAACCTTCGTACAAGCGAGTTGCCGTGCCTTATATTGATGTCGATGTTAGGGAGCGTCTCCAGATGCCTGAACCCACTCGCCTCTGTATAATATGTGTTTTTCAACAACTCAATCCAAAGCCTCAGCCTACAGATATTGGCAGAATTGGGATTTATGTCAACGCCGAAAAGAGAATTCTCTATTATAGTTCGTTTTTCATTGAACAGAGTCTCCTGCACTCTTCTGCTCTCCTTATTCTTAGGATTATAACAGAATGGAGTCCCATCGCTGTTCATGACAATAAGCTCATCATTCTCGACAGTGACACTGTAATCCTGAGCCTTAATCCTAAGACCATCTCGATCAGTAAGGATTCCAAGTTCGAATTTGATTCTAATAATCTCGTTGAGGGCAGACACAAGGAAATGCCCGCTCCCCACCGATGGATCGCAAAGCCTTATTCCGTTAATCACCTCATTCGCCTCCCGAATGTCGAGGTCTTTGTTGATCAAGTCGCCGTAGGATGTGAGATTCCAACCGTAACGTTCATTAAAACGCCTCACCACGACACTCGTCAACGCCTCGCGGCACATGTACATAGTGACATGTCCTGGCGTGAAGACTGCTCCGTCCTTGTGTCCGTTGATTTTCTCGAATATAAGGCCAAGCACGGACGCATTGATTAGCGTCTTCGGCTTCCCTTTCACTGTCTCGTCGTCTTCGCTTGCAAAATCGTATGAGTCCAAAAACAACAGCAGGTACTCCAGACACGACATCCCAGATCCGGAACGCACGCCATCGGAATGGCGCAACACAGAATTCCGGAATAAAGGGAGCGATTCCCGTATTGTCAAGTTGCCTATGCGCAATGTCTTTTTCTCCAAATCCGTCACCTCAAAAAGCGACGAATTGAGATAAGGTATTAAATCATTGCCACGTGACGCCCCTGCATCCCTTTTGTCATAATCGCACGCGACAACCTTGAAAAACAAAGTGTCAAGGTCATTGAAACATTTAATTTTCTCTGTGGTCAAGAATCTATAACGGCTATCACCGCCATGATATTTCACAAGCTGCGCCTCCAGGAGTTTCAGGAAAACAATCCTGTTTATCCACGTGATGCATAGCTCCATCGCCACGTCGAACAACCTTGACTCATCGGAGTCGGAAGCATCAGATTTGTCCAGATTATACAGGCAATTCATACTTTCCAACCGCGACATAGTGTTCTCTATCAGAGAGGCAGCTTCCCTATCCGACGGACCATTGCGTACAATCACAACCTTGTTCCCCTTCTTCTTCTCTGTGACTCCGATTATATGCAAAAGCTCATTATAGAACCCACGGTTGAGTGTGTTGCTATCGTTTTGCAATGGCTTCTTCAACAGTGTTTTGTCACTCAATGCCTTATACAACCCTATTAACCTGACACTCTTTTCCGGACTTTTGTGAAGGTATTTACGATAGTCGAAAAGATTAATATACGTGAACTGGAGGTCTTCCTGCACCTTCCCTATATATCTCGATGCAATCTCCTTGTAAAATCCCTCCGTAGTTGTCACCGCCTTGCTCTTGCGCTCAAAGTCTTTAAACTCCGCCACAAGGCTCTTATCTGCATAGAACCTACGTTCAAACTCTTGCGCGTCAAAGATAAAGAGTTCCTTTATATTGGTGATGACAAGATACTTCAAGTCGGTGTTCCTTTTTGTCACCCTCTCTCTGAGATAATATAGCAGCAATTCCTGCAAGGCCTTGCGGTTAAGGTTGTCTGGCGACACCATACCGCTCTTCTCCGAAGTGCGCTTCACCTCAACCAGGACACCAATCCCCGACTTGGGGCTTCTATCATTATGAATGGCCATGTCCACAGTCCCCTCCGGTGCGATATAATATTCACCGTAGAATGTGTCTGTCAGGAATTTCTTGAAATTCGACTTCTGCTCCTCCTCCTGCTGATTGTCGCAGACAACATCAAGAAGTGTTGACAATGCTCCGGTGAATCTTTGGAAAGACTCCAGGTCAACGGGAAGACGGCGATAAGCCTTGCTTACGAAGGAGGATATGGAATGACAATTCATACAGTTCTGTTTTAACCGCAAATATAACAATAATATTTGTAACTGACCTCAAAACGTAGCCGAAACGTCGCCGATTACCGTCCGGATAATCCGAACGGCATTCACAACCATCTCACCACGACTCCTTCAAGAGTCTCCCCCTCCTTGAGCGCCACCTCTACCTTCACCGTCACATACCTCACCGAAGGGCCCCATATCCCACCTATGCTCTTCCACGGCCCGGATGCCAGTGTCTGCCAGTCATGTAGGTCACGGCTTCCGGATATAACCATCGAGATGGAATCCCCGGCAAATACTCCCCGCAATGAAACCGACATCACCCTCTTGAGCGTTTCCGCGTCCCCGAGTTTCAGAGGACGGGTAGTCAACTCCACTCTCTTTCCGGAGCCATCCCCTCTGACCACCGTCACATCCCCGTCAGACACACTCCCGGACTCCCCGCCGCCAGTCTCCCTTATCACTGTGCCGTCAATCGTCATCGTCTTCCCTGTGTCGGTCACGAACACCACCATACGCCCCTCGACTCGGAACGAGGAAGCGTCGCGCAATACGTAAGCCCCCATCAGTCCGGCATCGCGCAAGGAGCCGTCGTCCATTTCCTTCAGGAGGAAAACGCCCTCCGAAGAGAACAGATAAAGCGTAGGCGATGTGGTGGCGACAAGGCCGGAGGCCCTGAATGCCCTGCACACTGCCACTACCCTCTCCACGTCCAGATTCATAAGCAAAGAATCGGGCAACAGCATACCGTTCCCTTTCTTTCCCCGCCAAAGTGCCGACGGCATACGGTAGCTGTCGCGCACCACCGCAGGCGCCGCCCCTGCGCCAAGCCGTGTGTCGGTCTCTCTCACCCCCATCTCTTCCGGCGACATTCCCCTCAATCCGCCACACCAGAAAAAAGAGCCATGCAACGACGGATGACGCCGCATCGGGAAGACATACGTGCCGGTTCCGGTCACCATCGTTACAGACGTGGCATCGGGGTCGGGATAGAAGAGCCATCTTGGAAGGCATCTCCCGTCGAGTTCCGAGCCGACATCACCCCATCCCACACGCATGGACCTCAATGTGTCCCCATTCTTGACCACCGTAACCTCAACGCCTACATCCGAAGTCCCACCGGCCACAACCCCTGAAGTCACAGCCGCCATCGTGGAATAAGGCGCGGCCTCCGGCAAGGTCATGGTAAGGTCGCAAAGGGTGGCGCGTCCCGAAACATTCAAATGGGAAGCCGCATTCACTCCATTGTGATGAGCAAAGTCCGGATGATACGTCTCCAAAACAGGCAGACGAGACAGAGAGCCGCGATTGAATGGCACATCCGCGAATGAGTCCATGGTCTTCAAATCCTTCAACGGAAGCGAACCGACAAGACAGAAACAGTCTGCCGACACCATCGCGCCAGTCATCTCAATGTCATCCATACCTATGGTCTGCCATCCCTGGGCGTAGGACTCTGTGGAGAGACGGTTCTCACAGATGACCCCGGAAGAGCCGGAAGAGTGTGAGAAAACGGACGTCGTCACACGATGCAACGACAATGGCGACTCATCTCGGGAGAACAGGGGAATCGGAGAAGATACAAAAAAATCGACGCCATCCACCACCGCGCCCCACTCCTGCAACGGAAATGAGGCGACCACCCGATAGCGAAGACGGCATGCGGCCATGATGATTCTCATATCCATCTCCGCCACAGAGAGGTCGGAGCCTCCGACTATAAGGGGAGCCTCTGAATTGGGAACCATGAGCACAGGTGAAGAGGGGAGGATGTGACTGCCGTCGCGGAGGCGCAAGGCACACATGACAAAGAACGGCTCGACAAACAGGTTGCTCCGTCCGGCATCCCTGCCGAAAGCCTCAAGCACATCCAAGCCCTTCTTCCCCCACGATGATGGCGACGTGCCTTCAGCCTCCACTCTTGCAGAAGGATAATTGTCGGGATGGTTGTGCCATCCGTCCACCACGCCACGCGACAGGGAAAATTCCACACGCGGAGCCGGCGGCAACAAATGCTCATACGGGCCGGATTCGCCATCCGGCCCGTATGAGTCATCATGAGAAGGGGCATCATCCTCTTCCCCCGCGGGCAACCCGCAAAATCCGTTAACAAGACTCCCTATCTCTCCATCCTTACAGGTGTAATCCCCGAGCGATGTCCTGAATCTGAACGGGATTGACGACACTTTCTTTTCCATAATCATTCCTAATCATTTGTTTATGGAGGCAAAAGTATCCAATGAGAAGTGTCACGCGCTGTTATTCCGCCATAATTTGAATGTCACAACGCCGGCCTGGACCCGGATGGAGTGGGATCCACCACAACCACAGGCCCCTGCTTGCCGAACGGGCCCTTCAAGGCGCTGAACAGAGGCGTGAGCGTGCCCACGGCGTTACTCCTCGCCTGACGCACATAACCACGGTCATAAATCCTGCGCACAATCCTTCTCTGCCAACGCCTCTTCAGGGCATTCTCCTCGGCAGTGGTCAGCACCCGTCCGAAGATAGGGCGTCGCCCGTCCCAGGAGTCAAGAATCTCATACGCGCCCGGAGATGCATTCTCAAGGACCTCGACACGCTCCGGAGGAAGGTACACAAACGTAGTGTCGCCACGCTCCTCTATGCGCAGGCTGTCAAGGTCGAAACGTATGCGCCCGGCCACCTTCTGACGAGCCACAATCCACTTCCCATTGATGGAATCCTTTATCGGAATCTCCTCATTTATGTCAACGGCACAAAGGTCGATCATCTCCCTTATCGACTTTATACGCGCCGGCTCAGTCTTGTAGTCGCGCTGTTCATTACCGAAGTCAAGCTTCCACACCACGACTGAAATGGCGGCCAACGCAGCCAACACGACAAGTATCCTTATCCACTTCATCTCTCAAATAATTTATAGCGGTGTATAATCACGATGTGCCGGCATCCGACACCCGCCTTCCTCTCCCGGCTGAAATCAGCGGCGTATCTCGACAACCGCGTCATATCCCCAGTTTTCCAACAAATCGCCAAACCAAGCCTTGGCCTTAGCCTCCGCCGCCGACCTCAACGACTCGGAGGCACTTCTGTCGGCTGCGAGTTCCTTCCTCACCTCTCTCGCCATCTGGGACTTCAGACGCGCCCTCTCCTCCGGAGTAATCGATGAGCGGAGACCGGTGACCCGGTAATGCTCCTCATGCAACTCAGGCTCGCGGCCGTCAACCATCACCCTGACAGGAGGGAGAATCACATGGGCTGTGCCGGCGTCCCTGTCGATATCCACATCCTCCTCCGCAAGTTCGGAAAGGTCGATATATGCGGTCAGATAAGTATCGTAGGAATATACCCCGATTCTCTTACCCACCTTCACAGCATCAATCATAGCCTCCGCCTTGCCCATTATTCCGCTGGCATCACTCACCGCAGGATCCGTAATCATCCCGACCTTACCTACCGTCATCGACGACAGCTCAAGGCGACTCACATCCTGAAGACGGCTATAGACATCGACAGGCTCCTCCTTATGTCCGCAAGATAAAGACAGGAGTGCGATTCCAGAACAAGCAATATAACGTAACACGCTTCTATACATACATGTCAATACGATTGCATTAAACTCACATTATTAACGGATAAATAACTCCGGGACATCTTTATAAAAGTAAAAAATAACTTATCAAACGTTAACTGAACCCAACGGCATGAAACCGCGTTAGATAGAATAATCTCATTCAACTCATATAGAAACATCCAGAATATTAATCAATCATATAACGCTATGAAAAAAATATCCAACCATCATATGAGTATCAGAAGCCTCCCCACACTGCTGATGTCGGGAATCTTCTTATGGCTTGCCTCTGCATGTGCGCCGGGCTATTACTCGTATTCATCACCCGACGCGGGCTACTTCTCATACGAAGCGCCCCACGGCCATCACCACTACAGCAAGAAGGAATACAAGAAATATAAGAAACACATGAAAAAAATGATGAAGAAACGCCACAAACATCATCATCATCACGACGATTGAGCCTGTGCGTCACTGTCGCTGCCGGCGCTCTCCTCTTTCGCCACCGGACGGCGACGCCGTTTCTTCGATGATTTTTTCTTCCTGACAGGCGTGTCACCCTCTCCCGATGGCTGCGTTTCCGCCGCATCCTTTGAATCCACCTTTGGCAACTCTGGCACACCAAGAGAATCTGCGATAAGTTCCGCCACATATTCCGAAGCCACACTGTTGCCCAGACGACGGCGCATGGTCTTATATCCGGAAAGCTGCCATTCCCGGCGTGGCGAATTCTGCAGAAGCGACGACAACTCGCGTGCTATGGCCGACGGAGTGCACTGATGAAGCAGAAGCTCCGGCACGATGCTGTTATTGACTATCAGGTTGGGAAGAGAAACATATTTGACTTTCAGAAGTTTCTCCATGATTTTATACGTCAGACGGCTGCCGTTGCCTCGATAGCACACCACCTGGGGAGTGCCTATCAAAGCAGTCTCCAGTGTGGCAGTCCCTGAGGTCACCACCGCAGCCCTCGAATATTTCAGGAGCGTAGGCGTTGCCCCGAACACCACCTGCAGCCCGGGATCCTGCGCAATCTCCCGGTAATACTTCTCAGGCACCGCAGGAGCCGCCGCAACGACATACTGATAGTCCGGGAAACGACGCGCAGCCGCTATCATCAAAGGAAGATTGTGGCGTATCTCGCTCCGGCGCGACCCCGGAAGCAATGCTATTATAGGCTTATCGGGATCCGCGAAACCTTGCCTGTCAACGAAATGACGGCGCGGAGGGAGATGCCCGAGAGCATAGTCGATTTCCTGTACGGATGGGTTGCCCACATATTGGACATCGTAGCCCCGCTTCTTGTAGAAGCCAACCTCGAACGGGAGTATGGAATAAAGATTGTCAACATATTTCTTGATTTTCCTGACCCTATATTCTTTCCAGGCCCATACTTTCGGCGATATGAAATAGTCCACCTTCACCCCCAGTCCCTTGGCATAACGCGCAAGCTTGAGATTGAAACTCGGATAATCCACCAGAATAAGAACATCCGGATGGAATTCCCTCACCACCCGCTTCGCGACTTTCAGATTCCTGAGAAGTTGCGGAAGCCTGCGTATCACTTCAGAGAAACCCATCACATTCATCATCTCGTAATGCACCTCCGGGCGACACCTCGCCGCTTTAGCCATGAGGTCGCCGCCGAAAAACCGGAACTCGGCCTCCGGGTCGAGCTTGCGGATGGAGCTGATAAGGTTGGAGGCATGTAAATCACCGGATGCCTCGCCGGCTATCAACATATATTTCATCTATTGTCTGTACAGCTGTTTTGAGTTTATGGGGGAATCCCTTGATATATACACGGCCATGGCGCCTTTCTCAACGTGCAATAACCGCGAGGCCCAAGCGTTTCATAATTATGAAAACTATGCGCTCTATATTATTGACGCTTGTGGCGCTGTTTGGTTTAATCGCCTCCTCTTGCATCAACGACGATTTTGACTCCTCGCCCGGCATTTCCCTGCAATTCTCAACCGACACCCTGAGTTTCGGGACTGTATTCACCGACCTCGGGTCTCCTACGGCCAGACTTCTCGTGTTCAACCGCAACAAGAAGGGAGTCAGCATATCATCCATACGCTTCCGCAACCCCGACTCCCCGTTCTCGCTCAATGTTGACGGGGTCAGCGGCTCCTCTTTCAGCGATGTGGAAATCCGGGGAGGAGACTCGATATATGTATTTATAGAATGTTTCATAAAGCCGGATTCCGCCACTGAGCCCCGCGTGGTGGCCGACCAACTCGAATTCGTCACCAACGGCTCCACCCAGGAGGTTGAGGTAATGGCCTGGGCACAGAACGTCAGAAGGCTTCACGGCCTTCGTGTGGAGGAGGATATGCGTCTCACTCCAGAATTGCCCTACATCGTGTTCGACTCCATTTCTGTAGAAGAGGGAGCCACTCTCACCATCGAGCCCGGAGTGACCCTCATGTTCCACGACAAAGCGGGGATGACTGTCAGAGGCAAGCTCGAAGCCGTGGGCAAGACTGGAAAGGCAATCAACCTCAGGGGCGACAGAATCGACAATGTGCTCCCGGGGGTGAGCTACGACATCATGGCCGGACAATGGCGCGGAATCACATTCGCGAAAGAGTCTTTCGGCAACAGGATGGAGTTTGTGGATATGCGCTCCACCTCGGACGGGTTGCGCATTGACTCATGCGCCGACACATCGCGCACGAAACTTACGCTTGTCAACAGCTGGCTCCACAATTCACAGTCATCAGTCCTCGAATCGCGCCATGCCAAAGTGGATGCGTTCGGATGCTGTTTCTCTGAGGCCCCTCTCGCGGTTGTCTATCTCTCCGGAGGCCAACACAGGTTTGTGCAATGCACGATAGCCAACAATTACCTGTTCTCTGCCGTCACACAGGCCAATCTCACCCTATCGCATTGCCTGCCGGAAGAATCCGAAGAATCTTCTCTGCCGCTGATGAATGCCTCATTTGAAAACTGCATAATATACGGCCTCGGATCGCCGATTTCTCCCGGCGACCTGAATGGCTCGGAGGTTTTCCTGCGCAACGTTCTCCTAAAGGCCGATGGCACTGACGATGACAACTTCATAGACTGCATATGGAATGAAGACCCTCTGTTCCTCACAGTCAGGAGCGACTATTATTTCAACTATCGGCTCATGAACGACTCCCCCGCCATAGGGAAAGGGAACCCGGCCTTCGTGACCGCTGAATGCCTGTTCGACATGGATGGGCTTGACCGTCTCGCGAATGGCGCCCCCGATTTGGGAGCTTACGTATATTCCCCTTCTGAAGCAGCCGGAGAGCGGCGCTGAAGCCTTGGGAATGCATCAATCATCGAGCCAGGAGTGGCATTGATGATTTCCACCCCTTTTTCCTTTGCATAGGAGGCTATCTGCCAATAGCTCCTGAAAGCCACCGTCATGCTCCCGAGCACATCGTGGAGATGGAGTCCGGCATAGGTTGACCTCACCCTCTTGTGTTCTTCCTCATTATCACTGTAGAAATGAGGCTGCACACTCACCACAAAATTCTCATCATCCACACTCAGAGTGCGTGTCCAGGAGTGGTCGGCTCCGGCAAGGTATATCTTCCGGTATCCTTCCCTGATCCCGACCATGACAGCAGGAATCAGCACATTGCGCGGACGGGGCATACCGAGTCCGGAGTCCATCAGCCAATGGCAAAGCCACTCACAACCCTCCACGGGAGTGAGATTGAACACCTTCACTTCCACCATAGGATGCGTTCCTATCCGGCGCCACGTCTGCGCGGCGTATTTCCACGGCACCCAAAGGGTCATGCGCCAGTCGGTTTTCAATAGTGCGCTCCATAGCTTAGCCACATTGGGATCAGTGGCGACCCCTCCGAAGAAGTGACCGTCGGCAAGCACATAATGGCATGGCCGGAGAGTAAAGAAGTCGGGGGTATTGGCCGCGAAATTCACAGCCATAAGGTCGTGGTTCCTGAGCCAAATGCTGTCATTGTCTATTGTGCCGCGCAGCGACGGTCCGTTGCCCATCACCACAAGTCCCCTCTCTTTCCACTCCCCCTTCCCCGAAGCACGGCGCGACATGAGCGCCACCTTCAGAAGCGAGGCGGCCGAAGACACTATCTTCCCCGCCATCTTTTGCAACTCATCACCTTTCATACCTGCAAAATTCATAAATTCCGGCGTGAAAACAAAAAAAATCCTATTAAAATATGTTCCTCTCGCAACCATGCACATCAAAAAATTGTTGGCTAATTATACAGTCTCTGACGGGACTCTCATAATTTTGACATCCTTAAAACCGTTATTGATATGCATACCTCAGCTCCCTCCGGCACGAATGTGTTGCAGCCTCGACGCAGGCGGCTTCCTTTCATGATATTACACATAATCAGAAGCATCGAAAGCCTCAAGCAGTTCCATTTCCTGTAACCGTCGGCTCCGTGGATTCCTGTCGTATTGAAAGCGATACAACAACCCGAAAATATTTTTATACAATCATGATTAGCAAGAAAATAAACGATGCAATCAACTCTCAGATCAATTGGGAGTTCTGGTCGGGATATCTTTATCTTTCAATGGCCAACCATTTTGAATCGGTAGGCCGGAAGGGTGTGGCAAACTGGTTCCGTATCCAATTCAAGGAGGAGTTTGCCCATGCCCAGATTTTCATCAACTACCTCAACGCCCGTGGCGGTAAGGTGACACTCGCGCCCATCGCAGAGGTTCCTCAGGAATGGGAGTCTCCCCTCGAGGCTTTCTCCAAGACTCTTGAGCATGAGAGAGTGGTGACAAAGCTTATCCACGACCTCTACGCTCTCGCTGAGGCTGAACAGGACTTCGCCACCCGACAGATGCTTAACTGGTTTGTGGCCGAACAGGTGGAGGAAGAGGAAACCGCACAAGACCTCATCGACAATTTCACCCTTGTCGGCAACGACGGCACCGGCATCTACCAGATTGACTGCGAGCTTGGTAAACGCACATACACCGCGCCGGCACTCCTCAACAAGAAAGGATAACCTTCCTCCTCAGAAAAGACTACGGAGGTGACGCATGATGCGTCACCTCCGTTTTTATCTCGGAAACTTTAGTAGATGACAAAAATTAAATTTATGCTGTTAAACACTTAATTTTCAGTCGATTAAATTTGCAAAAGTCCCTGA
>JAIDXM010000048.1 GCA_029058745.1 Muribaculaceae bacterium
AGCAAAATGCCAATTATTTTATTGCATGCCAATTATTTGCAATCTAAATTCCAATATTGCGCAACTCTCGTACAGCCCATACGGAGATACAGATTTTTCAAATCTAATCGCACTGCCCGTATCGGTATTTTATAGACCTGAGTAGTTACCTCTTACACGAGGGCGGGATATTTCAGTTCAGAAACATTTATTAACATTTCAATGCAATGATTAAACACCAAAGCTGTTTAATTTTGCATTCCAGACCTGTCCATAAAAGCATCCAATAAAGTTTTGCCAGGCACCTGACGATTCAAAGAAATCCACAACAAATATGTCTGACTCCCGAAAATATATTGCCATCGACCTGAAATCGTTCTATGCCTCGGTGGAGTGCATGGAGCGGGGTCTCAATCCTCTCGACGCATGTCTGGTTGTAGCGGACGCCTCAAGGACTGAGAAAACAATATGCCTCGCGGTTTCACCGGCTCTCAAAGCCTATGGATTGGGAGGACGGCCTCGCCTTTTCGAGGTAGTGCAAAGAGTCAGGGAAGTGAACCGAGCCAGAGGCTGCTCCGGAAAATCCACATCCTCAAAAGAACTTCTCGACCACCCGGAGAAGGGAGTGGACTTCATAACCGCCCCTCCGAGAATGGCCTTATATCTCGACTACAGCACACGGATATACGATATCTACCTTCGCTACATATCGCATGATGATATCCATGTGTATTCCATTGATGAGGTTTTCATGGATGTCACCGAATATCTCTCATCATACAAGATGTCGGCACACGACCTGGCGATGACCATAATCCGCGATGTGCTGGCGGAAACCGGCATAACCGCAACAGCAGGAATCGGCACCAACCTGTACCTCAGCAAGATTGCGATGGATATCGTGGCAAAGAAAATGCCTCCTGACAAAGATGGTGTCCGAGTGGCGGAACTTGATGAAATGAGCTACCGCCGTCTCCTCTGGAACCATACCCCCATCACTGACTTCTGGCGCGTAGGGAAAGGGGTAGCCTCCCGCCTCGCGCCCTGGGGTATAAAGACGATGGGAGACATTGCAAGAACCTCAATCAACCGTGAAGACCTTCTATACAAATTGCTGGGTGTAAACGCAGAACTGCTCATCGACCATGCATGGGGATGGGAACCGGTGACTATCGCACATGTCAAGGCCTACAGGCCTGAGACCCGCTCAATGAGTTGCGGACAGGTGCTCTCTAACGCCTACCCTGCGAGGATGGCCCGTAACGTTGCCCTTGAGATGGCCGACAACGCGGCTCTCAAACTCCTGGACAAGCGGCTATTGACTGACCAAATCACTCTCACGATAGGATACGACGTGGAATCACTTGCCAATCCCGAAATCAGGAAGAACTATCACGGAAAAATAACTTCCGACTTCTATGGAAGGAGTGTCCCCGCGCATGCCCACGGGACTGTAAACATCGACCCACCCACCTCTTCCGGAAGAATCATGACCGAGAAAGTGGCGCAACTTTTTGACCGCATCACCAACCCTGACCTTCTCGTCAGGAGACTGACCCTCTCTTTCAACAGACTTGTCAGTGAGGATTCCCGAAAGAAAAAACAATATGTGGTGCAACCCGACCTTTTCACAGACATGGAGGTGTTCAAACGGCAACTGGAGTCGCAACAGGCCGCCGCAGAAAAGGAACGCCGACAGCAGGAAACGGTCCTGCGTATTAAAAAGATGTTCGGGAAGAATGCAATACTCAAGGGACTCAACTATGCAGAAGGAGCAACACAGAGGGAACGTAACAAACAAATCGGAGGACACCATGAGTAAAGACACCATGAGTAAATATGACGACATAATAAACCTCCCGCATCATGTATCGTCGAAAAGGAAACCGATGAGTATGATGAACCGTGCGGCGCAGTTCGCTCCGTTCGCCGCCCTGACCGGCCACAGCGAAGCCATAAACGAGACAGCAAGGATAACCTCCGCCAGACAAAATCTCTCGGACGAAGACCTCTCTCGCCTGTCGAGGAAACTTGCTTACGCCCTTAGCCACGCCTCCGTAACACCAGTCATGACGTTTACATGTTTCGTGCCCGACAAACTGAAAAGCGGCGGCGAATACATAGAAATCCACGGAATCGTAAAACGCCTCGACGAACACTCACGTATCCTACACCTTCACGACGGCACAAAAATCTCCCTCGACGATATCTCCGATGTCAACTCTCCCCTCTTCAACAACCTTGAATAATAGAAATTTCGAGAATACTTCATCCCGGTTTCAACCATTAACCGATGCCTTTTAGACAGAATTCATCAATTTTATTCACATTTTTACATTATTTTTGTTTATATCACTATTTTTTACTACTTTTGACACATGGAAGTCATTGCTTCGACACCCATAAACGATTTGCGTATTCCGACATTTTGCCATTAAACATGCATAAAGCATGTGCCCTCCATAAAAGGGAATGCCCGAATACTTACGCCGTTAAAAAGCTCAAAATTCATCAAGAAAAACCAATATCATTTAACCTGTATTTATTCTATGAGAATTTTTACAAACATCGCGATTGCAGCCACATGCGCATTCGCACTTCCGGCATTTGCCGACGAAACCCTACCTACATGGGTTGACGTGAACCTCGAGACTCCGGGGTCACTCGGAGTCGAAATCCTATATCATGTAAACGTGCTCTCCGACGTGACACATCTCCGCGTTTCCGGAACCATGAACTCAAATGATTGGGCAACCATCAAAAACATCACCGGTCTCCAGCAACTCGACCTTTCCAAAGCTTCGGCAGATGAAATCCCGGAGGGACAATTCAACGCCAGAACTGCCTTCAATGCCATTACCTTCCCTCCCTCCTTAAAACGAATAAACGGTAGTGCTTTCAGAACCTCCGGGCTTAGAGAAGCCGTCATTCCTGCCTCGGTAACATATATCGGAGACAATGCTTTCGACAATAGCGGAAACCTTGCAAAAGTAGAATTCGCAGAAGGGAGCCAGCTTTCGGATTGGGGAGAGAATGTATTCCTGAATTGCAGGGCACTCACCTCTATCGCGATACCGGATGGAATCACTAAAATTCCGTACCAGACGTTCAGTGGTTGTGAGAATCTTGAAAGTGTGAAGCTTCCTTCCAACCTGAAGGGAATCCACAGCTATTCATTCTATAATACTAAGAAACTCCCCCTCATCGACATACCCGAAAGTCTCGAATACATATACGAATGGGCATTCCAGGCTTCAGGCATCCAAAGTATTGTTATTCCAAACGGTGTATATCAAATAAACAGAGGTGCTTTTTATAACTGCCCAAACTTGACTGAAATCGTACTTCCCGGCAGGGTATTCTCTTATGATGACAGTAATTTTTCTTACTGCGAGGCACTTACGAAAGTCACATGTCGCACAGCAACTCCGCCAAATATAAACAATAACCCTTTTTACGGAGTTGACCTTACAAAAGTAACGCTCTGCGTGCCGGATTTCGCCGTAGTGAACTATAAGCTTCACCCATATTGGATGCAGTTCGGCTCCATCGAGGGAGGCGTAAAATCCGATTCATACGATATCGCCGGTGAGCTAACCCTATCCAACAACCGCAGGATTGAAGGCAAACCCGGAATCAATATGCATGCCGGAAGTTCCCTTTCCGTAGGAGGAGCGGCTCCTATGCCCATTGCCGACCTTACATTAAATTCTAATTTCAGGGAATCAAACCGCTTTTCATATCCCCAGATTATAAACGGGTCCGCCGCCATGACGGCGACTTCCGTAAAAACAGTCGTGTCATTGCGTGAAAACAGATGGTATTTCCTTACAATTCCATACGACATAAAAGTTTCTGAAATCTCTCATTCCGACCCATCCGCATCTTTTGTCATCAGATATTACGACGGTTCCGTCAGAGCTGCCAACGGAAAGGGCGGATGGACAAACGTAGCCGCCGACGCAACCTTGAAAGCGTCCCAAGGCTATATCCTGCAGACCAACAAAGAGGGCACTATAACATTCCCCGCTTCGGGCGACCTCGCATCGACACTCTTCACGCCTAATGCAATCACCACAAAACTCGACCTTAACGAAGCGGAAGATGCCGCCCACGCAGGCTGGAATCTCGTTGGTAATCCATGGCAATCCTTCTACGATATGCATTATTCCATGCTAACATCTCCTATTACCGTGTGGAACCATTACAATTCCCGCTATGATGCATATTCACTCATAGACGATGATGTGGTGCTTGCCCCCAACCAAGTGTTCTTCATTCAAGCCACAAAGAACATTCAGGAAATAGAATTCGGCACATTGGGCAGACAGTTCACCACTGAAATAGCACGACCCGAAACACGTTCCACTTCCGGCAGCCGCGCGATCTGTAACATTGAATTAGGGATGAACGGCATGACCGACCGTACAAGAATTGTAATCAATGAAAATGCCAGCGAAAAGTATGAGCCGGAATGCGACGCTTCGAAATTCTTCAGCGAGTACGAAGACGTACCGCAAATCTACACTATATCAAACACAGGAGACCGACTCGCCATCAACGAGCGTCCTCAAAACGACGGCATCGTAAAAATCGGTTTTTATGCTCCTTACGCCGGTGAAATGCAACTTTTCTTCCCTGAAATTCCCGGGAAAGCAATCTTGACAGATAACATTACCGGTGATAAAATCGATATAATATCGGGAGACTCTTACCAATTCACGACCAACAAAGAGGGCTTTGACGAAGGGCGCTTTGCAATCGTCCTTAATGCAGCATCTTCTACAGTGGATGAATTGGAACGCAACGATTCGGTCGAAATTGCATACGACGTAAATACCGTGCGGATTTCAGGAGCTGCCGCAACCGACGTGACCATCGTGACTATCGACGGAGTGCTGGAAGTGAACGAGACCATCGACGGCGCAGCCGAATATGTTCTCCCAGCCGGACTCCACATTGTGAAAGCAGGCTCAAAAACAGTGAAATGCATAATTAAATAATCCGGCATAATGAAATACATAAAATATTTATGGCTTTTGCTGGCGATAATGATTTCATTGCCAGTCCGAGCCCAATTCAATCCCACAGATCCGCCGGAGCCGGGAGTGAAATATTCACTCTCGATTAAGGCGGTTCCTGCCGACGGAGGGAGCATAGGGCCTTCCGGAAAATATTCGCCCGGAGAGCAAATAACTCTCCATGCAAGTCCATATACGGGATTCAGGTTCGTGCAATGGGAAGACAAAGACGGAAATGTCTTGTCAAACTCCTCATCGATGCGCTACACGATGCCACAAAACGATGTGGTCATAACGGCAAGATTCAGATACGATCCCTCCAACCCTGCCGAACCATCGAAACCTGAAGAAGTGGAGTATGCCCAAGTCTCAGTTTCAGTCACCCCGGATGATGCAGGCTCAATATCAGGAGTCGGTAAATATGTCGTCGGCACCACAGTAAGATTGCAGGCATACAATAAAACCGGATTCAGATTCAAGAACTGGACACTTAAAGATGAGGAAATATCTACTTCCTCCACATTCCAATATGTGGTGAAGGAGGGAGAAAACATCCTGAGTGCAAATTTTGTATATGATCCCTCTAATCCCGCTGAACCTTCGGCTCCACAAAAATACGGAAAACTGATAATCAATGTCAGTCCTAAGGAAGGTGGATATACCAACCCGGCTTCCGGCAATTCTTATAACCCGGGAGAATCTGTCAACGTCAAAGCGACTGCACATTCCAGCTACTCATTCAGAAACTGGACGGATCCGGACAACAACATACTCTCCACGGAAAGAGGATTCAAATTCCAGATGCCGGATGGCAACGCTACCATCATCGCGAATTTTGACTATACGCCAGCTTCCCCTTCCGAACCCGGCAGCGTCGCACCGCGACGCAACGTGATTTACGGAGGAAGAATAAGCGTTGCACCGGGAGCACACATGTTCTACGACATCTCTCTTGAGAACGTCGATGAAATCACCGGCATGACCGTTGATGTGGCAGTCCCCGAAAATTTCGGACCTCTTTTCCAACAGGCCATAACCTCCGCAATCCTTACTGACAGAGCCAACGCCCACTCCATATCATCGCAGAAAGTTACGGATGGCGTATGGCGCATATTCGTGACGGGCAATACGCCTTTCAAAGGAGGCTCGGGACCCGTGATAAGAATACCGGCTGCAATCCCGGCAACAGTAGAACCCGGCATATCGATTGCTGTGCCTCTCTCGAAAGGGGTGGTATTCAAAACCGACGGGGCGCAAGACCCTGTAGATGCAATAAACGGCATTATCAAAATCGCCGAGTCTGAAATATCTCTTCCTGACAGTCCTGACTTCGAAATCACTGCATTAGACTCCCCGAAAGCGTCAGTTATGCCCGGCGATGAAATATCTGTGACATGGACCGTCGCCAACAACGGAACCATCGACGCCACTGCGGGTTGGAGCGAAACCGTTTCACTGACCGACGAAAGCGGGAAACGAGCCGTGCTCGCGACATTATATTACGACATCGACCGTTTTCGTGTCAGCGAATCCGTGTCACGTTCGGCAAAAGTCAGGATTCCCGAAATGCCGGGAATCGACGGCAACCTCAACGTTACAGTAACCCTTTCACCTTACACGGCAAGCGGAGAATTGGAAGACTTCCAACTCAACAATTCCGCCATGACAACTTCGAAACCTGTAGCCCTTGGCAAACGACTGATTCTGGAATTGCCTGAAACCATTACAGAAGGCGACAACGTCAACGTCAGATGCAAACTTAGCCGAAGCGGAGACTGGACCACAGCCCAATCCTTCGCCATCAAAAAAACAAAAGGAGACAACCGTCTTAGACTCCCGGAGACAGTAACCATTGCACGAGGCCAGTCAGGAGCCTATTTCATGGCAACCGTAATAGGCAACGACGAACTCGACGACAACGCGGAATTCTCCATCGAAGCCTCGGGAAACGGCTACGACGCAACGGAAGGGAAGCTGGAAATAATCGACGATGAATTTCCCGAAATCGAACTGGAGTTTGCCAACGATCCGCTTATGGAAGGCGAAAGCACATCGCTTTCAATCACATTGCCAAAACCTACACCCGAAGACCTCACAATTTCGCTAAAATGTGACGCCCCGGAGAAATTCAAGTTCCCCGCAACCGTCACAATCGCCAAAGGGACATCTTCCGCATCAATCGATGTCATTGCCATAGACAACGACAAAATCGAAACCTCTGCGGAAGTGCAGTTCAAAGCCACCGCACCTCATTATGGAGACGGGGAAGCATTTCTCACCTTGAACGACAACGATATGCCCGCCCTTGCCATGACTTTGACCCCTACAGAGGTGAGCGAAGGCGCAGGGCAGAAAGCAATCCGGGGGAAACTCACAAGAACCTCGAACTTCGATAAAAGGGTGACAATCCTCTTTACCGACGACAAACCCGGCAACCTCATCTACAACACTAAAATGACAATGGAGAAGGGTGTCGAAGAGATGGACTTCACCATCGGGGTGATAGATAACGCCCGCGTTGACGGCGACCGCAAGATAGAACTGACCGCAGCTGTATTCCTACAAAGCTGCAGTTGCTCGGCCACAAGTCAAAGCGGCGGCTCCGTAAGCGTCGTTATTAACATAATCGACAACGACGGCCCATCGCTTTCGCTGAGATGCAACAACTCAACTCTTAGAAAAGACAACCGGAAATCGACTATAACCGTAGAACGCAACACTACGACCCGCGACCCCGTGACCGTTTCGTTCACTACAGACCCTTCCGGACTTGTTGTTTTTCCGGAAACGCTTCTGATTCCGGTCGGCGAAACGTCGGCATCGGTTGAAGTGGAAGCACCCATCTCTTCATTCACGGGAGTGGAGAAAACCATCACGGTAAATGCCCTTTCCGATGGATTCGCAAAAGGGACAATGGTAATGCTTCTTTCCGATAAGATGCTTCCGGACGCCACAATAGCGCTACTTTCGCCTCAAAAGAATGAATTCGTTCCGGATGAGGAGATTGTCTTAGAGGTAAAGGTTTCGAACGAAGGCAACACCGTGATGCCGGATGCCGTGCCGGCCGATATCTACTTCAAACATAAATCGGAAGCTGCCGCCACCGTGCACACATCGAAAAAATTGAATCCCGGTGAAAGCGAAACGATGAAGATAAACGTCGCCGCTCCCGCCATCCCGGGCAAATATTCGCTTTCAGCACACGTGAACGATGCCAGCAATTTCGCAGAACTTACCCGGATGAACAACAATTCCGAAGAGTTCGGCTTCACCGTGAAATCTCCGTTTACGGCATCTCTTGATATTGCATCGGGCGTTGTTTCACCTGGTGGAAAAATCAAAGTTTCGGGTATTGCTCCCGGATACGGGTCTGAACTTGAGTTATACTACATAAGCAAGAAAGCCCGGTTCACAAAAAGCATCACCCCTGATGCCGACGGAAATTTCACTACGGAAATAATACCCGACTATTCTGGAGACTATATAGCCGGAATTTGCATACCCGGTGAAAACAAGACAGAAGAAATGGGTAGCTTTACAGTGCGGGGAATGCACGCCGGCAACACAAGTTATCTCACATTCGACATCCCTGCAGGAGAGACTTCTTCACAAACCGTTAAGTTGAGCAACAGCAGTTCGGAACCAATTTCCGGATTGAAAGCCACAGTTGGAGAAACTCCGGAAGGATGCACGCTTGAAGTTGAGTGTCCTGCGGAGATTCCTGCAAATGGGGAAACTTCGGTAGTAATCACCGTCACCGCATCTAAAGTGACCGGTGGTAAAGACTGGATTACTATCCCTGTAGAAATAGCCGGAGAAAACGGCGTGTCGGTTTCGAAAACTGTCTATTACTACTGCCGTCCCAACAAAGCCAACCTCACCGCCTCGGTGTCGGCAATCAACACCACCATGACGATAGGTCAGCCGCGTGTGTATCGATTCTCGGTAGGCAATACCGGAAAGGCTCCGACAGGCGACATCTCGCTTTCACTTCCCACATTCATGCGTAATGGCACGTCGCTCACACTTCCATCAATCGACTGCAACGAAAGCATGAACGTCGATATCATGCTTACCCCATCGCCCGACATGCAGCTTAACGTGCCTGTGAGCGGAAAAATAGGTGTGAATTGCGCCAATGGCGACGGTCTTGCCATCCCATATTCGATAGAACCGGTGTCAGACCTTACAGGCAACCTCATAGTGGATGTCAAAGATGAATATACTTTCGCAACTGCCGAAGCCCCACACGTAAAGGGAGCAACAATAATAGTGTCGCATCCGGTGACAGGAAAAATGATAGCTTCCGGCACGAGCGGTGACGATGGTACCTGGACCTACGAACTGCCAGAGGGCTTCTATACCCTTTCCGTTTCCGCCGACAGACATGAAGGATGGAGAGGCACAATACAGGTGGCTCCCGGTAAAAACAACGATCTTCCGGTGTTCCTGTCGTTCAACGCCATCTCCTACAGTTGGCAGGTGGAAGAAACTACAGTTGATGACACATACGAAATCGTAACCACGGTAGAATTCGAAACCAGAGTACCAAAGCCGGTAGTGGTGTTTGATTTCCCGAAGATACCTTACAGGAACCAGATTGTATATTTCACCGCAACCAATAAAGGATTGGTGACTGCCACCAACGTTACGCTGCTTGTGCCTGAGTCTTCTGAGCAAATGCAATTCGAGATTATAGGCGACAACATCGTTCCGGAACTACATGCCGGAGAGAGTGTCAGGATACCTGTGAGAGTTTCAGTGGATGAAGATGACAAATACACCGGAGGAAACCCGACAACTTCATCTTATACTTTTACGGGAACTGTCGCTGGAGAAGAGCAACCCCAAACACGTGGCATGGAAAGAAAAGCCGGTTTGAAATCTTCTTCGCGTGCCTCTTCCGGATGTTTTGAAGAACCTTGTAAATTTTTGGTAGATGATTATGAATGCGACCCTGTAACAGGAGAACCGATTCCTAAAGCACCCAAGGTTGTGGAAGGCACATACCGATACGGTGATTGCGGACATCCTAACACATGGCCTTCCGGGGCTTCCTGGGGAGGTCCAGGCGGATTCGGCGGTGGTGGCGGAGGTATCCCCGGCGGCGGTCCCAGCAATCCCGGCGGCGGTCCGAACAATACAGAAAACAACACATATCTTGCCGATAGACTGCGCACAATTCTTATGACGGGATGTTTGTCCGATTGTGAAAAAGCTCTTGCCGACGCAATTAATGATTGTTATGATGCCGTCAAAGACTGTACCCCCACGCCGGATCCGGAGGATTTCAATCTTGTCGGCTGTGTTGGAGACCTTGTTGAGAACTGCCGTCCAAGCGCAATTCAATCTTTCAGCAATTCGCTCGATTGCGGGAGTTCCGCAGCAGGTTGTGTACCCAAGTTAGGGTGTCCTAACAGTATCTTCAACTGTCTTAAAAGCGCATACGAGGCCTTCAAAGCTTGCATGGAACTGAAGAAACGTCTTGATAACGACAAGAACAAGACAAGAGCACAAGACACCCCTATTTCAAACATAAATTCGGAAACAGACACAAGAGTAGAAGCTCTCATGCTTGTTGCCGAAAGATACGACATTGTTCGAAGTAACATCTACAACATTCTCGGAAACGGAGCATGGAGCCGCATTTCAGGAAAAGAGGTAAGCGACATGTTGAACGCAATCGTAGCACAACGTGATGACGACGGATATATTTCTGCAGACAGAATCATCAACATCAAGCCTGCTTGCGTTGACGAAATTTCGTTTGCAAATTTCATAGAACGATATAACAACAGCATCCGATACGAGAAAACCGGAGAAGTGTCGGAAAATATGTTTGACATCGTGCTTTCCGAAAACAATCACGCAAGAGAACTTGAAATCATCGAACGAGCTAAGGAGATGGGATTCCCGTCATTCAAGGAAATGGCAGACGTGGCCGTGGAAGAAGCCAACCATATTCTGGAACTGAATGAGAAAACGTCTTCCGGCGTCTGCGCTTCCGTGACAATCAAGTTCAACCAGACCATGGTGCTGACCCGTCAGGCTTTCCGCGGCACACTCTCCATAACCAACGGAAACGAGGAAGTCGGCATGACCGACGTGAAGCTTAACGTCAAAATCAGAGACAAGGAAGGAAATCTCGTGGGAGACCGTGAATTCGCAGTATCTCCGGAATCGCTCGACGGTTTCAAAGGCGAACTAAACTTGTCGTCGGGATGGGCTCTTGATCCGAAAGCGACAGGCACTGCCACGATTCTGTTCATACCGTCAAAATATGCCGCCCCCATCGAACCACTCGTATATTCGTTCGGAGGGACATTGAGCTATACCGACCCATTCACCGGCAACGAAGTGACGCTTGACCTTTCGCCAATCGACATGACGGTGTCGCCTTCGCCGATTCTGCAACTTGATTATTTCATACAGCGTGACATCCTTGGCGACGACCCGCTGACTACCGACAAGGTGGAAGCCTCCATCCCGGCGGAATTTGCATTGCTCGTGCATAACGCAGGCTTCGGAAATGCGGAAAACCTTCGCATGACGACGCGTCAACCCGAAATTGTCGAGAACAGCAAGGGGCTTGCCCTTGACTTCAGAATCATCGGCACTTCGCTCAACGGGACCCCTGCCAACGTGGCAATCGGAGAAAAGATTCCGACAGAATTCGGCACAGTGGAAGCCGGTAAGTCCGCTTACGCACAATGGTGGCTCCAGAGTTCGCTCCTTGGACACTTCACATCGTATGACGTGAAAGCCACACAACTCTCGGCATACGGAAGCGAAGACATGTCGCTGTTGGATTATGCGGAAATCCATGAACTTATCCACGGATTGACTCCGGAAAACGGCACAGAGACTTCGAGGGCATTCCTGGTGAACGACATCGACGACACCGCCGGCAATCCCGATATGATTTTCTTCTCAGACGATGCCTCTTCTCAAAAAGTGGAGGTGGCCTCCGCCATAGAAATTTCCGAAGTGGAAGAAAACGTATATAAAGTGGATGTAACAACAGATGGACCGGGCTGGACTTACGCAGCGGTGCAGGCCCCTTGGAAGGGTATGCGTGAAGTCATGAAGGTAGAACGTCTGAGCGACGGGGAGGAAATTCCTGCCGACAACTTCTGGTGTACGTTCGTCACACTCAAAAACAGCACCGACCCGATATATGAAGACAGGATCCATCTTGCCACTGACATGAAAGCCACAAATGATTCTTACCGGGTAACACTCATGCCGCGACCTGACGAAGAACTCGACATCCTGACCTTCGCCGGAGTTCCCGATGAGGGTGAAACAAGCATGAAGGCCGTCAAAGAAATCGTAGTGACGTTCAACAAACAGATTGTCCCCGCTACATTCGATGTCTCCGACATATCCCTCGTATGCCAAGGCAAACGTGTTGATACCTCGGGAATGGAAATCAAAGCGACATCGCCCGATAATGACACGTTTAACATCGACCTCGGTAACGCTACCTCCGAAAACGGCTACTATATGCTGACCGTAAACCTTACCGGCATCACCGACGGAGAAGGATTCACCGGAAGCAAATCGTCTGCCGCATCGTGGATACAGTTTGCCGAGGGCAACGTAAGGATAACCACCTTTGCCAATCCTTCCGACGGAGGTACGACAAAACCGGCCGACGCGTCTATAGGATTTGGAGAAACCGTGAAACTACAGGCGGAACCCTCCGAGGGTTATGATTTTATAAAATGGTCGTATGGTGCAGACATCCTGTCGGAAAAATCAATCTACGAATTCATTCCTAAGGAAGATATGGAAATCACGGCAAGTTTCATGAAAAAACGATTTATGGTCGAGATTGTATCCAACGAGCATGAAGGCGCAGTCGCAGGAGCTTCGACCGGAATATATGATTACGGCACTACTCTCGCACTTAATGCCGTCGCCCTCCCAGGATACGTATTCGTTAATTGGGTTGACCGCGACAATAAGGAAATCGGCAATAAACCTGAACTTTCTGTTTCAGTGAAAGCCGACTCCTACATCAAAGCTGTGTTCCGTAATGACGGCAGCGGCGTGGAAGAGGTCACTGACAACGGTGTGACATCAATCTATCCGTTGCCGGCAAGAAGCCATATATTCATATCGGGAGACTTCGACATTGCCGATATGGTTTCGATAACTGACCTCGAAGGACGCCATGTGAAGTTATTCAAAGGCTACAGAGAGGGAACTGCCCTCGACGTTACGTATCTCCATAAAGGAATCTACATAGTCAGTGTAACCACTTCAAAAGGCACTTCTTCCCACAGACTTGTGAAGCTATGACAAATGAGTATGTTGCAAGACTTTGAATTCTTTTGAATGCAGGGATATACCTCCATTATGTACCATCTGGCAATCAGATTGTTAATCAAACATTCCGAAGGAATGTCCCTACATTATTTATCTGTCTTTCGTCACCATAAAGTATCTAAAAAAGGCACATCCGTAAATGGGTGTGCCTTTTGTGTGGAAGGGAGAGTCTGAGGTCAGCCAAAGAAGAAGTAGGCGACGAGGACTGCGGCAACAGCCCCGGTGAGGTCGGCAAGCAAAGCGTAGCCGGCGGCGTAGCGTGTCTTCATCACCCCTACGCTTCCGAAATAGACCGCGAGGATATAGAATGTCGTGTCGGTCGAACCCCTCACAGCCGCCGCGACACGGCTTACAAAAGCGTCAGCTCCGTTTTCCTTCATCACATCAAGCATCATCGCACACGACCCGCTTCCGCTCAGCGGTTTCATAAGCATCGTGGGCAATGCCCCCACCCATCGCGTGTCGAATCCTAATGCCCCCACGGCGGTTTCCACCCACGATGTGAACAGGTCGAGAGCCCCTGAGGCGCGAAACATCCCTATCGCCACAAGGATGGCCACCAGATATGGGATTATCATGACAGCAGTCCTGAAACCCTCCTTGGCGCCCTCTATGAATGTGTCATACACGTTCACCTTCTTCCTGACGCCGGCTATTATGAATGAGATTATGACACTGAACAGGATTACATTGGCGGCAAATGTGGAATACAGTTCCATTTTTCCTGCCGGTAGAGATGCGAAAAACCAGCATACCGCCGCCACGACAGCCCCTATGCCGAGAAGCCATCCCGCTATGACACGGTCAATCCTGATTCTTTGCCTGACACACAAAGCCACAAGTCCGACAAGGGTTGCTATGGCGGTGGCTATCAATATCGGAAGGAAGATGTCGGTCGGATTTGACGCCCCTCCCTGTGCCCGATACATCATTATGCTCACCGGAATAAGACATAACCCCGACGAATTGAGCACCAGGAACATAATCATAGCATCTGTGGCGGTGTCTTTCTTATCATTGAGGGTCTGCATCTCCTGCATGGCCCTCAACCCCATGGGAGTGGCGGCATTGTCAAGGCCTAACATATTGGCGGATATGTTCATGAAGATAGCGCCCATGGCGGGATGTCCCTTGGGAATGCCTGGAAACAGGCGAGAAAAGAACGGACTTATCAAACGTCCGAAGAACTCGATCACTCCTCCCTTCTCCCCTATTTTCATAATCCCGAGCCAAAGAGTAAGGACTCCGGTGAGGCCGAGTGAAATCTCAAACGCGAAAGAAGCCTGGGAGAAAGAGCTGTTCATTATGTCCGACCATACAGAAAGGTCGCCGTCGGTCACAGTGCGACCGACGGCCATAAGGAACGCGATTGCGAAAAATGCAATCCAGATCCAGTTTAACACCATAATCAGGTCAGATCTTACGGATTCCCATAATCTCACGTACCTCCCTCAACGTGTCGGCGGCATAAGCGCGTGCCCTTTCGGCGCCACTCTTCACCACCTTAGCCAAAAGCTCATCGTTGCTGCGGATATCAAGGATACGCTCGCGTATGGGCAATGTCACCTTCAGGAGATCCTCTGCAAGCTGCTTCTTCATGTCGCCATAGCGTATGGAGCAATCGGCATATGCCTTGCGGAAATGGTCAACCACTTCCTTGTCTGACACAAGATCCATCAGAAGGAATAAGTTGGCCACCGGCTGGCTCACCGGAGAATCAGGCACCTTAGGTCCTTCATCCGTCACTGCCCTCATCACCTTCTTGCGGAGAGTTTTTTCATCATCAATCAGATAGATGCAATTGCCTTCGCTCTTCCCCATCTTGCCAGAGCCGTCGAGTCCAGGAACCTTGAGAGCTTCCCCTCCGAAGTTGAAATTGACCGGCTCGCCAAAATAATCAACGCCATAGAAAGAATTGAACCTGCGGGCAAATCTCCTGGTAAGCTCAAGATGCTGCTCCTGGTCTTTCCCCACCGGCACATAATCGGCATGATGTATGAGAATATCCACTGCCATAAGTGTCGGATAAGTGAGCAGTCCGGCATTGACCCGCTGATTCGTCTGGTTGCCGATAATCTCTTTCTCAATCTCATCACTGTCGGATGTGATGCCCAACGCCTTACGGGCCTTGTCTTTGAACGAGGCAGTGCGCATAAGCTCGCCTATTCCCACATGCATGTTGAGAAGAAGATACATCTCCGAAATCTCGGGTATGTCGCTCTGGACATACAACATGTTCTTCTCCGGGTCAAGTCCGGCGGCCAGATACTCCGCGAGTATGTTCTTAACACTCTCATGGAGCATCTTGGGGTCTGGATTAGTGGTAAGGGCATGAAGGTCTGCTATAAAATATCTGCAGTCATATTCATCCTGAAGCTTCAGGAACTTGCTTACTGCCCCGAAATAATTGCCAAGGTGGAGATTGCCGGTGGAACGGATGCCACTCAGCACTACCTTCTTATCTTTATTTTTTTCCATATTCATATTCATTCACAATCCGGTTTTACATGGTGCAAATTTAACCATTTTTACAGTATATCTATGCAATTTGCATCAACTTTTTCTCCCACATAACCACATAATGGGCATAAATGGAGCGCATTCAATCTTATGATGACTCAATCCATCATATCTGTTCCGTAGCCAAGACGTTCAATCTCAAGCGATGCCCACATAAAGGGACCCACCCCTTTCGCATCGTTATCCCTTACCGGCTCGCTGATGTAATACTCGAATGAGCCATCTCTGCGAGTCTTGTCTTCCAGGATATGTGGGGCTGCCTTTCTGACCGCCGCACTCGTGCCGGGGCCAAGACCTGCCACGGAACAGCATCCCGTAAGAGACAAATGTCCGCCTGCATCCACTCTCAGGAACCTGCCGACAATCCCTTTGTAAGCCTTGACTCCGGATTCAAGATAACGGGAGTCGGCATAACCCTTGCGGACTGATTTAAGCATACAATACGCCAACATCGACGAGCATGTGGATTCAAGATAATTCCCTTCCCTGTCAGGGCTGTCCATAACCTGATACCACAGCCCACTCTCCTTATCTTGCCATCTCGTGGCCGCCGACAGCACTTTGTCAAGCAATATCTCCACCTCTCCCCTCCTCTCATAATCGGACGGCAGCGCATCAAGTATCTCCACAAGGGCCATCGCATACCAACCTTGGGCACGACCCCAGCAATGACGGGACAACCCTGTTGACTCATCACTCCAGAACATATCCCCTGTCTCGTCCCAGGCATGCCGGTTGAGCCCGGTGGAAGCATCATACGTGCGCTCATAAGTCCTCACAAGCTGGTCAACTGCATCGTCATATATCCTTCGGAGTTTTCTCCCCTTCACAAAACGCGGTGAGGCAGACACCCGCAAAGGCAATCCCATGAATATGCCGTCGAGCCATACCTGCCACGCATAGATAGCCTTATGCCAATATACACCTTCGCGTGTGCGCGGCTGACGTTCAAGCTGGCGCAACATCTCCCTGACTGCCTTAAGATTCTTTTCCTCCGGCAACTCGTCATACAGCCGGTTGACAAAATGGCCTGTCCTTACATTATCGAGATTATAATCGGAAAAACGATACCCCTCAATCTCTCCCCGGGAATCTATCATGCGGTCGGTATATGAGCGACAATATGAGAGTATCGAGTCGTTGCGGCAGGCCAGGTATGTGTCGAGCATAGCCTCGAGTTCAATGCCCATGACATAGCTCCATTTCGGCTTCTTTGAGAAATCGAGCATATAACTCAGAGGCGTGCGTGCCATCTCAGAAACCGCCATCCATTCACTGAAACGGGAATATGGTTTCTCCGTCATGCACAACGATCCGTTGACATACACATCCTCAAGTCTTACATCACGAGTGTTCCCTGTCATCTTGTTTCCCTCCTTGACATTGTCGAACCTGCACTTTCTCAATGATATGTCATACACGTTCTCCTTATCCGGCAATCCTATTATCAGGACTCCGTAACGGCTTTCCCCACATTCCACGTTCTCTACACTTACCCCCCTGACGGTAGGCGGAAAATCGCGGCGACATTTCTCCCGGTTCTCATAGTCGAGATTGATTTTCACCACAGCTTCCCGGCAACGCCCCACCTTGATGTCGCGAACATTTATGTTTTCCACGATTCCTCCGCGACAGGTGTTGGTCTTTATCCTGACCACCCTGTCGAGATTCGGACTGTCCATCCTGCAATTCTCGGCATAAAGATTGCGGCATCCACCGGAAATCTCACTCCCTATCACCACCCCTCCGTGGCCGTTTCTCATCTCACAATCCCTTATGATTATATTCTCGCATGGGCGTGCCCACAAACGCCCGTCGTTGTTACGGCCGCTCTTTATTGCGATGCAGTCATCTCCGGTGTTGAAGAAGCATCCTTCAATCAGCACCCCGTCGCATGACTCTGGATCACAGCCGTCGCCGTTAGGACCGTCGTTGATGAACTTGACATCCCTCACAACCACATTCCGTGACAATAATGGATGAAGACACCAGAAAGGCGAGCGCAACAGAGTGACACCCTCCACCAGGACCCCATCGCATTTATAAAACTGGACAAGCTGCGGGCGAAGACGTCCGGATGAATCGAACACTCTGTCAGATGCCTGGACTCCATCTTCAGCCATCTGAAGAAGACGGGGACGCGATTCCCGTTGGCTGGCCACTCCATCTGTCCACCCGTATTTTGCCGCGCCACACCAGTGCCACCAGGTCTCGTTCTCTCCTGTGCCGTCAATCTCACCCTCCCCGGAGATTCCTACATCCGTGGCTCCGTAAGCATAGATGCATGGCGAGATATTAGTGCAATCGATTCCCTCCCACCGGGTCTTCACAAGGGGATAGAGTTCCGGCTCATAGGAGAAACTCAATACCGCCCCTTTCTCAACAACAAGATTGACATTGCTCTTGAGGTGTATGGCTCCCGTCTTCAATACCCCCTCCCCTACTATCACATGCCCTCCACCGTTGGCGCTACATTCATCTATCGCCTTGGTGATGGCTCGCTGATTCTGCTCCGCCGTCGCGTTTTCCGACGCGCCATAATCCGCCACACGATATTCTTTCTCCGGGAAAGAGGGAACCCGTATGGAACACTCCACTTTCCTGTAGCCTTCGTCATCCCATCCGTAGGCATCGAAAGCGCGGAACATTGTAAAAAGCAACAAGCATGTCGCAAAAATTCTCAATCTCATGATTATAGGTAGTTTTTCAAGACTTATTATACCGTCACATCCTGTCTTCCCACATGCCAGATTTGGCATGGTTCAAAATCGGCCTATCTCCAGCCCTGCAAAATTAACAATAATATCTGACTCCATCGGCTCCTGTCTCTTTTTTTGATTTCTACGGACATTCAAATTTATTTGTTAAAAGCAGGCCTCTCTCAATCTATTCCATAAATTTTTTGTTAATACTTTTGAGTAGCCACCCCTGAAAGATTTCGGATTTCCCGACAGAATCAGAGGACAGCTGACGCTTTTATCATGAGTGAGCCTTGTTTGAAACAGTAGCTCTGACTGTCCGGAACACCGTAAAGATTCACGTGAGACACAACTTCCGGGCATGAATGGCAATAGATTGGAAACATTATCGTTTTATGCAAAAACTGTTTTATCAGGCAACTCCGGTAAAATAATGACAACATTAATAATGACAACGTATGGACTATAATAGGACAGTCATCCCTTCCGGCAAAATCCTCATGATTGCCGTGGTGACAATGTTATGCTTCACTTTCTCTCCGAAAGCGGCCTACATGACACTCGGTGACAGCGTCATGGACAATGGCGCGGATATGACGCCAGAGAGAACTGCCAATCCTGACACAACCACACACTTTATCAACAAAATCCTTCTGATTGGTGATTCTATGACAGGATGGATGGCTGAAAGGCTGAATGCGTATGGAGACATAAACGGTTTCGAAGTGGCGACAGTGGTATGGGACGGATCGACAATATCCAAATGGACACAACAATCCCAGGCACTTGAAAGAATAATAGGAGAAGTGCATCCTGATGCCATTATAGTCAGCCTCGGGATGAACGAGATGTTTGAGCAAAAGCCTGACATTAAACTGAAGGAGCCTGTGGATAATCTCGTGAAATCTTTTGACAGCATACCGTATCTCTGGATAGGACCTCCGGAATGGCCGGGACATCAGGAAGGTGTTGAGTTTAACGAGTGGATGAAAAAGGAGCTTGGAGACAACCGGTATTTCGACAGTTTCTCCATCTCCCTGCCACGGCAGAGCGCCTCTAACCCTCATCCTTCAAGAGAGGGGATCGAACGATGGATCGACCGTGTCGTGGAATGGATTCCGGGAAACTCGACTCTTTCATTCCAGTCTCTATACAAGCCTGACGCGGGAGTTATTTCCCGTGGCAAGACGTTTATATACAAGCGGATGAAAGAAAATCTGCAATAAGTAACAACACAACCCAAAATCAATTTATAAATCATGGTATTTGAAAATCTCAGGATGGAAGACTATCCATCGTTCCTGCAATTATATAACGAGGCTTTCCCTCCAGAGGAAAGAAGAGAATACAAAGATGAGACACATCTCGCCAATTTCATTAAAATGAAGGGAGGAAAGTTTCACGCATTCTCTGTTAAAGACGGCGACCTTTTCCTCGGATTCCTCTCTTACTGGACATTCGAGGGATACACATATGTCGAACACTTCGCGATAATACCTCAGCAGAGAGGCAAAAACCTCGGTTCTGAGATGCTCCACCATCTTTTTAAGGAGGTGTCGCCGGATGTCCTTCTGGAAGTGGAGAAACCGGATGACGACATTTCCAGAAAAAGAATACGGTTCTACCAGAAAAACGGTTTCAAAATCAGGGAGGAGTTCGATTATGTCCAGCCGCCATATAGTCCCGACAAAAAGCCTGTGCCGATGTTGCTCATGACCCATGGAAACGTAAATCTCCACAACATCGAATCCATAAAGGAGATGTTGGCTGAGGTATATAATGTGAGACACGAAGTATAAGACGGGACTGGCCCACTATTTGAAAAATTTTCCGGCTTACATAACTCGAGACCCGGGCTGAGGCGGTTATTCCGCCAAAGTCCGGGTCGTCTCTAATCAATAACCAATGACCGGTCGGCCTATCGGCTTGCCTGCTCCACTCCTTCCTCTTTCTTTTTTTTCATCTTCACCTTCATTGTGTCAAATCCTTTTCCATAGACCCCGTTGACATTGGCCTGAGTGATAAAGGCATTCTCATCCATACTCTTCACAATACGGAAAATTGTGACACTCTCTATTTTACGACACCACACCATCAGAATCTTAACCGGCTTCTTGGAATACCAACCCATCCCGTCGAGCACTGTCACTCCCCGTTGTGCCTCTTTGTTGACCCTGTCTGCAATCTCTGCCCATTTGTGAGAGAATATGATGAACTGGGTGGCCTGACGGTTGGTGTTGATTATCATATCCGTCATGTATGCGATTACAAACGTCACTATCAGACCATAGACAATAAGAGGTACCCTAACGTCAAGGCGCTCCTGAAACGTACCCTCAAACGGGAGAAAAAGCGAACTCATGACAATCAACATATCTGTATAAATCATAGTTCTACCTATGCTTACATTGCTGACTTTCGACACCATGGCGGCAACGATGTCGGTGCCGCCTGACGAACCGTTGTGGATAAACACCGTGCCTACACCTATTCCACACAGGATGCCCCCAAGGATGGCGCTCATCGAGATATCCTCTATTATAGGATGGCCAAGTCCCATGAAGAATCCTTCCACCGCCCCGATACATAACGACAGTACAGTGGCTCCAAATATGGTACGCATCACAAATGTCTTGCCTACAATCTTGAATGCAAAAGACAATAACACAAGATTGCATGCATACTGAGTGACTGCCACCGGGACCATCCCCCTCGTGGCGAAATAAACAAGCGTGCCTACTCCGCTCAAGCCTCCTATGACAACTTCATGAGGCAGAATGAACGCACAGAATCCTAATGAGTATAGCATCAGACCCAACACTATCAGGACATAATCTTTAGCTCCTGTCATCAGTGAGCTGAATTTTTGTGGTGCCATCGTAATACATTTTTTCAGTGACAGACCTGTGAAACTAAGCCTGTACGCCGGTTTGTCGATATGTTCATAGTAAAAATGAGGATTATCTTACCCGAAATCCACAAGGATTCCTAAAGAAAATCTCCGCAAATTTAGATAATAAATTTCAATTCCAAACTTTTTTCCTTAATTTTGCTTCCTATAAACTCCAACATGACAATATGAGATTACCAAAAATACTATTCGCCGCTCTCTCCATGGCTTTCCCGGGAAGTCTTTTAGCTCAGGATTTCTTCTCTTCCGAACCGGCCGAACGACTTTTCTCCTTCGGAGTAAGACTCGGAGTCAACTCCTCAAACCGCACTTTCGGGAAAGACTATTTCAAGCAATGGAACATCAACAGTTGGGGAACCGGAGTAAACGCAGGAGTCGTGATTGACTTGAATATGAAGGATTTCTTTGCAATCCAGCCTGGTTTCTTCTTCGAATCAAGAAGCGGCAATTATGCGTATGCCCAAGACTATTATGAGAATGGGGAAATCCAGAAATTCACCCAGATGGGACATTACCGAACGTATAATTTCACAGTGCCGGTGATGGCATCCTTCAGATTCAATGTCACGGACGCGCTCCGCTGGAACGTGGAAGCAGGCCCCTATGCCCAATTCAAGCTCCATGCCTCTGACAACGACAAAATCACCGTGATAGATCCGCAACCTACCACCACCTCCCCTCTTTACACGGAAGCCGCAAAAAGCAACTTCCTCGACTTCGGAATAAAGATGGGCACCGGACTTACTCTTAACCGCAAATACTCTTTCAACGTGCATTACCTTGCCGGAACATCCAATGTCTGGAAAAATCCTCATGAAGGAGGACGAAACAAAGCATGGGTTTTCTCTTTAGGATATGACTTCTGATATATTCAGAATCCGCTCTGCATTTACAGGGACTGAGTCCGTAAAATCAAGTCTCACCATTGATTCATCGCGTTTATGCCAGGTAATCTGTTTCTTGGCATAGACGCGAGTGTTTTTCTGTATCCTCGCCACTGCCTCCTCCCTGCCAAGCACTCCATCGAAATACATGAACATCTCTTTGAGGCCGACTGTGTTCAGCGAATTCAGATGACGAAGATGACTCACTCTACGAGCTTCCTCCTCAAGGCCTGACGAAACCATCATCTCAACCCTACGGTTGATTCTCTCAAAAAGGGCGTCCCGACTGCCGGCAAGACATATCTTGACTATATCGAACGGACGTTCCCTACGCATCCCTGTAAGCAGTGAGCTATAAGGGCATCCTGCGGTGAGACATACCTCAACCGCATGAAAAACCCGTTTCATATTCCTGCGGTCAACCTTTTCATAATGTCGCGGATCAATGCGCCTGAGTTCCGACAAAAGCCAGCCGTCTCCCCTCTCATCCCATTCCGCCATAAGGCCTCTCCTGATTTCTTCCGGCACCGTCGGAATCTCATCTATGCCATTACACAAAGCGTCAACATACATCATCGAACCTCCGCACACAACAGCGATTCCAGCCCTTGAGAACAGACTGTCAAGAATCCCCAGAGCATCCCTCTCAAACTCACTCGCACTGTAATAGCTGTCGAGCGGCAACACCTCAAGAAGATGGTGACGGACTCCTCTCCTCTCTTCCTCTGACGGAACAGCGGTCACAATCGGGATTCCCTTATATATCTGACGGCTGTCGGCGGATATCACCTCCGTGCCAAGCCTTGCAGCCACATCCACGGCAAGGGCCGACTTCCCTGAGGCAGTCGGCCCTGTTATGACTATCAATTTATTCTTGCTCACTTTTCTGCCACAAGCCTGCATATATTGACAATGACATCAGTGGCCTTCTCCATACTCTGCACTGACACAAATTCGTATCTGCCATGGAAATTCTCTCCTCCGGCAAAAATATTGGGACACGGCAAACCCTTGAACGAAAGCTGGGCTCCGTCTGTGCCGCCGCGGATTGGCTGCACTCTCGGCTCAACTCCCGACTCTCGCATGGCACGCTCCGCAATCTCTACAATATGCATCACGGGTTCTATCTTCTCCCGCATGTTGTAATACTGGTCCTTTATCTCAACCGACGCACACCCGGGGAACTCCATATTGGTCTTCCTGACAAGATGCTCTATCTCACGCTTACGGCTCTCAAAACGTGAGCGGTCATGGTCCCGTATTATGTAGGTCAGTACTGTCTCCTCTACCGTACCCTCTATCCCCACAAGATGATAGAATCCTTCGTATCCCTCTGTATGCTCCGGGGTTTCCCAACGAGGCAACATGACGATAAACTGGGTAGCGACACGCATTGAGTTGATCATCTTATGCTTCGCACTGCCAGGATGGACGTTCCGCCCTTTGATTGTCACCTTCGCGCTGGCTGCATTGAAATTCTCGAATTCAAGCTCACCTATGGCGCCACCGTCCATTGTGTAAGCGAAATCCGCGCCAAACAATGCGACATCAAATTTATGCGCTCCCATCCCTATCTCCTCGTCCGGGTTGAATGCTATGCGAATCTTTCCATGCTTTATCTCAGGGTGCGCCTGGAGATACGCCACTGCCGTCACAATCTCTGCAATCCCTGCCTTGTCGTCGGCGCCAAGAAGCGTCGTCCCGTCAGTCACTATGAGATCCTGACCAAGATAATTCTGGAGTTCGGGAAACTCGGAGGGACTCATCATGATTCCATCTTCCGAATTAAGCACTATATCCCCTCCCTCATAATTCTCCACAATACGAGGACGAACATGCTTACCGCTCATATCCGGAGATGTGTCAAGATGCGCTATGAAACCCACCACCGGCACCTCCCGGTCACAATTTGCCGGAAGAGTTGCCATCAGATAACCGTTGTCATCAAGCGTTATATCCTCAAGACCCATCTTCTCAAGCTCCTCACGCAGATGACGCGCGAAAACCATCTGTCCAGGCGTAGAGGGTGTCATATTTGTAAGCTCATCGCTTTGAGTGTCGAAAGCGACATAGCCAAGAAATCTTTCTGTTACTGTCATACTATTCATATTTCGGTTAACAATGGCAAAATTAATAAAAATACATGGAAAGGCAAACCCGCAGTTCCATATTTAGGGACTTTTAGTACACCCCAATGATAGCACTCATTACCAAATCGACATCGGCACCATATTCTTCATCTGATTTCACCATCAGATGTCACGCGAATGTCATCGTTTGTGGCAAACGATGACATTCGCAATTCAGATTACCCGCATCCAATACTCCAAAACCAGGGATTTCCCTTAGATATGACAGCAAACCTCCAAAAAAAAATAAATAAATTTATCATTTTTTATAAATCGACATATCAATAAATTATACAAGAATTTCAAAGAACAAAAGAATCACTCAAGCAAAAAAATTATAAAAAAATTTGCACAGTTCACTAAAACTTCCTAACTTTGCACCGCAATTGAGAGAGACACCGACACTAAAACAGAGACGGCATCGACATCAAAAGCATTTAAACACGCTTCAGTAGCTCAGTTGGTTAGAGCACCTGACTGTTAATCAGGGGGTCGTTGGTTCAAGCCCATCCTGAAGCGCAAAGACTCTTAGATATTGGAATTTCTCAGATTAGAATACAGGGTTCTCCCCTACTCATAATCGAGACAACCATTCTGGAGCAAATGTTGATTCGCTAGCTCAGCTGGTAGAGCACAACACTTTTAATGTTGGGGTCCTGGGTTCGAGCCCCAGGCGGATCACAA
>JAIDXM010000049.1 GCA_029058745.1 Muribaculaceae bacterium
ATTCTGACGAACTGGCTCATATCGCTAAATTTTACAATCTGAAATCAGCAAGTTGAACTTGCGAAACTTAAATTATTTAAATTAAGTCGGGTATGCCAATATTATCGGAATTTTGTGTTTTTGCTGTCATGGTTACAGATGACAATAGTGTCGGTAAGAAAATTCTTAAGTCCGGAAAACCTTACTATCTCTATGATGGTTATGCGGTGGAGGGTCATTCGATTACTTACACAGGCAGTCAAGGTAGTATGGTAGCACTCTACGATGATTATATACGATGCAATCAATTTCGCTATACCGGCGAGCCAGGATTGCATGTGAATGTGTCGGCTATCGTGGGGATGAATGGATCAGGCAAAAGCTCAATTGTGGAATTCATGCTCAGACTGATAAATAATTTCGCCGCGTCAATCATCGGAACTAGCCCAGTTGAGCGTACAGGAAGACTTCATTATATAGCCGGGGTACATGGAGAGTTGTATTTCTTAATTGGTGGTATTCCACACATGCTGTCTGTCGAAGGGAGCAGAGTGGAGATCTGCACCTATGAAACGAAGGTAGAGACAGCCGACACTATTGTGTTTTCCCGTAGCGCAAAGCCGGTTTTTCATCGTGATGTCGATCCGGAAGCTCTGACCGTGTGGAAAGGAAAGAAAAATGTGATAGAACTGATGCTAAAACATTTTTTCTATACTTTCGTTTCGAATTACAGTATTTATGCCTATAACGTCAATGACTTTGTGGATGAATTGTATTTCGTGCCTCGCTCACACGAAGTATCGTGTTGGCTTGAGGGTATATTTCATAAAAATGACAGCTATCAGACTCCGGTAGTACTAACACCGGCAAGAGATAAAGGGTGCATTAATATCAATGTCGAGAATTCGCTTGCTGTGGACCGGTTGTTAGGGCTGCTTGTGCATTATGACGGATATAGCCGCGTCAATCACCATCTTACAGTTGTCGGATTTGAAATAACCCAAGGTCGGAAAAACTATGATTTTTCACATGTGAATAATGTGTGTAGGTTGCAACTTAGACCCAGAGCTTTCAGAGTACTAAGGGGGCTTATTGCAGAATGCTGGAAGCAAAAATATTTATTCAAAATCCATGATGGACTGCAGTTTATGTCTACCGCACTCGATTACCTTGCATATAAAACCCTTAAAATAGCTGCAAAATATCCAGCTTACAAGGCCTATTATGATAAACTGAAGAATATTGTGAAATGGGTGGGGGAAGAAGAAAGAATGACACTCAAGGCTCTTATTGAGGATCTCAGCCGAGACCATTCACATGTGACAACTCGTTTGAGGCAAACATTATGTTACCTCATGACCGGGGCCTACGGCACAGGTAATTTTTCATTGGAAAAAATGAGAAATATAGCAAAAGGGGCTATGCGCAGTATGCGCTATGAATTCAGGGAAAGACTGCCGATGGCCTTTACAAAAGATACGGATGTATTACCCGCACAGTTTTTCAATGTAAAGATAATGGTAAAGGGGGATGATGGAAAACAATTTGCTTTTAACCAGTTGAGTTCCGGTGAACGCCAGGAAATTCATGCGGTGAGTTCATTGTTATATCATCTTGCAAACATAGATTCTGTACACCGGTGTAATTCTCCGGAATGCGTAAATCGGGTTGCTTACAGTCGAGTCAACGTCATACTTGAGGAAATCGAGCTTTATTATCATCCACATTTCCAGCAGCAGTTTGTGGAAAGACTTCTCGACGGACTCAGGCAGATGCATTTCAATGGTATCGAAGCTGTATCGTTCATTATAGTGACTCATTCGCCGTTCGTGCTGAGCGACATACCGACCACCAATATTCTTACTCTTGAAAATGGACAGCCAGGATCGTTAGAGGTCAAAAGTTTCGGAGCTAACATCCACGATATGCTCAATACGGCATTCTTTATGTTGGAAGGTAGCCGCGGCAAGTTTGCAGATTGGTTCATCGCCCGTATTGTCAGTGATTTGCAATGGCACAAAGAAAAAAAGAAAGGGAATCAGGGTAATGACAATGTTGAACATTTCGATGGCGACAGACTTCACGACATGATAATGATCATAGATGAGCCAATTATTCGCGATATATTGCTCGAACAATATCACAGTATGTTCGGTGATGATGATCGCCAAAAGAAAATTACGGAACTCAAGAGACAGTTGCGTGAACTGGAAGACAAATAATTTGATAACAAATGAGAAATTAAAGATTGAATAAGAATTAAAAAAACGGATTATGTGGCATCTTGATTCTCCGTCCAAAGCTGATCTGGATAGATATTGTGACCTTCTGCGTCCTAAAATAAAAAAACATCTGTCAGACCTGTCAACTACTATGCCTGAATGGTGTGGTGTGCTCAATAATGATAATCTTCTGGATGATATCCTGACCGCAAGGCCAGAGCGACTTTTCAAACTTAACACAGAAATACTTAATAAGTTACTTATAGCTAAACAATGCGAATCTAACACCGGTCATGCGCCATTCGGATTCACATATAGCGAACGTCAGCTCCGGCACTATCTCAAGTTTTATAGAAAAAATATTAATAATCTCACGGATAAGAATAAACAGAGAGTCAACCGTTACAAAGATCTATTCAGTTTCCTTGACAAAGTGTTCAATTATGCTGATTTCAACAGTGCAATTGCTTACGAAGTTGCGAAGATGAAGGGACGGAATACGTGTACGTATTGTAACCGCCAATATACGTTTACGGTGGGGCAAGAGGATACCAACGGAGTAGCCAAAAGTAAGACTCGACCGCAGTTCGACCATTGGTTTGCCCATAGTCATTATCCGCTCCTATCTTTGAGTTTCTATAATCTGATTCCCTCGTGTCCTGTATGTAATAGTGCTGCAAAGGGAACAACGCATTATAGTTTAAAGACACATATACATCCTTATACAACCGAATCTCCAGATCCTGATTTGGAGTTCCGACCTGAGCTAAAAACAGATGAAAAGGACGGTAAAGTACGCTGGAGTGTGAAACTCGTTGTAAAAGTAGGCTCTAAGGAAGAGAGGATGATCAAAGACTTGATGCTTGAGGAACTTTATGCCTGTCATGGTCCATTGGAGTTGAAAGACATCATGGATTTTAGGATGAAAAACAATCCGACATATCTTAAGACACTCTTTAAAAAAATCTGTCGCAAGTATGAAAAAGAGCGTAGCATAAATGATGTTTACCGTATGATGTTCGGGGTGGAACGTAATCCTTCGAAGATTCTTGACCGTCCATTGAGCAAATTCAAGCGCGACATACTTAGGCGAGAGGGAATTGAATGATGGCAGGAATAGTTGATCGTTAGGCGTAGTGGTTGATGTGGGTATCAATCAACGAGGAGTGACCTTAACGGGTTATGCGGAGGTGGTGAAATGCTTTTGCACCAGGTGCTACAGAAGTTAACCGTTGACAACCCATGTCAACCGGTAGCACGAAATGGCGGTTCTGAAGCCTCTCTTACCGCCGCTGACAACAATTGTAAACCATCGTAAACCGATGTAAACTGACCCTATAAAATGACGAAAGCGGAAAGCCTCAGCTTCTCCGCGGTAGAAATACGTCACAAAAATATGCCTAAAAACGGTTGCTTCCAAATACCACCCACCAAAGTGTTAAATTCCATAATCCCCTGCAAATCACTATTATTTTCCTTGTTATTCCTCATTATTCCCTGTCTTTCCCTTCCCTCTAAATACAATAATAAAATGCATTATATCCGATTACTGTCACCGAATCCGGTATCGTTACTGATGTTAACGATTTACATCCACGGAATGCTTCACTTCCGATTTCGGTCACTTTCAAGTTACGGTTGTTGTACGTAACCTCTGCCGGAATCACAAGCTCTCCTTCATACTTGTTGTCTCCGGCAACGACCTTACAAGTAAGGTCTGTAAGCGACACAATCTCATAGTAGAATCCATCGACTTCAAAGTCGTAAGCCGATGCGGGAAGGAATGCCAACAGCATCGCCACCAACATTCCAAATTTTTTAAATTTTTGTTTCATAGTTATTTGTTGTTTTTTAGATAAATTATATCCATTTTATAAGTTTTATATTAAGATATTGATGTAAGTTGCGTTTCCAGGTGCTCAAGAGTTTTAGCAGCATTCTCAATTTCATCCAAAAATTTATTATAAGACTTTTCACAGAAGATTTCATCAAACTGATTATATCTTATCCGTTTTATTGAATTGATGTGTTGCACGCTGTTCCAACTTGAAATCATTGAACATGGCATGGATTTAACCAAACTGGAGACTTTTTCATATTTTATGACAAATCCGTTCGAAAGATAGGAAAGATTTATTCTTGCTTGTTCTTGCAAATTTACTCCAACCCCATCATTCAATTTGCCAGTCTTATATCCTATTTCAAAGTATCCCATTGCATACCTAATATCCTGATTAATATCATGAATCAGATCCAGAAGTTCTACCTTTCTCAGTTTTCTCTCACGATACTCAGGAACGCAGGTCACAAGCAAATAAAAAATAGAGCATGAGATGATTCCTGAAAATAGTGTACTGAAGAAAATCCTGAAGGCTTCTGATGAAATAGGCCAATTTATATCAGACTCTTTCTCACAAGCCACGTATCCTAAAAGGGAAGTAAGCAATAATACCCAGACGATACGGTCTCTTTTTATAGAGAATCGTATTATACCCATTCTCAGAATCTAAAATCAGATTTTATAGGATTTTTTGAGTTTATCCTCTCTATGACATCATGAGCAATCTCAACAGTCCCAATGTAATTAGGATAGAAATCATTGAAAATCGTTTTGTCCAAGCCTTGCTTTTCAATAGCTTTTTCAAACAATTCTCTCATCTCATCGCGAGGAACCGGATGCCCAATCTTTACTGCCTCCAGTGCAATATTATACAATCGGCATTTGTCGTTCGAATTGTGTAGGATGTTGACCGCGCTCAGATGACTCATGAATTGTTCTATGGCACTTCTTAGGCTTTTTTCCATAAATGTGTTGCAAGCCGCGGTCCTCCCCTCGTTGGCGTTAGGTTATAAAAAAGAAAAGCGCAGGAGTCTGTATCTGTTACCGTCCTACGTTCTGAGGCTTCTCGCATTGCCCTATCGATAGTCGGACGGCAACGCAGAAGCCCACGCTTGTATATGCAACCAATGTATCCGGTCTCATTTCTCACGAAATGTCAACCGGTTACAATTATAATTACATATCCACGGGCATCTACCGTTGCTCAATCCTTGTCTATCGATAGAAATTTTGCGAGAATTTCAGAACGACAAGAATCAGCGCGGATAAACGCTTTCTATGTATGTCTATTCCGCCGCGACTCGTCGCAACGGCACACATCCCGCACCTCAATCCCCGGACCGGGGCTTCTGAGACGCGGTCTGCATCCGCAAAATTATAAATTAAATTTCTAATTCAGAAATCTTTTATGGAATTTTTGTGGATAAAAATCTCTGCGAACTTTACGGCTCGGCGTGTGGACTCCTGTTAATGGGATTGCGAGAGTGGAGGGGAAGCGTATGGGAGCAACAGGAGATAAATTTTTACAACACAAAAGATATGCTAATGATGGAAAATAAAGAAGAGCAGCGGTAGGGCTGCTCTTTCAGGGCCGGATGAGGCCGGTGTTAATTTTTTGGGGTAACAATCAGATGAGTTGCAGGAGGTGCAGTTCATCGCGTATTTCCATACCGGAGAGGGAACGTCTTCTTGAGATTATGCGGGCAAATTCCTCGATGGCCGGATGCAGGCGCGGATTGAGGAACAGGCGCCTGGCACGCGCCAAGGCGTTGTTGTAGAGGTTTTCAATCTCATCATCCTCCAGTGCGCAAGTGTCGCGTCCCTCACGTTCCACTTCCGAATAAATCTCCTTCATGATTCCCTCCGGGGCTTCCGTCTTGAGTCTCACAATCGAACGTGCGAGGACATTAGAAAGCACCATTGAGGTGGTGATATGGAAATTCTGTACAAGATTATCCCACGTGGCCTTGGGAGATATGGTAGGAGAGCCCGGGAAGTAGTACTCGTGAGAGAATTCCACCATAGGTCCGTCGGAATCAAGGCATATCTCCGCCACCCTGTCGATGGCCTGAAGGCTCGCGAGGGAGATGACCATTCCGGCCAGGCCGTATGCACGGTCATCCTCGTTGAGATATGTCAGTGTCAATGATTGCTGGCTCATATGTATCAGGTTTTTATTTCATAGCAATGTCCAATTCATGACTTATAAGGAGCGTCATATGATTTTCCTGTCATAAATCATTAGTTGACATGTTTTTTGATATTCTGCCGTTAATTCAGGCATCCGTCTGGACAGCTGTCGGGAACAAGGATGTCGTAATTAATCAACGATGAAGAGAGCGGTTTAGTTTCCCCGGCCTCCCTATTCCGTTCAGAAAAGCCACTTGAAGCCGCCTGCCACCACCACGCCCTGCATAGGCTGCATCGGCAACAGTTCGGAATGGCGGTTGAGGATATTGTCGGCCTGGAGCCACACCGAGAATGAGTCGGAGAAATCCCAGGCCGCCGCTATGTTGGCGATATGCAGGTCAGGAAGGGGGAGTGAATGCAGTGTGCTCTCTGTCCCGTTGATAAGCGTCGGGGCATTGAGGACAGTGGTGAACGAATTCATATATATTGCCCTGGAGCCACGGTAGTGATAGCCTAACGAGATGTGGAGAGGCTTCAGGGGAGAGAACGACGTCACCACGTCAGCAGTCGCTTTCGCACGGTCGTAACCGTTGAAATATCCCTTCTTGCCATCCTGCGGCTGATATGACCCTTCCGCTTTGATAGAGAACACGTCGCCATACTCATACGACATTTTCGCAGACACCGAAGCCCCGTGCAGGTTGAGCCCGTCACGGTCGGCCGCATATCCGAGAGAGGCATCCTTTGCCACCTGCGGAGTCAGCCCCACGGGAGGACGGTCGCCATTTCCTATCCAGGCCTGATACCAGCCTCCGAGAGGAGTGTTCTTTGTGGCGCGGTATCTACCCTCGACTCCGAGTGAAAAGCCCGAGAAAGGCCCTAAATTCACTCCGAAGGCGGCATCGAGCGGGGTATAAGACGGGCGTGTTGACACCACCCTCGGAATCCCGTAATAGTCGAGTTCATGGAGTCTGGAGAGGGTGTTCAGTTCGCTTCCTCCCGTCATGTTAAGATATAGTCCCACCTGTCCAGTCTGCAACGCGAGTCTGACATCCGGGGCTATATGGAAGAAAGAATATCGGCTTCCGTCCGGGCCGGCATTGAAAGCGAGGTCGATGTCTGCGCCGATACGGACGTCGAGCAGTCCCCGGTTGAAGCGGTAGTATGGGGTCAGGGTCAGCATCGCGTAGTCATCGGCTTTCGGCAGAGAGAAATCGCCGGAGACAGCGTCACGGAAGATTTCCTCGCCGTTGGCGGAGAGGAACACCATGTCGAGGTTTCCGTCAATACCAATAGAGCTTCCGTTGTCCCAAGGCATGCGCAACCCCGCGCTCAGGCTCACGTTGGTTTCCCTTGTCCCCTTCGCGCTCCCCTCCCTGTCGCCGTAAGGGAGAGGGAGGTTCCTGTATGCGAAGTGGCGTAAGCGTAGGGTCGCGTCATATGCCACTGCCGCCCCCGGCCTTATCAGCGACTTCCAGTCGAGGCGCATAGCCACATCATTTAGGGTCTGTGTCGGGGCTTCCACCTGAGATTCCCCCGTGTATCCGTAAGGGACATAGCCATAGTAGTTGAAATATCCCACATGATAGTCGAGCGCGGCGTCGAGACGGCCATGCCCTTTGAATATATGGGAAGCATAGAGTGCAATCGACTCGTCATACCGTTCCTGGCTCACATCTGCGGTGGCTGCCGACAAGGCAGGTTTCCAGAGGGATGTGGAATTGTGCTGTAGCCTTACGCCGAATAGAGTTGAAGAGTTGTCGATAAACCGGTAGCCGGCGCTGAGAGTGGAATTCAGCCACGATCCGGCTCCAAGTTCAAGATAACCCGGATTTGATGACACCTTCCTCGCTGCCCCCCAGCATGTAGGCGGCATGGTGAGCAGAGAGGGGGAGAATGCTGTGGCCACTCCCGATGACTCATATTCAATCGGAGAAGAGGTAAGAGTCTGCCTGAAAGCTTTCGGCAGCATGTTGACTCTGTCGGCCCTGATGATTTCAGGCACGTATTTACCCTCCACATTGATAGACTCGTGAAGTTGGGCATGAGCCTGGAGAGATAGGACCGCGACTGCCAACGCCATCGGCAGTCTAAGGGTATGTATGATAGGATTTCGCATTTTTCCGATGTTTGTGGTTGGATGGATCATTTCCACTTCTTCAGTCTTGTCTCAATCATGTCGTGGATGTCAAGTTCTTTTCCGGGATAGTTCTCTTTGAGACTCCTGAGATATTCCACGGCCAGATAGTCTTTTCCGCGAGTGTGATATACGTCGGCGAGTGCGATGAATCCGCGTGCCAGCCAGTATTCGTGGGGCGTTCCCTCGTCGGTGAACGCTGTCAGCACCTTCTCGGCGTCGCTGATGTCGCCATTGTCCAGGAAATGTTGACCGAGAGTGACAGCGGCTTTCGCGCCGTGTAGGCTCTTGGGATTGGCTGCCAGCGTGGAGAGCATCTTGACAGCTGTTTTACTGTCGCCGTTCTTGAGCATTGATGAAGCCTCGTAGAACTCCGCCTCCTCCATCTGGTCGGCCGACAGTCCACCGCTGTTTTTCACGAGAGCGGCATATTTCATCCTGTCGCTGTCCTCTTCAGTGGTGCGCATGATGCCGGCATATGCTTCGGCGGCGTAATCGGCTCCACCCCTCTGTTCCAGGAGTCGGTATGCCTTCTCCGCCTCCTTCGAGAATGCGGGGCCTTTCTCCTCAAGGATTTGCGCTTTCAACAGGAGGGCTTCTGGAATCTGTTGGGAATCACCCCGTGTGTCGATAAGGCGGTCGAGCGCTGCCAGGGCACTGTCACTGTCGTCCGCCTCGTCCTTGCCCGTGGCTATGTCGAGAAGGGCCTGGGAGAGATACCGTCCGTTGGGGTATTCCTCCACATATTTCTCAAGCAAGTCGGTTTTTTTCACATCTTCTGCGAATGCTGTCTCCGCTCCCTCGAAGGCAAGCGATTCCATTTCAGAGGCATCGATCTGAGGTGCTCCCGGCACACTCCGCAGGAACGCCGCATACTCCTGCAGTCCGCCGTTGGCGGAATAGATTCTGCGGAGGTCGTCATTTGCCAGAGACGCTTCTTCGCTTGAGGGCCATTTCTCGATTACTTCCTTATACGCCTCTTCCGCCTTTGAGAGGTTTTTGTCCTGCATGTATGTCAATGCAAGGTTGAGCATCCCTTTGCGGGCCTGCGCGCTCTGCTTGTAGGAGGCACGCAGTTGTTCGAAAGCCTCCACGGCTTTCGAGGTCTGTCCGAGTCCCGAATAAGTCTGCCCTTTCTCAAGGAGAGCGTTCGGGAGCCACTTCGAATCCGGGAACCTTGCAGACATGGCCGACAACTCCGCGATTTTCGTCTTGATGTCGCCTCCGAGACCATACATCACCGCCCTGCGGAATGTGGCGTAGTCGGCATCGACGGCACCGTTGTCGATTGCCGCCGAGTAGTTTTTCAACGCAGACCTGTAGTCACCGTCGTAATAATAAGCGTCGGCCATACGAATTCGTGCGTCATCGGAAAGGCGTTGAGGGAGTCGTGGCTGTGTCTTCAATGCCTCCGCGAAGCTCTGCGCCGCGCTCTTGTATTTGTCCTGCATCAGCTGGGAATAAGCCATGTCATACTGAGCGAGGGCCCTGTTCTCCCCTCTCCTGTCGGCGTTCAGGTAGGAAGCATACGCGTTCTCTGCTTCACGGTACTGGGCGAGGGCATAACATGCGTCACCGAGCCAGAGCAACGACTGTGCCCTCAGCTGAGGGTCCCCTTTTATTGCCACCGCCTCCGAGAGGTATTTCTTAGCCTCCGCCGGACGGTTGTTGGCCATTGCCTCCATTCCAAGTTCATATAGAATCTTCTGTTTGGCGTCGGAGACACCCTTTGAGGGGTTTTTTATTCTGTTCACGCTTTCGAGAGCGCGTGCGTAGTTTTTCTCATTGAAATAGGCTGTGGCGAGATATTCCTGCACCTGAGTGGCATGCACGGAACGAGGAAAGCTTCTTAAGAATCCCTCAAGCATCGGGATAGAGGAGCTGAACGGAATGTTGCCGCCCCTGGTTCTGGCCGCGATATAGTTGAACATAGCCGCTTCTGTCACGTTCGGGTCGAAATTCATTTTTGAAGCCTTCTCGAACGATATCGCGGCGGCGTTCGGGTCGTCTTGTCTGACGGCAATCTGGCCGAGGTAGAGATAGGCGCTTTGAGAGAGGTCGTTGGCGAGGTCTGTTAGTGAAGCGAACCTACGCTGTGCATTCTCAAGGTCTCCGTCGTTGTAGTCTGCCACACCGAGGGCATAGATTGCGTCGTCGGCAGGATTTATGTCTTCGTGTTTTATATATTCGGTCAGATATTTCCTCGCCCTTTCGAAATCATTGAGTTTGAAATAGCTCAAGCCGATTATACGTTCGGTTTCCGGCACGAGCTCCGCAACCGGATTTTCGCGTAGCAGCGCAGACGCATGTCTGGTAACATCCTCATATCTCCCCTGGGCGTACTCTATCTGCGCCATGTAGTAGAGAGGCGCGATATCATCGTCTTCCCTGCCGTCCATCCTTTTCTGCACATCGCTGAATCCGTCCAGCGCCTTTTTGTAGTCGCCGTTTATATAGTCGATGTATGCGAGATAGTAGTCGGAGGCGAGATTGAACTTACGGTTGTCGCGCAGTTCCCTGAAAATCGGTGTCGCCTCGTTGTATAGCCCGGATTTCAACATGGAGAGGGCCTTCCTGTAGTCATACAAAGGGCGGTCGGCAGGATTAATCCTGGAATAGTCGATATCGAGATAAGCCTCCAGCGCGTTGTTGAAGTGATGGGCGAAGAAGAAATAGTCGGCGGCGGCGAGCCGTGCCGGGAGAGCCTGGGGAGAAGCCGGATAGTCTTCGGCGAATTTTCTGAGAGCATCGACACAATCGGCGTCGCCTCTGCTGTATAGGGCGAGGGCAAGAAGATATGCGTAGTCTTCCATTTCACCGGGCCGGAGAGCCACATTCTGTGTGTCGAGATGTTTAAGTTGGTCCACCACTCCGGCAAAGTTCCCTTCATCGAGCATAATTCTTGCTCTTTCGAGGTAGCCTGCGGCGAGAGGGCTCAGCCTTTCCTGGCGGGAGGGGATGGATGCGAATGAACATAGTATTCCGGCGGAGAGGGTGATAGTGGCCATACCCCGCAATATATTCATATGCTTGCGTTTATGTTTATTCATTGCTCTTTACAGATTTGAGTTTCGCGTCGATTCGCGATATTATAAGGGATGGAGAGATTCCGTTCAGGCAGTGATAGTCATGGCGCCGGCACGGCTTGTTGCCGAAAATGGAACAAGGGCGGCACACCATCTCCAGTTGCACGGCGTCTGCGATGTCTTGCCGGAAGCCGTAGAATCCGGTGAACGGGTGCGTTGCGCCCCATACGCTCACGGTGCGCAGGCCTACGAGAGATGCGAGATGCATATTTGCGGAGTCCATGGCCAGCATGGTGTCGCAATTGCTCATCAGCGCGAGTTCCGCCGGCAGTCCCAAGTTTTTAGCCGCCATCGACACCACGTTTCCGCGCCCTTTCGCCATACGTTCAATCTCCTTCTCCTCCTTCTGTCCAGCGCCGAATACAAAAATCCGGAATCCGGGCAATTCCGCGTAATGGTCGATAATTCTCTCCATCAGGTGTGTGGGATATATCTTCCCGTCGTGAGCGGCGAATGGAGCTATCGCCAGCCAGGTCTCTTCCCCCTTGGAGAGATTGAGATTGAATTCCGAGGCGTTGAGGTCGGCATTCCCGGAGGGGAACAGCGACTTGAATGACTCCGCCACATATATTCCGGCTTTGTCGAAGGTTTCGCGATAGCGTGTAGGCATTGGAGTAAGCTGCACCACGGCCTTCTTGGATTGCCTGGTGAGGGCTTTTCTCGCTTTTCTCCCCTTGTCGATGCCTGCCACCCTCAGGCCTCTCATTCTTGCGAAGAGCCTTATCAGTTTGGTACGCAACACGTCATGGAGGTCAACCACCGTGTCTATCCCGTGCTTATCCACCATCTCCGCGAGCAGACGCCTCATGCCGGCAATTCCCTTGTAATCATTCAGATTTACGGCCACCACCTTGAGGTTCGGGGGAGGACACAGAAACATCTTTGCGGGCAACGGACGAGTGAGCATGACAAAATTCATGGCCGGGTTTGCGGCGCATGCGTCATACACCACCGGCAACGTCATCGCCACGTCTCCGAGTGCGGAGAAGCGGGTGACGAGCACGTTGCGAGTCTCAGTCTTTCTTGCCATAAAGCACCGGGTTGGTTGCCGGGTCGTTATACATTTTCATCTGGCGATAAACCTTCATGTATTTTCTTCCGGAAGCGATGTCCTCAAGGAGTTCGTCGATGGCGGTAGTGAGGTCGGAGCGTTGTTCGAGCAGCACCTCCAGCTTTGCCCTGCAGCGTTCCACGTGTTGCGAGTCGGCGTCCTCACGCCGTGTCTGCTCCTCCATATGCCATATCTTGAGGGCGAGAATCGAAAGGCGGTCGAGGGCCCATGCCGGCGATTCGGTGTTGAATTTCGCGTCCGGGTCGGGAGAAACGTTTGCAAACTTCTCACGGAACCAGGAGTCGATTTCCTCCACCATGTCAGTCCTGACCTGGTTTGACCTGTCGATTCGCCGTTTAAGCGCGAGGGCCTCCACGGGGTCGATGTTCGGGTCACGGATAATATCTTCCAGGTGCCACTGCACATCGTCCACCCAGTTTTTTTCAAACAGGATATACTCGATAGAATCCTTCGGGTAAGGATTTGTGGAGGGGAAGTCGATGTCATCGTGGATATGGTATTCCCTTATGGCGTTGTCGAACACTGAGTTTGCTGTCTCGGCTGTTTTCATGATTGAGAAATTGGGGGGTTGGAAGATGTGTTAAAAAGGGTGAGGCCGGCACTGTTTTGCAACAGTAACCGGCCTCTGGGGATAGGATGGATTTAGGGAGGTAGTCCATAGCAGAGTCGAACTGCTCTTTAGAGAATGAAAATCTCTCGTCCTAACCGATAGACGAATGGACCGACACAATCCTTATGCCAGCTGCGGCATGGCTGTGGGGCCGGCGCATGCTGAAGGAAATATTTTTCATTCGCAGACCAAAACGGCCGGCGATATTAAGCGAGCTTGTTGATGTGCTTGCAAAGACCGCTGCAAAGGTTGGCAGCCTTGTTCTTTGAGATGACGTTCTTGCGGCCAAGGCGCTGGAGAAGAGCGTTCACCTTGTTGTAGGCTTCCGTAGCCTCAGCTTTGTCAGTCATCTTGCGCACGCGGCGAACAGCGTTGCGGGCGGTTTTTGCCCAGTAACGGTTCTCAAGTCTTCTTTTCTCCGCCTGGCGAATTCTTTTTAATGATGATTTATGATTTGCCATCTTAAAAATTGATACTTTGTCTTGATGTTGTTAATATTGGTAGCCCATAGCAGAGTCGAACTGCTCTTTAGAGAATGAAAATCTCTCGTCCTAACCGATAGACGAATGGGCCACTGATTGCAACTGTAATCCGTTGCCGGATGCATTTTGCGACTGCAAAGGTAGTGCTATTTATCGTAACTTCCAAATTTTTGTGCTAAAAAACATAAAAAACTTCGAAAAAAATGATTTAAATCGTTTTTTCATTCCTCATAAGCCTTTTTTGAACCGTTTTTGGTCGTCAGTTTTCATTTGTCAGAGGATTGGCAAGGAATTGACGGGCGTTATATAGGCGGACTCCTTCTCCGGCGACGGCTTATGATTATTATTCGGGGATGCCGTTAACTTTTTTTGGTAAATCTACGTTAAAAAATTATAGGGAAATCCAATGAACGCGTCAGGGAGGCATTCATGTGGCATCCCTCCCCTGCCTCCCGGCATATAACAGTTAAAAATAGGAATACAATGAAAGTCTATTGCAAGAATACCGAGACCTATGTTTCCGTGCTCGGAGGCGAGAAGGTCATCGACCTCATTCCGCGACTCCGCCGTGAACTCCCCTTCTACCCCATCTGTGCCCGTGTCAACAACAAGACGGAAGACCTTTGCTTCCCGCTCTATTCCCCGAAACAGGTGGAGTTCATATCTCCCGACAGCCCGTCCGGGCGCAGGGTGTATGTCCGTTCCCTCTGCATGATGCTCTATAAGGCTGTGGAGGAGGTGTTGCCCGGGGCAACACTACGCATAGAGCATTCGATGTCGTCGGGCTATTTCTGCCGCATCCTCAGGGATGATGTGGCCGTGGAGGTGGATGACACGATTGCCGGCGACCTGAAAGGGCATCTCGTCAAGATGGCGGAGACCGATATCCCGTTCCGTCGCAAGGAACATCTCACCAAGGATGTGATAGAGATGTTCCGCCGTCAGCAACTTGATGAGAAAGTGACACTCCTGGAGACGCTCCATGAGCTATACACCACCTATTACCGTCTCGGGGACATCGCCGACTCATATTACGGCCCTCTGGCTCCAAGCACAGGTTTCATAAAGGAATTTGACATCCGCCCCTATAAGGACGGGTTCCTGCTTTTTGCGGAGTCGAAGGAACACACCGATGAGATCCTGAAGAGGAACCCTCCTCAGGAAAAGATGTACAAGGCTTTCACTGACCAGCTTATGTTTAATAAGGTGATACAGGTGAAAAACGTGGGAGAACTCAATATGGCAGTCAAGAACAGACGCACGGCAGAGCTTATAAACGTGGCCGAGGCCATGCACGACAAGTTGCTCGGACGCATCAGCGACCAGATTGCCTTACGGCGTAAGGAGGGAGGAGCCGGAATTGTCCTAATCGCAGGACCCTCCTCTTCCGGAAAGACCACCACCACCAAGCGGCTGGCCATACAGCTTATGACCAATCTCATAGTGCCCAAGATGATTTCCCTCGACGACTATTTCATCGACCGTGAGCTCACTCCACGCGACGAGACCGGCGACTACGACTATGAAAGCCTTTACGCGCTCGACCTCGAGCGTTTCAATTCCGACCTCACACGCCTTCTCGCCGGAGAGGAAATCAATCTGCCCACCTATTCTTTCGAACTCGGCAAACGGATAGAGCGTCAGCGCCCGCTCCGCCTTGACAGTAACGACGTGCTGCTAATCGAGGGAATCCATGGCCTGAACCCGGAGCTGACAGGCTCCATTAACCCCGACAACATTTTCAAGATGTATGTGTCGGCTTTGACCACGTTGAAAATTGACAACCACAACTGGATTTCCACAAGCGACAACCGTCTGCTGCGTCGCATAGTGAGGGATAACAAATACCGTCACATATCCGCGCTCGACACCATACGTCGCTGGCCGAGCGTGCGCAGGGGGGAGGAGAAATGGATATTCCCCTTCAGCGAGAACGCCGACGCCACATTCAATTCCTCGCTCATTTTCGAGCTTGGGGTTATGAAACCCTACGCCGAGCCTTTGCTTCGGGATGTGCCACGCGACCTTGAACAGTATGCCGAGGCATTCCGTCTGCAGCGTTTCCTGAGTTATTTCGAGCCTATCCCTGCCGATCAGATTCCCACCACCTCCCTGCTGCGGGAATTCCTTGGCGGCTCGTCATTCCGTTACTGAACACGCCCCCCTGTTTGGCATGTGAACTCCCGGGGGGATTTGCCATACACTGACGCATGAGGGATTATCGGATAAAAACGGTGTGTTTTTAGTTCCGGTTACGGTTGTTTCGATGAATTTTTCGTAATTTTGCGTTTATGAAGGAATTTACCGAAACCGACATAGACCGCATAGAGCAGATAATAGACTCGCAGGACAGGGAGGCGGCTCAGAAAGAGGTGAGCGTGCTTCACCCCGCCGATATCGCCGAGCTATTCCAGGAGCTGAACCTGAGACAAGCCGAATGGCTCTTCAACCTTATCGAAGACAAGGAGCAGAAGGCCGACGTGCTGATGGAGCTTGACGAGGAAGACCGTAAGAAGCTTCTGGAGGGTATGGCCCCGGAGCAGATTGGACATTTCATCGACCTGCTCGACACCGACGACGCCGTTGACCTCATCCAGGAACTCGACGAAGAGGAGCGTGAGGAGGTGATACAGAACATCGGTGACGTTGAGCAGGCCGGCGACATCGTTGACCTCCTCCAATATGACGAGGACACCGCCGGCGGCCTCATGGGCACCGAGATGATTGTAGTCAACGAGAACCTCTCCATGCCTGACTGTCTCAAGGAGATGCGCAGACAAGCCGAGGATCTCGACGACATCTATTATGTGTATGTGGTGGATGATGACAACCGCCTTCGCGGTGTGTTGCCGCTCCAGAAGATGATTACCCACCCTTCGGTGTCGAAAATCAAACACGTGATGGAGATAGACCCGATGTCGGTCAAGACAGAGACCCCCATCGACGAGGTGGCCATCGACTTCGAGAAATATGACCTTGTGGCGATGCCGGTCATCGACAGCATCGGCAGGCTCGTGGGTCAGATTACGGTCGATGACGTGATGGATGAGGTGCGTGAGCAGAGCGAACGCGACTATCAGCTCGCTTCCGGTATCTCCTCCGATGTAGATGCATCCGACTCAGTGTTCGCGCAGACCAAGGCAAGGATTCCGTGGTTGCTGATAGGTATTATTGGTGGTATTGTCAATTCCTTGATTCTTGGGGGATTTGAGGCACAGATTGCGGCAATCACCGCGCTGGCCATATTTATCCCCCTGATAGGCGGCACCGGAGGAAACGTGGGTGTGCAGGCTTCCGCGATTGTGGTCCAGGGCCTTGCCAACGGACGTCTCGACATGAAGAACGCCGCCACCCAGATAGGACGGGAATGCCTTGTCGCGATGATGAATGCCGTGGTGATTTCCACGGTGGTTTTCCTATACATATTCTTCACACAGCCGCCGAATGTGAAATACACTGTGTCGTTCGCCGTGGGTGTGTCGCTGTTTGCGGTGGTGATATTCGCGACAGTGTTCGGTACGCTTGTGCCCCTCACCCTTGAAAGGTTGAAGATAAATCCCGCGTTGGCCACAGGGCCGTTCATACAAATCACCAACGACGTGGTCGGTCTCCTTATTTATGTCGGCATGTCAACATGGATGCTGTCCGTGTTCGGAAGCTGACCCGTCGAAATTCCGCAAACTGACCTTCACAATCCCTCTAAAACTGACATATTGTCTGAACAATGGCCAAGATAGCAGAGACCCCTCTCATGCTCCAGTATCTGGAGATGAAGAAGAAACATCCCGATGCCATCCTCCTATTCAGGGTGGGTGACTTTTATGAAACTTTTTCCGACGACGCCATAGCCGCGAGCGAGATTCTCGGAATCACCCTCACCCGCCGTGCCAACGGGAAGGCCCAGTCAGTGGAGCTTGCCGGATTCCCCCACCATGCGCTTGACTCCTACCTGCCCAAGCTTGTCAGGGCCGGACGGCGCGTGGCTATCTGCGAGCAGCTCGAGGACCCCAAGCTTACCAAGAAACTCGTGAAGCGGGGCATCACGGAACTCGTGACCCCCGGAGTGAACACATCGACAGGCGCGCTCCTGGCCAAGGAGAACAATTTCCTGGCGGCGATACATGTGGATAAGAAGACAGTCGGGATTGCCTTCCTTGACATATCTACGGGTGAATTCCTGTGTGGCGAGTCTTCTCCGGAGGAGATTGACAAGATGCTTTCCGGGTTTCAGCCCAAGGAACTTCTCCGCATGAGGGGCACCCGGGATTTCTGTGAGCGGAATTTCTCTCATAAATGCAGTGTTTTTGAGCTTGACGACTGGGTATATACTACGGATGCCGCCGAGGAACGGCTGTTGAAGCAGTTCGACACAAGCACGCTGAAGGGGTTCGGTGTTGACCATCTCGCCGCCGGGGTAATAGCCGCCGGGAGCATCCTCCATTACCTTGACCTCACAAGCCATACCCGCATCTCGCATATCACGGCCCTTAGCCGTATCGACAACCGCCGGTTCATGCATCTCGACCGTTTTACGGTGCGTAATCTTGAGATTCTCGATTCCATGAGTGCCGACGGCAAGTCGCTGCTGAAAGTGATAGACAAGACAGTGTGTCCTATGGGTGCGCGGAAACTGCGCCGCTGGCTTATGCTTCCTCTTCTCGACCCGGAGGAGATAAACGCGCGACTGGATGCCGTGGAGGCTTTCTTCGGGAATTTAGGGCTACGCGAGGCATGCCGTGAGGCGGCGAGACAGACGGGCGACATAGAGCGTCTGGGGTCGAGGGTAGCTTCCGCCAGGATTTCCCCGAGGGAAATGGTGCAGTTGGCCGAAGGTGTGAGAGGGGCCATGTCTCTGAAAGGGTTGCTGTCAGAGTCCGGCTGCGCGTGTCTTGAGCGGCTTGCGTCCGCAATGCCGGATATTTCCGATGTGGCCGACATGATCTCAGCCACCATAACTCCCGACGCACCCAACGGGTTCGGCAAGGGAGCCGTGATTGCGGAAGGTGTGGATGAGGAACTCGATGAGCTTCGCCGACTCCGTGCCAACGGCCACGACGCGTTGCTGTCAATCCAGGCCCGCGAGATAGAGCAGACCGGCATACCGTCGTTGAAAATCAGCTATAACAACGTGTTCGGCTATTATCTGGAGGTGCGCAACACCCACAAGGAGAAGGTGCCGGAGACGTGGATAAGGAAACAGACCCTCGTAAGCGCCGAGCGTTACATCACACCCGAACTCAAGGAGTATGAGGAGAAGATAGCCGGTGCGGAGGAACGCATAGCGGTGATTGAGGGGAGGATATACCAGGAGCTTCTCGGAAGGATAAATACCCGTTTTCCCGACCTTCATTCCAGCGCTTCGGCTGTGGCCACTGCAGACTGCCTTCTGTCGTTTGCCGAGGCCGCCTACGACTACGGCTACGTGCGTCCGGAGATAGACGATTCCATGAGCCTTGTCATCACGGAAGGGCGCCATCCTGTAATAGAGAGGAACATGCCACCCGGAGAGTCATACGTCACCAATTCTGTGTCGCTTGATTCCGACACTCGCCAGATAATGATGATTACCGGCCCCAACATGAGCGGAAAGTCGGCATTGCTTCGCCAGACCGCCCTCATCGCCCTAATGGCCCAGACAGGGAGCTTCGTGCCGGCAAGGAATGTCAGGATGGGAGTTGTGGATAAGATTTTCACCCGTGTGGGGGCCAGCGACAATATATCGTCCGGCGAATCGACATTCATGGTGGAGATGAACGAGGCGGCGGCTATCCTCAACAACATGAGCGCCCGTTCTCTGATTCTTTTCGATGAGCTCGGACGCGGCACATCCACCTACGACGGCATCTCGATTGCATGGTCCATAGTGGAGCATATCCACGAGAACGGGCGTTGCCGCCCCAAGACCCTTTTCGCCACCCACTATCACGAACTCAACGAGATGGAGAAGAATTTCAAGAGAATCTCTAATTTCAACGTCTCGGTTAAGGAAATCGGCGGGAAGGTGGTGTTTCTGCGAAAGCTTGAGAAGGGGGGCTCGGCCCACAGTTTCGGCATACACGTGGCCAAGCTTGCCGGTATGCCACCCTCGATTGTGAAACGGGCCAACCAGGTGCTCGAACAGCTTGAGGCATCGGCCAATGGTGTTGACAGCGGGCGAGACACCGTCGGGAAAGGTGTGGTGGAGAACCTCGGAGCCGCCCGCGACGGCTATCAGATGAGTTTCTTCCAGCTTGACGACCCTTTGCTCTCTCAGATTCGCGACCGTCTTCTCGATGTGAATATCGACAATCTCACCCCCATCCAGGCCCTCAACATCCTCTTTGACCTGCAGGGACTCCTCACCGGCAAATAAGGCGTGCCGGTTTGCCGGTCAAAACCGGGGAGGCCTCATGAGTGATGGCGTGTCCGGTGTTGACTGGTTTAAGTGTGCCGGAATCAAGATGTTGGACGGATTTCAGGGGGTGAGAAAAATTTTTTTAAAAAAATATAAATAAATTTGGAATATTTTATATAAAGTTATAATTTTGCGGCGTAAATGTCTCCGGCATAGGTCAATTAAGGAACCGAACCTGCGCCGGATATATCACTACTTTCGGATTCACGATGTGGATTCGGGTTACAATTTAATAAAACTCACTTATCGGGTCAGGCTCAGTCTGGTTCGGACAACTTAAAAAAATTGTTGTATAGCAGTCCATGATTAGCTGTATCGGCATTAATATAGATTTGCAGGAGATAAAGAGACACTGTGTATCGGTATTCATGATACTCATGTTCACGGTGTCTGCATTCGGTGGTGTCATCAAGGGGGATGACGCTGTCGGAGAGGATATGCGCGGGTCTGTTGCTGACAGCTCTTTATGTACAGTGAATGTCGGGATGGTGCTTTTCCCCTTTTCATCCTCGGAATTCAACCCTACATTTTCAGATAACTCCGACCGTATAGCTGGCATAAGAGAGACACTCGACAGTATAATGTCAGTGAGCAATGGCCGGATGCGTGTTGTCGTGACAGGTTCCGCATCACCGGAAGGCAGAAGGGGCTATAATCACCGTCTGTCGTCGCGTCGTGCCGCTGAACTGTGTAGGGTGCTTGGCGACGTGCTTCCCGGAATCCCGGAGATTAATGGCGTGGTGCCTGCGTCGGCCCCAAGGGACAAATACCGGTCATTGCGCAATGCTTCAATAAAGGTATCTTTCGTAAATGCCCCCCCCTCAATGAGTTATGTGGGTGCCGCGAGAGGGGTGGAAACGTCGGACATTTCCGGGTCTGAAAAATCGGCCACCTCTGACGACGGGGAAGGCTCTGAATCAGACGGAGATGACCCTGAACCTGAGTGTCCCGCCGTTGAAGAAGATGTCACGGAGAGAGATTCGGCCGACATGGATATTCCCACTGTTGTCGTGGCTGATGATGCCGACCGGAATTTCAAAGGCTCTGCCGACACATATAGTGGTGTGAATGAATCCCTATGGCCTCATATCGCCCTGTCAACCAATATGCTTTATGACCTTGCCTGTGTGCCTAACATAGCAGTGGGGGTAGCCCTGTCGGACCGTATCACAGTCGGGGCCGACTGGATGTGTGCCTGGTGGAGCCGAAAGCCCGACCATTTCTATTACCGTGTCTATGGCGGCGATTTGGATTTGAGATACCGCCTCTTTGGAGGAAGTGAGTCAGACCCGTTCTCCGGTCATCACATAGGGTTGTATGCCTCGATGGTGTGCTATGATTTCCAGTTCGGCAACCATCACACCGGTGTGCTTTCCGACAAATGGAACTATGCTGCCGGAGTATCATATACATGGTCGCTTCCGGTGGGACGCAAGTTCAATATTGATTTCTCTGCGGGAGTGGGCTATATGTGGGGACGTTTCAAGAAGCACTACCCTATCGATGACCATGACGTGTGGAAATCCACGCATCGTCAGTCGTGGTTTGGCCCCACGCGACTCGGAGTCTCACTGACCTATCTGTTGGGACCCTCCACGTTCAATCCCTCCGGGAAGAAAGGGGGTGAGAGATGAGAGTCCGGTTTTTGACCACGGTGGTTTCGCTGATGTCGGTGATGACGTTGCTTACCGGTTGCCGCCAGCGAGAGCTTTGCTACGACCATTCCCACTACTCCCCTGTCAGCATAGTGTTCGACTGGACGCAAGCTCCTGATGCCGAGCCGGCCACGATGGTGGTATGGTTCTTCCCGGTCGATGGAGGCGCAGGCCGACGCTTTGAGATAATCCCAGGAGGCGACACTTCGCGGGGAGGGAGTGAGTTCAACACTGTGTTGAAGGTTGCCCCCGGCAGCTATCGCGTGATATGCCATAACGGTGAGACCGAGAACAATCTTGAGGATGGCGACACCTTCTTCACCTATCGGATACATACCGGCGACGATGTCCTGCTGTCGCCTATGAACCGTGGCGACGACGCCCCATGTCCCGACGGATGTGACACGCAACCAGTCAAGACGGAGGCCAGTGTCCTTTATGCGCACACCTATCCTTCCGTGGTGAGTGTGGCGGCGAGTGCCGGGACTCCCGTTGAGGTGAGGTTTGTGCCGGAAGAGGTGACATCCGTATGGAATGTAACAATCACCGGGGTAGAGAATCTTGTGTCCGGAGTCGAGGCGAGCGGCGTTGTCACCGGGGCCGCCGAGTGCTGGAGCCATGCCGACGAGGCCGCGTCCGGGGAGGATGTCATGGTGCCCTTCCCGCTGAGCCAATACGGCGGCGACTGCCTGAAAGGGAAGGTGACGCTTTTTGGAGTGAGAGAGAGAGAAGACATGCCACACAAGCTTAGAGTCTATACCTCCTACAAGTATTATTATGATTTTGATATAACGGACCAGGTGAGAAACGCTCCTGATTCACACAATATAGAGATAGTGTTACACGGAATCAAGTTGCCCAACCCACAGGGAGGCAGCGGGATGTCGCCCGGCGTAAGCGACTGGGGCGAGACCGAGGATGTGGAAATAAAGATGTAAAACAATTATTAACAACATATTTATATTATGAAATTCAGATTTATACCAGTTATGATGTTGGCGGCGGGACTTGCCACGTCATGCGCAAATGAGGAGGTGGTGGAGGTGAATACCGACCCGACAGGCTCAGCAATCTCATTCAGCCCGAAAGTAGGGCGTGCCACAAAAGCGACAGAGACAACAATTTCTAACTTAGGCAATTTTGCCGTGGTGGCGAGGGGGGTGCATCCACATGGCGATGTATATTCCAATTTCTTGATTGGTAGTGAAACCGGAGGTGAAGTTGCCAAAAGACCCACTAATGTTTCGAGCACTACAGGGGTGTGGACACTTGATCACAATGTGCTTTGGCCGTCATCGATTGACAATATGCTTTTCTGGGCATATACAGCGTCAAACAATTTATCTGATGAGAATAAGGGAAATTTGCTCGGAGGAGCCACATTCTCGTTTACTGACAATACGCCTAAGATTTCCGGATTCCAACCTAAGAAAGCCGATTTGACAAAAGAGGGAGAATCATACTATTTCGACGGAGCCAATCAGGAAGACCTGATGTTCGCCTTCACAAGCCAGAAAAGAACAGAGAGCGCTTCAAATGTATCACTGAATTTCCAGCATGCATTAACTCAGATTTTAATTGATGCGAAATCTGCGGAAAAGACCGATGGCGACCACCGAATCGTAAAAATCAAGGGAGCCTGGATTGTCAATGCCAAGGATAAAGGTGACTTGGCCGGAGATTTTAAGTGGGATAATTCAAAAAAAGAAGCCACGTCAGATCCTGACTGGACTGCGAGCTTCTCGTCGAATGACATCACCGCATATGGCTCGTTCTATAAGAATGAACAGTTGTTGGATGACGCTACGAAAACTATTGACCTGCTCAAGTCTAGTTCCAACCAGGAACCGTCGCTGATGCTTATACCTCAGGATTTCGAGGCTTGGAACGCCGATGCGTCAGAAGAGGATATTGTCAAAAACACCAATGGAGTCTATATCATGCTTCTTTGCCGCGTCGAGCTTCGTCACGAGGGTTCTAATCATACCGGAGATGACGGCGCGAATGATGATGTCTTTATAGATGAGCCAAACAAAATGCATTATCATCAGCAGTTTCCTGTGAATAAGGAGAACAAATACGATGCTACTGAGTATGGATTTGTCTGTGTGCCGATAACGGCTCCCGAGACAACTGTTGATGGTGATAAAGTGAAGGGATGGCAGATGGGCACGAAATACAAATATACGCTCGATATCTGCGGAGCCGCTTCCGGCGCCGGAATCTATCCTCCTGATTTCGATGAGAATATTTATAAAAAGTTGCTTCCATCCGACTATAAAGATTATCTTACCATCGGGACTCGCCCGACAGCAACTGATGCTGACGGAAATCCGATAAAGAAGGTAGGATACCCTGTTCTTGACAGCGAAATCAAGTTCACTGTCTCTGTAAAAGATTGGGTCGAATGGAAACCCGGGAATGAAAACGGGAATGAAAACGGGAATGAAAACGCGAGATGATTAGGGATGAATTGCCCGTTGTTTCATCTGAAGTAAACTTAGGGGGGGGACATGAAAATGCCTCCCCCTTTCTAAACCTACTGAAATGAATCGCAGATATAAAGTCTTGAATATGCTTTTTGCTGGTGTCTCGGTGTCCGTAGCCGCCTTATGTGCCGTAGGATGTGCCGATGACTCCCCATTTGGTGAGAAACCCGGAGAATTGCCCGACCGTCCCGTGTTCGGTGTCTCCATGTCGTCATCGTGGCAGACGGGACAAGACGCCACACGCTCCGGAGTGACGGTGAGTCCGCTTGAAGGTGATTCCACGGGACAAGCTTTATATCTGGTCACGGAGGTCGCCGACATCAATGACACTGTCGCGGCCCCTCCCACAAGGGGGAGCAAGTTGGAGAATGTGGAGGCGTTCGTTAATACATACACATCTTTCGGGCTCTCGGGCATATGCTATTCCGGAGAGGCGTCTGACGATGTATCCGGGCAACCTGTGAATCTCGTCAAAAATGTCAGGATTACAAAGAAAGGTACCTATTGGGAGACACCCGAACCGATTTATTGGCCAGGTTCCGGACGCATGCGTTTCTTCGCGTATGCTCCATATCCTTCTGCTGAGGAAGGATTGTCGGTGTCTGGCTCAAAGGGGGCTCCTGTACTGACGTTTGAGGTGAAAGATAAAGTCGCAGAGCAGACAGACCTTCTCACAGCCGTGAAGGATGTGCCTGGGAATGGCGGGGGAGCCATCAACCTGGAATTCGGGCATGCCCTATCCGCGATACAGTTCAAGACGGGCGACGCCATGCTCGGCGGGAAGGTGAAGAAGATTACACTGTCAGGGATTGGCAATAAGGGGACTCATGTGATTGGGTCAGGGGTGTGGACAGTTTCGGGGAGCGGTTCATACGTGATTGAGAAGGAAGGGGATTATGTGATAAAGGATAAAGACAACGAGGCAGGGGAAGAGGACAGGAAAGACAACCATTACACCGACAAGGACCAGGTTTATTCCGGTGTTGACGACAACCTCACCCTCTTCATGATTCCGCAGACTCTGCCGGAGGGCGCGAAGCTCACCATGGAATTCACCGATGAGCTCACCGGACTCGACCGCACACTCACCGCCGACCTGAAGGGGCTTAAATGGGAGGCCGGGAAGCTCTATACTTATTCCCTCTCCACCACGGGAATCGTATTGAATCCGGTGGTGAAGCTTGTGAAGAAAGGGGAGGAGACATTCGCGCTTACAGATAGCATCCCGTTCACGGGGATAGTGCCGGATGTGGAGATGACGGCTTATGTCGAGGTGACACAGGCCGGCGTGCCGACAGTCAGGAAGGCCATCCCCTACACATTTGAATGCTCCACCGACGGAGGAGTCACCTGGAGCGACAACGCACGCTGGGGGAAGATATGGCAACCTGATGAGGCTCCGACAGCCAGGGCAGGTGAGATTTCCGACAAGTCGGATGAGATAGACACACGTTCGGGCACCCTTTATTTCCCGCCTCAGGAACTCTTCGCCAGTAGGCAGGACACTCATTTTTCGGGGGTGCTGGAGAGGGTGGAAGGCTCTTTGGGCAATCCCACCGACCTCTCGTCGCCGGAGAGCGCGAATTGCTATATGGTGGGTAAACCCGGTTACTACAAGTTCCGGACAGTCTATGGCAACAGCTACAATAATCCGGAGGCATACACCATCAGCCGCAAGGAAGGAGACGGACATACACCGGGAATGATGTGGTATGTTGATCATCTTGACCGTAAGATAACACAATCGAGTATCCAAGGGCAGGTCGGGACGCTCGGGAAGGCTTTCGTGTTGTGGCAGGATTCCCCTTCCCTGATAGAGGATGTCAGTCTGTCGTCAGACGGAGAGTTCATCTCGTTTCATGTCGATAAGCACACCATTGCCCAGGGGAACACGGTAATCGCCCTGACAGACAATAATGGCGATATAGTATGGAGCTGGCATATATGGGTCACAGACCAGGATTGGAGCCGGACAATGACATTAAAAGACGAGAAAGGACGCGCTTATAATATGGCACCTTCAGTGCTGGGACGGTGTGACAACAGTCCCGGCACACCGGGCCGCAACATCAGGATGCGTGTCAGATTTGACCTCAAGGATGCCAAGGGGGAGAGTATATGTGGCACTGTGGCGGAGGCCGGTGGTAAGAAATATGACCTCAATGTGTCAGATAACCCGGACTACGCCAACCAGAAGTACATGGCGGCTTCCCTTGGGGGTGACAATACCTACTATCAGTGGGGACGTAAGGATGCGATGCCCGGCGGCCGGTATGGCATGACAAACGGCAGGGTCGGATATCCGTACTACAATTATAAAGAGGGAAGCCGCGCACAGGAATTCACTATGATGAACAAGGAGATATTCGATAATCCCGAGGAATATAAGTTCACGGCCAGCGTTTCGCAACAGGGGGCCTCGTTCGGAGAGACTGTGCGTCATCCTCATCGTTTTGTTTTAGGAAGAGGGGATTATCGTCAGCATTGGCACAACGGGATGAATGTGGAAGTCCCCTATGTGGAGAATGGAGGCTCTATGTATAACGCCTGGAACTCCACTGCGCAGAAGGCATACAATCCTTCCGGGGAACAGGTATATGACGACGAGGGATGGAATGTCGGGAAAAGCGTCTATGACCCTTGCCCTCCCGGTTTTCATGTACCTGCCGTCGTGACGTTCAGCGGGATGCTTAACAAAGCGGTGAATCATGTAATTTCTGATAAGACACATGCTGCCGCTGTAGTCAATAATGCCACCGACGAAAACCAGCCCAGGTGGGATGGAGCGGAGAATTGCTGGCGGATAAAGGTGAACAAGGATGGCTCCGGAGAGGAAATCAAGATATATGCCACAGGGGTCAGGGATATGAATGTGCCGGACTCGGAACTGGCCAAGAATCCTTTCGGACCAACCGGCAGTCTCTCTTCTTTGAGCGGGTTGTCGTGGCCGGCCTTCTCGATGATTGCTTATATAGCCACCACATCGACCGGAAGCGGGGCTGCGGCGCAGACAAACATCCTGTTCTTCGACCATCGGGTTGTGACGGACGACGCGACAAAGACTTTGGAGCGATGCGGCTGGGGTTTGCAGTCGAACAACTCCTACGGCTTCACGATATGGCCTGTGAAGAAATAACTCTACCTATTCTTTCGGAGTTGTCCGGATTGGCATTGGCATGTTGCAACCGCCTGTATAAGTGTAGTTGCGAAGGTGACGTATCTGAGACAGCTTCCCGCATGGAATTTTCTGGGATATATTTTCTAAATGAAATTATAAAGTTGAAAATCAGTTGGGAAAGATAGGATTTTTATTATATTTGCAGTTGCGAAACAGACATTCCCGAAATGGCGGTTTCGCAACTGTCTGTTTCCTGACATGAAATTATAGTAAATATTAGGGAACGGGGGCTTAGAGAGAATGATTGGGGAATGTTAGCTTCCGGAGTATAAGATTTTGAGGCGGCGGGCGTTATTATCTTGTGAGAAAGTCGAATCCCTGGAAATATGAAGTGTTGCGGTTTCAGTTGAGGCGGCTGCAGTGTGTGGCTGTCTTGGCGGCTGTTGTCGTGTTGACTCTTTTGGCGGGTTGCGGCACGAAAAAGAACACTCCCCTGTCGAGAAACTGGCAGGCGTTCACCACCCGCTACAACGTCTATTTCAACGGTGAGGAACACTACAAGGAGCAGTTGCAGAACATGGAGGACAAATATGAGGACGACTACACGCGGACTCTGCTGATGCATCCCGCCGAGGCCAAGGCCGATGACAAACTTCCCCAGCCGACAGGAAACTTCAAACGCACGGTGGAGAAGATGCAGAAGGCCATACAGTTGCATTCCATCAAGAAGAAGCCTGCACGACGTTCCGGCAGTCCTAAGGAGAAGGCATTCCGGGCCAGGGAAGAGTTCAACCCCTTTCTCCATAACGCGTGGCTGATGATGGGCCGCGCCGAGTTTTTCAACGGTGACTTCCTGAACGCCGCATCCACATTCCTCTACATTGCCAAGCATTTCACGTGGCTCCCAGATGTTGTGACGGAAGCCCGTCTATGGCAGGCACGGTGTTATTGTGCCCTCGACTGGACATATGAGGCCGGAAACATACTCCGTCTCGTAAAGGAGAAAGACATCCACGGCAGAAAGCTCACAGACCTTTACAACAACGTGCAGGCCGACTATCTTCTCCATGCCGACATGCCGGCACAGGCGGCGCCCCACCTTGAGGCCGCCGCCAAGGCCACTTCCGGGACTCAGGGGAAACGGCTGTGGTTTCTTCTCGGACAGGTGTATGCCCGTCTTGGCGATAAGGAACGTGCCTATCAGGCATTCAGAAACGCCGGAAAAGGGGCTTCCACCCCTTACAGGGCCAAGTTGAACGCACGCATAAAACAGAGCGAAGTCTTCACCGGAGGTGACATTCGCAAGGAGGTAAACACGTTGCGCTCAATGGCGCGTTTCGAGCGAAACAGTGAATTCCTCGACCAGATTTATTATGCCATCGGCAATCTCTACCTCTCGCGCCGCGACACAGCTCAGGCGAAGGAGAACTATATAAAGGCCATAGAGAAATCGACACGCGGAGGTATCGACAAGGCTCTCGCCCAATTGGCTTTAGGCGACATCTATTTCACGGAACGTGACTACGTGAAGGCACAGCCGTGCTATTCGGAGGCTGTGCCACTGCTTTCGGAGGGATTCCCCGACTATGACGTGCTGCGACGCCGCAGCGACGTGCTCGACGAACTTTCCCTGTATTCCGGCAACGTGCAGCTCCAGGACTCCCTGCTCACCTTGTCGAAGATGACCCCGGAAGAGCAACGTGAGGTATGCCAGAAGATAGTCGATGACCTCCTGAAGAAAGAGAAGGAGGCGAAGGAAGCCGCCGAGAAAGAGGAATATCTCGCCAACCAGCAGGGGCAGGCGAGTCCTATGGACAAGAATAAGCCGGCCACTCCATCAATATCGATGAACACCGACAAGTCGTGGTATTTCTACAACAGCATGACGAAAAACGCGGGAAAAACGGAATTCCAGAGACGCTGGGGTGCCCGGAAACTTGAGGATGACTGGCGCCGCCGCAACAAGGCCACTTTCTCTCTTGAGGATGAGGAGGAAGCGGAAGACGGCGACGAGGAGAAGGATGGCAACGGGGAGGAGGCTGACTCTGAAGGGAAGAAAGAGGCCGACAGCAATGACCCCCACAATGTGGAATTCTATCTGAAACAGATCCCATCTACTCCCGAACAGGTGGCCACCGCCAACGATGTCATCCAGGAAGGACTCTATAATATGGGCGTGATACTCAAGGACAAGCTTGAGGACTATCCTGCGGCACGGATAGAGTTCAATGAACTCGACACCCGCTATCCCGACAATATATACCGTCTGGATGTGTATTACAACATGTATCTCATGGCAGTGCGTGAGAACGATGCCGAACTCGCGGAGGTGTGGCGAAAGAAGATTCTCGCCGATTTCCCCGACTCTCCCTATGGGAAAGCCATGGCCGACCCGCAGTATTTCAACAATCTCCGACGCATGCATGAGGTGCAGGGGGGCATGTATGAGGAGGCGTATGCCGCATATCTTGACAACGAGAACAGGAGGGTGCATGAGCTGACTTCCGAAATGGAGAAAGACTATCCCCTCTCCCCCATCCTCCCCAAGTTCGTGTTTATCGACGCGCTATCGTATATGACCGAAGGTGACTATGGAAAATTCCGCGACAGGCTTACGGAACTTCTCGGACGCTGGCCCGACACCGACATGACCGACATGGCTTCCGGCATACTCAAAGGGCTGAAGGCTGGACGTGAACCCCATGCGGGAATCTCCAATTCCCGGAGCATGATATGGGACATACGTCTGTCTGATTCGGAGACGGAGACCGGTGAGGACGGCTTGCCGGCCAATTTCGAGCGCGACCCGGATGCCCCGCAATACCTTGTGTTGGCCTTCCCCCGCGATTCCGTCAATGCCAACCTTGTGCTCTATGATGTGGCGAGATTCAATTTCTCCTCATTCGTGGTGAAGGATTTCGACCTCGAGCAGATGTCGTTCTCCAATATAGGCCTGCTGATAGTGAAAGGGTTCGCCAACCTGCGGGAACTGGAACACTACCGAAGCGTCATGGAGCGCACCGGATTCTCCTTGCCTGAGGGGGTGAGGCCCATAATGATTAGCAAGGCGAATTTTGAGCTCCTTCTGCGCGAGGGACGTTCGTTTGAGGAATATTTCCGCTTCGAGGAGGATGCCGAGGCTCAGGCCAAGGAGGATTCTGTGCTTGACTCCGGCGAGGAGCCTCCGGGTGATGAGGAATCCTCCGGGGAGGGAGAGGAGTCGCTCGACGATGATTCCTCCGGAGATGAGACGGAAGTCCCTGAGGAGGACACCGCGACGGAGGCTGAACTATAAGGAGCGCGTTTATGTTGAAATGGAAAGGAAATAAGTGATATGGAAAAGATTCTCTGGGCCGACGACGAGATAGATCTCCTGAAGCCCCATATAATGTTTCTTAAGGCCAAAGGGTATGAGGTCGTGACTGTGACAAGCGGACGCGACGCTGTAGATGCGCTCGACCACGAGCGTTTCAACCTGATTCTTCTCGACGAGAATATGCCGGGGCTTTCCGGGCTTGAGACATTGTCGCTAATCAATCGCACCCACCCCGAAGTGCCGGTGATTATGATTACCAAGTCGGAGGAGGAGAACCTTATGAACCAGGCGATAGGACACCAGATTGCCGATTATCTCATCAAGCCCGTCAATCCGAACCAGATATTGCTGTCGATAAAGAAGAACCTGCACAGCGGGGAGCTTGTGGCACAGACGGCCACCAACTCCTATCAGCAGGAATTCCAGAACCTTTCGTCGCTCATCAACTCGGCAGGGAGTGTCGAGGAATGGATGGATGTATATAGGGGACTCGTATATTGGGAACTGAAACTCTCCGAGGCCGACAACTCCATGGAGGAGCTTCTGCTGATGCAGAAACGCGACGCCAACAGCAACTTCTGCAAATTCGTGAAACGGGAGTATGAGAAATGGGTGCAGACATCCGAACATCCGCTCATGAGCCACGAGCTTTTCAAACAGCGGGTGTTCCCTATGCTCGACAAGGGGGAGAAGGTTTGTTTTGTGTTGATTGACAATTTCCGCCTTGACCAGTGGCGCGTGGTACAACCTCTTATGTCAGAGTGGTTTGATATTGATGAGGAACTCTACACCACTATCCTGCCCACCTCCACACAATATGCGAGAAACGCCATTTTCGCAGGTCTTATGCCCCTCCAGATAGCCGAGATGTTCCCGCATCTGTGGGTTGACGAGGATGAGGACGAAGGTCTCAACATCCATGAGAGTGAGCTTATCAAGACCCAGCTCGGACGTTTCCGCCGTAAGGAACAGTTCTCTTACAACAAACTTAACGATTCCCCGGCCTGCGACAAGTTTCTACAGAAGATAAACTCCCTGAAGGATGTGCCGCTGAATGTGATTGTGTTGAATTTCATCGACATGCTCTCTCATGCCAGGACAGAGTCGAAGATGATTCGCGAACTTGCCAACTCCGACGCGGCCTACAGGTCGCTCACGGAGTCATGGTTCCGCCATTCCGGTGCCCTCGACATATTCCGCCGTCTCTCGGAACTCGGCTTCAAGTTGATTGTCACCACCGACCACGGTACAATCCGTGTTGACAACCCGATAAAGGTGGTGGGTGACAGGAACACGAATACCAACCTGAGGTATAAGGTCGGGAAAAACCTGAACTATAATCCGCGCCAGGTGTATGAGATGCACAATCCTAAGAAGTTCGGGTTGCCCTCCCCCAACCTCTCCAGTTCGTTCATATATGCGTGCAACGAGGATTTCTTCTCCTATCCCAACAACTATAACTATTATGTGCAGTATTACACCGGCACATTCCAGCATGGGGGTATATCGATGCAGGAGATGCTTGTGCCCCTGGTGACTCTCACGCCCAAAGGGTGAGACAGGATTCTTGGCAGTATGGAAGTATGAGAAGGATAGTGCCTGTGATATTGACACTGATGCTTGTCGGCATGGTTTTCGCGTCGGATGAGACAATCGGGCGTCATATGGCTGTCAGGGCTTTGGGGAAGCGTGCGGCCTCCGGCGACGCCAAGGCTATCTACGACCTGGCTATGCTTCACGACCGTGGCTACGACACTGTGGCGGTTGATTCCGCCCGTTCCACGATGCTCTATCGGCTGTCGGCCGAGAAGGGGTATGCCCCTGCGCAGAGTTATCTCGGCTACCGTTATTTCAAAGGGGAGGCTGTCAGACAGGATGTGGATTCCGCGTTATATTGGTTTGCGAAAGCCGCCGGGAGCGGCGACGCGAGGGCCGCGAACAATCTTGGCTATCTCCTTGCCGAGGGCGATGTCGTGGCGCGAGACTATCCGCAGGCTTTTCATTGGCTTTCGGTGGCGGCCGACGCAGGTTTGCCCGAGGCGGAAAGCCAGCTTGCCGACTTATACCGTGGTGGACTTGGTACTGAGGCCGACACGTTGAAAGCTGCCGGACTTTATATGAAAGCAGCGAGAGGGGGATTGCAGGATGCAGAGATGAAGCTTGTGGCTATGATGCGGGAAAAGTGGAAGTCGCTTCCGGCGGACTCTGCGGTAAGTCTTGGACGGCGTTATTATACCGGCGGGGCGCCTTATGCGGGTGTGGCACTGTTCGGCATGGCGGCTGACAATGACAGTCCGGAAGCTTACGCGTTGCTTGGTGACGCATATTCAAAGGGTCAAGGTGTCGGGTATGACCATGACCGTGCGGTGGGATTGTTTCTCCGTGCGGCATTGAAGGGGAATGCCTCTGCACAGTTCGTGATAGCCGAGTTGCTTGACATTTTCCCGGACGCGCTGTCGAGGGATGAGTTTAAGGGTCTGATAGAGACGTGTTTCCCTCAAGGTGGAATCCCGAAGGATTTCTTTGTTCCGTCCTATTGGTATGAGCTTGCGGAGAAGGGTGGCGTCAAGGATGCCGCTTCGGCTGCCCGGATGCTGCTTGGTCGTTAGTTTTTAGTTATTAGTCGTTAGTTGTTGGTTTTAAGCTGTTTGTCATTTATTATTCAAGGATGTTGAGGGCATTGCGCCGGAGACCGTCGAGTTTTGCGCGTTTTATTGGCGACCCTTTGAACATGGCGGAGAATTCTACTTGCGTCATCTTTGTCACTGTGTCGGCGTCAAGGGTCATAATCTCTTCTGAAGGTATGAATTCCGGTATTCGTGTGGGTTCCACGTCTCGATTGTGGGGACAGGCTCTGAGACATGCGTCGCATCCGAAAAGACAGTTCTTTCCCGCGTCTGAGCGCATCGCGGCGAGCATCTCTCCTTCCCATTCTCCCCGGTGTTCGATTGTGAGGTAGCTGAGGCACCTCGCGGAGTCGATTTTGCCGTCGTTGCGCAACGCTCCTGTCGGACATGCGGCCACGCAGGCTCCGCATCCGGCACAGGATGCCTCTGAGGGCGTGTCAGGAGCCACAGGATGCGATGTCAGTATTTCCGCGAGGAAACAATAGCATCCGCAATTTTCGACGATTACAGAGCCGTTTCTGCCGTTTCTGCCTATCCCGCTTTTGAGCGCCCAGTATCTTTCGGCCACAGGAGCGGAATCGATGCACACGCGCCAGGAACCTCCGAGACGTTCTGACAGTTTTCTTACGGCCTCATCGAGTCTTCCCCTTATCACGTCATGGTAGTCTTTGCCATAGGCATAGCAGGCAATGACAGGGAGAGTACTGCGACGGAAGGAGGATGGCGCATAGCTGAAGGCCACACTTATAACAGTGGCCGCGTCGGTAAGCACGGAACGAGGATTCCGTTTCAACTCCGTGTGCCGTGATAGGTAGGCCATTCCTGCGTGCATTCCATTGCTAATCCAGCGTCGGTATCCATCCATCGTTTCCTCCCCGATGTCGGCGGCACAGGAGAATCCCACCGCCACGGCACCCGATTGCAACATAGCGGCGCGTATGGTTTCCTTGATGTCCGTATTCGTTCCTGTCTGATTCATCCCCGTAGAGCTCTATGCTATTTTCTGCCGAAGTCTGCGGGAATCTCCCCCCATCTTTCTGTCTGCCACTTCAGCACACGTGCCGGGAACTGATGGGTGTTGAGCCAGGTGACGGCCCGTGCCATAAGTTCAAATACCTTGGCGTTGCGAGGCGTGGGTTTAAGCTGTGTCTTCACTTTTCTTGTCCTCACCCAGGCCATTCCTGACACGGAGTCAGAGTATATGTTGTGGAATTTCCCCTCTTTTGCCATCAGAGCCATGGCATGGACAATAGCCAGGAACTCCCCGATGTTGTTGGTGGCGTCGTCAAACGGGCCGATTCTGAAGAGCGTGCGCCCTGACATCAGTTCCACCCCTTGGTATTCCATCCTTCCGGGATTTCCGAGACAGGATGCATCGACAGCCCATGCGTCGAGGTCAACCTCCGGTATGGTCATATAGTCAGGCTGTCCGGCCTTCGGGAGTGCGCGGCTGCTGGCTTGCGAGAGGAATCGTCCGAGGTCGCCTCCGTCGGCCTTGCCGGCCGCCTGTCTGAAAGCCGCAGCCGCCTCCGACGCCGAAGTATAGCCCTTATAACGGGCACCCTCAAACCCTTCCACCTGTTCCAGGGCATCAGTCCAGTCGTCATACACTCCCGGATTCCGTCCGTTGAAGACTACGTAATATTTCTTTTCTTTCGCCATTTGAGAATCGTGTTTTAGGTCAGTGTGATGTATGTGTCACTTCAGTAAAGGCTCATGCCTATAGTCATATTCGCTTCTGAGCTTCTCAAACGCTGACGGGTCTGCACGGAGCGCATCGGTGTCGGCAAACGGATTGTAGGAGTCCATTATAATCTGCGCGGCCCCTGTCTGGAACACGTTGCCGGGAGAGACATATTCCCCACAGAGTCCGGAAGTGTCGATTGGAAGATTGAAGAACTCCCCTACGGCTGTTAGAGCCATACGTGTGGCTCTCTGCTTCCCTTCCGAAGAATAGCCGGCGATATGGGGTGTGGCCACATATGCTTTCTCAAGCAGGGGGATGCTGATTTCGGGTTCCCCTTCCCAGACATCGATTATGGCTTCTGTGCGTTTTGCCCCAAGATGTCGTAGCCATGCGTCGTTGTCAACCACCGGTCCCCTCGCGGTGTTGACCAGTACCGCCCCGTCTTTCAGCATGTTGAGCTCATTCTCCCCGATGAGGTGGAATGTGGGATGGTTTCCGTCTCTTGTCAGAGGTGTGTGGATTGTGACGGCATCAGACTCGGCAAGCGCTCTTTCCATGGGGATATAGTCGCAGTCGGCATATCCCGCGTCTTTGCGTGGAGGGTCGCACACAAGTATGCGGGCACCGAAGGCTCTCCCCCATCCGGCCACTATTGACCCGACATGTCCGTAGCCAATCACACCGAGGGTGTCAGACTCCGGATTGAAGCCGTGGGCAAGAAGTGACGACCACACATATTGCGCCACTCCCGGCGCGTTGCATCCGGCTGCGTTCCTGACAGATATGCCGTTGCTCTCACACCAGGGTATGTCGATGTGGTCGGTGCCGATTGTCGCTGTGGCTACAAGCTTTACCGACGATTTTCCCAGAAGGGCAGCGTCGCATTTTGTCCGGGTGCGCACTATTATCGCGTCGGCGTCCCTGACAAGCTTTGGAGTGATATCCTCAGGACTGGAATAGATTACATCCCCGAAAGGCTCCAGCCTCCCGGAGATGAAGGGTATCTTGTTGTCGATTATAAACTTCATGATATGTGAAATGTAATGAGTGTATGGTAGATTCCTGATGTCCTATATCAGGATTACGGTGACGAAAAATCCTATGTATATGACGGCGGGAACAGCTGTCACAATCCATTCGCGGCGTATATGCCACAGGGCGCAGAGGTTGGCCACCTGCACTCCTACCGTGAAATAGAGGGTGGCGATATAAGCCATCATGTTCGAGAAGTCGATTATGACGCAGAGTATGCTCGTGGCTCCAACCAGACTCACTGCCATGTTGAGCGCGTTTATCCTTGAATTGCCGGCATATAGCTTTATGCTGTTGTTGAGGCCGAGAAGCACTCCGAAAAATGATGCTATGCCGACGCTTGCCATTAGTATGAAAAGGTCGGGAGCCGCCGCGAATCCTCGGAACAGGTTGGTGATTTCCGGCATCCGGAACCAGTCGGGATGTATTATCCCAAGCCCCAGCCCAACCCAATATGGAGCTAAGATACCCATAGTCATTGCAAGAAACTCCTTCAACCTGAATGCTTTCATCACAATAGCCCCTATTATGTAGGGAATGATGTAAGGGATGAAGGCATATTGCACCATCGAACCCACGGAAATCATTGTGCCGATGAGGAACATCTCTTGTGTGGCATTGCTCTTCTTGAAACATCCGAACAATACTGAAAGAGACATGAGGTTGACAGCGCAGACAAGGGTCGAGGTTGAGAGATAGCCTGTAATCCAAGGGTTTGAAGCCGTGAGCACCAGAAACAGGGCGGGAAGCACCGGTTGGGTGGAACGTATGAAATTGAAATGACGGTTGAGCAGGAATGCCCCTATCGTAATAAGCGCTATGCCGGCGGTGTTTATAGCCCACGACCATAGGGGGGGCAGTTCCCAAAGGTTCGGGGACCGCAGGCAGGTTCCCAGTTCTCCGGAGAGTCTTGATTCCGGTCCGAAGAGGTATGAGAGTACACACATGGTTCCCGCCGCGATTGCGGCGAGAACCATGCCTGTCTTTCCGATACCTTTTATCTGTGTCATATGTATTCAGTCTGCCTTAATTAGGAATCAGTCCTCCCCTTCCTGTTTTTTCCACCCCTTGCGCGAACGCATATGGACAGTGTTGATTACAGTTTCTGAAGATTCCGGGAGCCTGGGACCTTTGGAGTTGGCCGGATTGTAGCTGCTTTCACGAGTCGGACGTTCATTTCGGAATCCTCCCCTGTTGTCGCGGTCACGGTCATTTCGGAATCCTCCCCTGTTGTCGCGGTCACGGTCGTTTCGGAATCCTCCCCTGTTGTCGCGGTCACGGTCATTGCGGAATCCGCCTCTGTTGTCACGGTCGCGGTCGTTTCGGAATCCACCACGGTCATTTCGCCCGTCGGAACGTCTGTAGTCCTCTCTGCCGCCGTTTCTGTCAAATGACTTACGCTCACCCCTGTCGTTCCTGTTGTCGCGGCTGAATGGACGTCCCTGCGCCTTATTACGGTCGTTGCCACGGTTCGCCCGATTGTCCTTGACAGGCCTGAAGTCGAAATCATCGTCGTCATCGTTTCTGTAGCCTCCACGCGGGGCACTGTCGAATGAGCGTTTGTGGTCGTCGCGGGAGAATGTTTTTTTCTTCTTGCGGTCGTCGGCAAACCCTTTCCCGGAGTTGAATTTCTTGGCCTGCCGTTCCCAGTCGTCGTCAGAGATGTGGCGCACCTTTTTCGGCCCCGCATCCTTTTTGGCGTCAGGATTGCTTACGCTTCCGCCATCGGCCCTGAAATCAGAGTATTTCCCGTCGAAAAGTACATATTCGCGGAGGCTACACTCCAGGCTTCCGTTGTGCAACGGGATTTTAACGGATGGTTTCAGTCCGATTTCAGCAAACTGCTCGTCGCGGAATCCTATAATCCAGGCATGCCATCCCTTGAAATATGTCTTTAGAGTGGAGCCTATGCTCTTGTAGAGAAGGTTGATATTCTCCGGTTTCAGTCTCTCTCCGTAAGGAGGGTTGGTGACCATCACACCTTCAGGAGCGTTGTCAGTCCAATCCACGAGAGGCTTGCACTGGATGTCGATCATATCCTCCACCCTCGCGGACTTTATATTTTTCCTGGCAATCATGACGGCCTCCGGAGATATGTCGCCGCCATATATCTTATATGCGAACTCCCGTTCAGCGGAGTCATCGTTGTAGATATCCTCAAAAAGCTCCTCGTCGAAGTCCGGCCATTTCTCGAACGCGAAACTCTCGCGGTAGATTCCCGGATTTATGTTGGCGGCAATCAGGGCGGCCTCTATGAGGAATGTGCCTGAACCGCACATGGGGTCAACGAAATCGCAGTCGCCGCGCCATCCGGTCTTCATGATAATGCCAGCCGCGAGAGCCTCGTTGATGGGAGCCTCGGTCTGTTCCACACGGTAGCCGCGTTTCGAAAGCGGTTCGCCGCTTGAATCGAGCGAAATTGTGACGCGATTGTCTGATATGTGCACATTCAGCTGTATGTCAGCCCCGTTGAGGCGAATGGAGGGACGACGCCCGTATTTGTCGTTGAAGTGGTCGGCGATGCCGTCTTTCACGCGGTATGTTACAAATTTGGAGTGGTTGAACTCCGCGCTGTTCACCGTGGAATCGATGGAGAAAGTGGAATCGACATTCATGAACTGTTCCCAATCCAGGTCTCTGACGTAATCATAGAGCTCGTCGGTGGAGTCTGCTGTGAATTTCACAATCGGCTTCAGGATTCTCAAGGCGGTCCTGCAGCAGAGGTTGGCACGGTACATGACTTCGTTGTCGCCTTCGAATGTTACCATACGCAGACCCATTTCCACGTTTTCTGCGCCAAGCTCGATGAGTTCGTCGCGGAGCACATCCTCCAGTCCCTGGAAAGTCTTGGCGACCATCTGGAATTTAGTTTCCATCTTTCTTCTTATTCTGTTATGCGGGGGTCTTCACCAACACCGCGTTATATTGTTGAAAATTTAAAAATCGTGATTTATGATGTTGTTGTCACACACACACATTACGGAGAAGTCATCAGAAACTGCCGAATGTTATAGTGTCGTTGCCTTGGTCGCGGTGATAGTCGTCGCGGCGTCGGTAGGAGCCGTTGTTCTCGGAGATGCGTTGCAGTTCGTCGTTGAACCGTGGCTCCCGGTTGTAGGTGGGGACACTCTCAATGAGGGCAATCACGTCGTGGTCGTCGAATTGCGACGGCTTGAGCACGGCATATTTCAGCTTGGCGGCATTCCGGCGCTGTTTGATAACCTTGTCGGTGCCATACACGTCGGCAATGCGTTCAGTGGCTTCAATCCTGCGTTGCTTATCCTCTTCCTTCTCCTTGGTGCTCACAAAGACGATGTCTTCTTTGCCATCCTTCTTCTGATTGGGCTGGCGTTCCACAAGGGTGACGTCGAATCCGGACGCGAGCACGGTGATTTTCACACGGTCGCCCATCGCCGGATCATCGCCTATACCCCACTTCACATCAATGCTTGAGGGGAGTTTGGAGGTGAATTGAGTGATTTCGGCAATCTCCTCGGCGCGCAACGGGTTCTGGCTGTCTTTCCAGCATGTAAACTTGAACAGTAGCCTTCTCGAAGTGTTGATGTCGTGAGCCTTCAGCAACGGGGAATGCAGGGCATTGTGGATGGCATCCGATATGCGGTGCTCCCCTTCTCCATATGCCGTCGATATGATGGCCGTTCCACTGTCTTTCAGGGTGGTCTTGACATCCTGGAAATCGACATTGATATAGCATTTCTCGGATATGATGTCAGAGATGCTCCGCGCCGCGTTTGCCAAGGTGTCGTCGGCTTTCTCGAAGGCGTTGAAGAAGTTGACGTCTTTGTAAAGCTCAATGAGGTTCTCATTGTTGATTACCAGTAGCGCATCGACATGCTCACGCATCTCTTTGGCTCCGTCAAGGGCTTTGAGAATCTTCTTCTCCCCTTCAAACAGGAACGGCACGGTGACGATTCCGATTGTGAGCATTCCGGCCTCTTTCGCGAGCTTCGCCACCACAGGGGCGGCACCAGTGCCCGTTCCACCTCCCATTCCGGCTGTGATGAATACCATCTCGGTGCCATCTTCGAAGAGCTTGCTAATCTCATCGGCGGTCTCTTCGGCGCATAGCCGTCCTATCTCCGGATTATTCCCTGCCCCACGGCCGTGGGTCACGTTCCATCCGAGGAGGAGTTTGGTCGGCACCGGCGACATGTCGAGATGCTGTTTGTCGGTGTTGCAGACCACGAAATTGACATTGGGAATGTCTTGGCGATACATATAGTTGACAGCGTTGCCACCGCCGCCTCCTACACCGATAACCTTAATGATGGACGCGTTCGGGTCGTCCAGGAAAGTGCTGTCATCGGCTATATTGTAGAGTCTGGTGTCTTCATCCATAGCGGAATTGGGTATTGAGTGGGTGTTTCGAGGAGTTTCATCGCCGGGTGGAATTATTCGATCAGGTCGGAATTGTCTTCAGCTGGGCCTCCGAACAATCCGGCGATGCGTGACTTGAATCCGGTCAGGAACTTGTTTTGTTTCTTAGGTCTCCGTTCCACGATTTCAACCTCAGGTTCCTCCGGAGGCAATGGCGAGCCGGTGGCCGGAAGTTCCTGCCGTTCAGGTTCCTGCAGACACTCGACATTGCTGAGGGTGGCTCCGGCATACATCACGCTGACGATTTCTTCCGTGTCGTGGCCTGAGGCCATGGTGTCGTCGAACGAGACGTAGGATGGCATCTTTCCTCTCCTCACGGCGAGATTGCTTTGCTGGGAGAGAAGGTCGGTCATTCCCTGAAGTCGCGCTCCGCCTCCGATTACTACGATTCCTCCCGGAAGGTCGGTTTCCTTCAGTCCCGCATATTCCATCTGCTCCACGATGTTTGCCACGATTTCTTCGGAACGGGCCACTACGAGGTTGCTCACGTCGGAGTGTTTCACCCCGTTGAGGTTGAGGGAGGAAGGAGTCTCTCTTGGAATCGCGTTGCCGGAAGTTATCTTGATGTCTTCCGCATTCTCTTCCAATACGTTGAGAGATGTTATGTCGCGTGTGATGTTGCGTCCGCCAAGAGGCAGGGTGGCGAAATAAGCCAGACACCCTTTGCGGTAGATGGTCACGGTGGTTGTCTCGGCCCCTATATCCACAAGCATGCATCCAAGCCTTTTTTCATCGGCTGTCAGGATGAGATGCCCGGTGGCCAGAGCGGTGACTACGAAGCCGTCTATACGTATCCGTAGTTTGTCGGGGATGGTGCGAGAGAGGTTACGTTTCAGCTCCGGACGGCATACGATGAGGTCGTAGGTGGCCTGTATGAAATTGCCGATGTTCCCTTTCGGGGAATGGGTCTCTGTTTTCCCCACTTGGTAAAGACGTGGGACGACATCGACCACCTCCAGGGAATTGTCTATCGCCGAGCGCATAGCCTCGTTGCGCAGACGTGCGAGTATTTCGTCGGTGATTTCCGTGTCTTCCGGAAGATTGAGATGCACATCCGTGGGGATGCTTCTCAGAGACCTCCCGGAAAGCCCCACAAACAGCCCTTTCACCTGTCGTGGAGCCACTCCCGTCCTTCTTTCAAGACGGTCGATTATGCGTGCCACCTTTACAGATGTTTCCTCAAGGTTTTGGATTATACCGTATCTGACGGTGTCAACCCCTTTCTCCTGCTCTATGGCGATAACCTCAAGGTGACCTTCGCCGTAGGTTTTTCCCACGGCTGCAATTATTTTGGAGCTGCTTATCTCAATCGCTGCTATATATCTCTCCTCGCTCATCGGTGTTTCAGTTCTTTCATTATAACGGCATTTGTCCGGAATGGTTTCTACTGAGGCGTTTTTTCATTAAAATTGCCTGCGAAAGCATCCGACTGAAGGGTTGACTCATCGGGGTCGAATTCTTCCTCATATGCTTCTCCGTGGACTGTCGGGGCCTTGTGGCGCCTTGTGGCCACAATCTGTCCCTTGAATTTCACGGAGATGGTGTCATATTCTTCCCATCCCTTGTATGGGATTACCTTGCGGTAGAAGGTCATCAATGCGCGGCGTTTCTCTCCCAGACGTGTCGTGTCGCCGAAATTGATGACATGTCCGTGGATTCGCGGCACCAGGATTATGTTGTCGGCATTTCTTGCCTCCACCATTCCCACAAGCTGTCGGAGTGTGGGGTCGTTCTGGATAAAGCGCGTCACCGGGAGGAGACTCTTTGCCGGGAATGTCTCGGAGAAGTTTCCACACACCACCGGGACATCGACAAAGAAGTTGGCCTTCGACTCGATGAGTTTGCCGTCTTTGTTTATGTAGTAGCTTTTGTCCTTGTCGAAAACCCTAATCTCCGGAATCATAGGCACCACCGACACGGCAAGCATTCCGTCGGTGGTGAGGGTGCATTCCACGTTCTCGAAATTGGAGAGTTGACGCAGATAGTTCTCGATTTCCTTAGTGTTGATTCTTTCGAGCTGCGTGCCTTCTATTTTCTTCGAAAATTTTGAAAGTTCATACTTTACGCCGTGGATTGTGACGGAGTCAACACGATGGGTTGAGGCGATTGTGACATCTATTCCCTGGCATGCATGACGGCTTGCCTCGCCGTGTGCCCATATCGTGATTGCTGTGATATAGGTAAACAGCGCGGTGAGTATCAGCCACTTGGTTATTGTCTTACGCATCGTGCGGATTGTGTTTGGTTATGTCAAGGAGCTTGCTGATGTCCGGGAGCAGCCTGTCAAGGTCGGCGGCTCCGAGGGTCATCACGATGTCAAAGTTACGATTTTTTATTAGATTTAGCAAATCTTTTCTCTCACAATAACATTTGGCGGGGCTTGTCACGTCTTTGAGAATCAGATTGGAATCGACTCCGGGTATCGGAAGTTCGCGTGCCGGATAGATTTCAGGCATGACAACTTCGTCGGCCAATGAGAGAGCTTCGGCGAATTCCGGGGCGAAGTCGCGGGTGCGCGTGTAAAGGTGAGGCTGGAAAATCACAGTCAGCTGCCGTCCGGGATAGAGTTTCTTGACGGAGCTTATTGAGGCTTTCACTTCGTTCGGACTGTGGGCATAATCGTCGATTAGGACGGGGGTGCCGTCTTTTCCGTCGCGTATCACCTCAAACCTCCGTTTCGCCCCCTTGAATGTCGCTATTCCCCGCCGTATGTCATCGTGTGTGGCTCCGGCCAGGAGCGCGGCGGCGGAAGCGGCAACTGCATTGTCTATGTTGATCTCAACGGGTACGCCTATCTCGATTCCTGGGATTCTTACGTCGGGGCCGACAAGCGTGAACGATAGAGTGCCGTTGCCGAACGTGATTTCTTCGGCATGCCAGTCGGCGTCGCCGGAGCCGCTGTAGGTCATGGTTGTCACTCCCTCGGCGGTGCGCGGACGCAGTTTGAGTCCGGTATGCAGCAACAGTGTGCCTCCCGGACGTATCAGGGAGGTGAAATGCGCGAATCCCTCAAGGTATCCCTCTTCGTCACCGTAGATGTCGAGATGGTCGGGGTCGGTAGAGGTGACAACGGCTATGGTGGGGGAGAGCTGATGGAATGAACGGTCATATTCGTCGGCCTCAATCACCGACCAGGGTGAATCGGGAGAGATTACGAGATTGCTGCCGGTGTTCCTGAGAATCCCGCCCAGGAAAGCGTTGCATCCCACCTCAGACTGCCGCAGGATGTTGGCGGTCATGGAACATGTGGTGGTCTTGCCATGCGACCCGGAGATGCATATGGCTTTTGTGGAGCGGGTGATTTTACCCAGCAGGGCCGCCCTTTTCACCACCTCGAACCCATTGTCGCGAAACCATGAGAGGATGTCGTTGTCGGCGGGTACGGCGGGGGTATATACCACAAGAGTGTCGGCCGGAGAGCGGTGGGTGGCCGGAATAGTGTTGTGGTTGTCATCGTATGTTATCTCCACTCCTTCGTCCTCAAGCTGCTGTGTGAGTGCGGAGGGTGTCTTGTCGTAGCCTGCCACATTGTGTCTGAGGCTCAGGAAATAGCGTTCGAGGTTGGCCATGCCGATTCCTCCGGCGCCTACGAAATATATATTGCGGAATGAGGAGTCGGAGGGGGGTTGCTGTCGGTTTTGGGTCATCGTGTCCGGATATTTAGGATTTCACACACTTCGTCGGCAATCCGGGAGTCGCTGTCCGTGATTCCCATTTTGCTGATTTCTTCACTCATGGCTTTAAGCCGTGGTTTGTCGGCAATAAGGGACAGGGCTTCATCCACGAGTCTTTCGCGAGCTTCGGCATCCGTTATGAGCACTGCGGCTCCATGGTCGGATAGGGCGCGTGCATTATGGGTCTGATGGTCTTCGGCCACATTTGGGGAAGGCACGAGAATCACCGGTTTCCCAAGGGCCTGCAACTCAGATATGGAGCCGGCTCCGGCTCTGCCGATTACGAGGTCGGCGGCTTTATATGCGGCGGCCATGTCTGTGATGAACGGCGTCACCACTATCCCTTTTAGTCCCTTGGCGGCGACAGGGGCCCTGTCGCCGAAGTTCTTTCCGGTCTGCCATATCACTTGAATGCCTTTGTCGGCGAGTTTCCTGATGCCTGCTTCCAGACTCTCGTTTAGAGTGAGGGCCCCGAGACTGCCGCCTACGACAAGCAGAGTGGGGCGCTCCGGGTTCAGCCCGAACGACTCCCTGGCCTCTTTTGTGGATTTGGAATAGTTGAGGAGATTCTTGCGTATCGGATTTCCGGTTTTCACGATGCCGGAGGCCGGGAAGAAACGGTCCATACCATCGTAGGCGACACATATTCTCTTCGCTTTCTCTCCAAGGAGCTTGTTGGTGACTCCGGCATAGGAGTTCTGTTCCTGTATGAGAGTCGGGATTCCGGCGCGTTGTGCGGCCTTCAGGGTGGGTCCGGAGGCATATCCACCCACGCCGATTGCTATGTCGGGTTTGAAGTCACGTATTATCTTCCGTGAGAGACGGAGACTTTTGAACAGCTTTAGAAGCACGGAGAAATTGCGCCATGGCTTTTTGCGGTCGAACCCGGCTACAGGAAGCCCGATGATTCGATAGCCGGCATCAGGCACACGTGTCATTTCCATCCTGTTGTCGGCACCCACGAAGAGGATGTCGGCATTAAGCCGTGAGCGCAAGGCGTCGGCAATCGAAAGGGCGGGGAATATGTGTCCGCCGGTGCCTCCTCCGGAAATCACCACTCTGGGACGTCTTCCGGAACATGGGGATTCTATTGTCTTGTCAGTGTCAGTCATTTTTAGTCTGGGTTGAATAGTTGGCCGCCTGCATGTCTTCAGGGAGTTCCTTAAGTTCGGCCTTTATCTGTTTCTTATTGCCGTTGATTACCGCAAACCGGCTTACGGACAGCATGATTCCGATGGCCACGGACATCACCATGATCGATGTCCCCCCTTTTGAGATGAGGGGCAGCGGCTGTCCGCTCACCGGGAAGAGCCCGGTGACGATGGCCATGTGGACAAGCGCCTGGAACACGATGAGGACCGCGCATCCCATTATCAGGAACGCGGGGAATGCCCGCGAACAATAGTACGCTATGCGTCCTGCCCGGGCAAGCAGACACAGATAGAGCAATAGCAGGGCTATGCCTCCCACGAGTCCGGTGTCTTCCACAATTATGGAGTAGATATAGTCGGAGAAGGCGAGAGGCAGGCGTGCGCTCTCGCGAGAGTTGCCGGGGCCTTGCCCGAACACGCCTCCGTGGGCCTGTGCGATTTTCGCGAACACCACCTGACGGTTCTCGTCGTTGATGGGGTCGTCGGGATGTACTCCTTCAATGAATCTGGCGATACGTCCTTTATGTGTGTCCTGACGTCCATCCACGAGTTCCACACGCTCGTCATCATCGTCCGACCCTGTGTATTTCATCATATAGAGGATTCCTCCACACGCGCCGTAGATGATGAGGACGTAAATGAATTTTTTCCATTTCATGCCTCCGATAAGGAACATGGACAAGCTCACGCCGAAGAGAAGGATAGTGTTGGTGAGACCGTTTTTCCATAGGAAAGCTCCAAACAGGATTACCACAAAAGCCGCCTCGATGACACCTTTGTTCGACACCCCCCTCGGTTCCTGGTTTCTTCCGAGGATTGTGGCGAGAAGCACCACGACGGTGAGTTTGACGATTTCGGGAGGCTGGATAGTGAAGCCGGCTATCCTGATGGCTCTCTGCGCCCCGTTTATCTCCACTCCGAAGAAGTTCGACAGGATTAGCAGAGCGAGAGAGATTAGGGCGAAAAACCAGGCGAACCTGCTGAAATAGCCGTAGTGGGTGTTCTGGAGCAAGAATACAGCCCCAAGCCCGATTATCAGGAATATGGCGTGTCTGATTAGCGGCATATACACATTGGCCGCCGAGACTTCAGTGCTTGACGCCGAGAAGAGCTCGATTACCGACACCATCAGCAGCATGATATATATACCCCATATGTAGGGGTCCGGTTTGGGTCGCGCCGGCGACTGGGATTTCCGTGAGCGTGCCGGCTTTGCCTGCGGTTCTACGGCTATGCCGTCCACCGTGTTCTTGATTACGACACCTTGGTCGAGTGTTTCAGAATCTTGTGCCATCCTGTTGTGGTTATGATGAGTAAAGAGGGTGAGTGGAATTGATAATTTATGACCGGGACATCGCTTTCACGGCCGCTTTGAACTGCTCTCCACGGTCTTCATAGCTTTTGAAGAGGTCGAAGCTCGCGCAGCATGGAGAGAGGAGCACAGTGTCACCCTCCGACGCGAGGCGACGGCATTGGGCGACGGCCTCGGAGAGGGAAGAGGTGTCAACGATTTCCGCTACCTTGCCTTTGAAGAAGTCGAGAAGTTTCTCATTATGGAGACCCATGCATACGATAGCTTTAACTTTCTTCTTCACGAGCTCCTCTATTTCGGAATAGTCGTTACCTTTATCTTTCCCTCCGAGAATCAGAACGGTGGGTGTGTCCATGCTCTCAAGGGCATACCATGTTGAATTGACGTTGGTGGCTTTTGAATCGTTGACATATCTGACTCCATCCACAGTGGCCACGTATTCGAGCCTGTGTTCGACAGCCTCGAAGTCCTCAAGGGCATGGCGTATGTTCTCTTTCTTGATATTCAGCACGGAAGCGGATATTCCTGCGGCCATCGAGTTATAGAGATTATGCAGTCCGGGTAGGGATAGCTTTTCGCGGGGAATCTCCCACACGTCTTCCGGAGTGGAGAAGTGGATGATGCCGTCTTCCACCCATGAAGCGCTCCCTTCATGGCGTTCGGTGCCGAAGGGGAGACGCATGGCCTCGCTCTGCACGTGTGCGATTTGCTCGCGGATTATGGGATCGTCTTGCCAATATACGAAGTAGTCGTCTTTGGTCTGGTTCTGGAGGATTCGGAATTTCGCTGCCACATAGTTCTCCATCTTATGGTCGTAACGGTCCAGATGGTCAGGCGTGATGTTCATTATCACGGCGATGTTGGCCTTGAACTGGTACATGTTTTCCAGCTGGAAGCTTGAAAGTTCAATCACATATATCTCATGCGGGTCTTCGGCCACCTGAAGGGCGAGACTGTTGCCGACGTTTCCGGCCAACCCCACGTCGAGACCTGCCTCCTTGAGGATGTGATAGGTGAGGAGGGTAGTGGTGGTCTTCCCGTTAGAGCCTGTGATACACACCATCCTGGAGTCGGTGAATCCGGCCGCGAATTCGATTTCCGACAACACCGGAATCCCTTTGGCCGCAATCTTTTCCACCATCGGGGCATAGGGTGGTATTCCTGGACTCTTCACCACAACTGTCGCGTTGAGTATTTTCTCCTCCGAGTGTCCACCTTCTTCAAAAAGGATTCCGTGGCTTGACAGCAAGTCTTTGTATTTCTGTGCGATTTTTCCCATGTCGGATAGGAACACATCCATACCTATGGCTTTTCCAAGAATAGCGGCTCCTGTGCCGCTCTCTCCACCTCCGAGCACCACGAGGCGCCCGGAGAGGTCGATGTTCTGTTTGTTGATATTTACGGTCATATTCTGATTGTGAGGATTCCTGACAAGATAGATGTCAGTTTGAGAGGGAGCTGTTTGTATGGTTTTAACGTATTTTCAGTGTGACAAAAGTGATTGTGGCGAGGAGTATCCCCACAATCCAGAATCTCACCACGATTTTAGATTCCGGAATCGGCGCCACGGGATGCTTTATAAGGCAATTCACAGATGAGTCGCCGGCTTTCTGGAAGTGATGGTGGAGAGGCGTCATCTTGAATATGCGCCGTCCCTCGCCATATTTCTTCTTGGTGTATTTGAAGTATCCGACCTGAAGAATCACCGAGAGGTCTTCGATGAAGAAAATGAGACAAAGCAAAGGGATGAGGAGTTCCTTGCGTATAAGGATGGCGAATACTGCCAGGATGCCACCGAGGGTAAGGCTTCCCGTGTCGCCCATGAAAACCTGGGCAGGGAAGGCGTTATACCACAGGAAGCCGACAAGGGCGCCTATGAAGGCCGCGGCATACACCACCATCTCCTCGCTTCCCGGTATATACATGATGTTCAGATATCCGGAATATATGACGTTGCCGCCAAGATAGGCCATAATCGCAAGGGCCACTCCGATTATTGCCGATGTGCCGGCGCAGAGGCCGTCGAGGCCGTCTGTAAGGTTGGCCCCGTTGCTCACAGCCGCCACGACTATAATGACCACAAAGACGAACACGAGCCATCCGAGCACCTCTGCCGTGTGGGGATTGTCGATCCAGCCTGTGAGCCATTCATAGTTGAAGTTGTTGTTCTTGACAAACGGGATGGTGGTTTGCGGTGATTTTACGGTTGACAGGGAATGCACCACCTCGGTCTGATGGTTGATGATGTTCTCCACCTCCATGTTCTCGCTCATGACAATGTCCGGGGAAAGCCACATCGTGAGTCCCACGAGGAGCCCGAGTCCCACTTGTCCTGTCACCTTGTATTTACCTTTCAGTCCGTCTTTGTTGTGATACTTTAGTTTGCGGTAGTCGTCGAGAAATCCTATCGACCCCATCCAGACTGTAGCCACAAGCATCAGAATCATGTAGATATTAGAGAGATTGCCGAACAGCAGGCAGGGTATAAGTATGGACAGTATGATTATGACACCACCCATCGTGGGGGTTCCTGTCTTGCTCATCTGTCCTTCCAGCCCGAGATTGCGCACCACTTCACCCACCTGCATCTTCTGAAGACGGTGGATAATGTCGCGGCCGAACACCAAGGCGATAAGCATCGCCAGCGCGAAAGATATTCCGGCACGGAACGTGATGTAGTTCATAAGGTGTATCCCCGGAAAATCCGTGCCTTCGAAAAGTTTTAAAAGGGCGTGTATCATCTTAGAGAGAATGCTTCTTTAACTTCCTCGCGGTCGTCGAAATGATGACGTACGCCGCAAACTTCCTGGTATGTCTCATGTCCTTTTCCTGCCACCAGCACCACAGTGCCCGGATTTGCCCTGCGGATCGCGCTCCGGATTGCTTCACGGCGGTCTGTGATGCATTCTGTGCGGCCGAGTTCTTCTGACGACAGTCCTTCTCTCATTTCCTTGATTATCTCTTCCGGCACCTCATCTCTCGGATTGTCGCTGGTCAGAATCAGGAAATCGCTGCGGCAGGCCGCTTCCTGGGCCATCATGGGACGTTTGCCGTGGTCGCGGTTTCCTCCCGCTCCCACTACAGTGATGATTTCACCGTCAGCCCCCACGATTTCGCGTATGGTGTCGAGGACATTGACCAGCGCGTCGGGAGTGTGGGCGTAATCGACGATAGCCGCCACTCCGTCTGCCGACATGAACGGCTGGAAACGGCCGGCCACCGGCACGAGACGGCTCATATTCACTATCACCTCTTCGGGGTCGAATCCCGAGAGTATTGACGCTCCATACACGTCAGTGAGGTTGTAGGCGTTGAATCTTCCTGTGAACTGCACTTCCACCTCGCGTCCGTTGAGCAGCATGAGGGTGCCGTCGAGACGTGTCTCCAGCACCTTTCCCTTGAAATCGGCATCCGAGCGGAGGGAATAGTAATAGACCCGGGCTTTCGTGTTCTGCACCATGTAGGAGCCGCATTTGTCGTCGGCATTGGTGAGGGCGAAGGCCGTGGGAGGAAGCATGTCGAAAAACGATTTCTTGGCTTTCATGTAGTTCTCGACTGTGCCGTGATAGTCAAGATGGTCACGGGTGAGATTGGTGAATATGCCACCGGCAAACTGCAGGCCGGCCACACGATGTTGCGACATCGCATGCGACGATACCTCCATGAAGGCATATTCACATCCTTCCGCCACCATTTCGGCAAGCAATTCATTGAGCGTAAGAGGGTCGGGAGTGGTGTGGGTGGTAGGCACGGCCCGGTCGCACACATAGTTGCATACGGTGGAGAGGAGTCCGGCCTTGAATCCTTCAAGTTTCGCCATCTCATAGAGCAGGGTTGCCGTGGTGGTTTTCCCATTGGTGCCGGTCACTCCTACCAGTTTCAGGTTGCGCGACGGATGTCCGTGCCACGCGGAGGCCAGACGGCCGAGAGCGTCGGCGGAGTCGGCCACCCGGATGTAGGTGACACCTTTTTCATATGTGGCCGGCATCTCTTCGCAAACGATAGCCCCTACGTGAGCGCTGGCCACCATCGGGATATACTTATGTCCGTCTGTCACAGTGCCTTTCACAGCCACGAACAGACCCTCTTTATCTACTTTCCTGGAATCGCTCTGCAGCGATGTTATATTCTTATCGGTTTCGCCAATAATCTCAATAGGATTGATGTCATTGAGAAGGCTTGATAATTTTACTGTCATATGCTATGTGGGTTTAAATCTTTAGGTTCAGTACTATCCTGTCGCCCTGACGGAGGGGAGAGCCTTTGGGGAGAGACTGTGAGACCACTCTCCCGGAGCCTTTCAGGAGCACGTTCAGTCCGTTGCTTTCGAGAATCCTGACAGCTGTCGGGGCGTCGTAGCCAACCACGTCAGGCACGCCATATATCTGTTTGCCGTCGCCCGGGGCTTTTACTTTCTTCGCACGGTTGATTCCGAGCATAGATGTGAGTTCGCGGCTGTCGTAGGCCTGGGATGCCTCCAGCACGGGCGTGGATTCGTTCCTCATCGTGGTGAATGAGGAGGAGTTGTTGAGCATTCCTCGTGAGAACATCTTGACAGCCATATTCTTGACAACTTGCCCGGATGTCCTGTTGGCACTCCATCCCGAGGGTCCCAGCACGAGGGCCATACAGGAATACATCGGCTGTTCATAAGGGAAGAAACCTGCGAACGCATATCGGCGTTTGCTTTTGTCGTATGAGCCGTTGGCCACGGGATAGGCGGTGCCTGTCTTTCCGACCACGTCCACACGGTCGTCGCGCACCATTTTGGCGGTGCCATGCTCACCCCAAACCACCTCACGGATGCATTCTCTCACCTTTCTCGCCGTCTCCTCGGAGCAAATTCTGTCGCGGATATAGCTTATAGGCATTATCGAGTCACGCCCTTCTTCGTCGATGAGAGCGCGCACGAGGTGCGGACGCACATATTTCCCACCGTTGGCTATTGCATTATAGATTGAAAGAGTGTAGAGGGGTGGAATCTCAGTATTGTAGCCGTACGCCTGGCGTGCGAGGTCGAGATGCCTCGCCGTCATGGTGATGTTGTTTCCCCTGGAGTCTTTGGGGAGAAGCTTGCGGACCCGTGGTATGCATTCTCCGGCGATGCCTGTGTGCATCGGCTCAAAGAATCCGATAGACGCGAGCCTGTCGTGGAATCTGGCCGGGTCGCTCTCGTAGCCACGGAAAATGACTCTCGCGATACCCGTGTTGGACGACTGCTCAATGATTTGCTTCATGGTTTTTCTTCCCGAGCCGTGAGGGTCGTTGGTGCGTTGGAAGGGGCTGCAGTCTTCTGTGTCGTTGACGCTCTTTACGAGGCCGTCCTCAAAGGCTATCATGAGCGATATCGGTTTCATCACAGACCCCGGCTCAAAAGCCTGCACAGCCCGGTTGAGGGCCTCTCCATATGTCCCGTTGTCGAGGAGCTCGATGTTTGATATGGCTTTGATTTCTCCGGTGGCCACTTCCATCAGGATTGCGGTGCCCCATTCAGCCTTCGACTCCTGGCAGACGTTGAGCAACTCCTGCTCAAGCATGTCCTGGAGGTCGATGTCGATTGTGGTGTGTATGTCGAATCCTCTCACGGGGGCTTGCGACATCCAGTTTGCTATCCCTGAGGTCAAGGCCACTTTCTTGGCGATGCCCGGTTTCCCGTAGAGTAGGGTGTCAAGGTCTTTCTCAAGCCCGGAATATCCGTGAAATTCACCGGTTGTATAGCTTTCGTTTACCCGTCCGATGCTCCTGTAAGCCATCCTCCCGTAAGGATATATCCTGACGTTCTTTTCTTCCTTATAGATTGGTATGCGGAATCCTTGCCCTTTGAAGTCGCGCAGATACGGGAAATTGCGTATGCGTTCGAAATCCTCGATTGTCTTCTTGGCCGTGATTCTGAGGGCTCGTGTCCGTTTAGCCGGGTCTTTGTCAAATTCCTTTTTCAGCCGGGTGTGCCATGAGTATTTTCTGAATGTGTCAGGATGCTGCGCGAGATTCCTTATTCTCGGATAATGATAGTCGAGGGAGTCTGCGAGACTGTCGATTTTTGCCCATGGTATCCCGCTTTGCTTCATCACCTTGTTGTGGCGCAGGTCAAGCTTGATGTCATACACCTTCAGGTTGCATGCGAGGATATTTCCGTTGGAGGCGAGTATATTACCCCTTTCGGGAGGTATGACGGATGTCTTTGAGAGCTCGTTGTGCGCTCTTTCGTTCCATGCCGGGGCGGTCACTACGGTTGTGTCGATAAGTTTCACCACGACCGCGATTGCGAATATCAGGAATGCGAATGTAATTATGCCGTATCTGAATAGGATATGGGTTTTGTTGTTCTGTTTCATTGATGTTTTTCAATAATCGTTTTCTCAGTCATTGTCTAACACGAGTTCGAATGGAGGCTGTCCCTGGAAGTCAAGTCCGAGGCCATTCTCTTCAACGAGTCTTTTCATTTCCGTCTCCCGGATAAGCGACATATATGCGGCCTTTTCCTGGAGTTTGGAGCTTTCGGCAAGCTGCAGCTCTTTCGAGAGTTGTTTTATCTGCTCCATTTTTGTTTTCGTCTTGTAGCGTAGCCCCATCAGGGATAGCATGGCAACGAGAAACACCATGAGAAGCCAGGCGTTCCGTTTGAAGAATTCAACAGAAAGGGACCGCCCATATCTCACGTCGGATATCCATGTCGGGGTTTGCTTTTTCTTTTTGTCAGCTTTGTTGTCTTTGGAGGAATTGCTCATAATGCGGAGAGGATTCTGGAGGTTTTTAGGGACTGGAAACTAAGAATCACTGTTTCGTGGAACGCTGTCCGGAACAAAATTGTTCAGACATGCGCTCCGCGACCCTGAGCTTTGCGCTTCTCGATCTTGGATTAACCTCGATTTCTTGCGGCGATGGCTCAATTGGTTTGCGTGTGATAAGCTTCCAGGGAGTAGAAACCTTTCCGAAGAAATCTTTTTGTTCGATACCGTCAATATTCCCCGTTTTCATGAAGTTTTTCACCATTCGGTCCTCTACCGAGTGATATGTAAGGATTGCGAGCCGACCTCCCGGCTTTAGCACCCTCAAGGATGCCTCAAGGAATCGTCTGAGGTCGCCCATCTCGTCGTTTGTCCGTATTCTTAGGGCTTGAAACACCTGAGCCAGTTCCTTTTTCTCCTGTCGTGGGTCAATGGCTTGTCTGACAGCCTCGGCAAGACGCGAGGTGGTGGTGATTGGCTCTGTATCCCGTGCTTTTATTATCGCTTTCGCCACATTGCCGGGACGTTTGAGGTCGGCGTAAGCGTTGAATATATTCTTGAGTTCGTGTTCCGAAGCTTCTGCGATTATGTCGGCGGCGGTCAGGTCTGCTTTCCTGTTCATCCGCATGTCAAGAGGGGAGTCTGCGCGAAACGAGAAACCCCGTTCCGCAGTGTCGAAATGGTGGAAACTCACGCCAAGGTCGGCGAGTATCCCATCCACGCTTTCCACACCATGATGACGCATGAAATTCTCGATGAAGCGAAAGTTGGAATGCACGAATGTGAAACGCGGGTCGTCAATTCTGTTCGCGTAGGCATCCATGTCTCTGTCGAAGGAGTAGAGGTGTCCGTCTTCACCAAGTTCCGCCATAATGGCACGCGAGTGCCCTCCGCCGCCGAAAGTGGCGTCGATGTATGTGCCGGATGCTTTGATATCCAATAAGTTGATGGCTTCTGGCAACAGCGCGGGAATATGATAGACGGTTTCTGACATATCCAATTTTCACTCAGTTCTATTTGGGAGCGTAAAGTTAGTTAAAATTAAAAACAAATCACAAAATATTATTGATAAAATTTGATTATTTTAACAAAAAACTTATCTACATCGGGGGTGTGGACAATAAAAGAATCCCGGCCGCAAACAGAGGCCGGAATCCGGGATAGATATATGAAGTTATTCCGATGTGCGACGGATGGCAAAGCCTATTTCTGGTCAAGTTTGTCTGCAAGGTCGGAGACTTTGTCTGCTCCGGCATGCAAGAGGTCGGCGGCTTTGTCTTTCAGTTTGTCGAATATGCCTGATGCCTTGTCCTGGACATTGTCGGCGATATCGGCGGCCTTGTCTTTGATGTCGGCCACTTTGTCGGCGGCCTGGTCCTTTATGTCGGCTATTTTGTCGGCGGCCTGGTTCTTGATATCGGCTATTTTGTCGGCTGCCTGGTCCTTGATGTCTGTAGCTTTCTGTGTGGCCGCTGCCTTCACGTCGGCGGCCGCAGTCTTGGCTTCGTCTATGCTTGCCTTCGCTGCGTTTTTGGCCTTGTCCTGATAATCTGTAGTGTTCATAATCCTGTTTTTTTGAGTTATGTTTTAATATGGAACGCTCTTTGGGATGATAAGGTTTCCTTTTGAACGCTTTTTAAGGATTTTGCTATCTATGCATTTGTGGGTATGGTGCGTGTAGCCGTCTTTGGGAGAATCAGGATGTGGCGGCATCCATCTTTCGCATTGCGCCGGAGGATGGCTGCCGTTGGATGTGTGGATATTATCTGTGGATTGTCAGAAAAAGGCCGTGGTGGGGTTCTGCTGGATATTATACTTTGAGATTTGCATCGCAGTCGGGATATTATCGTTATAGTTGTGTTTTTATATGGCTGAAAATGCGCATGGAGGCTCGGCTTGTGGCGAAAATCAAAATCTCGAATAGGCTAAATTATGTGAATTGTAATATAAAATGGTTATAATCAATTATATAAATGATGTTAAAAAGTTTTGTTATTTCTGATGAAATAGAATGAGAATCCGATATTTTGCGTTGATTTAATGATGGAAATGGAATTATTGTGATTTTTTTTGTAAGAGAGTTGTATATGTCGTGATTTTTTGTATTTTTGCAAGATTGAAAAATGTTCCCGGTTGTGTTTGTCGGCAAGACATTCCCTGTCGGGATAGATTTATATGCAATGATAGAATTTCAGACAAAAGACGTGGCGATGCCTGCGCTCGACATGAGAAAGGTGGAAATCTGGCTTGGAGAGGTGGCGGCTTCGCATGGACGTAGAATCGGAAATGTGAATTATCTTTTTTGTGATGACAATGAGATTCTCCGTGTGAATAGGGAATTTCTCGGTCATGACTATTTCACCGACATAATCACGTTTGATTATTCACATCGTGATAGGGTAGGGGGCGACTTGTTTATCTCGCTTGATACGGTGGCGAGCAACGCTGCCGGACTTGGAGAGGACTATGATACGGAATTGTTGCGTGTGATAGTCCACGGAGTGCTTCATCTGTGTGGCATTGATGACAAGGGTCCCGGAGAACGGGAAGTGATGGAGGCGGCCGAGAATGCAGCTCTTGATATGTGGAAAAACTGTAGAACGCACTGACTGATGAAATTTGATTACGATGTAATAGTTGTCGGAGCCGGTCATGCCGGATGTGAGGCGGCGGTGGCGGCGGCGCGTCTGGGGGTGTCGGTGCTTCTGATTACCGCAGATTTAAACAAGGTGGCCCAGATGTCATGTAATCCTGCTGTCGGAGGTATTGCTAAGGGTCAGATTGTTAGGGAGATAGATGCATTAGGCGGCCAGATGGGTATTATTGCTGACACGACGGCTATACAGTTCCGCATGCTTAATCGGTCGAAGGGTCCGGCTGTATGGTCGCCTCGTGTGCAGTCTGACAGAAGTCGCTATATCGATGCATGGCGAAAGGTGCTGGAATCAGAGCCGGGACTGGAGCTTTTTCAGGATATGGTGACCGGTTTTGAGTTTGAAAAAGTTAATGGCGCGATTCGTGTCATTGCGGTGAATACGGCTTTAGGCTTCAGGTTTGGGGCGAAAAAGGTGGTGCTCACTGCCGGAACTTTCCTGAACGGGCTGATGCACTTTGGAGCCACCCAGATTGAAGGCGGCAGGGTGTCGGAGCCAGCGGCCAAAGGGATTACGGAGCAACTTATGGAGATTGGTTTCCATTCCCTCAGGATGAAGACAGGCACTCCCGCACGTATTGACTCGCGGAGTATCGATTTTTCCTTGGCTGAGCGTCAGGATGGCGATGATGTAGTGGAGGTGACAGCGAAAGGAGAGGACGGCATGGAGGATTCTGTGGCGCTTGTGAGAAGGGATTTTCATAAGTTCTCGTTTCTTCCTGGTGTCCAAAGGATTTTGAAGCCTCGCAGTTGCTATATAGTACACACCAATCCGGAAGTGCACAAGGTGCTTAGCGACAATCTTGCGGATTCTCCTTTATATAATGGGCAGATAAGGAGCATCGGTCCACGCTATTGTCCCAGTATAGAGACTAAGATAGTTACATTCTCCGATAAGGAGAGCCATCAGCTTTTCTTGGAGCCCGAGGGGGAATCTACCACGGAGTTCTATATAAACGGTTTTTCAAGCTCATTGCCTTGGAGGGTGCAGCTTGACTCGTTGCGTCATGTGCCCGCGTTGAGGGATGTGCATTTCTATCGTCCCGGATATGCCATAGAGTACGATTATTTCGACCCGACACAATTGACTCATGATTTGCAGACAAAGCTTGTGGAGGGTTTGTATTTCGCCGGACAGGTGAATGGCACCACCGGTTATGAGGAGGCAGCCGCGCAGGGGCTGATGGCGGGAATCAACGCCGCCTTGAGTGTTGCCGGGAAATCTCCTTTGGTTCTTGGCCGAGATCAGGCCTATATAGGAGTCCTTATAGACGATCTTGTGACGAAAGGGGTAGATGAGCCTTACCGCATGTTCACGTCACGGGCAGAGTATCGGATTCTTTTGCGTCAGGATGATGCCGACATGCGTCTGACTCCCGTCGGGGCCGAGGTTGGACTCGCCACTCCAGAAAGGGTGGCGGCGATGACAGCCAAGCGGGAGATGCGGGATTCATTGATTGAATGGTGTGCCGGATTTACGGTGAAAATGGGTGATAAGATAAACGGATGGTTGTCCGGTATGGGCACGTCTCCGCTGTCGTCGTCAATGCGTCTTTACGAACTCTTGAAACGTCCGCAGTTGAATTTCTCCAACCTCTCTACGGTAATATCGAGATTGCGTAAGCGTCTTGAGGAATTGCCGGAAGAACGTAGGGAAGAGATTGTGGAGTCTGCCGAGATTCTGATTAAGTACGGAGGTTATATTGACAGGGAGAGGGAGCTTGCCGAGAAGTATAGACGTCTTGAATATGTCAGGATTCCGGAGGAGATTGACTATTGTTCCCTTCATTCTCTCTCCACGGAGGCGAGACAGAAGCTTCAGGCCATCCGTCCGGCGACGATAGGCCAGGCATCCCGTATTCCCGGAGTGTCGCCCGCCGACATCAATATACTTCTTGTGCTTCTCCATAGATAGAAGGGCGGCATGAGATGTGGCCCCACAGGTTGTGAAACGATACTCCGGATAAATCGGAAAAATCAGACCGTGGACAATCACGGGAGAATTAGGCCGTTTATTAAGTGTAATGAAATAAACAAGATAGAATAAAATTGTTCCACGTGGAACAATTGCGGTTTTATTAGAAACGAATAAAAGAATTTTATAACACATGGAACTTGAACAGTTGAAATCATTGATTCGCGATGTGCCTGATTTCCCTTCCAAGGGGATAATATTTCGCGATCTCACCACGATGCTTAAGAATGGGGAGGCTCTTCATATGATGAGCAAGGCATTGGCAGATCTTTATCGCGACAAGGGTATAACCAAGGTTGTGGGTATCGAATCTCGCGGTTTCATCGGAGGGAGCATCCTTTCGTATGAGCTCGGATGCGGTTTTGTGCCTGCGAGAAAACCGGGGAAGCTGCCCTCTGTCACCATCAAGAAGGCGTATGCCAAGGAGTATGGCGTGGATATGATAGAGCTCCACAGCGATGCGATTGGCCCTGATGATGTGGTGGTGCTTCATGATGACCTTCTCGCCACGGGCGGCACCATGCTCGCATGCTATGAGCTTGTGAAGAGCATGAACCCGAAAAAGATTTATTTCAATTTCATTGTCGAGCTTACGGCCTTGAAGGGTAGGGAAGTGCTTCCTGAGGAGTGTGAGGTGACAACCTTGCTGAGATATTGAATCGCGTTTTCGCGGATGTGTGTTCAGAGAGGCGGGGCTGTTATGGCTTTCGCCTCTCTCAAATTTAGTGAGAACTATGGAAAATGATGTTGTGCCTGCTTCGGGCGATTCCCGTGTGTCTTTGACGGTCCCTTTGTCGGAGGGAGGCGCGAAGGTGGCCGGCCGTGAAGATGTGGATGCCGCGATTGGCAGGCTTATGGCCGACGCCGGGAGAAATATCGATGAAACCGGGAAATTTGACATAGAGATTGAGCCTGACAGGACTAAGGAAGACATTCTCAACAATCGTCCCGGGGCTCATCTCCGGGAGAAGATTCTGAACCTTCCGGAGTCGCCAGGGGTGTATATGTATATAGACCGCGACGGACGTGTGATTTATGTGGGAAAGGCGAAACGTCTGAAGAGAAGGGTGTCGTCATATTTCAACCGTCGTCATGACTCCACGCGGACTAATCTACTGGTGCGGAATATAGTGGATATGCGTTTCATTGTCGTGGCTACGGAGGAGGATGCCCTGCATCTGGAGAACGCGATGATTAAGGCATACCAGCCTCATTACAACGTGCTGCTGAAAGACGACAAGTCGTATCCCTGGATAGTGGTGACAAGGGAACTTTATCCCCGTGTCTTCATGACCCGCGAAAAGGATGAGGATGGAAAGTATTACGGGCCCTACAGCAATCCGCAGAGCGCGAAAGTGGTGCTTCAGCTCATCCGCGACGTGTTTCCCCTCAGAAGTTGCAAACACGCGCTTGAGGAGAGGGGCATAGCGCGTGGGAAATACCGGTTGTGTCTCGACTATCATATAAAAAAATGTGGAGGGGCTTGCCGTGGTTTTGTGTCTCCCGATGAATACGGGAAATATGTAGGGCAGGTGAGGCAGATTCTGAATGGAGAGACCCTCGTGCTCGAACAACACCTCAAGGGGGAGATGGACCGTCTGAGCGAGGAATGGAAATTCGAGGAGGCCCAGATTGTGAAAGAGAAATATGAGGCATTGCGACGCTATAATTCGAAGTCTGTGATAGCGCGTACTGAGACGGAAGACGCCGACATGTTCGCCTACGATGAATCCGGCGATTCCGCGTATGTGAATTTCATGCATCTCCATCATGGAGCCGTGGTGCAGAGTCTGAATATGGAATTCCGCAGGAAACTCGCGGAGACATCGTCGGAGATTCTTTCCATGGCCATAGCGGAGGTGGAACGCAGGTTCTCGCGTAGGTTCACGTCTCTGATAGTGCCTTTTCTCCCGGATGTGGAATTCGATGGGGTGACTTTCGTGGTGCCGAAGCGAGGTGATAAGAAGAGAATCCTTGAGGTCGGCATGAAGAATGTGAGGCAATATATGACCGACAAGGAGAAGCTGGCAGAGAAGCTTGACCCGGAGAAAGGAGTGGAGCGTCTGATGGAGCAGATGAGAAGCGATTTCCACCTTAATGTCCAGCCACGTCATATAGAGTGTTTCGACAACTCGAACATACAGGGCACGAACCCGGTGGCAAGCTGTGTGGTGTTCAGAAATGGCAAGCCATCCCGCAGGGATTACCGTCATTTCTGCATAAAGACCGTGGTTGGGGCCAATGACTTCGCATCAATGAAGGAAGTGCTCCATCGCCGCTATTCAAGAATGATAGCGGAGGGTGAACCGTTGCCGCAGTTGGTGGTGGTGGACGGTGGCAAAGGACAGCTCAGCGCGGCGGTGGAGGCTTTCGATGAAATGGGGATAAGAGGGGAGGTCGCGCTCGTTGGAATCGCGAAGCGCCTTGAGGAGATATATTTTCCCGGCGACCAGCTTCCCCTGTATATCGACAAGAAGAGCCGGAGCCTTCAGGTGGTGCAGCATCTCCGCGACGAGGCCCACCGTTTCGGAATCACCCATCACCGGCTACGGCGTTCAAAGGGGCAGGTGAAAAGTGAACTCGACGGTATAAAGGGGGTGGGAGAAGTGACAGCCCGCAATCTTATGAAGGCATTCAAGAGTGTCAAGAGAATCGGGGAGGCATCGCTCGACGACCTTGCGGATGTTGTAGGCCTCGCTAAGGGGAAGGTGGTTTTCCGCCATTTTCATCCGGATTCATCGGCTTCCGGGGATGAGTGACGGGGAATGGAAGGGCTGCTGATATGGCGGGGTGGTGACAGGATATGTGGCATGGAATGAAAAAATAAGTGAATAATCCATTCCCGGTTTTGTTAAAACGCATTTCTGCGCGTTATCTATATAGAAGGGGTGTGCGTGTCCGGAAGCGGGACGTATGCGCCGACATCAGGCAACGAAAAGAAATTTACCGGATATGAAGAGTAAGGATAAGGAGGGAGCGTCCGCTCCCCGCATGAAGAAAGGACAGCTTCAGGACAAAATAATGAGATTCCTGGAGAAGGAAAATAAGCAGTCGTTCAACTATAAGCAGATTGCATTTGCGGTGGGTGCCACCCATCCGTCCAACCGTATGGATATAATAAATCTTCTTGACGAACTCGCCGCAGGAGAGCTGATTCAGGAGGTGAGCCTTGGAAAATACAAGGCCATCACCAACCGGGGCACCGAGAACGTGGGGATATTCGTCAGGCGTAGCAACGGGCGCAACAGTGTCTCGATTGATGACGAGATGATACTTGTGGCGGAGCGCAATTCCATGCACGCCCTTAATGGCGACAAGGTGAAGGTGGAGATTTCCGCACGCCGGAAGGGGCAGGAGCCGGAGGCCAAGGTGATAGAGATTCTTGAACCGAAGGACCAGGTGTTCATTGGCACTCTGCAAGTGGAGAAGAACTATGCTTCCCTTGTCACCGATTCCAAGTTCCTTGCGGCCGACATCATCATACCGCGTTCGAAGCTTCGCGGCGGAAAGACCGGCGACAAGGCGATTGCCCGTATCACACAGTGGCGCGACGAGGAGATGAACCCGAGGGGTGAGGTGGTCGATATACTCGGGAGGAAAGGGGAGAACACCGCCGAGATGCATGCCATATTGGCCGAGTTCGGGCTCCCGTACAAATATCCGGAGAATGTGGAGAAGGCCGCCGGAAAGATAGGTCCCGGAATCACCCCGGAGGAAGTGGCCCGCAGGGAAGACTTCCGGGGAGTCGTGACATTCACCATAGACCCCCGCGACGCCAAGGACTTCGATGACGCGCTCTCGATTCGCCAGCTTGCCAACGGCAATTGGGAAGTGGGCGTGCATATCGCCGATGTCACGCATTATGTCACCCCGAATTCCGTGATTGACCGGGAGGCCCAGCAACGTGCCACGAGTGTATATCTCGTGGACCGTACCATCCCGATGTTGCCGGAGCATCTGTCCAACGGCATATGCTCCCTCCGTCCCGATGAGGAGAAGCTGACATTCTCGGCGATTTTCGAGCTTGACAACAAGGCCAACGTGGTCAACTACCGCATAGGGCGAACCGTCATAAAGTCGAACCGGCGCTTCACGTATGAGGAGGCACAGCAGATAATTGAAACCGGAGAGGGCGATTATGCCAGGGAGGTGCTTACCCTCAACACTCTTGCCCAGGAGTTGCGCCGCCGCCGCTACGACAATGGTGCCCTGGAGTTCGACAGGGCGGAGGTGAGATTCGAGATTGATGACGAGGGACACCCTGTGAGTGTATATTTCAAGGAGTCGAAGGAGGCCAACAAACTCATTGAGGAATTCATGCTCCTGGCCAACCTCACGGTGGCCGAGAGTGTGGGGAAGGTGGCGCGAGGAAAGAAGGCGAAGTCATTCGTGTATCGTGTGCATGATAATCCGGATCCGGAGAAAATCACCAATTTCTCACAGATTGCCCTGCGGTTTGGCCACAAGGTGAAGACTGAGGGTTCGGCCAGGGAAGTGAACAGGAGTCTTAACCGTCTCCTGAAAGACGTGAAAGGGAAAGGGGAGGAAAACATGCTCGCCATGCTTGCCATAAGGAGTATGGCGAAGGCTGTATATACCACCGAGAATGTGGGGCACTACGGACTCGCGTTGCCGTATTACACGCATTTCACATCCCCTATACGCCGTTATCCCGACATGATGGTGCATCGCCTTCTCGCAAAGTATGCCGACGGAGCCAGGAGCGTTGACCGTCTGAAACTCGAGGACCAATGCAAGCACTCCTCCGACATGGAGCAGCTTGCCGCCAATGCCGAGCGTGCCTCGATACGCTACAAGCAGGTGGAGTTTATGAAAGACCGTCTCGGCGAGATTTACGAGGGAGTCATTTCCGGAGTGACGGAATGGGGATTCTATGTGGAGCTTGACGAGAACAAGTGTGAGGGGCTTGTGCCGGTGCGCGACCTCGCTGATGATTATTATGACTATGATGAGAAGAATTATTGTCTCACGGGACGCAAGTTCCATCACAAGTATTCTCTCGGCGACATCGTGAGGGTGCAGGTGGCGCGTGCCGACCTCGACCGCAAGCAACTCGACTTCGCTCTTGTAAGCGACGAGGGGAATCCCAACAAGCCGATTGTGGAGAGCAAGGGGAGCAAGAATCCACGCCACAATCCGAAGGATAAAAAGAAAACCCGTTCACATGGGGGCAACACCCGCAGGAAGAAGGGGAAATAATCAATCATAACATAAAAGTGAAGTGAAATACTTTTTCAGATGAACTATAGAAACCTTGCAACAGTAATGGGGGGACTCGCTATGCTATCGCATGGCGTGGCCTCCTCTGCCAATGATGATGTGGTGGTGGCCACCGACGCATACACCTGGAAAGGGGACACGCTTTATCAGAATGAGTTCAAGGCATGGGCTGTGAGTCCTGAGGAGATACAGTCCACCTACAAGGGCCGTCCGGGATATTTCATGCCCGTGGAGCAGACTTGGCGACGAAAGAACGACCTTTCGTCCTATCCCCGGATTTCCGGTGGGAATACACTGATGGAGGCCGTGTATAATATGGGGCTTGACGAGATGGTCAATGCCGTGGAGCCGGACACCACGCTGCGCACAGGGAAGGAATGGGCCGGAGTGTGGACACGTGATGTGAGCTATTCCATCATCCTCTCCATGGCCGCGCTGCAACCGGAGGCGTCGAGAATTTCCCTGATGAGAAAAATCAATAAAGAGGGGCAGATAATACAGGACACCGGTTCCGGGGGAGCCTGGCCAATCTCCACCGACCGCATGGTGTGGGTGCTTGCCGCCTGGGAGCTTTATAAGGTTACGGGCGACAAGAAATGGCTTGAGTCTATATATCCTGTAGTGGTGAATTCCCTGGCCAAGGATGCCTCCACCGTGATGAGCCGCGACGGCCTTGTGAAAGGGGAGACTTCATTCATAGACTGGCGCGAGCAGAGCTATCCGCGCTGGATGCAGACCGCCGACATCTCGCAGAGCGAGGCGATGGGCACCAACGTCATGTATGCCGCCGCCCTGAAGGCCGCCTCGGAGATGGCCTCGGTGCTTGGGAAGAAAAAAGACTCCGTGAGGTATGCCCTGGAGTCGAAGAAACTTGCCGCTGCCATCGACAGGGTGTTCTGGATGCCTGACAAGGGTTACTATGGAATGTATTCCTATGGGCGCGACTCCAGGATTCTCAATCCTCGTGCGGAGACGCTCGGGGAGGCTTTGGCGATATTGTATGACGTGGCTCCCGCCGACAGGCAGAAGTCGATTTCCGAGAATAATCCTCACACGCCCTTCGGGCCGGCCATATTCTATCCCCAGATTTCCGACATGCCGAATTACCATAACAACGCTCTCTGGCCGTTCGTGGCTTCCTATTGGGCGCTGGCGCAGGCCAAGGCCGGGAATGAGCGGGGCACTCTGGAAGCAATCGGAAGCGTGGTGCGTCCGGCGGCACTTTTCGCCACTAACAAGGAGAACTTCAATCTCGATAACGGCGATATATACACGGAGCTGAACTCTTCAAATATGTTGTGGAGTCTCGCGGGTAATATCGCACTTACCAACAGGATTCTTTTCGGGATACACTTTGAGAAAAATGGGCTGCGTATAGAGCCGTTTGTTCCGGAGGCGTTTGCCGGCGAGAGGACGCTTTCCAATTTTCCATACAGGGGAGCACGCCTCAATATAACGGTGTCGGGATATGGCGACAGGGTGGCCTCGCTCATGGTCAACGGTAAGTCGTATTATCCCGAAAGAGGGAAGGTGATTCCTGCAAAGCTCTTGAAGGGGGATGTGGATATACGCATAGAGATGGACAATGAGCCAATCGAGCCGATGAAGGTGAACCATGTCGCGAACAGTAAGGCTCCGCTCACTCCTGTGGCGTGGCTGAGCCACGATGAGACTGTGAGCGTTCCAGGCGCTCCTGTCAATAATCTTCTCCAGTGGAACCCCATCGAATATATAGGGGAATATATAGTGCTCCGCGATGGGAAGGAAATGGGACGTACACGCCAGACATCCTGGCCAGCCCTGAAGGGGGGTGAATGGCAGGTGATAGGGGTGGCTTCCGACGGAACGCTCAGTTTCGCCTCCGAACCGCGCAGCAACCGGGAACGTAGAGTCTGGGAGATGACCGGTGAGAAGAGGCACATATCGTCGGCGGAAGTGTCATACAGGCCGTCGGCACCGGTGGAAGGATACCGTGGCGACGGTTTTGTGGAGATTGATATGGCGTCTGGTCCGGCCACGGTTATGTTCGAGATTAAGGATGGTGGATTGCCATCTGATGAATACACTGTGGCATTCCGCTATGCCAACGGGAATGGGCCTGTCAACACGGAAAATAAGGCGGCGGTGCGCAGTCTCTACATTGACGGTGTCGATGTGGGCACTCTTGTAATGCCTCAGCGGGGAGTCGGCAACTGGAACGACTGGGGAATGAGCAATAGCTTGCGTGTCTCCCTTTCACCCGGCACTCATGAGGCTAAAATCGTATATAATCCGGAGGACGCAAACATGAATCTTTCCACCAACCATGCTCTGATTGATGGTCTGGTGATAGAAAAAGTGACCGAATAATGCATATATTCCGCTTTCAGGACATCTCTTTTGGAGGCGGAATATAATATTGTAGGTTAATGGTATAGCATTATTTTGCTAACAATGGTGGTAAAATAAAATGTGAAAAAATGTGAAAAATACAGGAATTATTTTGCCGGTTCGGAAATAATGTCTAATTTTGCAGCGGGTGAGTCCTTCACGACTTGCTCCCCGTAAATCCCCCAGGTCTTGACCGAAGCAAGGGTAGCGGGTTGAGCTGTGCGATGTTGGTCGCTCGCCCTTTTTGCCTCTTTAGCTCAGTTGGCCAGAGCACGTGATTTGTAATCTCGGGGTCGTTGGTTCGAATCCGACAAGAGGCTCAAGAAATGCTGCTTGCAGCATAGCGTTGAATGTTTTTCATAATTTTGTTTTGGCGGCGTGTTTGTGAAAGCATGCCGTTTTTTGTATCCGTCCGCAGCTCTCCATGTAGATGATATTTCCGTGCGTGGCCGTAGATTCTTGTTTTGCGGTGTAAAACGTCATTTCGCGAGAATCGTTTATTTCCGGGCGATTGGACGGCGGTTTAAAAATATTGAATTCTCATGGCAGTCGTCTATAACATCACTTTTGTAATTTCTCCCGACCGTGAGTCAGATTTCCTCGGCTGGCTCCGGAGTGAGGCCGTGCCCATATTGTTCGCGTCCGATGCCGGGGCGGTGAATCCAAGGTTACACACAGTCATTGAGGCGGGGGGCGAGAAGCCCGGACCCGAACATGGACTAAGCATGGCTCTTCAGGCTGAGTTTGATTCCGAGGAGTCGGCAGGGAGATGGAACGATGAGGTGTTGCCGTCCGTGTTGCGCGATTTCCATTCATCATTCGGTCCGCACGCACTGTTCTTCACTACCCTGCTTCAGGTTGTCGGATTATGAACGGCGCGGTTGACATCCCATGCGGGAACGGTGGCGGAGTCTCGATGCGCGGCAATCTGGAATACGACCGCATAATCATGGGTATCGACCCTGGAACGAATGTGATGGGATATGGCGTGCTTGGTGTGAAAGGTAAGCGCCCTTCGGTGATAATCATGGGTGTTATTCAGCTAAGCAAGTTTGAGAGCCATTACATGCGTCTGAAACGGATATTCGAGCGTGTCACAGGACTCGTGGAGCAGTATCTTCCGGATGAGGTGGCGATAGAAGCTCCATTTTATGGCAAGAACGTACAGTCGATGCTAAAACTCGGAAGGGCGCAGGGGGTGGCGATGGCTGCTGTCCTGTCCCGCGATATTCCGATTACGGAATATGCTCCCCTCTCAATCAAGCAGAGTGTCACCGGAAGCGGTTCTGCTTCAAAGGAACAGGTGGCAAACATGTTGCGTCATATCCTGAAGATTCCGCAGGAGAATATGCCGAAGCTTCTTGACGCCACTGACGCCCTTGCTGCGGCTCTCGCGCATTTCTATGAGTCCGGAAAACCGAAATTGGATAAAGGCGCGAAATCATGGGAACAGTTTCTCAAGCAGAATCCTGACCGCATCGCACCCCGACGCAAATAGATACCCCATCATACTTCTCGACATGTGTGGTTTCAATTATAGAAGTATCGGAATTATATTGGGACTAAATTGCAAAACCGTTTCTTCAAAAAAGGTGAAACTGAGGCAACGGATTATGCAGTTTGAAGAAAATGTTGTCGGTATGTGTCTGAATCTAATTCCGATGATGTCAAGTAATAAGTGGTCGAATCAAAATATTTTCTCTGGAACTATCTCGTTGTTACTCTGTTGAATAGGGTTGCGTGGAACGATTTGCAATTACGGGTATTTGTGTATGTTTCAATTCTTTAAAATATTTCGGGTATAATTCGTGGAGAAAAATTTAATGATTCTATATGTCAATATGTAAAGCTAAATTATTAATTTCGCGATTGAAAATGGTATTAAGTCATTTTTCTTATTCAGATTATAAACTCAATAGTTCGTTAAAAATTTGTTCATCAGCTAAGCGGTATCAGCCGTCAAGCCAAAGAGTACTTTGACATGTTTAGCATTTAAAGTCTTGTTCGGGTCAAATCCGCTCAGGTCAAAAAAAATTATGAAATGAGTGTTGACTATCAGAGACTTAATTTGACCGATAGAAAAAGGCATCTTCGTCTGCTTCCTGAGTACCCTGGTGATGTTGACGGCGGCAAGCGAGGCATTGTAGGCAAAATCCAAAGCCTTTTCATCGTGCGCCTGGCAACCGAGTAGTACTGTGAACTGGTGACCGTCACGGAAACAGAACTCGATTGATTAAGAGTCATATTCTTTCCTTCAAGTTCTGTCGCGTTGAGGGTCTGTGTTGCACGAAGCATCATCGCGTCCTTGATGCCAGCATCCATTACAGCGATACTGAGTATCACAAGTCCATGCTTGACTGCGGAGACGTAGCCTGACCAGAAGGTATGGTCTGTCTTCTTCCCCGCTTTGGATACATGACTTGGATCTATGGTTATAGCGGTCGCTTCATGTCATACTGGAATCGATATGCGGCGAGATTCATGTTGAAGCACAGCCAGTCGAAATCCTTACGGAAAGTATGACGATAGCGTTGCTCTACGCGCTTTCCGTAGCGTGCAAGTTGAAGAAAGTTTATATTTCGCGGTATTCACATGATTAAAATCAGTATCTCGATAATGTTTTTCTTGAAAGTTTTGTTTAACTTTGCAATGCTACCAGAGAAAACTCTCCGGGAGATGCCCTATATTGGTCAAGTAGTTCGAAAATCAGCATAGCCTTATGTGTGGTCAGATATTATAAAGTTACTGAAAAATTAGCGACTTGGCCAAATTTTTGTGTTGAATTTTCATGCTAAACATCAGATTTATCGAATTAAACACTTGGCTCCTCGGTGCCGTTAACAAACTATCATAAAATAACCGGAGTATTATAAACTCAATTTAATTTAAAGGATTAGGTTATGAAAAAGATATTTTCAGTATTATTGATTGTCTCAGGCGTGGTTGTTGGAATCGCCTATCCTATTGCTGGCAATGCTTATTGCGGAGACGACTACCGTCTGACGCTGACAACCGCCTCCAATTCCACCTACGTCGGCTATTTTACCCTCGAATAAAATCGCTCGATTTCTTGTGAATGCACCGACGGGACTGTCATCACGACAGTTCCCCTCCTGGAAGCAACACAGTGTCGAGATCTTATTCTGCGATACAATGCCAGACAACTTTCTCTGAAGCGTAATTGTATATTTTGAAAACTCAAAGTCCATGCCTCTACGCTTTGAAGTGGCAGGACAAATAATAACAATTAACCAACAAACTCATGAAAAAGACGAAAAATCTTTTCTTCGCGGGGCTTGCGATAATGGCTCTTGCCGCAGGCGGATTCGCGTATCCGACAACCAAACCAGACAAATCCAACCATGGAGTTACACTTGATGAGATTGAGGCCACAACGGCATGTGAAGTCTCATCTGACGCCAGCAAAAATCAGGGATATTGTTCTTCCCTGTATAATGCCCCCACAGATGCATGCACTGAAACCGGTGACGGAGGGGCTGTCAGGTGTTCCGGCAACATTTAATGTGAGCGACTATGTCAAGAGCAACAGTTTGTTTTATATTGGCATTAGTGTCGGCAGGGATAATCACCCTGCCGGCTTGCATGCCCAACGGGAAGGGTTTTGACAATGAAATGTCGATGGTGGAATGCACGCGTCTTGCGCTCCCACTTGATTCCATCACGACGCAGGAAACGTCATACATGCAGTTGGTTGACGATTCCACGCTGGCATTTTTCAATAAGCCTACTTATGATATTTGTGTATATGATTTGAGGGACAAGGTTTTAAGGAATCGCATCTCGCTACGGCGCGAAGGTCCGGATGCCGTCAACGGCATTGATGCTTTCTTCCTGTCAGGACAGGACTCTATCTGGCTGTATGCAAGCTGGGGCAATGTCATATACCTCCTTGACGGAAACAGTTCCCTACGTGAGAAGCGGTCAATAAAAGACGATGTCATGGCGAAAGACGGCGGCACACGGCACTCCGTGTCGCCTTACCCTACCACCACGACTCCATATACTGTGGTTGACGGCAGGCATATACTTCAGGGAATGGATGGCATTGTCCTGCAGGGGAAAATGCCCGGAGCCACCGTCATTTATGACTGGAATTCGGGAAAGGTCGAGACCGCCAACGGATATCCATCAATCTATGGAGAAGGGAATGAGATTCAAAATAATTGGGACACCTTCGGATACCGGGAGACATACTACACATTGAATGCCAAAAACGATATCGTGACAAGTTTTCCGGCCTCTGACAGCATCTATGTGTATTCTCCTAACAGCGGGAAAAGCGAACGCCATTATGCTGGCTATTCCGAAACGGTTGACATTAAACCCGGAGTGCCGTCGGACCCTGACAGCAAAACCCGGAAATTCATTTCGCAACACCAGTATTCAGGTGTGCTCTATGACAGGTTCAACGACCTGTATTACCGGATAATACGTCTGCCGGGCAACGCAGATGCCCAGGATGTCAGGAAGGAGATTTCCTCAAAACCTGTGGTTGTCATTATCCTTGACGGGGAATTCAACAAGGTGGGTGAGTACAGGTTGCCGGAAGACATGTATTACACTGCAAATGCGTTTGTCACGCCTGACGGACTTCATGTGAACACGGTTTCAGACGATGATGACCTTATGACATTCAGAGTTTTCAAACCACAAAGTTCAAGATAGGATGCAGGTAGGAAAATTATTGATATATGCCTCATTCCTGTCCTCATTCCTATTGTGCGGATGTTCAAGGCCGGATTATGCGGATTTTATTGAAGAGAGTCTGAATAAAAACAATCCGGACTTCAGAAATCTGTTTGATACCATTGTCATAATACCGAGGCTTGGATGTAATTCGTGTACACGCGATGCCGATAGATATTATCGGTTGCATAAAGAGTCATCCGACATCATGTTCATTTTCACAAACCTTCAGTCGAAGAAAATGTTAAGGATTGAAAACGGCTCTGACATTGAGTCCAGGAGTAATGTATATATAGATGAGGGAAGGTCTTTTTGGTCTCCGGAATATGAAGAGAGCGAGTACCCTACCATCCTCAGTGCATGGAAAGAAAGGGCTCGCCATGGTGGACTCCATACAAGGCGTGACCGGAAAGTTCCACTCTGCCATACTGAGGTCTTATCCGGACATCCGCCATGTCGGGATGGATTTCCTGAGAAATGATATGGAACTCGCCTTTGACATCAGGAGAAGGTTGCCCTGGTGTCGCAACGTGGCTGACAGCGACTTCATCCGCTATGTGATACCGTATCGTATAGGCGATGAGCGTGTGACAGACTGGAGGAGAGAGACCCTGCGCAGGCTACCATGGATGACGGAGGTCATCGACAGTCTCGTGGCGGAGAAGGTCGATGACCCTCTGGTCGCGGCTCAGGCCATCATGGACCGGTGGAACAGGACGGAGTTCCGTTGGACTGGGCAGCTGCCTTCCGGCCCGGCCCTCGGCATAGCCAACGTTACCGACAAGGCGGGCACATGCCGGGAGTTCGCCCACGGGGTGGTCTATCTCATGCGTGCCGCCGGCATCCCATCCGGCATTGACATGGTGCCGGTCAGAGGGGAGAATAGTGCGGGACATTCCTGGCCGTTCATTATCGGAAAGGACGGCCAGACATACGTGACATGCACGGAAAACACCTCGTGGGTTCCGGCTTCGGAATTAGATATCATCGCCGCCAAGATATACCGCGAGGAGTTTGGAGTAAACGACGCCGTTGACTCCACGTTGCCCTCCGACCCGTCATTGCGCCCTTGCTTCCTTAGAGTCCCCAGGCTCACCGATGTTACGGAGGCATACAAGCCTTCGGCAAGCCATGAGATTTGCCTCCCCGACGTTGACTGCGGCGATGCCGTCTATCTCGCGTCGTGGGGCAACAATGAGTGGGTTGCTGTTGGATTCCATACCGGTACGGGACATCCTGTGTTCCACGATGTCTCCGAAGGCGTTGTGCTTGTCGCCGCAAGGATGGAGGGGGACAAGCTCATGCCTGTATGCCGCCCGTTCGTGGTGGGACAGGGAGGTGCCATGCGCCACATAGGTCCCGGCGGCACGCAGAGAAAACTTACCGCCTACGCCAAATTCCCTCTCAACGAGCGGAACGGGGAACTCGTGCACCGATGCATCGGAGGAGTGGTAGAGGGTGCGGACGACCCCGCGTTTACCGTGCGCGACACATTGTTCAGGATAGAGGGACTTGCCAAAAGGAGGGTAAACAGTATTGCCCTTCCCGCAAAGTCACGGCCACACAGGTATTACCGCTACTATGGGGCGGATGGAAGCAACTGTAATATCGCGGAAGTCGCGCTCTACGCTGATGCCGGCGACACGGAACCTCTTCGAGGGAGGGTGTTCGGTACCCCAGGAGCTGTTGATGGTGACACCGCGCATGACTACCGTAAGGTGTTTGACGGTGACATACTAACCTCGTTCGACTACAAAGAAAAGTCAGGAGGTTGGTCGGCAATCGACCTCGGCATACCGGTTGCTGTGGGGAAGGTAATGTTCGTGCCCAGAAACCGTGACAACTATGTCCGTGCCGGCGACGAGTATGAGCTGTTTTGGTTCGGGGATGAGAGATGGAACAGTGCGGGAAGGAAGCATGCGGTATCAGATTCTGTTGACTACATGGTTCCTGAAGGCACGCTCTATTACCTCAAGAATCATACGAGGGGACGCTCGGAACGTATTTTCGAATACGATTTCAAAAGAAGGGAGCAACGCTTCTGGTAATCTTAAAATTATTTCAACAGATTATAATTGACATACGATGGAAAATTCTTTTAATGATGACAATCGGTTTCATTCAGATCTAAATCCTCCTTCCTGGAGTGATTACAATCCCGACATTCTTGTCCGTATCGCTGAATTGGAAAGTCTGGCCACAAGACTTTCCGTTCAGTTGGGAAATGCTTCTTTAGAGATAACCTGGCTTCGAAATTACCAGATTTCAAGTTTTTGTTCAAGGCATCGGCAAATATCGAAATATTGCAATACCGCTCCCCGGGGATGTCCCAAAAGGGAGATGGAAACATATGAAGCCATAAGAGAACATTGGCTGAGACTGTATGGAACTTCGGAATATCTTGACAGTCTTGAGACGGAGATTTCATGCATTATGGGTGGTTTGCCAGATATCCTGAGGAGTAATCTGTTATTTTCAGACATGGAGATAAGAATCATACTTCTCGACATATGTGGTTTCAATTATAGAAGTATCGGAATTATATTGGGACTTAATTGCAAGACTGTTTCTTCAAAAAAAGTGAAACTTAGGCAACGGATTATGCAGTTTGAAGAAAATGTTGTCGGTATGTGTCTGAATCTAATTCCGATGATGTCAAATGGGAATTAGCTGAGTCAAAAATATTTCTCTATGCTATCTCGTTATTAACCTGTTAAATAGCGTTGTGGGAAATGAGTTGTAGTTATAGATATTTATATGTGTTTCAATTCTTTATATCTTTTTTGGTATAATTCGTGGAGAAATTTTTAATGTTTCTATATCTCGATATGTAAATCCAAATTATTAATTTCGCGATGAAAAATGGTATTAAGCAGTTTTTTATTCAGCTTATAGACTCAATTTAAAAAATCATTTTATGAAAAGATTTATCTATGGAGGGATTATATTAACGACCCTCGCTATCAATGGGTATGTCTCCGCGTCAACGGAGACTGAGCAGACTGAGTTATCCAGTGTGCAACTTGCCACACTGGATGCCCTCACTGACAATGAAAGTGTTGTGAAAATCCCATGCCGTACATATTACGGGAAGACATGTTCTTTTAGCGCAATAAATTCCGAAGGTCAATATGGTACTGTGGTACTGACTGACCAGGAACGTGTAGATTAATATGTAATCAACGGTTTTGTACTTATAATCTTGATGAAGTGAGTGCCATTTCATCATTTCGCATCTTGCTTTAATGAGAAATGGCGTTCACTTCAGCCCACTTATTAACAAGTCAATGTCAAAATGATTGGATACATCAAGAAAAAGTGGAACTGTCTTGTTTCCGGACTGATAGGGATTCTCTGTCTGTCAACGGCTTGCAACGGAGGTGACGGTGACAAGTCAGTCGAGTCGATAAGCCTAAAGGGGAGTATAGTCCGTACGGACACCCTATATTCAAGGTCATTCCGGCCTATATTGTCCGGAAATATCCTTTTCACCACGCAGCCATCAAGCCAAGACTGCATGTACATGGGCAGGCTTGAAGGAGACAGCCTGAAGACGCTGGACATTTTTCTGAGATATGGTGAAGGTCCTGACGAGTTCGGATATATCGAGATGGCATGTGATGGCGATTCCGCGCTGGTTGTGCTTGACTCACGAGGAGGAAGGGCGTTGTCGGTATGCAGGTTCAATTATGGGCAGGAAGGGCTGCTGGACCGTGGCATCCGTAAGTATGACCTGAAGAGTGTTGACAGGCTCACGGTGGGCGCAAGCGCATTCGTCAGCCTGTCCGACTCGACGATACTTGTCAACAGCACCGACTATGACTCTCCCGGCATATTCGCGGTTGTTGACTATAAGAACGGGACGGCGAGTGTTATCCCCTGGATGCCTGACGATGGATTCACGGGGGACAAAAGGATAAGCCAGTCTTTATATACTGAAAATACACAGCTGTTCCGTATTGGCGACCGTTTCCTGTATGTGTGCGGGGCGGGACGTTATGCGTTCACATTCACACTGGAGGACGGGATGCTCAAGGTAGATAGGACGCTCCTTGACAAATATCCGGAATACAAAGGGATGGACGATGATATAAATTATCTTGTCAAGAGAAATGTGCCACAACTGACGGCCGCAGTGAGCGATGACCGTATTTATCTGCTTGAGATAGCTTTCGACCAGGACGGGAATCCCGCTTCCGACAGCCATACTCCCATGTTCGGCAATATTGTCCACTGTTATGATTTCTCAGGCAATCCGCTGACAGACTATATCCTTGACCGCCCCGGCTACAGTATTCTTGTTGATAAGGAAGACAATAATATGTATCTATATTCCATCAACGATGAGACGCTTGACATGGATATAGTCAGGTATCCTCTTCCCGACAAATCCGGTTCAAAGTAGAAGAAGTGAACGTGTACATATGGTTGCTTGCTTTCTCAGACCGGATGTCTCGGCATGGCGCCGACAGGGGAGCGCGGGAGGCACTGGAACGTGTGGACGCAGTCTTGGACGAGATGCCGGACTCTGCCCTTGCGATAATCAAGGGGATTGACACGACAAGACTCAATACCGAAAGGCTCAAGGCGGATTATTCCCTGCTTCGGACAATGGCCCTTCTCAAGACCGACCCCTCATCCGCCACAGTGGAGGGTCTGAAACCTGCTTACGAATATTATGGAGACTCCGGCGAGCCTTCTCGGCAGGCGATGCTCACTCATTTCGCAAAAGGGATGCTTGCGGATTCGATTTAATCCGCGTTTGATGGGTTCAACAAGTCGATAAGATTTGCTTACGGGGAATATGCCATCTGCTATGAGGTGATGGCGTCTCTGAATAAGTCTCTGACTTGGCTACCTCGAATGGTTTCAGTGGTTTCCTGAGGAAGTGTGGGATGACTGCCAATGAAGAAAAAGTGACGGTCTATTCTGCATGCGGATTTGATTATAATGTGATTTCGGAGCTGACCGGTCTTTCATCAGGCAATGTGGCGACGATAAGGAGCAGGTTGAAAAAAAGGTTAAAGGAAAAGGGGATAGACTCGGAGATAGCAAGTTGGGTGGCTGTTGTTGAGCCGGCGGTATTGCCGGGTCACGTAGAAAGTTGAAGATCTAGTCACGGCATTTAAGCAGGCCGTTCTTGAAAGTGGTAAACTTTTCGTTGAGCCTTGATAAATTTTCATCAATGAGTTTGTCAAGGCGGTCAAGCCATGACTGTGGGTCAATCGGCTCTGTCGGCTTCTGATTTCGTTCATGTATCGCTTCCTGAAAGAGGCTTTCCACTGATCTGGTCCACTGCTACTCCTTGTCAAGTATTTAGTATGCTTACAGTTCCGTGTTGAAAAGCGACAAAGAAAAATGTCCCGGCATAAACTTTTCACTCGATAATTGTGTATATAGTGTATATTTTATATCTTTGTGCTATAAATCCAAATTGTATGGCAACATCACTAAACATCAAGCGCAAAAACATCGACCTCCCCGTCGATACTCTGCAAAAGCTTTCCATCATGGCAGTGGCCCAAGGCAAGAGCTTAAAGAATTTCATCGAGACGGTTCTTATATCAAAGGCAAATACCTTGGCCATTGAAGTAAGCGAAAACCCATCTCCCTCCGGCGATCCATGGTTCAATGACCCGGAAAACATAGCATCCCTTAACAGGGGTATCGCGGAACTGAAAGCAGGGAAAGGCCGGGCGTATTCGATGGACGAAATAAGAGAACTGTTAGGCGTATGACTTACGAACTAATTCTAATGCCCGAAGCTGAAAAACACTTGAAAGAGTGGCGTAAGTCCGGGCAAAAGAAAACGCTAAAGAAAATAGCCGATTTATTTGATGAACTTCGACTGCACCCCACCACAGGAACAGGACACGTTGAACAGCTCAAAGGGAATTATTCCGGCTATTGGAGTCGGGAAATAAACAAGGGGAACAGAATGATTTACAGTATTGAAGATGACAAGGTATTTGTCAACGTGGTATCTCTCAAAGGTCATTACGGCGACAAATGAATAAGACCGGCCGGGTAATCCTCTGATCCTTTGTGTAACAATTCAGAGCGAATAGATATGTTTTTTAGCTGTACCCTTGCCAGACACGAGCAGCTTGATTCCGGCTGTCATTGAAAAAAGGGCTGGATGGATTGGATTATCCATAATTTTTATCTAAATTGGCGAGAGAACCCGCTTTTGATGGTTCTATAAATAATACGGAATGTTTGAGGGATTCATTATCTTGAGAAGCGGTAGGGCGGAGGGGTGGTTCGGAATGATGAATATTCTGATAAATTCCGATTAATTAAAAGAATAACAAAAGGAATTGCCTATGGTAAAAACAGGAATTTAAAAATTTGTATGGCTGCTGAAACGATACATGCAGTAGAATAGAATCTAATGTTTAATTAAAATATAAAAGATGAAGAAATTACAACTTATTATATTCCTTTTGGTTGCGCTCAATGCATCGCTATATGCCCAGATACGTCAATCAGAAGTGGAGAGAGATACGATAGTCATGGAGGAAGTGGAAACCTTGGCTGAAGAAGAACGGGATGGTGACTGTTTTATTTCAGGCGGTCCAGGGTCGGTGTCATGTTCCATGGGTGGAGGTGCCGGTTCGATAGATGGAAATTGCCAGGTATCTTGTAACTCATCGTATTATGCATGTTGCGGTTTTGGATGTCATTGTAAACCATATCATTGAAATGCAAGCATTGACTAAAAAATAGGATTTACTCGTGAAATTGTATTTTTCTCTGGGGATAATACTATTTTACCCCAGAGAATTTTATTGTATAATTATAAATTTTAAGTATGTGTTAAAAATTAATTAATGCATAGCTTAAAAAATCTGAGGCGACCTTTCGAATTCGAATTCGGATTCAGCAACAATGGAACCCCATTGCACCATCATCCGAATCCAAAATTTCATCCGCATATTTCATAATTCTATATGATACTTAATTTAGTACACATACTTATCATTTTTAGTTTTTTAATGATTAACAAATGAAGAATGTTTTTTTAGTCCTTGTGATAGGTCTGTCGTTGTTTGCTGGGTGCTCCCGAGAGGACGACACCGAAGGCTTATCTACATTATCTGTTGATCTCTCAAAAACGGAAGACCTTCTATTGTCAAACGGAAAAATCCTTAACATAGAAACCTCCGACAGTTCCCTCCTATATTCCTATGCCAACATATTGAAGTCGGACGGCAGGTTGTTCATACATTCGCGCGACCTACTGAAGATATTTGACCCTGTTACTGGAAAATATCTCGGCAGGCTTGGCCGGAAAGGTAACGGTCCTGCGGAATACGCTTCCATAAATCAGGTATGGATGGAGGGGGACACCGTCCGGCTGTTTGATTTCAACACCCGTTCCGTACTTAGTTTCAAATCCGACGGAACATTCATTTCAAAGGTCAACCCTTATTTGGGTGACAATTCCCGGACCAACGACCTCAAGTTCCCTGTCTATGTCATGAAGTATCCGGATTCGAGCGGGTACATCGGTCTCAACTGTTTCACCGACGGCACTACCGAGACGAACCCCACGGCATCGTTCTATGACAACGACCTTGGATTTGTGTCCGACATAAGGGGACGTGAGCTCCGTGAAGGCGGTAACCTTAACGACAGGATGTCTGCCGACCTTGAAAACGGCAGGATGCTTATGTGGGAAGGGTTGAAAGATACGCTATTCACTGTAACCAAGACCGATATAAGGCCGTTGTACGCCTTCGATTTCGGCAAGAACAGATTCCCTCCGGAATACCAGAACTTACCGGAACTTTTCGGGAGGGCGCAAAAATTCCGGGAAGGTAAAGACGTGCCATACGCTTCCGCCATGCACTGTTTCCAGAAACAGGGAGATCGGATTTTCTTTTCATTTTCCACATCCGACGAACGCTTCTTTCTCGGCATGATAGATATCGGCAACAAAACTGTAAGGACGTTCAGGCTTGTCTCTCCAGACGGCAGGTTCTCCCAAAGCTCGTATATGACGATGATGGATGGCTCCCTGTATATCTCGCTGACCGACGGTGATAGCCCTGAATCGAACCAGCCCTTGTTCATAATTCCCACAAATTATTTTGACTAATGAAAAAGATACTTATTAGTATTGCTATCCGTTATTTCGGGATGGCTCGGTAGCACGCTTTATTATAAAAAACAATCCGATGTCGCTGTGGATATTCAAGTATCGTCATATATCGCACAGGAGTTCAATCTTTACAACGACGGGAGAATCCCTTTGATTGACAGTCTTGAAACGTATGACGGCACGGCGATTCCGTTTAAAGATATTTCCGGAGGGACGGATTTGTTTGTCTATTTTGATACGTCAGGTTGTCCTCCTTGTAAAGAGTTGGCTTTCAAAGCTCTTTCCGAATATAAGACGAAAAAACCGGACTCAAGGATTTCTCTCTTGCTTGAAAATGTAAGAAACCGTGATTTGCTTGTAATGCAAAAGGAACTACATGACAGCTACATATTTTTAAAAATCCGTAAATTTCCGTTCAAGAAAGTGGATAAGGAAGACGAGATGCTTTCTCCTGTATTTTTTCAAATTGATTCCACCGGGGTATTTACGAATTGTTTTAAGGTGGACCTTAATCATCCTGAAGACTTGAAGGAATATATAGAGAGGATATGAAGTATAGATGTGGCATAACTATATTGCCGTGGCTGTTGATTTTATACTTAACTGCCTGTTCTGACCTGTCGGGTATGGATGCCGTATTGGATTCGGCAGGTGAAAACCGTGTTGAACTCGAAAGGGTACTCGATTATTTCAAGGGAGTCCCGTTTAAGTACGATGCAGCATGTTTTCTCATATCCAACATGTCCGGCAAACACCACTATGTGGGGTGGCAGCTAGACAGTCTGAAAGCCGTTAAGCCACTTGGACGCATGGATGACGAGGAACTGTCCCGGTGGGACGGCTTCGATTTCCGTAAGGACTGCCGGAAAGTCATGGACGTAAAAACGGTAGATGCGGAAGTCTTGATTGAGAATATCGAGCTTGCCTGCGAGGTATGGCTTTCGCGCCCTTGGCATGGTAGGTATTCGTTCAATGATTTCTGCGAGTACGTCCTTCCGTACAAGGTCGGTGACGAACCGCCGGAACGGTGGCGAAAACTATGGTACGACCGGTACGCCCCCCTGATGGATTCCATACTTTCCCAAACCACTGACATCGTCGAGGTAGCGTCAATGATTGCAGACAGATTGAAGTCGGAGGGTTTCGACAACCATGACGATGTCGATGTCCCTCACTTCGGAGCCTCGTTTCTTATGGGACACCGTGTGGGGTACTGCCGGGAGAACTGTGACATTGCCGCCTATGCCATGCGTTCGCTCGGCATACCCGTTGCCACGGATAGGTATGTCACGTCGCCATCCTATAACAGTCGCCATTTCTGGAGTGCTCTCATCGACACGACGGGACTTGCGGTTCCGTTTAACTACACCGAGAGGAGTATAAGCCGAACCCCCGACCCGCAAAGGAGGAAGATGGGAAAGGTGTATCGCCGTTTCTATGGCAAGCAGGGACGGAAGTCGGTGCACGTCCCGGACAAATTGCTTCCGAAATTGTTCCGCGACCCTCATACCCGCGATGTCTCGGAAGAATATTTTCCCGACAGCAAACCTGTGACGGTGGCTTTTCCTGATGGATGTGGAGTCGGATATCTGTGCGTTTATAACGGAACGAGATTCGACGCTATAGATGTTGCCGCTGTCAAAGACTACAAAGGCGTGTTCCGTTATATAGAAGACGGTGTCCTTTTGTTCCCTACTGTGTATGAAAATGGGAAGATGCGGCCTTGTGGTTATCCACTTCTGACCGGTAGGAAGACACACAGGAGATTTATCCCCGACAAAGGGAAAAGGGGGACTGTGGTGTTGAACCGGAAATATCCCATGGTCAATACCGGGCGTTTCCTCGCCAACATTATAGGGGGACGTATAGAGGCTTCGGCAGACATCCGGTTCATATGCCCGACGCTTGTGGCGGAATTTACAGACACGGCACGTACCAATAGGCTTATTTATCAACCGAATTTAAAAGGTGTTAGGTATATCCGTTATGTTGCACCCTCTGACCGCCGCATAGAGATTGGCGAGATGCATTTTTATAATAAGGGGGAGGAGATAAGGCCCTGCAAGATAACGCCGGACCGGGAACTTGACAGCATCCATATCCATAATTTCAAGTTGATTACCGATAACGTATGGCATTCTTTCTATCTCTCGCAGGAAGGGGAGGTGTTGACATTCGATTTTGGGAAGCCGGTTGATATGGACAGGGTTCTGTTCGTGCCGAGGAATGACGACAACTTCGTTAGGGAGGGTCAGGATTACGAGTTGTTTTTCCATGACGGGGAATTGGGATGGCGTTCGTTGGAAAGGAAGACCGCCCTAGCGGACTCAATTGGATTTGACCACGTCCCGGGCAACGCTGTCCTTTGGCTACACGACTATTCCGGAGGTAAGGAGGAACGTCCTTTCTACATTGAAGATGGCCGACAAGTGTTTATATGACACAATGCTGATGTGCTTTTATTGTCGGGGAATGCATATATCGGTTGTCATGAGAGCGACAGCGCCGTGTATGAACTACAGAAGGCAATTGCGATTTCTGGCGAGGCGGGAGACGATGACATAAAGATGCGGTCTGCATTAAGTCTGGCATACGCTAAGAGTCTGAAAGGTTGTGACGAGGAAGCCGTAGAGGGATTCACGCAAGTGATGTCGGAGGGGAAGCTCCCTTTTTCGACATATGACATCAACGCTTTCGTAAGGTCACTTGCAAAAACAGGTCGTATAGAGGAGGCTGAAAGCTATATGGACTTTATTCCTGACGGCAGTACGCCATCGCAGAAGTCCGACAGGTTCTGCACATTGTCTGTATTGATGACAGCAAGAGGGTATGACAGGATGGCGTATGCTTTCAAGGATTCCATGACGGCATACGCCAATAATGCTGTCATGGAAAAAAGTAACGGTGACGATATTGGCTCAGTCAGTCCGGATTATGAGAATGTTATGTCGGACGGTAATGGAAATGCGACATTCTGGGCATACCTTTCGGCGGTGTTGATATTTGTAGCACTGGTGGCGGCTTTACTATTTGAGTTCAATCGGAGAAGGGGAAATAGGTCTGCCGTTGAAAACAATACTGTCGATGCCGTTGACAGTGAACAGTATGAAGATATAGCAGTATTTAACAAGATTGTTGAGGAATTCCGTAAAGTCAACACCATACTTTTGGCACGTGTGGCTGATCTTGAAAAGGACTATCGACGTCGCACTATTGAATACGAGGAATATTCGGACAGATTGTCGGAGATGCGCGGTTTCATGAAGTCTAAAGTCCTTACATGCCATAGTCGAATCGCTGGATTCTGCAACCGGTATTCTTCACCCAAGGCACGTGAGAAGGCCGGCAGGGATATTCTGGAGAGAAGAAAGGAATTTCTTGACGATTACAGAGGGGAAAAGAATTTAGGGAATATAATCAGGCTGTTTGACTTGGCTACCGCGAATGGTTTCAGTGGTTTCCTGAGGAAGTGTGGGATGACTGCCAATGAAGAAAAAGTGACGGTCTATTCTGCATGCGGATTTGATTATAATGTGATTTCGGAGCTGACCGGTCTTTCATCAAGCAATGTGGCGACGATAAGGAGCAGGTTGAAAAAAAGGTTAAAGGAAAAGGGGATGGATTCGGAGATAGCAAGTTGGGTGGCTGTTGTTGAGCCGGCGGTGTTAACGCATGGGTGAAGGCGTGGGGAAACACGTATGGATTAAGTCGAGACAGCAATTGAAAAAAGGGCTGGATGGATTGGATTATCCATAATTTTTATCTAAATTTGCGAGAGAACCCGCTTTTGATGGTTCTATAAATAATACGGAATGTTTGAGGGATTCATTATCTTGAGAAGCGGTAGGCCGGAGGGATGGTTCGGAATGATGAATTTTCTGATAAATTCCGTTTGGTGTAATTAATTGAGAGAAAAGTATTAAAGTTATGGACAGATATCAGAAAGCCTTGGCCGACAGCCGAGTTGAAGTAGATGATGCCGCCGTGGCGTCGGAGGTTAAGAAAATAGTTGACGAGGCGGGGAAATATGCTTCTCCGGAGGTGTATCAGTTCCTGTTCAGCTCAATCGACCTCACCACTCTCAGCACTGAAGACAGCCAGGACAGTGTGGCGGCATTCACTCAGAGGGTGAATGATTTCGACAACGAATATCCCCAGTATAAGAACGTGGCCGCCATCTGTGTTTACAGTAATTTCGCGGAGGTTGTGAAGGCGAATCTTGAGGTGACAGGTGTTGACATCGCTGTTGTGGCCGGAGGATTTCCGTCAAGTCAGACTTTCACAGCGGTCAAGGTTGCAGATGTTGCCTTGGCCACTACGGGCGGTGCGAATGAGGTGGATGTGGTGATGAACCTCGGCTATTTCCGCGACGGGAACTATGAGGATCTGTGCGATGAGCTTATCGAACTGAAGCAGACCGCCAGAGACGCCCGCTTGAAAGTGATTCTGGAGACAGGGGCACTCAAGACAGCCGAGAATATAAAGAAAGCCTCTGTGCTTGCCATGTGGAGCGACGCTGACTTTATAAAGACATCCACCGGGAAAATCTATGCCGGGGCTTCATATGAGGCGGCCTATGTGATGTGCCGGTGCATTAAGGAATACCATGAGCAGACAGGACGTAAGGTGGGATTCAAGGCCGCCGGAGGAATACGTACCACAGAGGAGGCTCTCGGATACTATGCCATCGTAAAGGAAGTGCTCGGTGATGAATGGCTGTGTCAGGACCTGTTCCGTATTGGAGCCAGCAGTCTTGCCAACAGTCTCCTTTCGTCGATGACTGGCACGGAGACGCGCTTCTTCTGACATAAACTGACCTGCTTCCACACACAAAGACATTATGAGACGGTTTGCGATGATGCTGCCGCTCGCCCTGTGTGCCTTCACACAGTCGCGGGCGGACTATAGGGAAGGTTACTATGACCTTCTCGACGGGAAGGTGTGCTCAGAGCTGAAGACGGCCGCGAAGACATGTGTCAGCGGACATCAGCGGCTCGTGTATGCCGACCTGCCCAACCATTGGGTAGATACTGATGTGTATCCGGATACATACAAGAACTATCGCGACGAGGATTGCCTCAGATGGTGGGACATGTATTCCGATGAGGTGTATCTGATTTTTCCCGGACAGGCCGGCAAGACGGCTTTCTCCATATGCAAGATGCAGAGGGAGCATGCTGTCCCGAAATCGTGGTGGAAGGCCGGAGACGATGTGGAATACACACCGGCATATACCGACCTGTGGAACCTCTATCCTTCCGACGGACCCGCGAATCAGGCTAAGAGCAATTACCCTCTCGGAGTCACCCGGACCGCGACTTTCGACAATGGCGTCAGCAAGGTGGGTGTCCCTGTCGAGGGTATCGGCGGTGGCGCGGGCAATGTGTTTGAGCCTTCTGATGAATACAAGGGGGATTTCGCGAGGGCTTTCTTCTATATGGCTACAGTGTATGACCATCTTCCATGGGTGTCTTCAGGTACAAGCGGCCGATATAACATGTATGAGAGCAACGCCTGGCCCACACTGAAGGATTGGGCTGTGGAGATGCTTCTCGACTGGTCGAGGCGCGATCCTGTCAGCGACAAGGAGATTGCCCGCAATGACGCCGTGGAGACCCAGCAGGGAAACCGTAACCCATTTGTCGATTTCCCTGAACTCGCCGAGTTCGTGTGGGGTAAACGCATGAGCCAGACATTCTATGTCTCGGAACAGGAGACCCTCATTCCTACAGACCCGGATGATTCGGCGGTTGACAGTGTCATCGGAGACGGTGATGGCGACAGCTGGATAGGGATTGTTGACGGCGGGTTCAGCATAGTGCATGTTTCCGGTGTCTCTGACCTGCTCGTCTATGACATGTCCGGCAGGATGGTGATGCATGAGACCCGTGCGGCATATGGAGAATGCTTCATGTTGCCACGGGGAATATACGTGGTTGTATGCCGTGGAGGCATGACCCCTGTAAAGATTGTGGTGAGATGACATCCACCGGCAATGCGGTGAACATAAAGATGTTGCGGGACGTTCTCAGAATTATGAGACGTTCCGCATTCTTCATATTGTCCGTGGCGTTGTGTTCGCTTCTTCCCGCTGCTGCCTGTGGGAAGCGAGGTGGTGTCGTGGCAGAAAACGGCGGACAGAAAGAGATTACAGATAACAAGGAAAGCATGAACAGTAAAACTATTTATCTTGCAGGAGGATGCTTCTGGGGTACGGAGCATTTCCTGAAACTTGTGCCGGGGGTGACGGCCACTGAGGTGGGATACGCCAACAGTGTGGTGGCTGAACCCACATATAAGGAAGTGTGCAGTGGAAAGACCGGAGCGGCCGAGACTGTGAAAGTGGTATATGACCCCGACACGGTATCCCTTCCGTTTCTTCTTGACCTGTATTTCAAGACCGTCGACCCCACGAGCCTTAACCGTCAGGGTAACGACCGGGGTACACAATACCGTACCGGAATCTATTACGTCAATCCGGAGGATGCCACAGTGATTGAAAAGTCATTGCGAGAGTTGCAGGCATCATATCAGGAGCCATTGGCCGTGGAATACGGCGCATTGAAGAATTTCTATCCCGCCGAAGACTATCATCAGGATTATCTTGACACTAATCCGGGCGGATACTGTCATCTGTCGCCTGAGCTTTTCAGACTCGCCCGTAGTGCACGCGAAAAGAAATCTCCGTCAGCCACAGGACCTCGGTTCAGAAAACTGTCGAAAGATGAATTGAGGGAGAAACTTACCCCCATCCAATATGAAGTGACACAGAACTCAGCCACAGAACGTCCTTTTACGAATGAATATGACCATGAATTCCGCAAAGGCATTTATGTGGATGTCACCACCGGACAACCGCTGTTTCTTTCATCAGACAAATATGACTCCGGTTGCGGATGGCCGGCGTTTTCCCGTCCTATAGACGGGAGTCTTCTGGAGGAGGTGAACGATACGTCCCACGGCATGGTCCGCATTGAGGTGAGGTCACGTCTTGGCGATGCCCATCTCGGGCATGTCTTCCCCGACGGGCCACGCGACAGGGGAGGGCTGCGCTATTGCATCAACAGTGCCTCACTCCGTTTCATCCCTGTTGAAAAGATGGAGGAGGAGGGGTATGCCGACTATATCCCGCTCCTTGACTCCCATGATGGGAAATAGTTTCCAGCCACGTTTAGGCTGTTGGCAAAAGGGGATGTGACATTAAAAAACGACAGAAAAACGCTATTATGGCGTTACTGTCGTTTTTTTTTACTATCTTTGGACTGGTTGACGGATTGGCCGGAAAACGCTATGCCGGCATTATCCCTGACAAGAATTGATTTTTTCTTTACGGAGCGATCCGTGGCTTGATAATACATAGAACTGACAAGATATATGAAGAAACTGATTTTGCCGATGCTCCTTGCCGCAGTGGCGGGAGGGGCGTCAGCCGTGGAGCCGATGTGGGTCCGCGACGTCAAATTATCGCCTGATGGCGGCAGGGTGGCTTTTGTCTATAAAGGGGCCATCTATACTGTGCCGTCGGCCGGAGGAAAAGCCGTCAGACTCACGTCGGGCGAGCATTACGACTGCACGCCGGTGTGGAGTCCTGACGGAAAGAGGATAGCGTTCTCATCCGACCGCAACGGAGGCACCGATATCTATATCATGAACGATGACGGTTCCGCGCCAAGAAGACTTACATGGAATTCTGCAGCCGAGACTCCCGAAGCGTTCACAGCCGATGGCAAGAGCGTCATTTTCTCCGCCATGATTCAGGACCCGGCTTCCAGTGTGCTGGCTCCGGTGCGTGTCAACAGCGAGCTTTATACGGTGCCCGTGGATGGAGGACGGATAGAGCAACTACTGGCTACTCCTGCGGCTCATGTGTCGGCCGTGCCGGGTACTGACATGTTCGTTTTCGAGGATGTGAAAGGTAATGAGGACGAGTGGCGGAAGCATCACACATCATCTGTGACCCGCGACATATGGACATGGTCCCCTTCCGGCGGGAAGTTCTCCAATCTCACGTCAAGGGCTGGAGAAGACCGTGAGCCGGCGCCATCGGCCGACGGGAAGACTGTATATTTCCTCAGCGAGCGTGACGGCGGTTCGTTCAATGTCTATTCCATGCCAATCGACGGGAAGGGGGAGACAAGGAAACTGACTGATTTCACCACCCATCCCGTGCGTTTCCTGAGTGCCGGGACAAACGGCCTACTGGCCTTCACATACAACGGAGAGCTCTTCACCATGAAACCCGGCGGCAAACCCGTGAAACTCCCGGTGGATGTCACCGATACCGACAGCGAAGGGGAGTCAACGGTGCGTTTCTCACGCGCCGATGAGTCGGCTGTGTCGCCCGACGGTTCACAGGTGGCTTTCACAAACAGGGGAGAGGTATTTGTGACTTCCGTAAAATACCCCTCTACAAAGCAGATAACCCATACGGCGGCAGGTGAGGGACAGCTTTCCTGGGGCAAGAAGGGGCGTGACCTTTATTACACGTCGCGCCGTTCAGGACGGCAGGAGATTTATCATGCCTCGATCGTACGGACCGAGGACCCCAATTTCTCCAATGCCACGCTCATTAATGAGGAGCCTCTTTTCCCGTCGGACGGAGTGGAACGCAACAATCCCAACGTCTCTCCCGACGGCAAGAAACTCGCTTTTGTAGAGAACCGCAATACCCTCAAGGTGATGGACCTCGCCACAAAGAAGGTGACGACGCTTACGCAGACTCCACTCAACAACTACCGTGGCGAGAGCTTCGGCATGATGTGGAGTCCCGACAGCCGCTGGCTCGCGGTTGAGGTGATGGACCCGCTTCATGAACCCTACAGCGACATCGCGCTGATAAACGCTGCCGACGGCGAACAGATTCGTCTCACACGCACCGGCTATTTCGACCAGCAACCGCGATGGAGCGACGACGGTAAGGCCATCCTTTTCGCTTCCGAACGTTATGGAATGCGCAACCATGCGTCCTGGGGTTCGGAGAACGATGTCATGATGGTGTTCCTCACTAAAGACGCCTACGACCGTTACCGACTCTCGGAAGAGGATTTCGCGCTCTTGAAGGAGGTGGAGAAGGAGCAAAAGAAATCCGCAGCCGCTAAGGACGAGAAGAATGACGGCAAGAAGAAGGGCAAGAAAGGGAAAGGCGATAAAAGCAACGAGACCGCAAAGGAGGAGGATAACCTTGTCAAAATTGACCGCGAGGGGATTGCCGACCGCATCGTGCGTCTCACCCCTAATTCTTCGCGCCTGGCCGATTTCGTACTCTCCAAAGACGGGGAGACCCTTTATTACCTGTCAGCATTCGAGGGGGGCTACGACCTCTGGAAGAAGGACTTGCGCAAGGGGGATGTCTCTCTCGTGAAGAAACTCGACTCCGGACACGTGGGAATTCAGACCGACAATGACGGCAATATATTCCTCGCGGGTTCTTCTGTCAGGAAATTCGACCCCAAGAGCAAGGAACTCAAGAATGTGAGCCTCGCGGGAAGCATGAAACTCGACCTCGCCAAGGAGCGTGAGGCTATGCTCGATTATGTCGCCACTGAGGCCAGGGAACGCTTCTATCTCCCCGAAATGCCCGTGGATTGGGACATGTATGTGGAGAACTACCGCCGTTTCCTCCCCCATATCAACCACAACCATGATTTCGCGGAGCTCCTCAGTGAGCTTTTGGGCGAGCTCAACGTGTCGCATTCCGGAGGTCGTTACTATGGCCCGGGGGCTGTGGATGTCACCGCTTCCTTAGGTCTGCTCTTCGACTGGAATTATAACGGTGACGGACTGAAGGTGAGCGAGATTGTGGCCGGTGGCCCGTTCGACCGTGCCACCACGCGCCTCAAGGCCGGGGATGTGGTGACGGCCATCAACGGAAATCCTGTAAAGGGTGGGGAAGACTGGACTCCCCTGCTCAACAACACGCTGAAGAAAAAGACCCTTGTGACGGTGTCGCATCCGGCTTCCGGAGAGACGTGGGACGAGGTGGTTCTCCCGGTGTCGTCAGCCGTGATGGGAGAGCTTCTCTACAACCGTTGGGTGAAGGGACGTGAGGCCGCTGTGGATTCCCTTTCGGGAGGACGTCTCGGATATGTGCACCTGCGTTCTATGAGCGATGACAGTTTCCGTAAGGTATATGCCAAGCTTCTCGGAGAGTATATGGGCAAGGAGGGAATCGTGATAGACACCCGCTGGAATGGTGGAGGCCGTCTGCATGAGGATATCGAGGTGCTATTCAGTGGCGAGAAATATCTCACCCAGGAAATCCATGGACGCAAGTCGTCGGAGATGCCGTCGCGCCGTTGGAACAAGCCGAGTGTGATGGTGATAGGGGAGGCCAACTATAGCAATGCCCATGGCACACCCTGGGTGTATAAGCACAAGAAGATGGGGAAACTGGTGGGTATGCCGGTTCCGGGCACAATGTCGAGCGTCAACTGGATTGACCTCCAGGATCCTTCCTTGCTGTTCGGGGTGCCTGTTGTGGCGTTCCGTACCAATGACGGCACCGTTCTGGAGAACACGCAGCTTGAACCCGACATCAAGGTGGCGAATGCTCCGGAAGATGTAGTGAGGGGTATCGATGCCCAGATAGAGGCCGCCGTTAGGTCGTTGCTAAACGATATCGACGGCAAATGATTTCAAACAGATTTAATGCGGGAGTGGCGGAGCGTGTCTCTTCCACTCCCGCGACATATATGCTGATATGTTCCTGATAATACTTGTGATGATGGCAGGCATCGGTATTGGATGGTGTCTGCGTAGGCGTCAGCTCCCCTTTCTTGGCAGGCTGATAAACGTTTTCATATGGCTTCTCCTGTTCCTGCTCGGAGTGGAAGTGGGAGGCGACAGGAGGATTGTGGAAGGTATGGCAAGTCTTGGCGGTGAGGCATTGGCAGTGGCTGCCGGCGGTGTGGCCGGCAGCTGTCTGCTCGCGTGGCTGTTGTGGCGTTGGGCTGGAAGAGGGAAGGGGGCCCGTAAGAATGAAAGGTAGTCTTGTTATAGTCGGATTCTTCGTGCTCGGAGTCGTGGCCGGACGATTGGGATGGCTCGACATCGGTAGTTTCGGTTTTGACATAAGTTTCATCGCTCTCGCTCTGCTCATGCTGTGTGTGGGGGTGGGAGTCGGGAGCGACATGGGAGCATTGAAAGGGTTGAGGAGGCTCGATGGCCGTCTCCTTCTGTTGCCGCTCGTGACCATAGCCGGCACGCTTGCCGGATGCCTGCTGGTGGCGTTGCTTATGCCCTGGAGAGACTTGGGCGACGTTCTTGCCGTGGGGAGCGGTTTCGGATATTATTCCCTTTCGAGCATCTTCATCACTCAGTACAAGGGTCCGGAATTGGGCACTGTCGGGCTTTTGGCCAATATAATCCGCGAATTGCTGACGTTGCTTGGCGCACCCCTTCTTGTGAGGCTCTTCGGTCCGTTGTCTGCCATATCCTCCGGAGGCGCGACATCCATGGACACTACCCTCCCGATAATCACCAGTGTGTCCGGAAAGGAATTTGTGGTGCTTTCAATCTACCATGGCTTTGTGGTGGATTTCAGTGTCCCCTTCCTCGTTACCTTCTTCTGTAGTCTCTGAGGTGTTTTTTCTCGCTATGCCCGGTCATCCTCTTCTCCGTCTGAAGTGACAACTACCCTTGGCCTTGTGTCGCTGTCCTGGCAGGATTCCTCGTCGGCTACGGTTGTCAGGGAGACATTGACGGGTTTCAGGCCGTCGGAAGAAAGGGTGACGGAGGCTTTGCCGCCGTCATTTCCGGAAGACTGTATAAGAACCTGGGCGAGACCGTTGAATGTCTTCTTGCTGGATTTCCAGGATGGTATATGTGCCGGCCGGAGTAAGTTCGGCTGTGGATGAGATGGTTTCCGAGGAGGATTCCGTTGTGGATGTTTACAACATGCAGGGAATGGTCGTGAAGAGTCGTGTCGATTCGTCGGCGGCTCTTGACGGTCTCCGTCCGGGCGTTTATATAGTCGGTGGAAAGAAAGTGCTTGTAAGATAATCGTTTTGTGCCTGTAAAAGGACGAGGGTGCACCGGAATCAGTAGATTCGGTACACCCTCTTTAGGTAGTCATTGATGGATGTCTGTTGAAGTGATTCGAACAGGAGTCCATTTGGGACTCGTCAGAATGTGAATGTGCGGGATTGGGAGGGGGAGAGGGTGACAGGGAAGGAGAGGGAGTTGACGTTGAGGGTGGTGGTGCCACCTTTGTCGGAGGTGATGGTGAGTGCTGTCACTTTCCCGTCTTTCCATTCAGCGTCGATGGTGTAGGCTCCTCGTGCACGCAGTCCGGAGAAAGAGCCGGAATTCCATTCTTTAGGCAGGGCCGGAAGGAGAGTGACCGATGATGGGGTTGACTGGATGAGCATCTCTGCCACACCGGCGGTGCCTCCGAAATTGCCGTCAATCTGGAAGGGTGCGTGAGCGTCAAGAAGATTCGGGTAGGTTCCGCCACCGCGACGTTTGTCATCGCCTTCATACTTGTCAGGGCTTACATATTTGAGGAGGCGTCGATACATGGCATAAGCCTTATCGGCGTCCGCAAGACGGGCGAGAAGGTTCACCCGCCATCCTGTGCTCCAACCGGTTGTGTTGTCTCCTTTTATCTCAAGTGAACGTGAGGCGGCGCGGGCGAGTTCCGGAGTCTCCTTGATTGAGATATGATGTCCGGGATATAAACCGTATAGATGTGACTGGTGGCGGTGTTGCGGGTCTTCCTCTTTGAAGTCTGTCTGCCATTCCTGAAGCTGTCCGTTATTTCCGATTTTATAGGGGGCGAGACGGGGTAAGGCCGAATCAATTTCCTTTACCAGAGCCTTATCGGTGTTGAGTTCGATGGCGGCGTCGCGGGTGTCGGAAAGACACTGGCGAATCATCGCGAGGTCGGCGAAACCTCCCGGACTTGTGGAATAGGCCTTCCCATCAGGGGCCAGGAACTTGTTTTCAGGAGAAGTGGAGGGAGATGTGAACAAATGTCCGTCGGCATCAGGAATCATCCATCCGAGGCAGAACTCTGCGGCCCCCTTCAGCGTGGGGTAATATTCCTTCAGGAAATCGAGGTCCTTAGTGAACATATAATGCTCCCAGATGTGGGAAGCCACCCAGGCTCCACCCATGTTCCAGTTCGCCCAGGAGGGGTCGCCTCCGTGCATACCCACAGGATTTGTCATGGCCCATATGTCGGTGTTGTGGGCAAGACACCAACCACGGTCAACGCCATAATACTCACGGGCGGTCTCCCTGCCTGTGACGGGCAACTGTTTTATGAACGAGAGCATGGGGAGATGAAGCTCGCTGAGGTTGGTGGTCTCTGCGGGCCAGTAGTTCTCTTCAAGATTGATGTTGGCAGTGTAGTTTGAACTCCACGGCGGTAGGAGATATTCGTTCCATAGGCCCTGGAGGTTCGCCGGCACGCGAGGCGTTCGCGAGCAGCTGATGAGAAGGTATCTGCCGTATTGGAAATATAGTTCCTCCAGGTCGGGGTCATAGGCATTGTTGTCATAGTAAGCTTTCAGCCGCACATCTGTAGGCAATGAGGCGAAAGCCGGGTCAGATGCGCCGAGGTCGAGGTTCACGCGGGAGAAAAGGCGTGAATAGTCGGCAACGTGGTTTGACTCCAATTCGTCGAAAGATTTGGACATGGCGGCATCCGCACGCCTGTCGGCGATTCCCTGGTAATCAATTCCCCCGTGGGAAGGATTTGTATTGGCTCCCGCGAAGTTCGTCGCGATTGTCACATATATGGTCAGTTCGGTTGTGCCTTTCACGTCAAGCGCGCCGGAAGACGTGGGGATGATTTTCCCGGATGCGGCTTTCGCGCTTATGTCGGCGCGGAACCGTATCCCACGGTTGGGGTCGTAGAGCATCTCCTCTTCAGGCGTACTCTTCACATAAGAAGGGAGGGAAGTATAGCTCGCATATCCGTCAGCGGTTATGCGTGCCCCTGAAGAAGTCACAGAGTATTTTAGGGGTGAATCGAAAGAGAGGGTAAGGTCGATGGGATTACGGGAAGATAATCTGACGGCTATGACGCTGTCAGGGGCAGAGGCTATATATTCTGTAGTGACCATATTTCCGGAGCGGGTGAACGTTACGTTGGCCTTGGCGTTGTTGAGGTCAAGCTCACGGTGGTAGGATGAGGTCTGCGACTTGTCGGCGAAGTCTATGAACAGATTGCCGAGAGGCTGATAATTCTGCGAATAGTGGCCCTGCACGTCAAGCTGAAGCTTTTCAGCCCCGGCATAGTCACCTTTTTCGAGAGCCTCTCTTATGGCGGGGATGGATTTGTATGCACCGGGGGAATAAACGGCGGTGTCTGGTTCTCCGGTCCAGAGGGTAATATCGTTAAGTGATATTCGTTCGCGAGAAGGGTTGCCATATACGATGGCTCCTTGGGTGCCGTTGCCGAGCACGAAGGTTTCCTCGAAGAAATCGGCAGGACGGTCGAACTTTAGGGTAAGGTCGTTGGCGAGGCCGGGCATTATACATGCCAATACGGCGGCAACGGTAGGGAAAAGTCTTTTCATGTCAGGTTTTATTAACTCCGATACATTAAGGGCTATTGCCCGATGATTGCGAATGCAAAGCTAATAAAAAAATGATAGTCATCAGCCATTAATCGTCAGTTTTTTAGTCATTAGTCGTTAGTTTTTATTTTTGATTATCATAACGACTTAAAACTAATTATCTGACGACTAATGACTAAAAAACTAACGACTAAAACGGGTATTTCCCGGCTTCGGAACCCTCCATGATTGCGTTGACTATTTCGGTGTTCTTTACCGAACCGTTGCTGCGGTCGAAAATTTCCCCGGTGTCCCAGAGGAATGGAACGAGCCCGCGCTCCTTCCCGAACTGCGACACACATTTGTCGAAATATGCCCTTGAAGCCATGTTTGCGGCTTTGTCTTCTGTCTTGAGTCCTGCGGGATTGGTGACGATGGCTCCATATTCTCCTATTATGACAGGGATGCCGTTGTCAACAAACTGCTTCTTCATCTTGTCGAACTGCTCTTTCATGTAGTCTTCCTCACCCCATGTCGCGTTACGGTCGGATCCGGCAACATGATGCCCGGCTCCCCAGAAGAAAGCCATTTTCCCCCAGCTCTCGTCTTTCTCCAGGCCACAGAAATTCCAGGGGTCGTAGTAATGGATTTCCGCCATCAGACGCCCTTCGGCGTTATCGGTAGGGAATGCTGTCATGAGCTCCTGGGTTTTGTTTATATCAGTGGCGGGACCTTGGAAAATCAGTGTCCGGGAGGCATTGTTGCCACCGGTGGCACGCACGGCATCGATAAACACCTGCTCATATTCGAGGAGCACTGCCATCTCCTTGGCTGTCATCTGGTCTCTTTTACCCTGATACGGTTCGTTGGTACCGGCGAAAAGAAGACGCTCGTTATATCCGGCGAGATGAGAGGCGATCTGCGTCCATAGAGCCCTTTGCTTTGGAATCACCTTATCCTTGCTCTCTTCATTGACGTTTTCTTCCAACCAGCCGCCATCCCAGTGTATGTTGACGATTGCATACATGTCGCGGCTCACAATCCATCCCACCACTTCACTGACACGGTTTAGCCATGCCGGATCGACAGTGTGGGTTGATTGGTCGATGATGTGGCTGTCCCAGGCGCATGGCACGCGGACAGCATTGAATCCAGCGTCTTTCAATCCTTGTATATACCGCTCGTTGACGGCAGGATTGCCCCATCCGGTCTCACCTCCCGGCACTTCCATAGTGTTCCCAATATTGATTCCGGCATGCATGTCGGCGGCAATCTGCTTGGCATTCATTCCAAGCAGGGCCTGCGACTCACCGGCTTCCTGCGAGATAGTCACGGTAAGAGGATTGACATCGTTGTTGCCGACTGGCGAGATCACGATAGAAGCCGAGCGGGCAGAGGTAGAGGTGTTCGGGGTCACTGTGAAGATGACTGTGGCACTTTCAAGGGCCCGTGTATTGTCAATTGTTATCCATGATGCTGTGGCATTCACCTCATAGTCGAGATTGTAGGTAAGCCTGACAGACCCGACGCCGCCTTCTGCTTTGAAGGTCTTCTCGGCCTCCGCCACGGAAGCCGCGTCTGCTTCCAGAATAGGCTTTGCCGACTGTAGGAGCTCCACCTCGGCGGAATCAGGGCCTGCTTTTACAGTGGCTATGGCCTTACGGTCGTTTCCGTCAGGGTTGGCGGCTGCTGAGAGTGTGATTTTATAGATGTTTTTCTGCGACCCCGTGACTTCGGTTGCACCGACAGTCACCCATGATTCAGAGACGGTGATTTCCGGTTTTACCGGAGCCATCACTGTGAGCACATTGTCGCCGCCCCCGATGGGGAAGGAGAGAGACTCCACTGTGCATTTGAATTCTCCCGATATCACCGGGTCCGGATCATTCTTGTCGCTGCATGCAGACAGAGCGACGAGTAAAAAGAGAGTTGCGAGATTCAGTAAGGTTGTTTTCATTCTGATATGTTGTTGGAGAAAGATACGGAGGGAAGAAAGTGTCGCTCTTCCCTCCGTAAAGGTTATTCAGGTTCTTGTATATGCATTTGGTATGCTGTCCGGTCAGAATGCCGGATGACCGATGTCGTAGGTCACTTTGAAGGTCACCTCAGCGGAGCTCTGCATCTTGAAGATGTCGAGCGACGGGAAGCAAGGAGCCAGTCCCCATGCGTTGCAGATATAACGGCGGAACGACTTCGTGGATGCGTCGTCGTCGGGATAACCCCTTGATATGGCAGAGTCATCGAAAGACACGTCGTTGCCATCCACCTTGATGTTGAGAATCTCCACGTCGGCGTTGGGATTGTCGGCGAGTATGCGGTCCACCTGCAGCCACAGCAACGGGTCCCCGGCAGTCCAGGTGGCGTTGACGGTGGCTGTGTATGTCCCTTCTCCGGAGATAGACACGATTTCACCGGTCACGCCGGTCCAGTCGCCGGTATTGTTCCAATTGAGAGTGGCGGCATAGACTTTCGGCTTGTCGCCGCTTGTTCCGGCCTGCGGTGTGAAGTGGAAAGCGAGATACTCATCCTTCTCTGTGGAACGCTGTCCGAGCCACATGCCCACTACATTTCCGAATCCGTCTTTCTCGATGTTGAGTATGCGGAGTCCGTTGTTGGAGTCGAGGGCGAATGAGGCCCATCCGATTATCGTGGTGGATGGAACGGCATCCGAGAATGTGTAGATGCCCTTGTCATCGAGTTCATATGTGGTCTCCACCTTGGAGCCGTCGGGGTAGGCGAAAACGGCTGTGTTATCCTTGCTGTCAAGAGTCATGGAGAAGTCACCGTAAACCGCAGGGTCGGGAGTGCCGAGCCAGTCGGGATAATCAGACGGAGAGTTCCATCCGTTCATGAAAGAGCCATCGAGATTGCACCAGTCGAGAGGATTCTGGTCGGATAGTACCCATTTCACAGAGGTAATGACAGTCTGTGAGATATCTTCCTTCCATCCGTCCGGGAGAGTAGGCTCCGGTTCTGCCACCTCTCCAGGCACATAATTTTCGGCATACTCTTTTGACACGAAGTTCCAGCAATATATACATGCCCCCTCTCCGGAGAGCGATTCGCTACGGTAGTTGCCAATCATAAGCTGGTTTTCTGTGAGCACGAGCACCTGAAGGTTCTTGCTCCAGTCTTCAGAGAGGCCGTGGGCCCAGAGCCCGTGATAAATCTGCGCCCCTTCGAGCGAGATGGTCATGTTGTCGGGGTCGAAATTGAATATACCCTGCTGTTCTGCGGGAGTGATTCCGTTTCCGAAAGACACGCTGACAGCCGCGTTACCCTGTAGGGAGAACGTCATCTCTCCAAGCATGTCGGCCTCGGCATTGTCGCCACCCACTTCCGGGTATTTAGGCTCCCACCAGGTTTTGCCGTCGGCATACCAGTCGCCGGCAGTCCCGTCTTTAAGAATCATGTCGGCATGCACGGCAGATGGGTCGAGGCAGGAATAGAATCCCTGTTTCATTCCGTATTGTCCGTTGTCGGGCACCCATGTCTTTGAGTTTCCGGCTCCTCCTGCGAGGAATTCCCACACTTCGCCTGCCACGAAATCCGCGCAGAAGTCAGAGATGGTGAATTTCGCGGGATTACTCCATACGTAGCCGCCACGTGTGCTGACACCTATTTTGACCTCGTAGTCACCGTCGAAAGGAATCTTGAGGTCGCGTTCGGCGCCTACGGATCGTCCCTGAGGTGTTTCCCATGCCACCTGATAGCTTGCCGGGAGCAGGCTCTTGAGATGTATGAGATTGGGGTTGGAGGCATCCGGGGTTGCGGTGAAGGCAATGCCTTCCACGAGGTCTTCCGGCGAGATGTTGGGAGCCGGGAGGTCATAATCGTCCGACGAGCAGGCTGAAAGACCGGCTACAGTGGCGACTGTGAGGAGGAAAGATTTAAAGATTGATTTCATCGTTTGTCAAAATAATTGATGTTCAGGAGAAAGATTAATTAACTCATTTTATCGTCATCAGGGGACTCAGACCCCTGATGACGGTATGTGTCACCAACCGGGGTTCTGTTTCAGGACACCGTTTGAGAGTGTAATCTGGTCGTGGGGAATCTGTGAAAGCCCTTTTGTGGCGAGAATCTTCTCGCGGCTGAAAGCCACGCTACCCGGCGCGCTGCCATTTTCCACGGCTCCACCGGAAGCAACCACGGCATCTGCCACGGCTGTGATGTCGCCTCCATTGGCCTGGCGCATTAGATCCCAATATCTGATACCTTCGAATGCAAATTCAACGGCACGTTCTTTCATGATATTGTCCATAGAAACGTTAACAGTTGCTAAACCAGCACGTTCACGCACCTGGTCAAGATAGCTCTGAGCGTTTGGCGAACCGAGTTCAGCGGCCATCAGAAGCACGTCTGCATATCTCATGATTGTTAGCGGCTGGATGTTGTTGAGCTGCATGTCGCCCGTTCCATCAGGATTTGAGCCGGTGTTGCCGTTGCCATATCTCAGGGGGGTGTATTTCTTCATGCAGTAGCCCGTATATTCTCGCCAGTCTTTCCATGAAGCGTTGAAGTCGGCAAGTTTGTCGATGCCCTCCGCTTTGATGTCTATGACAGAGGCTGAGAGTCTGGTGTCGCCCGGCTCATACTTTTTAAGATAGTTGGGACATACGGTGCATGCTCCCCATCCGCGTCCGTAAGGTGCGGAGTCAAGGTTTCTCATCCCCACCATCACGAGCCATCTGTTGCCGTCGTTGTTTCCGTCCCAGTCGCCTGTCGGGGTATATTTCTGGGAAATCATCACCTCCGGGTTGGCATCGCCGGCGTATGTTGACAGGGTTGTATCCCAACCGTTCTCTCCGGGAATGGGCACCAGCGAGGCCGCCGGCCATAGGTTCTTATAGTTATCTACAAGCTGGTAATTGCCGCTTGTCACGACATCCTCCACTGCGTTCAGGGCCTCGGCCTTTGTCAGCGAGGCTGCCGGCGCGAGTTCTCCGGAGTAGTTCAGTTCATGTCCGTAATATCCTGTGTAATAGAGATAGACACGTGCCAGCATCCCTTCTGCGGCATATTTTGAGATACGTCCACTGTTGTCAACTCCGAGATTGGCGTCGTCAGGGATGTTCTCAATGGCATATTTGAGATCGCTGACTATGGCGGCATACACGGCGTCCGGGTCTGCCTGCTCGCGGTTTTCGTTGACAGGTTCGAGGAAGAGCGGGATGTTGCCCCAGAGTTTCACCATGTCGAAATACATTATGGCGCGGATGGCCCTGGCCTCCCCGATATAGAGTCCATGGTTGCCGGAGCCTTCGATCCATTCAATCTGGTTTTCGCGGGTAATGAGTTCATTGCATCGGTATATGGCCGCGTATGACAGTTTCCAGGCCTCTGTGTAGAGGGTGAGGTCGGCGGGACTCTGGCTTTGGTCAAACTGGTCGATTGCCTGATAGCCTCGACCGTCGCCGTTTCCCGTGGCCCCGAAAGTCTCGTCGCCCATTATTGTTGCTGCCATGTAGAAATTGAGAGTGGTGGCGGAACCGAGCTGTCTCCACCCGTCGTAACATCCAATCAGGGCGCGCCAGGCGTCATTTTCTGATTTATAGAAGTTGTCGGTGTTTGATTCAGTCTTCGAGCTTACGTCGAGGAAACTGTCTCCGCAGGAGGCCGTCAGGGCGAGCGCTCCTGCCGCCGCGATGCCGAGTGAGAATATATTTGATTTAAGACTTTTCATGTTGATATCTTTCTGAATTATTTGTAAGTGGAGTTGTTAGAATCCGAGGTTCACACCGAAGAGGAAGGTGCGTGGACGCGGATAGTAGCCGACATCGATTCCCGACACCCAGTCGGATGTTCCATATCCGATTTCCGGGTCCATTCCGTCGTATTTCGTGAATGTCACGAGATTCTGCACCTGGAAATACACGCGGCAGTTGCTTAGCCACTTCTGATTGATGAGAGGGGCGAAGTTGTAGCCGAATGTGAGGTTGGAGATTCTCAGATAGTCGGCGTCATGTACGAAGAGGTCGGAGAACTGCCAGTTGATGTTCTGGTTTGTGACACGGGGAATCTTATTGGAAGTTCCTTCGCCGGTCCATCGGTCGAGGATTCGGGAGGTGTAGTTGTCATACTGGTTTCCCGGATCGCGGTAGCTCTGCACGATTTGCATTCCGGCAGCCCCGGCGGCCACTACCGAGAGGTCGAAATTACGCCAGTTGAGGTTGATGTTGAAGCCATAGGTGAAGTCGGGAAGACCATTTCCGAGGTCGGTCCGGTCATTGTCGTCGATTTTTCCGTCGCGGTCGATATCTACGAACCTCACGTCGCCTGGCTGTGGATTAGCCTGCAGGAAGCCGTTTCCGGCGGCACGCCAGTCGTCGATTTCCTTCTGGTTCTGGAAAATGCCGTCGGTCTTGAGTCCCCAGAAATAGCCGATGGCGTAACCGTTCTGTGCACGGTAGAATTCCGGGTTGTTATTGTAGATCTGCCCCGTCTCGCCATGTATTATGCCATCCTGGTTTGGAATCGCACCCACCTTGTTCTTGTTGTAGGAGCCGTTCACCCCGATAGAGTATGAGAAATCGTTTCCGATTACGTCGCTCCATTTCAGGTTGAGCTCGACACCTGTGTTCTTTACATTGCCACCATTGATGAAAGGCGCGTCGGTGCCGGCGGTTGCAAGTATCGGGGCTTTCACGAGCCAGTCCTTGTTGTTCTTGATATAGAAGTCGAAGTTGGCTTCGAGACGGTTGCCGAGGAAGCGTGCGTCAAATCCGACGTTTGTCTGCTCAGAGGTTTCCCATGTCAGGTCGAGGTTGCCGAGGCGTGACGGATATGCGCCCCAGTTGTTGGCGAGGATGTTGCCGTATCCTTCGTTGAGCTGGCCGTTGGGGCCTACATACTGGCCGAAGAAATAATGAGTGTTGGATGTCTTGATAGGGGCGAGATACTGGTAGTTATCGACATTCTGGTTGCCGACACGTCCCCAGCTTGCACGGAGCTTGAAGAAGTCGAGCCATCCCTGTGCGGGCTGCATGAATTCCTCGCTTGAGAGGTTCCAGCCGGCAGATATGGACGGGAATGTGCCGAACCGGTGGCCTGGCGCGAAGTGCGACGAGCCGTCGCGGCGTACTGTGAGGTTCACCATATATTTCTCACGCCAGTTCCAGCTGAGACGTCCGAAGTAGCTTACCGAGCGGGAGTCGTCGAAAGGATACCCTTCGAGCAACATCCCCGGGTCAGTGAGTGAGTTTCCGGTGCCGTTGCTGATGTAGCCGTGTTCCCAGTCATTGAATCCCTCTTTGAGATTGATTTGCGAGCCTCCCACGTATTCTCCGCTGTAGCGGTAAGACTCCATGCCGAGGAGCACGGCAAACGAATGGTCCTTTATGTCGAAGTCGTAGGAGATTGTGTTGGTCCATGTCATGCCGAGGCTTGTGCTCATGTTCTGGTCGGCGCTGTCGTATGTGCGTTCAGACTGTGGGGAGAATTTGTATTTGGGCTGGAACCTGCGCCATTTGCTTGACCCATATACCGCTCCGAACACAGTGCGTAGCTTGAGTCCCTTGAGAGGTTCGATCTGGGCGTATATGTTTCCGGAGAAAGTCGCGTTGTTCGACTTGTTGTTTGTGTTGATTCTCATAGAACCATAGGGGTTTCCTCCGTTCTGGTAGTAGTCGTTGCCCACGGTGCTGTTGTAGTTTCCGTCCTCGTCATATACAGGAGTGAGGGGGTTCATCGGGAATGCGGAGTGAAGGCCGTTGGCCCATATGTTGCCCACATCGATGCCCTTCTTCTTGGTGTAAATGAAAGAGGCCTGTTCTCCCACGGTTACGATGCCGTTGAAGAGTTTATGGTCGGAATTGATACGGAAATTGTAGCGTGAATAGTTTGAGGCGTCTTTCCCGCCCACGATACCTTCTTGGTTAAGGTATCCCATCGACATGGCATATGTCGAGGCTTTGCTGCCGCCGCTCACGCCGATTGTATAGCTCTGTGTGACGGCGTTGTCATCGAACATCTGGTCCAGCCAGTTTGTGTCGTAGATGTTTCCGTCGGCGTCATGAATGCTCTTTAGGTTGGCCCAGTCGTAGGGGGCGAGTCCCTCGTTGATGTTCTGCTCATCCATGATTGTCATGTATTCACGGGCGTTAAGCATGCTTATTTTCTTTGGGCGAGACTGCCATCCGTAGTATCCGTCGAAAGTCACTTTCGCGCTTCCCTCGCGTCCTTGCTTGGTTGTGATGAGCACTACGCCATTCGCGGCCTGCGCGCCATATATGGCGGCCGAGGCGGCATCCTTGAGCACATCGATGCTTTCGATGTCGGCCGGATTCAGTGTAGATATGTCACCTCCGATTCCGTCGATAAGGTAGAGAGGCGAGCCATTGCCGATTGTCCCGAGTCCGCGTATGGTGACCTTCATGCCGGAACCGGGTTGTCCGGATTCGGATGCGATGCTTACGCCGGCCATCTGTCCCTGCATGGCCTGCAGAGGGGAGGTGGTGTTCATCTCGGCGATTTTTGAGCCTTCAATCTGAGAGGTGGCTCCAGTGACAAGTTTCTTTTTCTGTACGCCATAGCCCACCACAACGACTTCGTCGAGTACGGCAGAGTTTTCGGCAAGAGCCACATCAAGCGACGGCCCCGTCACCTTTATCTCACGCGGGTCATACCCTATGTAAGAGAATACAATTGTGGCCCCTGTTTCAGTGTTGATTGAGTAGTTGCCGTCAATGTCGGTGGCGACACCGTTTGTGGTGCCTTTGACCTGGACGGTGGCTCCGATAAGCGGTTCGCCATCGGTGGCGGAAGTGACCGTGCCTTTCACGGTGATGGGTTCGGCGTTGGCGACAGCCGCGCATGTCAGCAGACACAGCGTTGCGAGTGCCAAGTGGAATAGCCTTGCCTTGCAATGATCAATAAGTCTTTTTGCCATTAGTGTAAGATTTGATACAGGTAAATATTTTAGGTTTGTTAAATAATCAGTGGTTTTCTCTGTTTCTCAGAATCTCTCCACGGATGGGCGTTTCCGCAGGGAGGGGTAGAGTCCCATGGTTTACGGTTGCAAAGTTAGCAAGTCCCGCCCTGACGGAGGTGTGTCAGTGTGTTCGCATGTGTGTATTAAATATATCAGAATGGTTATCGAATGTTAACAAAGAGGGTATTGTTTGTAATATTGAATTGCTTAAATTGGTGATAAATAGCGTGATATGGATGTTTGGAATGGGATTCGGATGAGGAAATTTGTATGTTTGGTCAATATTGATTTAATTTGCACAATAAATGTTAACCTTATGCCGATAAAGTTGTTCTTGCTGACTGCATTGTTGTTTCAGTTCCCGTTTATAGCCACGGCCGCGAGTGAGTGCCTTGAGATGCGCCATCTTGACACGACAACGAGTCTTTCAAATACGAGAATAAATTCCATCTGCAAGGATTCCTCGGGATTCCTGTGGATAGGGACATCGTCGGGTCTTTGCCGCTATGACGGATATGCCGTGCAGATGTATAGGGAGAGTCATCCCGAAGATACGAGTGTGCTTGGAAATTTTGTAGAGGAAATTCAGGAAGACGGGGAGCGACGGCTCTGGATTCTGGCTGAGGGGGATTATCGTCTTTATTCACCGGATACAGAGGAGGTGGTTGAGGATATCACTCCATACCTTAGGGAAAGGGGAATCACGGGGGATGTTGCCAATGTGCTGGCGGCCTCTGACGGTGTGGTGTGGATTGCCGTGGCCGGAGGGATGCTTTACGCCCTTCCTCCGGGAGAGGGTAAGGCCGTGGCCGTAGAAGGAGCTATGACAGGTGGCGATGTCACTGATATGGTGGAATCCGGGCCGGAGATTATATGTGTCACGGGCGATGGCTCGCTGGTGTTTGTGGATGCCATGCGGCGTAGGGTGACACACACGGAAAGAGGTGTATCGCCCTACGGCCTACATGGTTCGGATACACGGTATGCCGCTTATGCCGACAATGACCACCGTGTGTGGCTTTTCTGCAACGATATTATCAATGCATATGATGTCGCGGGGAAACGGTGGCTCAGCGACAGGATGCCTCCCAAAAGCATGGTCGGTGTCGTGAAAAACATATTCCAGGACCATGAGGGACATCTTTGGATTGCCCGCGACCACAAAGGGATCGCACGGATTGTGGATACTCCGGAAGGCTTCAGGGTCGTGGAGTCGGAAGGGTTGGGGGAGTTGAGAGAAAACAGTACGGTGACATGTCTTACGGAAGATTCCGACGGAACTTTGTGGATAGGGACGTTCAAGCAGGGCCTTTACTCGTTCAATGATGCGGTGACAAAATTCAGGATGGAGAGTATCCCGGATGTGAACTGCATGGTGCTGGCGGATTCCGGCCACATGTGGGTAGGGACAGACGCTTCGGGAATCTGGCTATGGGATTTCAGGAGCGGGGAGAAGACGAGGATACCCGATTCATCAGAGGGAGATACGCCTGCGGCGGTGACGTGCATGGCCACGGCTCCTGACGGGACTCTCTATGTCGGCTCATTCTCCAAGGGTCTCCGGAAGTATAAGGGAGGACGTTTTTCAAGGGTGCATACCGGCACCGGGCTTGACGAGGCCTTCCCATGGTCGCTGACATTCGACACATCCGGGAATCTATGGGTAGGCACCCTTGGCAGCGGATTGTATGAGATTGATGGGGCCACCGGTTCCACCCGTCAATTCAGGGAGTCGGGTGGTGGCCTTTCAAGCGATTATGTCATGTCTGGCATACAGTCGCGCAACGGGAAGATGTATTTCGGCACGTCATACGGGATATCGGAATATGACCCCGCGTCCGGGAAGCTGTCGCGCTATCTTGACGACGGGTGGACCGCGATACCGAGCCGCCGCAATATCACGCAGATATATGAGGATTCCCGAGGACTGATGTGGGTGGCGACGCAGGGAGGCCTGAAGGTTATCGACCGTAAATGCGGCAAGGTGCATGATATAGTGTTGCGCGACGGAAGGACTCATTTCTGTGTGCTTGGTGTAGTGGAAGACAACGGCGGCGCGATGTGGGTTGCGGAAGGGGCCAATCTGATTCATCTTAAGGTCAGTTACAACGACCGTGACGGGGCGTTCAGTGTGGAGCCGAGAGTGTATGACAGTAACGACGGCGTGCAGGGTTGCGAGCTTAACCAGCGGTCGTTTGCCCGCCTTCCTGACGGGGAGATTGCAGTGGGAGGTCTGTATGGAATCAACAGGATATATCCCTACGACATAAAGTTCAATACGTCGCATCCTAAGGTTATGTTCACCGACCTTCTCATGGGAAACCACAGGGTGCGCGTAGGGGAGGAGATTGATGGGCGCGTGGTGCTCGACCGAGGGCTTAACCAGGGTGCGAGGCTTGAGTTCAACCACAACCCGGAGGAGTTTACCGTCTATTTCGCCTCCGACAACTATGCGTTGCCGGGAAACGCTGTTTTCAGATATAAGCTTGAGGGTTTCAATGACGAGTGGCTCTCATGCCCACGTGGTGTGAACCATATCACTTATACCAATCTGTCGCCGGGCACTTACCGTCTTCTCGTAAAGGCGGTGAACAGTGATGGTTTCGAGAGTGAGGAGGCTGCCGAGCTTGCCATCCATGTCAATTCCCCGTTATGGGCCACTCCATGGGCATATGCCCTTTATCTGGCCATAGCGGTTGTGTCGGTGTATCTGATTGTTAGATTCGTGCGTGGCAGGGAGAGGAAGGTGTTCGAACAGAAGCGTAAGGACGACGCCATAAGGAAACAGGAGGAACTCAACCAGATGAAGTTCAAATTTTTCACAAATGTAAGCCATGACCTCAGAACTCCGCTCACTTTGATAGTCTCTCCGTTGGAGGCGATGCTCAAGGAGGCGAGAGACGAGAAGGAGACACGCCGTCTCACTCTCATGCGCAACAATGCCATGCGTCTTCTGGCTCTTGTGAACCAGCTTCTCGACTTCCGCAAGACGGAGATGGCGGGACTGCAGCTCAATGCGTCGGAAGGGGATGTGGTGGCTTTTGCGAGAGGTGTGTGCTCATCATTCCTGACTCTCTCTGAGCGGAAGGGGATAAACCTTACTTTCTATTCCGACAGGGAAAGGATAGAGCTGTCGTTCGATTCCGACAAGATGGAGAAGATTCTCATGAACCTGCTGGGAAACGCTTTCAAGTTCACCCCTCCGGGAGGACGGGTGGATGTGGCGTTGGAGTGTGTCGGAGAAGGGGGCGAGACGCTGAGGATAAAGGTTGCCGACAATGGCCCCGGAATAAGCGACAAGGACAAGCCGCATATCTTTGAACGGTTTTATCAGGTTGACGACAACGGAAATGCGCATCCCGGAATGGGAAGTGGCATCGGACTGAGCATGGTCAGTGAATATGTGCGCCTTCATGAGGGGTCTGTAAGGGTTGCCGACAATGTGGAGGGGGGCAGCGTGTTTATCGTTGAGATTCCCGTGAGACATGTGGCGGTGCATGCCGTGAACAAGGAACCGGATGTAGCCCAGGAGGGGGCCGGCGCGGCCACAGAGTGTGACGGGAACGCGTCGGGCCGGACTCCCGAGGATAATGATGGCGCCCGTCCACTCGCGCTGGTGGTTGATGACAATCCCGATATATCAGAACTTGTGAGCGACGGGGTTGGCGATGAATTCGAGGTTGTCACCGCATCCGACGGGGAGGAGGCAATGGTGCGTATAGCAGAGCGCAAGCCGTCGATTGTGATAGCCGACCTTATGATGCCGAAGATGGATGGCATAGAGCTATGCCGGCGCCTCAAGTCGGAGAAGGAGACCGCCGGGATACCGGTGATTATACTCACCGCGAAACATGACCTTGGCGCCAAGGTGGAGGGCCTTACACTCGGGGCCGACGATTATATGACAAAGCCGTTCAATCTTGATGTGTTGAGACTGAGGATGCGTAAGCTTGTGCAGCTTACGTCGAAAGGCGCTACAAGAGGCTTGATTGAGCCGGAGCCGGAGAAAATCGAGATTACCCCCCTCGACGAGAAGTTTATAGAAAAGGCTGTCAACTATGTGTCGGAAAACCTTGACCGCTCTGAGTTGTCGGTGGAGGAGATGAGCGAGAGTCTTGGCATGAGCAGGGTGCGTCTTTACAAGAAGATAAAGCAGATTACAGGCAAGACTCCAATAGAGTTCATCAGGGTGATACGTCTCAAGCGTGCTGCGCAGCTCTTGCGCGAGAGCCAGATGAATGTCTCCGAGATAGCTTATCAGACCGGGTTCAACAGTCCGAAAGTGTTCAGCAAATATTTCAGGGAGGAGTTCGGCGTGTTGCCATCGGTCTATCAGGGGAGGGAAGGCAAGGAGACGAGCTACACTATATGAAAGGGTGACAGACAGAGATATATGTGACGCGGGTATCAAATGACACCGTAACCATTAACATTTGGATACCCCCATGATTGGAATATTGTCCCGAAGGAGCAACATACTGCTACGCTCCTTTGGGTAATTTGTTTGTAATTTTGCGGATGACAATTCAATAGTTCCGGAGGGGTGGATGCTGCCTGTCGCCCATGTCCGGAAAGCCATAGGAAAAAACTCCCAACATTGAAATCTATATGAAAATGCGCTCCATTTCGGCAATGTTGCTCGCAGGGCTGCTCGCGGCCTGTGGTTCGGGCAAGTATGAGAAGACATCCGAAGGTGTCACCGTGAACATCGCGGCTCAGAAAGAGAACGACGTGCGCAAGGTGCGTCTCCAGGTGTTCGGCGACAAGATTATCCGGGTGACAGCCACCCCCGACAACAGTTTTTCAAATGATACGAGCCTTGTGGTGCTCCGTCCGTCATCCGATGTCCGTTTCGATGTCGAGGAGACGGATTCCACCGTGTCTGTGGTGACTCCGGAGGTGAAGGCCACCGTGTCGCTTTCCACAGGCGATGTCCGGTTCTATGACAAGACAGGGCGACTGATCGTGGCAGAGGCCGAAGGCGGAAGAGAGTTCTCCCCGATAGAGGTGGAAGGCACGAAAGGATATTCTGTCCGGCAGGTGTTTGAGAATCTCGATGAGGAGGAGGGCATTTATGGACTCGGACAGCATCAGGCCGATGAGTTCAACTATAAAGGGAAAAACGAGGAACTTTTCCAATATAACACGAAGGTGTCTGTGCCGTTTGTGGTGTCAACCGACAATTACGGAATCCTTTGGGACAGCTATTCCCTATGCCGTTGGGGAAATCCTGAGGGCTACAAGCAGCTCGGCGGAGTGTTCCGTCTTTTCGACAAGGATGGTAAGGAGGGGGCCCTGACGGGCACCTATGTACCCGCCGACCCATCAGAGCCGACGCTTGTGCAACGGGAGGACTCCATATATTTCGAGCATCTTGTGAGGGGAGATCTCTCGCATGTGGTGAATCTTCCGAAGAATTTCAACTTCGCCGGAAGCCATGTCGCCTATGAGGGTGAGATTGAGGCCACACAGACAGGTGAATACAAGTTCATACTCTACTATTCGGGCTATCAGAAGGTGTATATCGGAAATGAGGAGGTGGTGCCTCAGCGTTGGCGCACGGCCTGGAATCCCAACAGTTTCAAATTCTCATACAGGCTTGAAGCCGGACAGAGGGTGCCGATAAGGATCGAGTGGGAGCCTAACGGGTCGGTGGCCTATTGCGGACTCCGTGTCTATGACCCACGCGACCCCGGGGAGCAGATGGAGATGAGCTGGTGGGGAGAGATGCAGGACGCTATCGATTATTATTTCATCTATGGCGATGACATGGACGACGTAATAAAGGGCTACCGCACGCTCACCGGGAAGGCCCCGATAATGCCCAAGTGGGCCATGGGATACTGGCAAAGCCGTGAAAAATACAACACCCAGGAAGAAGTGTTGTCAACACTCGCGGAATTCCGCCGCCGCAATATTCCTATCGACAATATAGTGATTGACTGGCTTCACTGGAAGGAGGATTCCTGGGGAAGCCATGAGTTCGACCGCAAGCGTTTCCCGGACCCCAAGGGGATGGTTGACTCGATACATGACATGAACGCCCGTGTGATGATTTCCGTGTGGCCTAAATTCTATGTCACCACCGACCATTACAAGGAATTCGACAAGAACGGATGGATGTATAAGCTCCCTGTGCAGGACAGCATACGCGACTGGGTCGGCCCCGGCTATCTGAGTTCGTTCTATGACGCATATGACCCTGAGGCGAGGAAGCTCTTCTGGAGTCAGATCAACGACCATTACGTTCCGCTCGGAATCGACGCCTGGTGGATGGACGCTTCCGAGCCGAATATCCGCGACTGCACCGATATCCAGTACCGCAAGGACCTTATCACCCCCACCGCTCTGGGTCCATCGACGAAGTATTTCAACGCCTATGCCCTGGAGAACGCCGACGCCATCTACAACGGACAGCGCGGAGTTGACCCCGACAGACGTGTGTTCCTGCTTACACGCTCCGGATTCGCCGGACAGCAACGTTATTCCACCGCCACCTGGAGCGGCGACATTGCCACCCGTTGGGAGGATATGAAGGCGCAGATTTCAGCCGGCCTCAATTTCGCCATGAGCGGCGTGCCTTGGTGGACAATGGACATCGGAGGCTTCTGCGTGGAGGACAGATATGTGAAGGCCGCAGCCGAAAACCTCAAAACCGGCAAGGAGAATCCTGACCTCAAGGAATGGCGTGAGCTTAACACCCGCTGGTATCAGTTCGGCGCTTTCGCACCTCTTTTCCGGGCCCATGGCCAGTGGCCTTACCGCGAGATATTCAACATCGCCCCGGAAAGCCATCCCGCCTACAAGTCGGTGGTGTACTACACCAATCTCCGCTATGCCCTGATGCCTTATATCTACTCCCTGGCCGGCATGACATATTTCGACGACTACACTGTCATGCGCCCGGTGGTGATGGATTTCACTGCCGACAAGGCCACCCGTGGAGTGCAGGATGAGTATATGTTCGGTCCGGCGTTCCTTGTGGCTCCGGTATATTCCTACGGTGCCCGCGACAGGGAGGTGTATTTCCCGGAAGGTGCCACATGGTATGATTTCTATGACGGCAGGGTAGTCTCAAAAGGAGGGGAAACCCTGAGGGTCAAGGCCCCATACGAGCGTCTTCCGCTGTTCGTGCGTTCGGGTTCCATCATCCCGTTCGGGCCAGCGATGCAATACAGCAACGAGAAACAGGCGGAGGAGGTCACCCTATATGTTTATGCAGGCGAGAACGGTGAATTCACCCTTTATGAGGACAGTGGTCTCGATTATGGCTATGAGAAAGGTGAATATGCCATGATTCCAATCAAATGGGACAACGCCACAGCCACTCTGACCATAGGAGACCGCCAGGGAGAGTTCCCGGGCATGCTGAAGAGCCGCAGGTTCAATGTGGTGAAGGTGTCGCCGCAGACTCCGGAGGGTTATTCCCGCAATGTGAAAGGCATGGAAGTGTCATACTCCGGGAAACGCGTGGAAGTGAAATTATGATTGTAAGAGTAAGTCAAAGTGAAATTACGGGATGAGAATTGGCAATGATATAAGATTGGTCTTCATGGCGATTGCTATGGTTCTGGTTTCGGCTGCGGAAGCCGGGGCCGGGACCGACAGTCGCGCCGTGTCGTTCGACAAAGGGTGGCGCTTCACGCTCTCCGATTCAACGGAGATGCGGAATCCGGCTTACGACGATTCCTCATGGCGGAGCCTTGACCTTCCCCACGATTGGGCCATAGAAGGGAATTTCAGTGAAGACAACCCTTCCGGCACGGGAGGAGGCGCTCTTCCCGGAGGTGTCGGATGGTACCGCAAGACATTCCGTCTTCCCCGGTCGATGGACGGGAAGCAGGTATATGTGGATTTCGACGGGGCGTATATGAACGCCACTGTCTATATAAACGGCCATGAACTCGGCACACGCCCTTATGGTTATGCATCTTTCAGTTACGATATAACCCCCTGGCTTAATCCGGAAGGGGAGAATGTGCTGGCTGTCAGGGTTGACAACGCCGAACAGCCAAATTCAAGATGGTATAGCGGATGTGGAATCTATCGCCATGTGTGGCTCCGGGCTCTCGACCCTGTGCATGTGGCCCTTTGGGGGGTGTTTGTGCGTCCGGATAGGGTTTCGGACAGCGAGGCTGTGTTCACAGTGACCACTGACGTGGAGAACACCGGACGTAAAGGACGCAAGGTGGCCCTCTCCACAGAGGTGGTGTCGCCGGCCGGACTCGTGGTGGCGTCGGCCATTTCTTTCCTGGATGTCAGGAGGGGAGAGACCGTCACAGCCGCGCAGCATATGTCTTTCCGGAATCCGGAGCTCTGGAGTGTGTCATCTCCCAATCTCTACAAGGTGGTTAGCCGTGTGTCGGCTGATGGCCACACACTCGATGAATATGAGACAGTGACAGGATTCCGCAATCTGGAGTTTGATGCGGAGAAAGGGTTCTCTCTCAATGGAGAGAGGATGAAAATCAACGGGGTGTGCCTTCATCATGACGCGGGTGCCCTCGGGGCTGTAGTCAACAGGACAGCCATTGCCAGGCAGTTGCGCATACTAAAGGAAATGGGGGCCAATGCTGTGAGGAGTTCCCATAATCCACCGGCTCCCGACCTGCTCGAGCTCTGCGACTCAATGGGGATGATGGTGATGGATGAGACATTCGACATGTGGCGCAAGAAGAAGACTTCACACGATTATGCCCGCTATTTTCCTCAGTGGCATGAGCGGGACCTTCGTGACCTTGTGGTGCGCGACCGCAACCATCCGTCGGTCATAATCTGGAGCATAGGCAACGAGGTGCTTGAGCAATGGAGCGACGCCCGTGCCGACACTCTCTCCCTCGAGCAGGCCAATCTGATTCTGAATTTCGGACATGGAAAGGATATGCTCGCCTCTGAGGGGGACTCCCTCTCCGTCAATTCCCTCCTCACTCGCAAACTTGCCGACATGACGCGGCAGCTTGACCCGACGCGTCCGGTGACAGCCGGATGTAACGAACCGGACCCCGGCAACCATCTGTTCCGTTCGGGCGCTCTCGACATCATAGGTTTCAACTATCACGACGACTGGTTTAAGGATGTGCCTGTGAATTTTCCCGGAAAACCGTTCATAGTCACAGAGAGTGTCTCGGCCCTTCAGACGCGGGGATATTACCGTATGCCGTCCGACAGCATGTACATATGGCCGGAGAGGTGGGATAAACCTTTCCACGACCCGTCGTTTTCCTGTTCCTCCTATGACAACTGCCACGTCCCTTGGGGCAACACACATGAGGGCACAATGCGCCATGTGGAGGAGAACGACTTCATAATGGGGCAGTTCGTATGGACCGGATTCGACTATCTCGGAGAGCCGACTCCATTCGGATGGCCTGCGCGTAGCTCTTATTTCGGAATCGTGGATCTGGCTGGATTCCCGAAAGACTCATACTATATGTATCAGAGCCGCTGGCGGCCGGATAAGGATGTGCTCCATCTGTTCCCTCATTGGAACTGGAAAGAGGGTGAGGATGTGGATGTATGGGCATATTTCAACAATGCTGACGAGGTTGAGCTCTTTCTCAACGGGAAGAGTCAGGGGACGCGCACACCCGACGGGAAGAGTTATCACGCCATGTGGCGTGTGCCATATTCGCCTGGAGAACTCGTGGCGGTGAGCCGAAAGGAGGGACGCGAGGTGATGCGCGATACTGTCAGGACTGCCTCTGAGCCTTATGCAATAAGACTAACGCCCGACCGTTCTGAAATCAAGGCTGACGGCACTGACCTCAGCTATGTGGCTGTCGAGGTGGTTGACAAGGATGGCAACCTTTGTCCTCTCGCCGACAATGAAGTGACGTTCTCAGTGGCTGGGGCAGGATTCAATGCCGGAGTGGATAACGGGTCGCCGATATCGCTTGAGCCTTTCAAGTCAGAACGTAGGAAGGCGTTCTACGGGAAGGCACTTCTCATAATCCAGAACAACGGTGACAAGGGGGATATTGCTGTGGAGGCGTCGTCTCCCGGACTTGAAACGGCAACAACTACTTTAAGAGCCTTATGAAAAAGAATTTAACGAAACTATTGATGGCTGTTACAATGGCATGCGGCGTGACTGCCGCTCAGGCGCAGAAGCCTGTATATCTTGACCCCGATGCACCGCTTGAGAAGCGTGTGGAGGATGCGCTGTCGCGCATGACGCTTGAGGAGAAGGTGGCTCTCTGCCACGCGCAGAGCAAATTCTCCACCAAGGGAGTGGAACGTCTCGGAATCCCCGAACTCTGGATGAGCGACGGGCCTCATGGTGTCCGTGCCGAAATCAACTGGAACGACTGGGGATATGCCGGGTGGACCAACGATTCCATCACCGCATTTCCGGCTCTGACGGCGCTCGCCGCCACCTGGAACCCGGAGATGTCGGCCCTCTATGGAAAGAGCATAGGGGAGGAGGCACGCTATCGCGAGAAGGACGTGCTCCTCGGCCCGGGGGTGAATATCTACCGAACTCCGCTTAACGGGCGTAATTTCGAGTATATGGGAGAAGACCCTTATCTCGCGGGTGAGATGGTGGTGCCCTATGTGAAGGAACTCCAGAAAAACGGCGTGGCGGCGTGTGTGAAGCATTTCGCCCTCAACAACCAGGAGAAGTGGAGAGGAACTGTTGACGTTGACCTGAGCGACCGTGCGCTATATGAAATCTATCTCCCGGCTTTCAAAAAGGCTGTGCAGGAGGGTGGAGCTTGGTCCATTATGGGCGCCTACAATAAAATCTGGGGACAGCATTGCTGCCACAACCAGAGGTTGCTCAACGACATCCTGCGTGGCGAATGGGGATTCGACGGGGCTGTCATCACCGACTGGGGTGGCGCCCACGACACTAAGGAGGCCGCCTTGAATGGCCTTGACATAGAGATGGGGTCATACACTAACGGACTTACAAGCGAAAGCCAATTCGGATATGACGACTATTACCTGGCCAATCCTTATCTTGAGATGATAAAGAACGGGGAGCTGGCGGAGAGCAATGTCGATGACAAGGCGCGAAACATATTGCGACTCATATTCCGTACGGCTATGGACACTGAGAAGCCGTTCGGGTCGAAGTGTACTCCGGAGCATTATGCCGCCGCCAAAGCCATTGGCGATGAGAGTATAATACTTCTCAAGAACAGCGGTATCCTTCCTCTCGATGGTGATAAGTATGGTTCTATCCTTGTGGTAGGCGACAATGCCACACGCCGTCTCACCGATGGGGGAGGGTCGTCGGAGTTGAAACCGAAGGATTACGTGTCGCCTCTTTCCGCATTGCAGGCTCTATATGGCGACAAGGTGAAGTTCGCGCAGGGTTATGCCTGCGGGCGTACCCTTTACGAGGCGGAAGACGTGATTCCCCAAAGTGTGCAGGACAGTCTCAGGGATGAGGCCGTGGCTATGGCAAGGGATGCCGATGTGGTGATATATATCGGTGGCCTTAACAAGAACTCATGGCAGGACTGCGAGAGCACCGACCGCCGCGAATATGAGCTTCCTTTCGGCCAGAATGAGCTTATAGAGGAGCTTCTGAAGGTGAATCCCAACGTTGTGGTGGCCAACATATCCGGCAACGCTTATGCGATGCCATGGGTGAAGAAAGTGCCGGCCATCCTGCATGCGTCTTATCTCGGCACCATGGGGGGCGCGAGCATAGCCGATGTCATTTCCGGGAAAGTCAATCCGTCGGGAAAGCTCCCTTATTCGATACCGGTGCGCCTGGAAGACTGTGGGGCCAACTCTTTCGGGGCTGAGTCATATCCCGGCATAGAGGAAGATGTGGAAGATGTGGTGGCTATCCCTGGTTCGGTGATTGAGGGGGGCAGGAACCCAAAACAGGTGTATAAGGAGGATATCCTTGTAGGTTATCGCTGGCATGACACGAAGAAGATTCCGGCCTTGTTCCCGTTTGGTCACGGACTGAGCTATACGGAGTTTGAATATGGAAAACCTGTTGTGTCCGGCGCGAAGATAAGCGGCGACGGGGAGATTGTCATTGAGGTGCCGGTCACTAACAAAGGGAGCCGTGAGGGCAGTGAGGTGGTGGAGATGTATATCTCCGACCTCAAGTCATCATTGCCTCGACCCGTGAAGGAACTCAAAGGTTTCGGAAAGGTTAGGCTTATGCCCGGAGAGACCGGGAACGTGAGGTTTGTAATCACGCCTGAGGCATTGAGCTATTTCGATGACAAGGCTCATCAGTGGGTTGTGGAACCCGGCAAATTCAAGGCATATGTCGGTGCCTCGTCAACCGACATCCGCCACACCATCCCCTTCGAATATACCGCCGACTGACTTAGGGGGTCGCAAAACCGATAGACATACAGAGACTATCGCCTCCGGCAATGTATGATTGCAAGTTATAGTCAACACATAAAATAAATGAGCATTTTATATCTTTGTGAATACCGGAATATCAGTCGGGAACCCACTCCTACATGCCTTCGGCATGTGTCAAGGTTCCGGCCTGATATTCCGGTATTTGCAGAGCCGAAGCGCAGTCAAACATGCCAAAGGCATGTCCCTACCCTCAGAAATGCACAAATGCTTTCTGTTCCGACTATAATCAGACATTGCCGGAGGCATTTACATATATCTAAATGAATTCAGGTTCTCTGATTATTTAATGGAAATTTTTACTCTCATCTTTTCAGCTTCAGGACTGTCAATTCCGCATATATCAGCTTTTAAGTTGTGTTTGGCGATATACACGGCATTGACTGAGGTTTTTCCCATCAGTAAGGCGATTGTTCTGTAGGAAAAACCTATGAATAGATAGGCTGCGAGTTTATACTGCTGCTCGTGAAGACCGGGAAAGGTTTTTCTAAACCTGAGCATCCATCCGTCGTAATTATGGTCGATGCTCTTCTCTATTTTCCGAGCAGTGTCGTCTGATTGAAATTGGCGGAGTATTTTTACGACTGAAGAATGGAATTTCTTTGCATGTTCCTCATTCGCGGGAGCCTTATAGGAAAGTTCACACAATTCGTTGAGCATTTTCAGGTTTTTGCCGAGAAGGTCCCGGAGGTCTTTTTTTAACGCTTCCGCCTTCATGAAATCGTCGTCCTTCTTTTCCTCGACATGCTCTAAATCATCGTTTTTCTCTATTGGAATATTGCTTGCTGCCGACAAATCGTCATAAAGAGATTCAATCTGTGAGGCAAACCGTTCATTTTCTGCTTTGAGAAGTTTTAATTTTACACGATATATAATCGCAACGGAAATGAAAGCTATCGCCAACAGCAGGATGCCTGCGCCCAAGGTTGTCAGCGAGGCACGCAACTCTTTCTGTATTGCTTTTGCCTTACCGTCTTTTTCTTCAAGGAAGTCTGAGAGCGGAACTGTACCCGGGTTTATGATTTTTGAGTCGGCGTCTTGTGCCATCAGTTCTCCCCATTCCAGGGCTTTTTGGTAGGCTTCGGTAAAGTTGCCGTTTTGAGCTGTCAGTATTGCGTCGATTTTTAACACGTAAAGGGAGTCAAGTTTTGATATGGCATGCATTCTTGCCGAGTCGAGGGAGGAAGAGGCCGGTTGCGATTCTTTTTCCAATAGATAGGCTTCCGAGAGCTTACTCCATTGGCGGGAGGTCAAGTTTCTTCCCGAATCTATCAATTCACGGAAAATTGCGATTGCGGCTTTGGGGTCTTCTCTTATCACAGCCATGTCAGCTTTTGCACTCAACAGCTTTGTCTTGACAACGGGATTGTCAGCTTCGGGGGAGGAGCATAGCCTGTCATATAGAGGTTGCGCCTCGGAGATTTGTCCATTCCATATCAGGGCGTTCAGTATGTCGAGTTGAGCCCAGAAGGAATGTATGGGCTTCCCTGCGGCATCATAGTTCTCTTTCTCTTTCAATGCCCATTTAAGGCATTTGTCAGTTATAAGCATGTTGCCATAGATATTTGAAATTTCGCGAGCGCTCATCCCGGCATAAAAGTGGTCGTTGCTTTCTTTCGCCGAGTTATAGGCTTCTGTCAGGGGAATGAGAGCTTTTTCCTGATTTCCATTGTAGCTAAGGCATAATCCATAGTAAAACAGCGACTGGGTGCGTAGTGAATCAGTATTGTTTTCGTAGAAATCCGCCATCTTTTCGAGGGTCTGTTCATCGGTATAGGTTTTATAGGCTTTGTCGGCGGCTTTTGCTGAGAATAGAGTCAACAGATTTCGGTTGGCATCATCGAGAGATGCAGGGTCTATCCTGCTGAGCAGTGAAAGCGCGGAATCTGGATTGGAATCAATCAGGCGGTCTGCATCCGTAATGCGGCGGTCAGGGGTTCTCCCGCAGGAGATGGAAAGGAAAAGTAATAAAAATATTGCGTAGATGCAGTATCTGGAAACCATAAATTAAAATATGTCGGTTATGTCTAATAAAGAAATAGTTGCGCATTAATGTAGGGGCATGACTCCGGGCATGATTGATTCCATACGCATCGCCCATATATTGCATGCGCATTCTAATGCACTGCAAATATAGTGGTTTTAAATGAATTGTGAAAATAAGAGATTGGAATGTTTCTCTTTACCAAAACTTTTTACCAAAACTTTTGTTCCCTTTTCTCGAAATCGTATTCGAAAATACGCTCTGAACGTCCCCTTGTATGGTTCTTCAGATAGTAGAGCGTGCCTTGTGGTGTCTGGAAGTCAACGGAGTCGGCGGTTGCCCTTTTTCGTCCCGCGCTGTTCCACCTGCAGGAGCCGAACCAGAACAGTTCGTATTCGTCGCCTTCCCTGACATAGTTGTCGCGGTTGCGCGGCACGAACATCACCTTCCCCACCGATACGGGGTATCCGAGGTCGAGTGCCGCCCATCCCCCCGATTTCTCCTTATAATCGAACGAGGTGAAGATGTCGCCGTCGAAGACCTTGCGGTAATCGTGAGCCGTGTCGCCGTCAACCGCACCGGGAGTGCCGAACACCCTTCCTCGCAGTGGTAGGCTGTCTGAGGTGTCCGCGTAGAGTCCTATCTCCGCGATGTTGCAGTTGCTCCCTTCCGCGCCATAGTAGCGGTAATACCTGTGGGGGCGCGATTGAGCCGGGAGCGTCACGTAGTTGACCCTTCTTTTTGCCAATCCGCTGATACGGAAGACGGTGTCTCGCACGCTGAAGGATGGTTCGTCCGAACCCTCAATCACACCGTCTATGCTGCGGTACACGAGTTCGCCATTCCTCTCGTTGAGCGGGAACTTTGAGTAGGCGGTGAGCATTCCTTCCGTGCCTCCGGGGCCAATCTTGCGTATCACCCCTCCCTCTTCCACCACGAACGGCAGACATATGGGGGATAGGACGTTGTCTTCCATACGTGCTGCAACGAGCACCACACCTTGGGAGACATTATGGAACACGGGACGGCTACTCCCCGTGTGGAATCCCACAGCCACCCATTCGTTGTTGCCCCACGAAGCCAGATACACCGTGCCACCTCCCTCGATGTCAGGCAGTTCTATGTCATGACTTCCAGAAGGCTTGTAAACCGCTGTCACGTCGGTCAGCTTCGGGATCCTCAAGAACTTCGGTCGCATAGACGTTTCGGAGGGCAACTCCGTATCCATACTGTCGTTTATTCCAAATTCCTCGCGGTAAATCTTCGCCGCCACGATGTCGAATTCCGGCGCAGGGACGAACGAGGGATTCTCGGTGCAGGTCACGTAGGTGCGTCCGTCCTTGCCGATTATGAATGGCCATGAGTGACCTGCACTGTTCTCCCCGCGCACAGGCACCATATCGATGCCTGAAGGTATTCCGGCCGCACGCATCAGATAAACCACTCCATGGGCGAACTCGCGGCATGTCCCCGCCTTGTCGGTGACGTTTGCGTAACCGAGGGCAGGTCCCGAAGGGAGTTGCCCGGTCCAACGGAATTCCTTGCGGTTCCAATGTTCCATTATGGCCTGGGCGGCTACCAGCGGGTCATCAACACCGGCTGCAACAAGGCTGTCGATCACTGGGGAAAACGCGAATAATACTGAATCGCGCCAACATGAAAGCTCTTCATCTCCAATGCGATACGGTAATACGTATCTAAAAAAATTATCCTTCTTAATATCCGCACACCAAGGGAGATTGTCCCGCATTTTAAAGGCAAGATTTATATCATGTAAAAGATACTGAGTTTTCATATGCCGCAAATCCTCATATTTGGTAAGTGCCCTCACACTGAAGCCTTCATCCTTAACGAGAGAATCAATACGTGGGATAGCTTCCTTTCCAGTCTTCGAGAATAAATGATAATATCCTTGATATGATTTAAGCGCGTGTCCCCCCAAGGTATGGTTGCCTGGCATATTACCTATAAGCCATTCGACAGCTTCACTTTTCTCCTTGTCTCCCTCAAAATATAAGATAGCTTCAAGCATCTCCGTGTGGTTGTCTCCGGCAATGCGCAGTGCCTTTTCAAGACTGTCGTTGCCGGAACACGAGACGGTTATTTGAATAAGTGTCAAAACAAAAGAGACGATTGTAATACCTCTAAAATTCATCGCATTAATTCTATGTAGATCATATATTTTTATGGCGTGCATCGCTCTTGTTAAGCATCCACTCCATCAATTACGAGCTGTAACGGGGAATTGACCGAATTTGTCAGAAGTGTAACTACACTTCGGTAGTTGCCTCGCTTCCGTCTGTCATAGGATATGGTCAGGTACACGGAGTCCCCCGGTTCTATACGGTTGGCTTCAAGATGCGTTCTTGTGCAGCTGCATGTACTTTCTGTCTCGAACACTATACCTGTCTTGTCGCCATAGTTGTGGATATAGACCGTGGTGTCAATATGTGGCCTTGAGGTTCGTATCATTACCGTGGACAACCTCAGGTCTGTCTGAACCGGGCAAATCCTTCGGTAAAAACGCCATCTGTCGGATGCGCTTGCGGGTTTGGCACTGTCAATCACGGTTCCTCCGGGGCCTACAAGGTATAACAAGGGGCGGAGGTTCCTTTTGCCATACAGTTTTGAAACCTTTCCTGTAATGATTTGTCCATCGAGTCCGTATATTCTGACATGACGCCGGCATTCCGTGGAGAGCGGGGCTTCAGTCAGGAAAAAATAATATTGCGCTTTCCCATATAGGGGGGATTCTTTACCCGCCATTTTATCTATCCACTCCACGATATGTCCGGAAATAAGGTCATCGCAACCAACGGGAGCGGCGACTATTTTATAGCCCCCGCCCGTCAGTTCGGTACACTTCGAGAGTTCGGACGCATATCCTACGCCGTGAGGATTCTCTCTCCCGGTGCTCCCACGGGATATGCATGATGACAGAATTATAATGCATACAATGAAAGAGAATACGGTAACAGAATACGTCCTAAGCCCATTGGATTTATATTTCAATGTTGCGGTCATGCTTTGGATGATGTGTTGTCAATGCTTGAATCGGAATCGGGCGAGCACTATGTTGTCGTCATCATTGTGTGGAATCTCCCGGCCAGTAATCCGCGAGAGAGTGGCAATTTCATCCGAAGGAATCTCGCATAGGGCGTAGTCGTTGCACACGAAAACAGGACGGAAACTTAGTCCCTCGCTGAAATTCCGGAATCTCTCTCCCTGCCTGTCCACTTTATCGTATATGGCCGTATGGTAGGCCCGTTCCCCATCTTTGTCCGACCACATGCATGCCATATAATAGCGCGGGGTCTGCCAGTTTTGGGAAAAAACATACGGCAACGAGCCGTCTTCAAGGTCTCGTGTTATTTTCTGTGTGATTTCCGGAGATTCCATCCCCTCAATTGATTTGACATAAGTGTGCCCGTCAATATTATCACCTCCGAAATCCCATGTATATGCAGCCTTGAGGGAGTCTCCCTCCATTTTATAGACAGTCATGTCGATAGGCGGGGTGAAATATAGCCTGTCCTCATATATGTTGAACGGAGACGATTGCAGGCCGTCTGTTATCCTCTCATGGAACCATGCGTCGAAAACGGACTTGCCGGCACCCGTGTCAATTACGGAGATGCCCGGTTCATCCTCTTCGACCTGTGACCACAGGGCGAGCCTCTCCCCATCAATCCATTCGCATCCAAAATAGTTCGGCTTGTCGAGGGTAAGTCTGTTGCGTCCCATGAAACGGTTGTCAAGAGTGTATTCTATGGTTTCACCGAACGGCGAAAGCATCGTCAGGAACCCTTTTTCCGGATTGAGAGAAATGTCATAAACCATGTTGTATTCCTCCGGCCCCTCGCCTCTCTTCCCAATCCTGGATATGAACTCTCCCTTATCGTTGAACATGAATACCAAGTATCTCTTGTATTCATAAAGAATCATTGTATCACCGACGCATATCGCCTTTGAGATTTCCGACATCAGCGACGAGTCGGATGTTTCAAGTGCTATTGGTTCTATCCCGCTGAAAAACTTTTTGTAGGAAGGTGCTTTTTTCGCGTAGCTCACTTTCAACACCTCTCCATCTTCTTGGTCAGCCTGCGGATGCCTTGTGCATCCACAGGCCGCCATCAGCAGGAGTGTGACCGGCATTATCCTCCTCATGGCAGTCACATCCTTATGCAATAATCCTTAAGATATCCTGAGAAGGCACAGTCACGTTTTTGAGAATCCCAATCCCAGCAGGTGCCTTCCTTTGCGCCGCAGATCATGATGAACCCCTCTCCGTCGGATAGGGCGTCGATGTTTTCAAGCTGTGCTTCCGTCAGCTCACTTTCAGCCGACTGCTTGTTGGCGAATACGAAGCCGTTAACGGCAAGGGCCGCTACGGCGAGCCCTCCGAAAATCATTCTTTTCATTAGTTTGATTAATTATAATTTATTAAAAAAGGGTTATTACTGTACCTGACACCTCGAAATCGATGTCAGGTCTATTCTCAAAATTGATTGTCACACGCCGTAGAAAGTTCCCGGCGGTCGTGTCGGAGAACGATACTTTGCGTAGTAGGAGACGATTGTGAAGTCGGCATCCGGCTTCGCAATCATCCCGCCATCCACAAGTCTTATGGAGTCCGGGAAGAGGATTTCCTTTCCGGTCCACTCGATGACAGCTTTCCCCACGAAGCCAGATACACCGTGCCGCCTCCCTCGACCTCCTTCAACACTATGTCATGGTTTCCCGAAGGCTTGTAAACCGCTGTCACGTCGGTCAGCTTCGGGATCCTCAGAAACCGTGGGCGTATAGACGGGTCGGTGGGCAACTCCGTATCCATATCATCGTTAAATCCATAACGTCCCATAAAATCATAGTTTAAAACTGGAATGTATATAATCGGTCGTCGTTTGACGCCATGATGACACGTTTGTTCTTTCTGTCATACGTGAACAGATACCCTACCATTCCCGTATCAATACATGACAGGGCATTACCATCATAGTCGAATCTCTTGATTTTACTGTTTCCTGTCCCCGTTTTGAAGTCAACGTCCTCCTGCGACAGCACAATAAACCCGTCATCAAGGCATACAACGCAAGAATATGCGAATTCATGACCGTCAAGTCCACCTCTCAGTACCGTCAGATTTTTCATCGCTTCCTGTCCCAACCCGGCTATCAGTATTACATTGGATTTCAAAAAGGCCGCGACTATATGTTTGCCATTAGTGGACCAAAATAAGGGTGAGTCCTTTATGTCCGGGGAAATCTCGCTGCAGTCAATCGAATCCCAGGTCTTTTGATTCTCCATGTCGTATATCTTGAAAACATAGCCGTTCTCACCAAGAACAGTATAACCCAAGAGGGACCTGGAAATTTCACCGGCCATATTAATCACATCTGAACCATATTTTAAAGTGTCTTTCCCTTCGATTATATGGTGGCGCCAACAATCCGCCACCATCATACGATTTGAGAGCGGTACGACAAGTTCGGGTTCGAGATATTCACCCGGACCTTCCCCCCTCTTGCCCAATTTTTTCGTTTCTTTAAACGAGACCGGATCAAGCACATGGAACGCAAACGAATCAAGGTCGCTTACACAGATTACGCCACTGTCGGAATATACCAACTCCACTATGTCGAAATCATATTCCTCCTCTACCGGATTCATACGGACAATAGTGTCACTTACAGTCGCTTCCGGCATACTCCTTTCTGTGATCTTATGCCGATTTTTTGGGGGATGACCGCAGCTTATTGCAAAGGCAAGGAAAAATATTGCAATATATATATAATACAACCTACGTATCTTCATGTGTGCTTATTTTTATTGGCCTGTGTCCAATCAGGTGTACCCACTGAATATTGACACATGCCAATTATGGATTTAGTTTCACTTACTGTTGTGTACATCCGACAGGGTTGTATCCTGACTTTTCCTCGTAACAACAGTCACGGAATCTCGCTTTAGGGGTGGGTCCAACGCGGTTGACATCCCACTTTCTGTAACCGGATGTATTGTTGCAGGGTCCGTTTAATTCCACTCCTTCCGTGAGAGCTTCGATGGTTTCCAACTGAAGCTTGCTCAAAGATTGGTCTGGCTGATTGGCTTTTGAACGCGCGAATCCGCCTGCTGCAAGAGCCACTATTGCGAGTCCCGCAAAGAAAAAGTTTTTCGTCTTTTTCATGAGTTTATTAATTGGTTATTACTTGTCCCGTTACTTCAAAACGAAGTGTCGGAGACGTTTGGTTTTCAAAATAGACCATGACGCTTCTTAGGAAGTTGTCAGGTATTGTGTCGCGGAATGAGACCTCGACCCTGTAAGGACTCCCTGGAGGAATGATTGTCGGGACGACCGTTCCTGCAGTGCACTCGCATGAGGAAATTACTTCCCTAACGCGGAGAGTATCGGAACTCTTGTTCTTCAGGGAGAAGATATGGTATACCGATTCTCCAGGCTTTACATTACCGAAGTCATAGCTATATTCTATCCATTCCCCGTCATCTTCAATATTGTTCTCTCTTTTTCCGATTAACGAAAGATAAAGATTGAAGGCACCCTTGCTTTGAACAGGATTTCCGAATGTGAGGACATGGTTGTCGCTGTCGAGAAGGAACGTCTGCATCAGCGGGTCTTCGGGGAATCCATTCAGTGAATTGATTGCATCACTTGAGTCCAATACCACCGGATAATTGAAATGATCACGCTTCCGCAGATAATCCAGTCCTTTTTCATCGTTCGAAAAAGCTATCATCAACAGGTTCACGGTTTTGTCTCCGCGCACGGAATCTACGCGTTGCATGAACTCGTTCCAGAATCTCAGCCTCATACGGCATCCCGTGCAACCGACGGAATCGTAGTAGGAGACGATTGTGAAGTCGGCATCCGGCTTCGCAATCATCCCGCCATCGACAAGTCTCATGGAGTCCGGGAAGAGGATTTCCTTTCCGGTCCACTCGATGACAGCTTTCTCGTATGCCTTCCTCTTGCTGTCGCCACACGATGCCGTGATGCATAGAATGAAGATTGAGATGAATATAGGAAGTGTTGTCTTGACAAAATGTGGCAGTGCTGTACCCATACCGACACGTTAAGTTCAGATAACACCGGAGTAATACTCTCCGTCAATTGCGACGATGACCGACACGCTCTCCTCTCCATCGAATGTAAAGCTATATCCGTCGAGAAGGTTTGCCTGTTGCCGCATCACGATAACTCCGCTTTTACTGCCAGAGGCGGTTATGACCCCTTCTGTGTCGTAGTCGCAATATACTGTGATTTCATTGCCGGTTACGATACAATAGACGGGCGACCAGGCGGGCATCCTGGGGTAGTCATGAGTATTTGTGTTGTCTTTCTTTAGACGAATCTGCTCCGGATTTTTTTGTTCAGCGGAATTGGTTGCCACGGAACAAACGAACGCCACCGCGAGCATGAGAATTGTCATGAATTTTCTCATTTGCATGTTGATTTACGGGTTAATTTGAATGTTGCAAAGTTATTGATTATTAGAAGAAAATGCAAGCTTTCCCGATATTAAATTTTCTTTCTGAAGAATTTTTTTAATGTGAGTTAAATATTGATTATTAATGAAATAAAGAGAGCGGAAGGATTTTGAAATCTTTCCGCTCCCTTTCACCCTCTTTCCTCTCAAGGTATGTGATGAAATAGTGGTTGCGGGGTGGCGGATTCACCCTCCGGAGGGGAGCGTTCCCCACGGTTTAAGAATGCTGTGGTCAGTCGTCGAGCTGTATATATCCGAACTGAGGTTCACCGTCGGTGTGTATGAACAGACGGTTCGTGCCATGGTGATATGTCATGTCGTTCACTCTGGCCTCCAAATGTAATGTCTTTATGTATTTCCCGTCAAGATCCATCACAAAGATATCCTTGCCATACACAGAGTTGTCATTTCTTATATCAGAGCCGTTATAGCTTACGTACAGCCGGGCGCCTGCTATCACAGGGCTACTGAAATAATAGGAGACTCCATCATGTTTTTCTTTATAATCAGATCCGTAGATAGTCTTCTTGAGATTTCCGTCGGTATCAAAAATCTTGATTCGGTCGTGGGTGTATCCGGTGGATACGATAATATTCTGATTGATGTCAACCGCAATCTGGCACTTCCCGACATCTCCGGAAGAAACGGTGTCAATAAAGGTTGCTGCACCTGAATCCGGATTGAAACGACCGAGACGGGATGAAAAACCGGATTCTCCCGGTCCATAGAGAGAACATAATACGGTGGTGTCGTTGACGTAATGGGGCGCGACGAAAAGAGTCATATAGTCACTATTGTCAAGCCTCACCTTATCGAATGCCTTGCATGTTGAGTCAGAGAGAGCCTTCTCCATATTTATTCCCTGCAATGTCATGCGTCCCGTGTTCAGTGCAAATATATTCCCACCTCGGTCGGCATATAATCCGCCGAGATATGACATCTCCCCGGGTCCGGTGCCGAATTTGCCGAATGAGCCGACATATCTTTCTGAGGCGATGTCATAGGCGGCGAACAGACGGTCGCGCTGTTGTCCGTCATAGATTATCAGCGTGTCTCCGGATATTATGAGATTGGAATTTGAATGCATCGGAGGTAGGGTGGAATCAATAGATATAAGTTGTACTGATTCCACGTTATCACGCTTTCCGGCAGTTTCCTCTATAGGATGGCCTGTAGAGGCGCGGCATGACCATAGCACAGGACACATAATTAAGGAAATGACCGAAATTCCACACGTTCTGACTATATTTACTTGCATGGTACAGGTGTGGAATTTGGGATGGCCGCAGAACTACTTAACAGACAATAATCATCGCCGGATGCGAGGCAACATTGGTCATACTCAGACTCAATCCACCATTCCTTGTCGGTTAGGGCGTCCAGGTTTTCGAGTTGCGAAGGAGAGAGTTCCGTGTGCGACTCCATCTTGGCTGTTGTGAAGCCTGCCGTTGCGAGGACTGCGATTCCGATGCCGAAAAAAATACGTTTCTTCATGTCAAATAAAATTTTATGGTTATTATTAGAGTTGGTTTATTTCTCCTTAAATCTCGAAACGGGATTCCGGAAGGTTGTTTTCGAATTAGAAAGGCTTTGCGCGTAAAATCGCATTACACAATCTCAAACCATTTGCAGTTCCCATGGAATAGTGGAATCACCACCATATCTGCCTGCCATTTTTAAGTGTGAATGGACGCTCCTCTTTCCCTTTTGTAAGGTCATGAAGCAGAAGCAAAGCTCCCTCCGGGATGTTGTCATATATCAGTTCATATCCATCGCTGAGTTGTCTGCCGAGTGATCGCCATTTCTCTCCGTCCCACCATGTCAGTTCGTATTCGTCTCCGGGTTCAATGAAGTTGCCGTCATGCCGAGGATAGTAGTCTATCCGCGAAATCTCCACAAGTCTGCCGAAATCAAGATTTCGCTTACCCGTTGATTCTATGACTTTGCCGTCAGGCCCGTATGCCGCAAGACTGTCGATGTAATGTCGTGCGGGATGGTCTGTCTCTGCCCATAGGCATCGGTAACGTCCGGACTGTTTAATGTATGCGGTGTTATGGAATATGGGCACATCAGTGATTGTGTATAGAGTCACCGGATTACGGAACCCTGAATCGGTTGCCGCCATAATTCTTGTGCCGGGCATCTGTGCATAGCCGTTTAGTTTTCCTGGGCTTATAGGATATTTCCGCGTCAGTGTGGCTGAGACTTTTCTTGAAGTGTCGGCGGTAATCTCTATCTTCATACCACGGCTGATGTAAAACGGATTTCCGACAGCTTCCGGCCTACCGTCTCTCAACGTCATAGGTAGAAGCATAACGGAGTCTCCTATGTTAGTGAAAATGGCTTTTCCATTGTCGGTCGAGGCATAAGCCTGGGCAATCCATCCGGAAGAGAGGGAGTGTGTGCAGAGCCACACGTATTCTACCTCATTCCCGGCATCGACCGTAACTTCCCCGGTCAGCCCGTATTCTGCCGAAACATCAATACTTCTATGATGGTTAATCCATGCAGAATTCCCGAAATGTGGCGCGTCTTTTGCAGGATTTACGTGGAAGGTGGAACGCCACACCTTGACGACCCTCTTGCGGAAATCGCCGTCGTAGGGATAACCCTCCGGCATCGGTTGCTTGAGCACGTATCCGCTCGCGTCAATCTTATTGTGCTTCCTTGCCACAGAGTCATCGTCAACGATAGTGTAAGTGCCACCGGGCAACACAAGCGACACCCATGAATGGACGTTGTCGCTGTAGTTGGCCCATCGCCCGCAGTTGTCGTATGCTACAGGCAGTCCCATGGCGCGGCATACCCCCGCGAGATAGATGCAGCGTTCCTTGCATATAGTGGAGAAATAGTTGCGGTAAGCCACCACATCCATAAGGTGCGGATATTTCAGGGCTTTTGTCTTCTTCTGTGAGAATATCTCACTGTGGATTATCTCGAATGCCCTGCGCGGGTCTTTAATCCCCTTTAGCAATGGATGGAACTTTACTTTAATAGAGTCACGCCAACCGGAGCGCAGAGGTTCATCGGCAATCCTGTATGGAAGGATATGACATAGGAAGCTGTCGAAGTCCACGCTGTCTCGCCATGGACTCTCTCTCCATGTCCTGAATGCACCGTCGATATTGTCGATGAGCAATCCGGAGGACATGGATGAGAGGTCGGTACGCCTTTCCGGTCTGGGTATATTCTGGGATATTGCCATCCACAGGGAGTCTGCCTCCGCCTTTGTCATGGCCTTTGCGGCAATGGAATCGGAGAAAGTGCGGACAGCTTCGCCATAGACAGCGTAATGACCGGGCATGTTGACAATGAGCCATTCCGCCGCCTGTAGTTTCTCCGGCTCGCTCGAATAATGTTCCAGAACCTTTTCCAGTTCAGCACGGTTTTCTCCTGCATGGTCAAGCGTCGCCGTGAGATTTCCGTTGCGCGAACAGGAAATAAGACTCATGACTGCAATGAAGATTAGAAATATTCTATGCCAAGTCTCCATGAAAAATCAGGTTTAATTATGCCGGTTCAGTCGTCGAGCTGTATGTAGCCGAACTGAGGTTCGCCAAGATATGTCAAACTAATTGTGTAAAGTTTAGTATTGCATTTTGATAGGTACCGAAATCATGATTGAGCGTTTCTCGTCAGACTCCTTTCCGAAAGCTATGATTTTGCCAGTATCTGTAATTGTTGCGGGTGGATAAATATCCTTATCCGGCATCAATGTGCGTTCAAGCGTTCCTTTCTTGTCATAGATTTCAAAATAGAGCCGATTGTAATCTTCGGATTTTTTATATCTGCGGGCGGCTATTATCTTGTCCTTGTATTTAAAAGCACTCCATACACCACCTCCGAATCCTTCCTTGATTCTTGTGGTGGCGGACCGTGTTGCCGTTTCGTCATTGTAATCATATTGATAAGGAGCAATCATCCTTTCGTCAACAAGAGAATATGTCTCGCCATTTCGTTCATATACACTAATCACATATGAGCTGAACACGACAAGGCTTTCATCGTCATTCATAACAATTGAATTTGTCTGATGGAAATTCCCGAGTATTCCGATTGAAAGATCTTTCTCCTTCTCCCATAGTCTTGGGAATGTTCCGAAGCGATTTTTGATATTTCCGACACTGTCAAGCAATATAAAACGATACTCCTGGTCATTTTTTTCCATAGAACCAAATGGCATAACAGAAACAACATATTCTCCATTAGGCATTGCAAAGACATTTGAACTCTCTCCGGGGAGCATAAAAAGCTTTTGAGATTTACTCCCGTCCAGTTTTTCGGAAAATAATGTCATAAGAGGGCGTGAGTAAATCAGGATACTGTCCGGTTTTAGATAAAAACTGATTGGACGTATCATTTCTCCCGGTCCGTTCCCTACCGCTACCATGTTTTTTAGAGTCTTTCCGTCTTCAAGCCTTAGCACTTTTATTATACTGTCGCCATAATGATCGGCTACATATATATACTTATCCATACATTGCATTTCTGCCGGGTATCCTATACTTTCATTGGCAACAAGCTCCTGAAATATAATTTGTTCCGGAGAGTCTTGTTGAGAGGCGTTGTTTCTATTGCAAGATAGAGTTGTCAAACAGCTTGCTATGACGGCTAATACGGCAATCCTTATTTCTATTTTTTCCTTTTTCATAAAATATAGGTTTGTATAAAGCATATGTTAATTATGTGTTCAAAATTAGTTAATGCATAGCTTCATAAAATCTGAGGCGAACTTTCAAATCCGGATTCAGTTACAATGTCCCCCCTTTGCGCCATCATCCGAATCCAAAGTTTAATCCGCATATTTCATAATCTATACGATACTTAATTTAGCATACATACTTATGAAATTATCTTCATAGTTCAAAGGTTATTAGTAAATCAGTCTTGAAGTACGGATACCGTACTTCAAGACAACTTCCATACATAAATTGTGGAGAGGGATCTTCAGTGTTTGGGCATATAAAAGATATGAATGGTATTGCCCTGAGATATCCTGTGGCACTCCGTTTCTGCCGGTAGTGGGCATTCTGTAACAGGAGCATTTTCCTGGTCTGTAAGAGCCTCAATTGTTTCGAGTTGTAAGGCAGAAAGCTGTGTCTGATTGGCGTTGGAATACGCGAATCCTCCTGTCGCGAGTGCTATTATCGCAAGCCCCACGTAGAAAAAGTTTTTCGTCATTTTCATGATTTTATTGATTAATTGGTTGTTACTTGTCCCGTTACTTCAAAACGAAGTAGCGGAGACGTTTGGTTTTCAAAATAGACCATGACGCTTCTTAGGAAGGAGTCAGGTATTGTTTCGCGGAATGAGACCTCGACTCTGTAAGGACTCCCTGGAGGAATGATTGTCGGGATGACAGTTCCTTCAGTGCATTCGCATGAGGAAATTACTTCCCTAACGCGGAGAGTATCGGAACTCTCGTTTTTCATGGAGAAGGTATGGGATACCGATTCTCCAGACTTTACATTACCGAAGTCATAGCTATATTCTATCCATTCCCTGTCATTTTCAATATTGTTCTCACTTTTTCCGATTATAGAAAGATAGAGATTGAATAATCTTTTATTTTGAATTGGATTACCGAATGTTAAAACCTTATTGTTTTTATCAATAAGAAATGTTCGCATAGAGTCATCAACTGGAAATAAATTCAAGGAATTAATATGGTCTTTAGGGTCGTATATTATATTGTATTTGAAATCATCATATTTTTGAATCCGTTCCAAATCTTTTTCAAATACAGAAGCTGCAATCATCATGAGATTTACGGTTTTGTCACCGCGCACGGAATCTACGCGCTGCATGAACTCGTTCCAGAATTGAAGCTTCATGCGGCATTCAGAGCACCCGATGGAATCGTAGTATGATACGATTGTAAAGTCAGCTTCCGGTTTAGTGATTATTTCACCTCCTACAAGTCTCATGGAGTCCGGGAATAGGATTCTCTTCCCCGTCCACTCTACGACGGCTTTCTCGTATGCCTTTCTCTTGCTGTCTCCACACGATGCGACCGTCAGAAGGCCAAATGCCGTTAGGACATACGGTAGAATGCGCCTGATGGAAGAGGCTGCGTTTTTTCCGATATTAGTATTCATAAACCGGAAATTGCGATGGCATGTCTTTAGGTATATTTTCATGGTGACAAGGTTATCGTTTTGCAAATATAATGATTTTTAAATTATTATCAAAAAGATGAGAATAAAAGTTTAAAAAAATAAAAGTGGAAAGGAATTTTTCCAATTCGATGGAAAATGTATTCCGGCCAATAGCCGAGGTTTGTTTGTCAGAGTGCAAAGGTTTGTCAAGTCCTCATAATACGGTGGCACACAACAAAAAAGGGAACCATCCGCAAAGACAGTTCCCTTGTCATGTTGTGCTTGATTATTTGAGGGCCTTGGTGAGCTGGTCTGCAATCTGCCGCATTCCGTTGACATTGGGATGTCCGGCGGTCTTGTCGATATCGTGGAGCTGTACGTATGGGATTCCGTAGTGGGTGCATGCTTCCACGATAGAAGACGTTATGCTCTCCTTTAGTCCATCGTTGATGAGATATATAATCTCAGTGTTGGGGTGGCGGTCTTTAAGATGTGAGAGCATATAGCAAAGAGCCGGGCGGAATGATTTGAAATCGCCCTGAGAGTTGCCGCTCCAGTCAAATTCTCCGAGCGGAGAACCTGCCCAAGAGTCGTTGGTGGCTCCGAAAATGATAATCATGTCGGGACTTCCGAGATTGTCCATCCTGGTTATGAAAGAGCGGGCGGTGTAGTCGTTGCCCTGATAGCCTGTTGTGGAGACAGTAGAGCCGGAATACGAGTTGTTTTTCTCCAGTCGGTAGCCGTTCTCCTTTATGAACAGATGCCACCAGGTCTGCTTGACATCGTTGACATCGGTTTGTTTCTGTTTCGGACGGGCATAATACCAAAGTTCGTTTGTGGCAGGTTCCACAAATCCCTCGAAAGTGGAATAAGAGTCACCGAGCACAGACACACTTTTACGTGACTGAGCCGCCAGGGGGAGCAGCATTAAGAATGCCGCCATGAATAAGAAAAGCCTTTTCATGATAAATGTGTTATATCAGTTATTTCTATAGCCAGCGCACAAAATAAATGTGCAAATTATGCCTGTGCGAGCCTACATGGCAGAGGTATGTCCCTACACTCATAAATGCGCAAATACTTTCTGTTTTGACTAAGGGTATGTTTCATTGCCATGCGATGTCATGCGGGATTTCCGGAATGATAGGCGGGCAATGACAACTACTGTGCAGAAGTAGTCTAAAAAAGTGGCTTAATCAAGAAAAACAGGCGCATCCGGATGGAAGCGCCTGTCGGATATAAAGAGACTTTCAGAAGATTATTCTTTATATTTCTTGAGGATGATGGCAGCGTTGTGACCGCCGAATCCGAAGGTGTTTGAAAGCACGGCGTTTATGTCGCGTTTCTGAGCCTCGTTGAAAGTGAAGTTGAGATCGTAGTCAACTTCGGGGTCGTTGTCGCCATCCTCATGGTTGATTGTCGGAGGCACGATGCCGTCGGTGATAGCTTTCACGCTGAACAGGGCCTCAAGCGCGCCTGCGGCGCCGAGAAGGTGTCCGGTCATAGACTTTGTGGAGCTGAGGTTGATTTTGTATGCGTGGTCGCCAAACACTTCCTTGATAGCTTTCGCCTCGCTGATGTCACCCACGGGAGTGGAAGTGCCGTGCAGGTTGATGTAGTCAATCTCCTCCGGTTTCATTCCGGCATCGCGGAGAGCGTTCTCCATCACGAGTTTGGCTCCAAGACCCTCGGGATGAGTCGCGGTGATGTGATATGCGTCGGCGCTCATGCCACCGCCAACCACCTCCGCATAGATATGCGCGCCACGAGCCTTTGCGTGCTCAAGTTCCTCAAGCACGAGGGCGGCGGCACCCTCACCGATCACGAACCCGTCGCGGCTTCCTGAGAATGGGCGGGATGCGCCCTTGGGGTCGTCGTTGCGGGTAGAGAGAGCCTTCATTGAATTGAAACCACCGACACCGGCAGGATAGATGGCGGCTTCGGCGCCACCTGTCACAATTGCGTCGGCCATGCCGAGACGCACATAGTTGAATGCGTCGATGAGCGCGTTGTTGGAAGATGCGCAGGCAGACACGGTGCCGAAGTTCGGTCCGCGGAAACTATGCTCGATAGAGATGTGTCCAGCGGCAATGTCGGCAATCATCTTAGGAATGAAGAAAGGGTTGTATTTCGGGCCTTGCTCCTCTCCATGAAGAGCGAAATATCCGGCCTCCTCCTCGAAAGTGTGGAGACCGCCGATACCGGCTGCGAAAATCACTCCTACGCGGTTTTTATCAACATTCTCATTTTCAAGACCTGCATCGTTGATTGCCTCATCGGCGGCAACGAGCGCATACATCGCGTAAAGGTCGAGCTGACGGGCTTTCTTGCGGTCGAAGTGGTCGGCCGGGTTGAAGTCTTTCACCTCGCAGGCGAATTGAGTCTTGAAGTTCGACGCATCGAAATGCGTGATGGGCCCCGCTCCGCTTACGCCGTTGACAGCATTGTCCCATGTTGTCTTGACGTCATTGCCAATAGGAGTGAGCGCACCGAGTCCGGTTACTACAACTCTTTTTAATTCCATATCGGGAAATTGGTGTGGGATAGGGGTTTGATATTAGTTCTGGTGCTCCTCGATGTATGTGATGGCGTCACCTACAGTGGTGATTTTCTCAGCGTCCTCGTCGGGGATTGTGATTCCGAATTCCTTCTCGAACTCCATGATGAGCTCTACGGTGTCGAGAGAATCTGCGCCGAGGTCTTTGCTGAACTCAGCAGCGGGAGTAACTTCGTTTTCGTCAACTGTGAGTTTGTCAACGATGATAGCTTTTACTCTTGATGCAATATCTGCCATAACGTTTTAATTTTGTGTTGTTAAATAATTTTTTTACGTAATTTCAGGGTGCAAAGTAAACGAAAAAAATCCAATTGAGGAAATTTTTCAGTAAAAATTGCACGGAAAATTGACTTTTGTGCAAAAAAAGATGTGGGTTGGAGGCGACAATGCCTTCAACCCACGGAAACGTTTGATTAATCGGGTGTCCCTGTTGACGGTGGAGCAATCACACTGTCCAGGTCTCGGCTGTCTTGACAATCATGTCGCGCAGGGAACCGAATCCTTTCTTTTCCTTCACTTCCTTCACCTGTGCCTCCACATCAGCCTCATAGCTGGGGCCTTCCACGTCGCGGATTACTCCGAGGGCGAGGGGGAGTGAGTGGCCGTCCATGAGGGCGAGCTGGCGGTGGAGAATATCGTCTTGTGTGTGGGCGTCGTGCACGAGCACGTCATCGATGGTGTAGCCGTCTTCTCCTAATGTGATAGCCTTGAGGTTGAAACCATCGCGCACAAGACCTTTCCGGTTGTCTTTGCCGAATAGCATCTTCTCTCCCTGGCGGAGGGTGATGGTGCGGTCGGCGCGTACCTCCTTGTCGGAGAGCCATGTGTGGATTCCATGATTGAAAATCACGCAGTTCTGCAATATCTCCACAACTGCTGCTCCTTTATGACGGGCTGCCGCCACCATAATCTCGCGGGTTGTGTCGAGCGATATGTCGAAACCTCTCGCAAAGAATCTCCCTCTTGCCCCAAACACGAGTTCAGCGGGGATGAAGGGGTCTTCGGTTGTGCCGTAGGGAGATGATTTCGATACGAAGCCACGGTCGGAAGTAGGGGAATATTGTCCTTTTGTGAGCCCGTATATCTTATTGTTGAACAGGAGTATGTTGATGTCGATGTTGCGCCGCAGGGCATGTATGAAATGGTTTCCTCCGATGGCGAGTCCGTCACCGTCGCCGGACACCTGCCACACGGTAAGGTCGGGACGCGCTGTCTTCACTCCGGTGGCGATGGCTGCGGCCCGGCCATGGATTGTGTGCATCCCGTAGGTATTCATATAATAAGGGAGACGCGAGGAGCATCCGATTCCGGAGATGACAGCTGTGTCTTTAGGGGCCACGCCCAGTTCCGCCATAGCCTTGTGGAGCACGTTGAGGATGGCATGGTCGCCACATCCGGGGCACCACCGTGCAGTCTGCTGGTTCTTGAAGTCGGCCGCCACGTATGTTTGTGTCTTGTTCTCTTCCATAAGGTTATGCTTTGGATAAGTGATTAATGACTCCGTCTTTTATCTCTTTCACGAGGAATGGCTGCCCCTCCACCTTGTTGATGCGCATGATTTCCTTGCCGGGAAGGTGCATCTGCAGATAGTCGGCAAACATTCCGGTGTTGAGTTCCGCCACAATTATGTTCTTGAACCTCTTGAGTTCGTCGAGAGCGTTCTTAGGCAGCGGGTTGATGTATCTGAAGTGGGCCAATGCCACGGGAGTGCCTTCCGCGTTGAGTTCTGTGGCGGCGGTTAGGACATGTCCGAATGTGCCTCCCCATCCCACGAGTACGGTGTCGGCGTCCTTGTCGCCACGTATGTCGAGCTCCGGGATGTCGTCGGCTATGCGTGCTATTTTCTCGCGACGCACATTCACCATCCTTTCATGGTTGGGGCCGTCGGTGGAAATCACGGAAGTGTTGAAGTCTTTCTCAAGGCCACCCACGCGATGCATGGCGCCTTCTGTGCCGGGGATTGCCCAGAAACGTGCGAAGGTCTCAGGGTCACGGTCAAACGGCTTCCAACCGTTTTCGAGCTGTTCTGCGGAAACGAAATTCGGTTTAATTTCCGGGTAGTCATCCTCTTCGGGAATTCTCCATGCCGAAGAGCCGTTGGCGATGAACGCGTCTGTGAGCAGAATCACCGGTGTCATGTGCTCGATGGCGATACGGGCCGCCTCGAAAGCCATGGTGAAGCAGTCGGTTGGACTTGCGGCGGCCAGCACGCAAAGGGGACTCTCTCCGTTTCTGCCGTAGAGGGCCTGCATGAGGTCGGTCTGTTCCGTCTTTGTGGGGAGTCCTGTGGATGGACCGCCACGCTGCACGTCGATAATCACGAGAGGGAGCTCTGCCATAACCGCGAGACCGATTCCCTCGCTTTTGAGGGCGAGTCCTGGTCCTGAGGTGGTGGTCACAGCGAGGTGTCCGGCATATGACGCCCCTATCGCGGAGCAAACACCGGCGATTTCATCCTCCATCTGGCATGCTTTCACGCCGAGGTCTTTTCGTTTGGCGAGTTCGTGGAGGATGTCGGTGGCCGGGGTGATGGGATATGAGCCCAGGAACAGCGGCCGTCCGCTTTTCTCCGAGGCGAGGATTAGTCCCCAGGCGGTGGCTGTGTTGCCGTTGACGTCGGTATATGTGCCGGGCACGGCGGCTTCAGTCTCTATGCGGTAGGTGGGCATGGAGGCATGGGTGTTGTGGCCGTAATCCCATCCGGCCCTTATCACTTTCTCGTTGGCCTCATATATGGCGGGTTTCTTGGCGAACTTCGCTTTAAGTTTATCGAGCACCTTCTCCACCGGGCGGTCGAGGAGCCAGCATATCAGGCCGAGAGCCAGCATATTCTTGCATTTCATGATGGCCTTGACATCCATGCCTGAATCCTCGAGAGTGTGCTTGAGGAGTGTGGTCATGGGCACGAGCATGAGTTTCTCTGGGTTGATGCCAAGTTCCGATACCGGGTCGTCAGTGGCGTAGAGCGCTTTCTTGAGGTTGGCTGGAGTGAATGAGTCGCCGTCGCAGATGATGATTCCTTCAGGTTTCAGATACTTGAGGTTGGTCTTCAAGGCGGCGGGATTCATGGCAACGAGCACATCTGCGCGGTCGCCCGGTGTGTGCACGTCTTTGCCGACGCTTACCTGATAGCCTGATACTCCACTCAGGGAGCCTTGCGGGGCACGAATCTCGGCGGGGTAGTCCGGGAAAGTTGAAATCAGGTTGCCTTCGCCTGCTGACACGTTCGAGAAGATGTTGCCTGCAAGCTGCATTCCGTCGCCGGAGTCACCCGAAAAACGGACCACAACCTTGTCGATGGTCTTGACATTAGTGGACTGTAGCATGATGTTTTAAGATTGTGTTTAGAAACCCTTCATCTGAGGGGCTTTTGTCGGTGGCAAAGTTACAAAAAAGTTTTAAAGATGATGTTTAAAAGTGGAATAAAGTTGATGTTAAATTGGCGTATGGGACCTGATTGTGAATAAGTATTCATTTTGTCCCCATTCTCCTCAGAATGCTTTCCCGTAGTTTCCCCTGTCGAGCGACCTGTAGCCGATAGCCTCGGCTATGTGCCGGGCGAGCACGTTGTCGGCCCCGTCAAGGTCGGCGATGGTGCGTGCCACACGCAGTATGCGGTCAAAGGCGCGTGCGCTCATGTTGAGTTTGGTCATCCGCTCTTTGAGTTTCGCGAGTCCTTCAGCGTCCGGCCACGCGTATTTGTGGATTAGGCGGGAGTTCATCTGGGCGTTGCAATGGATTCCACGCTCCCCTTGGAATCTGAGCTGTTGCAAGGATCGGGCTTTGATTACCCTTTCGCGTATAGCTTCGCTGCTTTCAGCCGGAGAGGTGTCGGCCATGTCGTCGAACGACACAGGCTGTATCTCCACCTGCAGGTCTATCCTGTCGAGAAGGGGGCCTGAAATCCTGTTCATATATCTTGTGACGGCTCCGGGGGAACAGGTGCATGCCTTGGTAGGGTGTCCGTAATATCCGCATGGGCATGGGTTCATTGAGGCGACAAGCATGAACGACGCGGGATAGTTGACCGTATATTTGGCTCTTGCCACAGTGATTGTCCTGTCTTCGATCGGTTGCCTCAACACTTCCAGCACCTGCCTGGGGAATTCCGGGAACTCATCCAGGAAGAGCACGCCATTGTGGGCCAGTGATATTTCGCCGGGCATGGGGCTCGAGCCTCCTCCGACAAGGGCCACAGGGGAGAGCGTGTGATGCGGTGTGCGGAAGGGGCGGCGTGCCATAAGCATGGAGCCTCGCGACAGTTTGCCTGCCACGGAGTGAATCTTGGTGGTCTCAAGGGCCTCCGCCAGGCTGAGAGGGGGAAGAATCGAAGGGATACGTTTGGCCATCATGGATTTTCCGGCTCCCGGAGGACCGATCATAAGGAGGTTGTGTCCCCCGGCGCATGCCACTTCGAATGCGCGTTTCACGCTGTCCTGCCCTTTCACCTCGGAGAAGTCGAGTCCGGAGTTCTCAGCCTCCATCGCGAAAATCTCACGTGTGTTTATCACTGTGGGTTCAAGTGTTGAGGTTCCGCTCACCAAGGCTATGGCATCGGCGAGGCATGCCACGCCATACACTTCGATTTTGTTTACCACGGCGGCTTCGGTGACATTCGCCTCCGGGACTATGAGTTTCTTGAATCCGAGTTCGCGGGCTTTCACCGCCATGGGAAGGGCTCCTTTCACGGGTAGCACCGAACCGTCGAGCGAGAGCTCGCCCATAATCATAAAATCCGCGAGATTGTCGGCGCAGACGGTCCCGCACGCTGTCAGCACACCGATGGCCATCGGAAGGTCGAAGGCGGCGCCTTCCTTCTTGATGTCTGCCGGCGCGAGGTTGATGGTGATGCCCTTCCTGGGGAATTTCACCCCGCTGTGGGTTATGGCCGACATCATCCGTTGGTGGCTTTCCTTGACGGCGGTGTCAGGGAGTCCTACTATGGAGAAGAGTGCGCCGGAACAACCGTCGGTTTCGATTGTGACGGGAAACGCGTCGATTCCCTGTATGGAAGCTGAGTAGATTTTGGTTAACATCTGGCGGAACTGGCTGGGGTGATTATTCTTTACTGATAATTTCTCGGAATGCGGATAAGGCTTCTCCGGTGTCGTCTCCGCGATAGCGTTGGTGTCCGTCCTGGGAGAATACTATATAGAAAGGAGAGCGAGTCACCGCAAGCTGTATGAGCCGGCGGTCGGCAAGTCCGGCAGGCATCCACAGTCTTGTCACATTTGACAGGGAGTCGGAGCGCAGGGGCGACCTCCACACGATTGAGTCGGGATCGAGACACACGTCGGCTATTATACGGCGTGCCGAGTCGGGGAATTCTTTAGAGAGTGCGCGGATGGAGTCGATGCGCTGTTTGCGGTCGGCGAGTCCGTTATGCCAGAAGAATAGGATGGTGGCTTCCGCAGAGTCGGGACGGATAGTGTCGGTTCCGTTTCCGAGAGAGCGCACTGTCATGCTTCTCAGTTTCCCCGGGGTCGGGGCTTTCCCGGCGGGAATGTCGGCTCTTGCGGCGAGTTCGGTCCATCTCCTGTCGGCGGCCTCCCCCTTCAGAGATAACCACAGTCTTCTGAAAAGAGTCTCGTTGTCGATTCGGGAGAATGAAGTGAGCAGAAGTATAGTTGCCACCGGCGATTCCGGGTTGGCTGTCACAAACGAGGCTATGGCTCTGTTTTTTTCCGCCGTGTCGTTGCCGGAAAGTATTTTCGCGTTGCTGTTTCTCCAAGCCGACAGCTCCTTGTTGATTTCATTCCCTTCGGCAGTCCAGGAATAGGGGTCGGCCGACTGTCCCGTTATCCGGATGTCGTTGCCGCGTTCTGCGTACAGCGCGAGAGGTGATGTCTGTGACGACCCCGTGTAGAGGTATATCAGCGAGGGATTTCGTGCCGGGCACTTGAGGTTGCCTTTTCCGTTTGTGACCACGGCCACAGTCTCCAAGGTGATGCCACCTTTCTTGTCGGAAGCGTAATACACTATCCTGAAAGTGGCATTGACATCGGTTGGAAGTTCGAACTCAATCTTGAAGCTGTTTCCGGCACATCCGGATAGGGCCAGCAGCATGATTGCGGCTAAAATGCGTATAATATTAATCATACGCAAAATTAATCCAAAAAAACAGAAGAATCAAATAAAAAAGCGACATAAAAAAGCGACCGAGTCCGCCATGGTGAGTTCGGAATCAGTCGCTTGTGAAGAGTCATCGCGTCTTCGCTTATTCATGCGCGGTGGAGACGGAGGATTCGAGATGCCTGGTGTATCGTTCCGCCATCGCTCTCACTTTCTCTCCAATGCTTTCTCTGAGAGATTCTGGATATACCACCTCAGTGTCGGTGCCATGAGAGAGGATTGTGGTCTGGAATGTTTCCGAAGGCACGAGATAGAACTCGAAGAGGGAGTATTCTCCATTTGTCATCACCTCTTTTTGGGAATTATGGAGCGGGAGGGTGCGCACCTCGTCGCGTGTGCGGCCGCTGATTTTGAGTCTCACCACTTCCGGAATCTGCATCGCGTTGACATCCATTCCGTAGAAATCGCGGAAGAAGACCTCGGGAGAGAAATCTTTCGGGAAATCAAAGTGAGTCTCGGTGAGTTGTATGTCGAGTACACGGTCGAAGTTGAAAGCGTGGAGCATATCAGTCTCAGTGTCTTTTCCGAGGATGAACCATTGTCCTCTCCAGTATCTGAGGCAATAAGGGGCAATCATCAGATTGGTTTTGCCGTCGGAGGTGGGTATCGCGCATATCAGTCTGATGAGGGTGTTCTTCTGTATGGCCTCAATTATTGAAGAGAGCCCGTATCTTTCCTCAGGCGGGAGGTCGAGAATAATCCTGTGTCTCACAGGGTCGGAGTCTTCATCGAGGTCGGAGAACGAGAGTTTCTGCAACATCCATACTTTGAGTTTGGTTGCGTTCCCTTCAGGCCAGTCAGCGATGAAATATCTGTTATGGTCGCTACGGTCGCAAGTGATGCGAATGCCGAAAAGGCTTTCGATGGCGTGGCGGTGGTTGTGGAAAGTCCGAAGCGCGAGTTGTGAATGGTCGGCATTGAGAGGCGATTTCAACCATCTCTCTGCAATATCCTCGAAAGGTAGCTTCTTTGCGTGTCGGACCGTGTCGATTAGCCAGACGTATCTTCGGAAGAGGTCGCGTTTCATTTCGTAATAAAACTGATTGGTGGTTCTATTGATATGAAAAAAATAACTGCTTTAAACGGTGCAAATATAATCAAAAAAAATCAGTGCCGCAACCTCGGGGCACTGATTTTTTAGGTAATGTGTTGATGAAAACGTTTTAAAAATAACGTAGTTCGCTTGCTATACGAATCTGTCGCCGAAAGTTGCCTTGATTTCGTTTACCACTTGTCTCACCTTTTGTTCATCGGCTCTCGGACATATCAGTAAGGCGTTTCCGTTGTCGGCCACGATATAGTCTTTTAGTCCGGCGGCCACGATGATTTTGTCGCCGTTGACGGCGAACATGGTGCCATTGCAGTCAGATGTGAGCACCTTGCAGTTCTGAGTCACATTCCCGTCGGCATTTTTCGGAGACGCCTCATACAGTGCGCTCCATGTGCCGAGATCGCTCCATCCGAGATCTACGGTTTCGACATATACGTTGTCGGCTTTTTCCATTATCGCATAGTCGATTGAGATACTTGGCGACAGCGGAAATGAATCTTCGATAAACTCGGCCTCCTTGTCGGTGGCATACACCGGTTCCGGAGCGTCAAATAGTTGCGCGATGTCGGGGGAATATTTTTCGAAAGCGTCGAGGATGCTTTTCGCCGACCATAGGAATATGCCGGCGTTCCAGAAGAACTCACCGCTCGACAGGAACATCTTCGCCATCTCGACATCCGGCTTCTCAGTAAATGACTTCACTTTTCTGATTCCGTCGTAATCCTGTGCCGGGGAGCCTTGCTGTATATATCCGTATCCGGTGTTGGGATTTGTAGGGTTTATCCCGAGGGTCAGGAGCCGATTGCCGTTTTCCACGAAATCGAGTCCTTTCTCTATCGCTTGCCGGAAAGCGTCTTCCTTGAGCACGAGATGGTCGGAGGGTAGTGTCACGATGGAAGCCTCAGGGTCGAGGGCTTGTATATGATGTGCGGCCCAGCAGATGCAAGGGGCTGTGTTGCGTCTTGCCGGCTCAAGGAGGATATTCGATTCCTTCACTTGAGGGAGTTGCTGACGGATTATATCGGCATACTGGCGGTTGGTGACGAGAATGATATTGTCGGGACCCACGACGGGCAGTATCCTGTCAACGGTGAGCTGGAGCAGGCTTTTGCCTGTCCCGAAGAAGTCAAGAAACTGTTTCGGCTTGTCATTACGGCTGAAGGGCCAGAAACGGGAACCGACACCTCCACACATTATGACACAATAGCGATGTGAATTCATATATCTTGATTTTGGTATGATGTAATAAGATATTTAGAGATAAAAAAGAGTTTAGCGTTAAGGCCGGAGAAAGGGGTATGTCCTGTTCGGCAATATCGGTATGATCGTCTGACGAGTCAGAAGGATTCGGTGGCCGGGTGGAACTGGTGTTTCACACCTTCCACAACATTCAGCATATAGTCTCCGAGCTTTTCGGCCTCGCTTATGAGGTCCATGAAGAAGATTCCTTGCTGGTAGCCGTATTCCTTGGAATTGATATTGTAGATGTTGGAGTCGCGGAGGCTGTTGCGGAGATTGTTGATTTCCCTCTCCTTGTTGTAGGCTTTTATGATGAGAGATTCCTCCGGGGTCTCCATCTCTTTCAGTATTCCGAGCATGTTTGCCATTGCATCTTCCACAAGCACATACATCGTGTCGATTTCCTTGAGCACGGCGTCATCAAATTCCACATGGTTGGAATGTTGCCGGGCGAGAGTCTTTGCCACGTTGAAGCATCCGTCGGCTATGGACTCAATCTCGCTGATTACTCTGAGCATTCCGGCTATCCTCATCTTTCCTTCCGGACTGAGTCTTCCTTCGGCCACATGGTTGAGGTAGTTTCCGATTTCTATTTCCATCCTGTCGGATATTTCCTCATATTTCTCAAGTCGGTTGTAGGTCGAGGAGTATTCGGCATCCTTTTCCGGGAGATGTATCAGACGGTGAGCCATCTTCAGCATACGTTCCACTCTCTCTCCGTACACGGCGATTTCCTTCTGAGCCTGTGTTATGTTAAGCTCAGAGGCAGACAGCATTCCTCTGCCGATGAATTTGAGCGTGAATTCCTCTTCGGTGTCTTTATGGCGAGCCGGCATAATCCAGCATACGGCTGTCACATATAGTTTGGTGAACCAAATCATTATCATGAGGTTGCACGCGTTGAACACCGTCGGGAACATTGCGAGGCCAAACGCCACAGCACTTTGGGCCTTGGCGGTGAGTCCTCCTTCAGGATTCAGCAGCGTGGAGTCGGCCATGCCGTTTTCCATCGCGCTTGTCAGATGTGCGGGGTTTGTGCCTATGCATACCTTTGTGATGTCGGCCACAAGGTTCATGAAAGGATAGAATATGCAGAGCACTATCACAGAGCCTATGACATTGAAGAGCACATGTCCCATCGCGGTGCGTCTCGCGGCAAGGTTTCCGCTCAGTGAAGCGAGAATCGGTGTTATGGTGGTTCCGATGTTCCCGCCCAGGATAATCGCGCATCCGAGGTCAAACGATATCCAACCCTGAGAACACATTATCAATGTGATGGCGAAAGTGGCGGCGGAACTTTGTGCCACCATGGTGAGTATTATTCCGAACATGAAGAAAATCAGCACCGAGCCATATCCGAGGGTGGCGTAATCGGTCACGAATTTCAGCATCTCCGGATTGGCCTGAAGGTCAGGCACATATTTGCTGATGAGGTCGAGCCCCATAAAGAGGAAACAGAATCCGATCAGGAATTCTCCGAAAGATTTGTAGGTGCTTTTTTTCATGAACAGCATAGGCACGCCTGCGGCAAGCAGGAGTATGCTGTAGTCGGAGATATTGACTTCGAAAGAGAAAGCGGAGATTATCCAGGTGGTGACAGTAGTGCCTACGTTCGCCCCGAAAATCACCGCCATTGACTGTGCGAGGCTCATAAGGCCGGCGTTGACAAAACTCACGACCATCACAGTGGATGCGCTCGAGCTCTGTATGAGGGCCGTAATGACGATTCCTGTGAGCACTCCGGTGACCCGGTTTTTAGTCATTATCCCGAGGATGTTGCGCAGGCGGTCGCCGGCGACTTTCTGAAGGCCTTCGCTCATCACTTTCATGCCGTAGAGAAACAGGCATACAGCGCCAAGAAGGCTGATGAAGTCAATGATGGTATAGTCCATTGGTGGAGTTGTTGGTTTGCGTCTCATCGGAGACGTTGCATTGGCAAAATTAATGAAAAATCTGAAACACTACAAATGAACATAAAGCAACTTTCCCTGAAATGGTTGTTTTTTTATGGAGAGTCTTCGGCAAATGGTGGAAATCCGCAGGGGGAAAGAGTTTGGAAATATGACACAGATGGCTTATCTTTGCAGACACAACGGAATGCAGTGGTGACTGAAAGTCCTGATAACCAATTTAGGATGTGTGCATCTGCGGCAGTGTGGCTATTCTCTCATTCCATGTAGCTTCCGGTTTTCTTTTTAATAACAAGGATTTTAACAGCTACTTACTGTACTGGAATATGGATGTTAACATGATAGTGGCGGCGGGCGATGACGGGGCCATCGGACGAAAAGGCGACCTGATATGGCATATCTCCTCCGATTTGCGCCGTTTCAAAGCCCTGACCATGGGCCACCCCGTGATTATGGGACGAAAGACCTGGGAGTCGTTGCCTAAGAAGCCGCTGCCGGGAAGACTCAACATAGTGATGACCCGTAATGCCGGATATGTGGCGGAGGGGGCGGCTGTTGCCGCGAGTCCTGAGGAGGCGTTGCGCCTGGCCTGTGAGTGGGTGTCTCCCTCGGGTAATCCGACGGCTCCGTTCGTGATGGGGGGTGCGCAGATTTATAATGAGTTCATGCCGTTGGTGAATCGTATTTTTCTCACCAGGGTGCATGCCCTGTGTCATGATGCCGACGCGCTCCTCCCGAAAGTGTGGGAGGGCGACGAATGGGAAATAGAGGATGCCACACAGCCCCAACTCACTCCGGACGGGGTAGAGTATGATTACGTCACATATCGGAAGAGGTGAGAATAGTCATTGTCAATAAGAGTGATTCCACCGGAGGGGCGGCGGTTGTGAGCCGGCGGCTTATGGAGGCGCTTCGCGAAGCGGGCGCCGATGCCCGTATGCTCGTGGTGGAAAAGCTTACGGATTCCCCTTACGTGGAATTGGCCGCTTCGAAGCGGAAAGCTATGGTGCCGTTTCTTATGGAACGTCTGAAGATTTTCTTTCATCTGCGTTTTTCGCGCCGTAATCTCTTCAAGGTGGATACGGCTTCCGACGGGTTGCCCCTGTGGCGCCATCCCCTCGTGAAAGAAGCCGACGCGATTCTTCTCAACTGGGTAAATCAGGGTATGCTGTCGCTCAAGGGGGTGGGGAGGCTGCTGAGGCTTGGAAAACCTGTGGTCTGGACCATGCACGACATGTGGTGCATGACAGGGATATGCCATCATGCCGACGCCTGCGAAGGATATGAGCGGGTGGGGCATATCTGTGGAGGATGTCCATTCCTGTCGAGGGTTTCCGGATCCGGTGATGGCTCCGGCGACATTTCGCATAAAGTGGCGATGAGGAAAAAAGAACTGTATGGCATGACGGAGCGTATGCGCTTTGTGGCAGTAAGCAACTGGCTTGCCGGCAGGGCACGCCGTAGTGTCCTTCTTGCACGACAGGAAGTGGAGGTTATCCCTAACGCGTTCCATATCTTTGGCTCAGAGGGGCGTGCCAGACACCCTAAGCGCGAAGGAGACAGGATACGGATTCTGTTTGGGGCGGCACGTCTTGACGACCCTATAAAAGGGCTTCCCACGCTTGTGGCTCTCACGCGACTTCTGCGCATCGAGTGCCCGGAGATTGCCGACAACATTGAGGTGGCCACGTATGGGGGGGTGAAGGACCCCGCGTCGCTGTCGGGATTCGGAGTCCGGCATGTCCATATGGGCGTGATAAAAGGGGAAGACTCAATCAGGAAGGTGTATGAAGAGTCAGACATCCTTGTGTCTGCGTCAAGTTATGAGACACTTCCCGGCACTCTTGTGGAGGCACAGGCATACGGTTGCATCCCGGTGGCGTTTCGTCGTGGCGGACAGGAAGACATAGTGGATCATCTCACCACCGGTTATCTCGCTGAATTTCCGGCAGGCGATGGCATTGACGGGACGGATACCACCGAAGAGGCGGCAAGGAGCCTCATGAGAGGGGTGTTGTGGGCGGTGGCGCGAGTCATGGATGGCGAGGGGTATGGCGACATGGTGGGGATGATGAGGGAGAATGTCGAGAGGCGTTTCTCCGCCGGAGCCGTGGCACGCCGTTACCTTGAGATGCTTTCCTCCATGAAAGATCATACGCGCTGAAAATTTCGTGTATCGATTTAATTCATTAACTTTGCGCAATAAACCCTGTTCCTATGCCACGTGACCAGATAAGCCGTTATGTATGGATTGTGGATACGCTCACCCGTTATGGGCGACTCACAAGACAGCAACTCAACAATCTATGGATGCGCTCCCAGTTTTCAGAGGGAGAGCCGATGCCGGAACGCACGTTCTATCACTACCGCCGTGCCATAGAGGAGATTTTCCAGATAGACATAGCCTGCGACACCCGTGGCAATTACTATATCGCCGGCGACAATTCGCGACAGAGCCGGGCATTCACCAACTGGATGCTTGATTCCTATGCCGTGAGCAATGCCATAAAGGGTGGGGACGCTCCTATGGACCGTGTTGATATCGAGGATGTGCCGTCGGCGCGTGAGTTCCTCCCCACGGTGCTCGACGCGATACGCAACAGCCATAAGATTGTGTTCACGTATGCCGGATTCAACCGTTCGCGGGCGGAGAAGGATATAAGATATGAGCCATATTTCCTGAAACGCTATAAGCAACGGTGGTATATGATAGGGCTGAAGGAGAAAGGGAACGGGATACGCACCTATGCGCTTGACCGCGTCAAGGAGATGAAGATACTTGACGAACCGTTTGTCAAGCCGGAGCATATCGAGCTTGACGACCTTTTCGGCAACATCGTCGGAGTCACCACCTCGAAGGCCGATGTCAGGACCGTACGCCTCCAGGCCACCCCGACTCAAGCCAAGTATTTCCGTGCCCTCCCTCTGCATTCGAGTCAGGAAGAGACGATACATGACCTTTATTCGGTGTTCACCTATCGGCTGAAGCTCAATTATGAGCTCGCCCATGAGATTATGGGATTCGGTGGCGCGGTGAAGGTGCTTGACCCTCCCGAACTCAGGGCAATGGTGGTGACAGAGCTGAGGCAGACCCTGCAGCAGTATGACGGCGGAGAGGTGAAGAGGGATTTTATATGAAACGCAAAAAAACTATGTCCGGATGGGGGATAAAGAAATGAAAGATATCGCAACAGGACGCGCCGCCGAGTTGCTTCGGCGGCATTCCATATCCACGGAGGCTACGGTGCGTGATGCCCTTGTGGCACTCAACTCCCTGTCGGGAGAGTCGATGACATTGTTTGCCGTCGATGCCGACGGCATGCTCGCCGGGACAGTGACAGACGGCGATATCCGCAGGGCCTTGATTGGCGGGTGTTCGCTTGGCGACAAGGTGAGCATGGCTATGCATCCCGATTATCTTGCGGCAGTACCCGGCGACAACCTGTGTCTCTCCGTCGCGGAAGGGAGACGCCGCAGGATTGACCTTCTCCCGGTGATGGAAGGCCGGCGGATTGTCGGGATGCTCGACCTCCGCAAGATGAAGACCAAGCTTCCCATCGACGCCGTTCTGATGGCGGGAGGGAGAGGCGAGAGGCTCAGGCCATTGACCGATAACGTCCCGAAACCATTGTTGCCGGTTGGTGGAAAACCGATTATCGACTATAATGTGGATGAGCTTGAGGCATGTGGCGTGGAGCGGATATTCGTCACTGTGAATTATCTGGCCGACTGTATAGAGAGCCATTTCAGCCACAGGGAGGGGAATGCGTCCGTGACATGCGTCAGGGAGCCGAAGCGTCTCGGCACCATTGGAAGCCTCGCCCTGATTGACGGTATTGAGAGCGACAATGTGCTTGTGATGAATTCCGACCTTCTCACTACCATAGATTTCGAGGCTCTCTATATGCAGCACGTAAGGGAGGGGTCTGACATCACTGTGGCGGCGGTGCCTTACAATGTGTCGGTGCCATATGCGCTTATGCGCATGGACGGCGGGAAGGTGAAAGGCCTTGATGAGAAACCTACCTACAACTATTTTGCCAACGCAGGCGTTTATCTGATGAGAAGGTGTCTGCTGTCGCGGCTGAAGAGAGGGGAGTATCTTGACGCTCCCGATTTCATATCGTCAGTGATAGCGGATGGCGGCGACGTGGGTTGCTACCCGATAGAGGGAACCTGGATTGACATCGGTTCCCATGACGACTACCGGTATGCCAACGAACTTATGAACCGTTGGAAATGAACCGTGACGTGAATTTAACCCGACAGGATTAGACCTGAGTCGGGACATCTGTTTTTTAAGATGCTTAACAAATAGAATAACCCAGAAGAAAGACTATGGCTGAATCAAACTTCATAGATTATGTAAAGATACTCTGCCGCTCCGGAAAAGGAGGGGCGGGAAGCCGCCATTTCCATAGGGCCAAATATGTACCCAAGGGAGGCCCTGACGGGGGTGACGGTGGCCGTGGAGGCCATATAATACTGAGAGGAAACCGTCATATGTGGACTCTTCTTCCGCTTCGCTATCAGCGTCATGTCTTCGCTACAGACGGAGAGAGCGGCGGCGCCGGGCGTTCGTTCGGGAAGGATGGAGAGGACAGGATTATTGAGGTGCCCGTGGGTACGGCTGTCTTCGATGCCGACACTGGCGCGTTCCTGTGTGAAATTACGAAAGACTGCGAGGAGGTGAAGCTTCTGCGCGGAGGGAAAGGAGGACTTGGCAACTGGCATTTCGCCACTTCCACCAACCGTGCTCCGCGTTACGCTCAACCGGGTCAGCCTGCAATCGAGAAGGCGGTGGTGCTTGAACTCAAGCTCCTCGGTGATGTGGGTCTCGTGGGATTCCCCAACGCCGGCAAGTCAACGCTTCTGTCGGCCATATCGGCCGCCAAGCCGAAAATCGGCGACTATCCATTCACCACTATGGAGCCAAGTCTTGGAATCGTCAACTACCGTGGCGACAAGTCTTTTGTCATGGCAGACATACCTGGAATCATCGAAGGAGCCAGTGAAGGGAAGGGACTCGGACTCCGTTTTCTTCGCCATATAGAGCGCAATGCGGTGTTGCTGTTCCTTATTCCGGCCGACAGCGACGATATAAAGCGGGACTATAAGATACTTCTCAATGAGCTTACGGAATTCAATCCTGAACTCGCCGACAAGAGCCGTGTGCTTGCCATCTCCAAGTCGGACATGCTCGATGACGAGCTTCGCGAGGAGATGTCGGCCGAATTGCCGGAGGGTGTGCCTTCGGTGTTCATATCGGCTGTCACAGGGCAGGGGCTCACGGAGCTGAAAGACCTTCTGTGGCGCGAGATTAATTCAGAGGAGAACCAGGTGAAACAGACGATGACCCACCGCGACCTCGACGTGCGTCATCGTGTGGAGGAGGAAGATGAGTTCATATTCCATCAGGACGACGATGAACAGGAACTTCCGGAGATGACCGACCAGGACTGGGAGGACGAGTTCTGGGACGAGGAAGACAGCGTCAACAACTGACCGGCACCGACATATGACTGAACAGAAAAAAGATACGTCAATACACGGGAATCCTATGGAAATCGACCTCCATAGGATTCTGCGTGAAAGATTGCCGGAGAAGTATGGGAGGGTTATCCCTGGATTTGTTATTTCGTTGCTGGAGAGGATTATACACCAGAAGGAACTGAATGAGATGCTTCGTGTGGGATGGCCGGCGCGAGGGTCTGAGTTCGCAACACGCATCCTTGATTATCTCGGGGTGACGCTGGATGTGGAAGGGCTTGACAGGCTTCCTGACAGGCGACTGATGTTTGCCGGCAATCATCCGTTGGGAGGGCTTGACGGGATAGCCTTGATTTCTGTGCTCGGGAGAAAGTATGGCGACGAGTGGGTGCGTTTCCTGGTCAACGATATGCTTATGAATGTGGAGCCATTGCGCGATGTTTTCCTGCCGGTCAACAAGTATGGAAGCCAAGGCCGGGCCGCGGCTTTGGCCATCAATGAGGCCCTCGCCTCCGGGAAGCAGATTTTCCAGTTTCCGGCCGGACTTGTGTCGCGCCTTCACGACGACGGTAAAGTGGCCGACCTCGAATGGCAGAAAGCGTTCGTGGCCAAGGCAATAGAATATGAACGAGACATTGTGCCGGTAAGGTTTGAGGCGCTTAACAGGATGCGTTTCTATCGTCTTGCTCGATTGCGTAAGAAAGCCGGGATTAAAGTGAATGTCGAGCAGGTGATGCTTCCGGCGGAGGTGTGTGCCTGTCGCGACCGCCGCTTCCGCATAGTGTTTGGTTCCCCTGTTGGTTGGCGAGACTTGCGCGATTCGGGGGAATCCCCGCAGAGGCTGGCTGCGCGTCTTCGTGAAGAGGTGTATTCCATATGACGCTGAGGGGTATCAGCCGCAGGTGGTGTGAGATAGTGTCGGGTGTGGTAAAAAAGTATGTTAAAACTACTGCACTCTCGCTATTTATGATTAATTTTGTGGATTGAAAAATAAAAAAAACAACAATAACGGAAAGAAATGGATAAAAATACCGTCATCGGATTGCTGCTAATGGCGGCAGTGTTTTTCGGTTTTATGTGGCTTTCTCCCAAAAAGGCCCCTTCTGAGGCTCCTGACGCGACAGAGTCGGTGTCATCATCGGCCATGTCAGCTTCGGGTATAGACTCGTTGAGTGCGACCGAGAAGGAGTGGCTCGTCAAGAATATAATGGAACACGGGGAGGCGGTAGTGCTCTCCGACAGCACCCGCGCCTCAAGACTTAACGACGGGGCCATCAGCCTGACGGCTGTGGGTGATTCTGTTGTCGGGACTGTCACTGTGGATGGCGTGTCCCTGAACTGGCGCGATGTGCAGCGTGCGGATATGAAGAAGATGACGGTGCAGCAGCAGCGCAAGGCTGTGGAGGCAGTGAGAAACGCTTCTCTTTCCATGGGACGTTATGGGAAATTCTCCCGCTTCCTTTCCGGCTCCGACAGTGTGGTGCGCATAGAGAATGATGTCCTGAAACTTGAGCTCAGCGCGAAGTCAGGGTCCATAACCCGTGCGGAGCTTAAGAAATATGACACGGAATATACCCCCGATGAGAGTAAGGAACGTAAGGAAAAGGTGGTGATTTTCGGCGATGGCACCAACACTTTCGATTTTGAGTTGCCCCTTCCGCAGGCTGTCAATACCTCCGACCTTTATTTCACCCCCACCGTGGTAAATGACTCCACGGTGCTCATGTCGTTGCCTTTAGGCGATGGTGCCTATTGGGGCATCGAATACACTCTTCCACGCGGCGACAGCTATGTGGTGGGGATGCGTGTGGTGCAGAAAAACCTTTCAGGAGTCATCGAGAGCAACAACCGTAACCTGGGCATCAACTGGAGCCAGAAACTGATGCGACAGGAGAAGGGGAAGATGTTTGAGGAGCGTAATTCCGCCCTCTATTACAAATATGCCGGTGGTTCTGTGGAGAATCTTTCCGAGAGCAAGAACGACAGCGAGGAACGTAAGGCTAAAATCCGCTGGATAGGGTTCAAGAACCAGTTCTTCTCTACCGTGCTTGTCTCCGAGCGTCCGTTCAATACCGCCGATTTCAAGTCGTCTGTTCTCAAGAATGAGCCTTATTTTCTCAAGAATTTCAATACCCGCGCAGTGGTCAACGACTATGACTGGAGCAAGGAGGAGGCCGCCCGGTTCTCACTCTTCATCGGCCCGAATCTGTATCCGCTCCTGTCGTCGCTCGACCGTCAGACCGTCTCAGACGAGGATCTCAGCCTCACGCGCCTCATTCCGCTCGGATGGTCGGTGTTCCGATGGATTAATACCGGAATTATCATCCCGATATTCAACTTCCTTGGCTCGTTTATATCAAACTATGGTATAATCATACTGATTATGACCATCTTCATAAAGCTCGTGCTGTTCCCGCTCACCTATAAGAGCTACAAGAGCCAGGCCAAGATGAGGATTCTTGCCCCGGACATCAAGGAAATCAATGAGAAGTATCCCGGCAATGAGAATGCCATGATTCGTCAGCAGAAGACAATGGCCCTCTACAGCAAGGCCGGCGCGAATCCCATGTCAGGCTGTCTGCCGATGCTTCTCCAGATGCCCATCCTGTTCGCCATGTTCTCGTTCTTCCCGTCGGCCATAGAGCTTCGCGGCGAGAGCTTCCTGTGGGCCAAGGACCTCGCGGCACCTGACGCCATCATCTCCTGGAGCGGCAACATACCTCTTGTGACGGAGTATTTCGGCAACCACATCTCGCTGTTCTGTCTCCTGATGACTGTCACCAACATCCTCTACACCCGGGTCAACATGCAGAATTCACCCGGCCAGATGCCCGGCATGAAGTGGATGATGTATCTGATGCCGGTGTTCTTCATGATTTTCTTCAACAATTACGCCGCCGGCCTGTCATACTATTATTTCCTGTCGCTCCTCATCACCATAGCACAGACCTATGCGTTCCGATTCATCATCAAGGAGGAAGACGTGAGACGCACCATGGCTGAGAATGCCAAGAAGCCCAAGAAGAAGAGTGGTTTCATGGCACGCCTCGAAGAGATGCAGAAGCAACAGCAGGCCATGCTCCGCGAGCAGCAGAAACAGCAGCGGAAGAGGTGAGCTTACCCATATGAAAGGGCTCCGGACAATAAGGATAATCCTTGCCGCATCATTTTTTGTGGCGTCGGTGGCTTATCTTGTGATAAGTCCCGTGGGAATCCGCGCTGTCCGTGTGGCGGCCAACGCCCAGATTGTCCCTTCGGCGATAGCCACCGCCATGGGGTCTATACTTTTCTGGCTGATTGTGTCTTTCCTTTTGGGAAGGGTGTATTGTTCCACCGTGTGTCCTATAGGGACATTGCAGGATATTTTCATACGCGGACGCCGTCTGATACGTCGGTTCAATGTCCCGTTCACATACAAGCGCCCTACGCAGGTGCGCTATCACGTGCTCGCCATCTACCTTGTGTGCCTTGTGGCCGGGGTGATGGCGGTGCCGTATTGGCTCGAACCTTGGAACATCATGCGCAACATCTGTTCCGTGGCCCGTCCGGATGCCGACGGCGCCACTTGGGTGACGCTCGGAATTGGCATGGGCGCCGGGGTGGCATCGGGGATAGTGTCGCTGCTCCTTCTGGCGTTGTGCTCCCTATTCACCGGTCGCGGATTCTGCACCGACATATGCCCGATAGGCACCATCCTCGGATGTTTCCACGACTATACGCTTTTCCATATCGAGATAGACCCGGACAAGTGTGTCAGTTGCATGAAATGTGAGGAGGTCTGCAAATCGCAGTGCGTGAAGGTGGCGGGACGGTATGTCGATAACTCGCGGTGTGTGCGTTGTTTCGATTGCATCGGCGTGTGTCCCAACGATGCCATACGTTTTCAGATGAACCGCAACCGCAGAGGCACCCCGTTGCTCCGCAAAGTGGGGCGTGATGCGGCAAAATAACCTGCTTCAAAACCACTTCGGAAAGGGATTGTGTGGAATAAGATAAATAAAGCAAATAGTAACTGTGGTTTTATTAATAATTTTACCGAAAGAAACAAACAATACTGCTCATGAAGCAATATCTCGACCTTTTAAGGCATATTTTGGAAAACGGACATGAGAAAGGCGACCGCACCGGCACCGGCACCATATCCACGTTCGGCTATCAGATGCGTTTCAACCTTGCAGACGGTTTCCCTCTTCTCACCACCAAGAAGGTGCATCTGAAGAGTGTGATATATGAGTTGCTGTGGTTTCTTGCCGGCGACACCAACGTGAAATATCTTCAGGACCATGGAGTGAGGATATGGAACGAATGGGCGGACCCTGACGGCAGTCTTGGGCATATCTATGGATTCCAATGGCGGTCATGGCCCGGATATGACGGTGGTTTTATCGACCAGATTTCAGAGGCTGTGCGCACCATAAAGGAGAATCCGGATTCGCGACGTATCATCGTAAGCAGCTGGAATGTGGCTGATCTGGACAATATGAATCTTCCTCCGTGCCATTCTCTGTTCCAGTTCTATGTCAACGACGGAAAGCTTTCACTGCAGCTATATCAGCGCAGTGCCGACTCGTTTCTCGGAGTCCCTTTCAATATAGCGAGCTACGCCTTGCTCACGATGATGGTGGCTCAGGTGTGCGGTCTCAAGCCTGGAGAATTTATCCACACGCTTGGCGATGTGCATATCTATCTTAACCATCTTGAACAGGTGAGGACGCAGCTCGGACGAGAGCCACGGACTTTGCCGGTGATGAGGCTTAACCCGGAAGTCACCGACCTCTTTAAGTTCCGTTATGAGGATTTCACGCTTGAGGGTTATGATCCATGGCCTGCCATCAAAGGGACGGTGAGCGTATGAGGAAAGAATGATTAATTAAATATAAATGGTTTAAAATCTTAAAACTGAATGACCATGATAAGAAAGATTGTATCGGCGTGTTGCCTGGTGGCCATTCTCGCCTCCGGGTGTTCTTCCGACCGTGGCGGGAAGCCTGCTCCCGCGATTGCTCCCGACGAGACCATAGAGTCTGCCATAAAGGAGAAACTCGGGAAAATGAGTCTCGAAGAGAAGGTGGGGCAGATGACCCAAATCACAATCGATGTCGTGACAGATATGCCCGCGAGCTGGAGCACCGGCAAGTTTACCCTGTCGCAGGGAAAACTCGACACGATCATCGGAATCCACAAGGTGGGTTCACTTCTGAACGTGCCCATGAGCGTGGCCCAGACCCGCGAGACCTACCACGACATGATGGTGAAGGTGCAGGAGATGTCGATGAAGGAGATCGGGATTCCATGTATATTCGGGCTCGACCAGATTCATGGTGTCACCTATGTGCTTGGAGGCACTCTCTTCCCACAGAACATCAACATAGCCGCTTCCTTCAATCCGGCTCATGCCCGGAAGGCTGGTGAGATTACGGCTTACGAGACAAGGGCGGCCTCTGTGCCCTGGTCTTTCTCTCCGGTGGTGGATCTCGGACGCGACCCTCGCTGGAGCCGTCAGTGGGAAAATTTCGGGGAAGACCCGCTGATGAACAGTGTGTTCGGAACAGAGGCGGTGCTGGGAATGCAGGGAAATGACCCGAATCATGTTGACCAGAAGCATATCGCCGCCTGCGTGAAGCATTTCATGGGTTATGGAGTGCCGCGTTCCGGCAAGGACAGGACCCCCTCTGCAATCTCCGAGGCGGAGATGCGAGAGAAGCACTTCGCGCCTTATGTCAGCGCCATCCGCAACGGGGCTCTCTCGGTGATGGTAAACTCCGCCAACAATAACGGCGTGCCGTTCCATGCCAACAAGGAGCTGCTGACAGACTGGCTCAAGGAAGGACTGAACTGGGATGGCCTGATCGTGACCGACTGGGCCGACATCAACAACCTCTATACCCGCGATCACGTGGCGGCCGACCAGAAGGAAGCCATCGAGATGGCCATAAACGCCGGGATTGACATGAGCATGGTTCCTTACGACACAAGTTTCTGCACCGACCTTATAGAGCTCGTCAATGAGGGACGGGTGCCGATGAGCCGTATCGATGACGCCGTGGCGAGGGTGTTGCGTCTGAAATATCGTCTCGACCTTTTCGAGCATCCTTATCAGGAAATCTCCGAGTATCCGGAGTTCGGCTCGGAGGCATTCGCGGCCGCCGCTCTTGAGGCTGCGGTGGAGAGTGAGGTGCTTCTGAAGAATGAGGGTAATCTGTTGCCTCTCAAGGAGGGCACCCGTATTCTTGTGGCCGGCCCTAACGCCAACTCCATGCGTGCTCTCAACGGGGGGTGGAGCTATAGCTGGCAGGGAGACAAGGCCGATGCCTGCGCATCCGGCTATAATACTATCTATGAGGCTTTGTGCGAGGAGTTTGGTAAAGGGAATGTGACTCTCTGCCAGGGCGTGGAGTATGCCACAGGCGACGGCTCCGACTGGCAGGCTGATTCCGACACAGGCATCTCCGCCGCTGTGGCGGCTGCTTCACGGGCAGATGTGATTGTGGCGTGTGTGGGCGAGAACTCATATTGCGAGACTCCGGGTAATATGGACGACCTTTCTCTGTCGCCCAATCAGACGGAACTTGTGAAGCGTCTTGCCGCCACCGGAAAACCGGTCGTGTTGGTGCTCAACGAGGGTCGTCCGCGCATAGTGCGCGACCTTGTGCCGCTCTGCAAGGCCGTGGTTGATATACTGCTCCCCGGCAACTATGGAGGCGACGCTCTGGCTCTCCTGCTTGCGGGGAAGGCTAATTTCAGCGCCAAACTGCCCATCACATATCCTAAATATGTGAACGCGCTCTATACCTACGACCATAAGCCGGCCGAAAACATAGGTGAGGCCATGGAAGGGAACTACAACTATGACGCGAAGATGAATATCCAGTGGCCGTTCGGTTATGGCCTTAGCTACACTGATTACGAATACTCCAATATCGCGATAGACAAGAAAGAATTCGGTCCGGAAGATGAGCTGACCATCACCGTGGATGTGGCCAACAAAGGGAATGTGGCTGGAAAAGAACCGGTATTGCTTTTCTCGCGTGATGTGGTGGCTTCTGTATCGCCCGACAATATCCGTCTCAGAGGTTTCGACAAGATAGGATTGCAGCCTGGAGAGAAGAAAACCGTCACCTTCCGTATTCCTGCGTCCGACCTTGCCTTTGTCGGCTCCGACAACAAGTGGCGCATAGAGAAAGGGGATTTCCGTTTCCGCGTAGGCAACCAGTGGGTTGAGGCCCGGTGTCTCGACACGAAGGTGTTCGACACTCCCGACAAATGAGGATATTAGTTATAAGGATTGTGGCCGGCTCGTCATCCCGACGTGCCGGCCACTTGCGCTTTAATAATTGATTTTATCAGTTCCCTAATTTTATTTACACCTAATTATCCATTTATTTTTCTGAGTCAGTAGCCCACAAATCGCGACCTTGGAGAGAAGGCTCTCCGATTAGAGACACTGCTTTAAGCGAGAGTTCAGAGAGGAGGAAAACCCAAAATGGTAAAGGGGTTTTTCTTATTTGTAGTGCAAAGTTATAATTGAAACAAAATTTTTGCAAATTTTTTTGGTAAAAAAATTGTACGTGAAATTTTTCAAACGTTTGAAAAATCTGCAAACGTTGTAAGATTGAAAATTAATGTGCTAAATATTTGCATTAAGTAAAAAAGGTGATTAACTTTGCAAACGAAAAGAAGCTTATATCTGTCTTCAAACCAATGCAAAAACTCTCCAAATAACCTCTCTGCCTATGAAAAGGGTAACAATAACAGATATTGCCAGACATCTTAGGTTGTCGCCATCAACTGTGTCACGGGCATTGTCGGGCGACAAGAACATACGCCAGGAAACGAAAGACATCATCTTCAAGGCCGCCGACAGCCTTGGATATCGGCGAAATCGCCTTGCGGTGAGTCTTCGTAGCGGCAAAACCAATATCGTGGGAGTGGTCGTCAATCAGATGGTCGCGTCCTCCACTCTTCATATCCTTGCCGGAGCAGAGAAGACACTTCATGCTGAGGGCATCAACATGATGGTGGCCAACTCCGAGGGGGATGCAGAGCGGGAGAGGTCGAATATAAGGATGATGGAAGATATCAATGTCGATGGATTGATAATAGAGGCGTGTGCTCATGAAATGAACGTTACCGAATATCTGAAACTTAAAAACATCGGGGTGCCGATGGTGTTTGTGCATTCCGTTCCGACAGGGGTGATAGTCTCGAGTGTGGGATACAAGGAGGGTGGCGAAGCCGAGCCTTATCTGCTTGGAGAGAAGGCCGCGGAGCTGTTGCTCGACATCATGAACAACCGCATACAGTTTCCGGAGCGTATTCTCATCTGAGATTCCCGGAGACCCGGATGAAGAACTTCGGGATTGCTGGATTCCACAAATTTCCACAAATTTTTAACGGAAGGTTGGTTTTATTGGGATAATTGTATTAAATTTGCAGGGAGGTTCGCAGGGAACCTCATTGATTCGGTGGGCTGACGGAGAGCGGAAAACTCTCCGGAGTCCTTAAACGGGAACCGGGTGTGAATCCCGGGCAGTCCCGCTGCTGTAAGTTTCATGCAACCGAGGCCATATTATGTCACTGGGAGCCGCAAGACGGAATCCCGGGAAGGCGTGGCCAAAGGGAAACGAGCCAGAATACCGGCCGGGTCAATATTGTCTGTTCGAAGGCTTGCGAGGACAGGTTTACGACAAGGCTATGACCGGGAGTTTCCCAGATATGATATAGAAATCCATTGCGACGCAGAGGGTGCGGGGTGATGGAGTAACGGCTCGATATGATTTTGATTGAACCGGTCAAGCCTGTACGTTCTGTCCTCCGGCCTTTTTTATCTCAGTCCGCATTATCGGATTGCAGACACTTCCCATTCCCTTACTACACCCCTGATGGATATCATTTGCATTCCATTTGGATATGCCCTTTGTGACGTTTCGTAATTGAAGCGGCATGAGATTATGTATATTTTTTAGAAATGTTTGCAGTTTAATTGATTTTTATTAATTTTGGCAGGCGTTTCGGCGTACTTGTGTAAAAACTCGATAAGACGAATAATATAGATTGACGGCAAAGATGAAGGTAATGAAATTCGGAGGTACTTCCGTAGGCACGGTCGATAGTCTCTCCAATGTGAAAAAGATAGTGGAGGAAACTCCAGGACGCAAGGTGGTGGTGGTGTCCGCGCTCAGTGGCATCACAGACCTGCTGATTTCTACGGCAAGGCTCGCGGTGGCTGACGACATCAGCTATCTGGAATCGTATGCCCGGATAGTGGAGCGTCATCTCGCGGTAATCAACGGGGTTGTGCCTGCCGCGAAGAGGGAATCTACGGAATCGGTGGTAAGGATGATGCTCGACGAGCTTTCAAATATCTACAAGGGAGTGTTACTGCTGCGCGACCTTTCGCCACGCGCCCTGAATATGATTGTAAGCTATGGCGAACGCCTCTCAAGCATAATAGTGGCCAACACCATCAAGGGGGCCACCCATTTCGATTCCAGGGCTTTCATACGCACCAAGAGATTGGCAAACGGGGCGGATGTGCTTGATTCGGAGCTCACCAACCGTCTCATAGTCGAGAATCTCAATGCCTACGGGTGGGAGACCGCCGTTGTCGGAGGATTCATAGCGTCCGACACGGGAGGGGAGGTGACAAATCTCGGACGTGGAGGCAGCGATTACACCGCCTCTGTAATGGCGGCGGCCCTCGATGCCGACTCCCTTGAGATATGGACAGACGTGGATGGGTTCATGACAGCCGATCCTAAGGTGATTGACAACGCATACGTGATTGACGAGCTGACATTCACCGAGGCCATGGAGCTGTGTAATTTCGGGGCGAAGGTGATTTATCCCCCTACTATATATCCGGTGTATCATAAGAATATACCGATTCTTGTCAAGAACACATTCAATCCTGAAGCCCGAGGCACCCGTATAAGCTCTACGGCACATCATGGCGGGAAGCCTATCAAAGGGATATCCTCAATCAACGACACATGCCTGGTCACAATCACGAGTCTATGTATGGTGGGGGTGATAGGGGTGAATTCAAGGATATTCAACGCGCTCACGGCCAAGGGGGTGAGCGTGTTCCTCGTGTCGCAGGCGGCCAGCGAGAACAACACCACCATTGCAGTGCGCAACGCCGACGCCGACCTTGCCGTGGAGACTCTCCGCGAGGAGTTTGCCGCCGAGCTGGAGTCCGGGATGTTCAATGACATAGTGCCGGAAAGGAACCTCGCCACAGTGGCCGTGGTGGGGGAGAACATGAAACACACCACCGGTCTGGCCGGAAAACTCTTCAACACTGTGGGGCGCAACGGCATAAACGTCATAGCCTGCGCGCAAGGCGCGTCGGAGACCAACATCTCCTTCGTGATAGAGAAGAAGAGCCTGCGTAAGGCCCTTAACGTGATTCATGATTCATTCTTCCTGTCGGAGAGCCAGGTGCTCAACGTGTTTCTTGTGGGCATCGGCAATGTCGGGAGCAGTCTTCTGAGCCAGATTCGCAAACAGCAGGAGAAGCTGCAGAAGGAGAAGAGCCTGAAATTGAATGTGGTGGGTATCGCCTCAAGCCGGAAGGCGGTCTTCAGCAGCGACGGGATTGACATAACACGCTGTCATGAGCTGCTCGACACGGAGGGAATCGACGCCACCCCGGAGATTATCCGACGCGAGATTCTGAAGATGAATATATTCAATCCGGTGTTTGTGGATTGCACAGCCTCCGCCGACATCGCGGCTCTCTATCAGGAGCTCCTGGAACACAACGTCAACGTCGTCGCGGCCAACAAAATCGCCGCCTCGTCCGACTATCCGTCCTATCTGCGGCTAAAGGAGACGGCACGCCGCAAAGACGTGAAATATCTTTTCGAGACGAATGTTGGCGCGGGACTTCCAATCATCAACACCATCAATTCCCTGATTAACTCAGGCGACAAGATATTGAAAATCGAAGCCGTGGTGTCGGGCACACTCAACTACATCTTCAACGTGCTCGCGTCCGACGTGCCGCTAAGCCGTGCCGTGGAGATGGCTAAGGAGGCGGGATATTCCGAGCCGGACCCGCGCATCGACCTTTCCGGGAAGGATGTGGTGCGTAAGCTTGTGATTCTTGCCCGCGAAGCCGGATATGAGGTGGAGCAGGAAGACGTGGAAAAGCGTCTTTTCGTGCCTGAGGAGTATTTCGAAGGGGATGCCGCCGGTTTTATAGACCGTCTGCGCGGACTCGACCCTGAATTCGAGAAGAAGAGGGCGGAGGCCGACGCTAACGGCGAGCATTTCCGTTTTGTAGCCTCTCTTGACAATGGCAAAGTGTCGGTGGGATTGCGTAGGGTTGACTCTTCGCATCCTTTCTACAATCTGGCCGGAAGCAACAACGTGATATTGCTCACCACCGAACGCTACAAGGAGTTTCCGATGGTTATAAAGGGATATGGAGCCGGCGCGGAGGTGACAGCGGCCGGTGTGTTTGCCGATATTATAAGTATAGCCAACATCCGTTGAGCGAAGCTCTGCGGAAAAGACTTTAATTATGATGAAACATATAATAATTCTTGGCGACGGCATGGCCGACCGTCCATGCACCGCCTTGGGAGGCCTGACCCCTCTGGAGGCCGCCCATACCCCCGCGCTCGATGCCCTGGCGGCTCGTGGCCGTTCCGGATTGCTTGCCACTGTGCCGGAGGGATTCTCTCCGGGGAGCGAAATAGCCCATCTGTCGCTTCTTGGCTACGACCTGCCCTTGGTGTTCGAGGGGAGAGGGGTGCTTGAGGCGGCGAGCATGGGTGTCTCGATAGAACCTTCGGAGATGGCCATGAGGTGTAATCTCATATGCATTGCCTCCGACGGGACCATAAAGAACCATTCGGCAGGACATATCTCAAGCGGAGAGGCTTCCGAGCTGATTGATTTCCTCAACCGCGAACTTGGCGACGGAGCAGCTCGTTTCTATCCGGGTGTGAGCTACCGTCATCTGCTGAAGGTGAGGGGTGGCGACAAGCGCATAGCGTGCACCCCGCCTCACGATGTGCCCGGACACCTTGCCGACAGTGAGATGGTGCGCCCACTTTCTCCGGAAGCCGAAGCCACGGCGGAATACATCAACAGGCTCATAAAACGCTCGCAGGAGATTCTTCCCTCTCATCCTGTCAATGTCAGGAGAGTGGCAGAAGGGAAAGACCCTGCCAACAGCATATGGCCCTGGAGTCCCGGCTACAAACCGGCCATGAGAACCATGGGTGAGCTTTTCGGAATCCGGAAAGGGTATGTGATATCCGCCGTTGACCTGATTATGGGCATTGGGGTATATGCCGGACTCGAACCGATAGTGGTGGAAGGGGCCACTGGTCTCTACGACACCAACTATGAGGGGAAACTGCAGGCCGCACTCGACGCAATGCGCGGAGGGGCGGATTTTGTGTTCCTGCATATCGAGGCGAGCGACGAGGCGGGGCATGAGGGGGATGTGATGCTCAAGAAACGCACCATAGAGAATCTCGACCACAGGATTGTGGGTCCGCTGATGGAGGCTCTGAAGGATTTCGACGAGGAGGTGGCAGTGGCGGTGCTTCCCGACCATCCTACCCCTTGCGACATCAGGACCCACACCTCCGATCCGGTGCCGTTCATCATCAGTCGCAGCGATGTCGAGCCTGACAGCGTGACGTGCTATTCAGAACGTGCCGCCTCTGAGGGAGGCTACGGTCTGTTGCAAGGCGACGGGTTTATCCGTGAATTCCTGAGAGAAGGATTCTGATTCCAATTATCTTCCTGCCACTTAACAGATAAAAACATACAGATATGATATACAGAAGTACTGCGGGCAAGAGTCCCGACGTCTCCCTGGAGGAGGCTGTAGTCAAGGGTCTCGCTCCAGACCGGGGACTATACATGCCGGAGCGTATTCCGGAAATGCCGAAAGAGTTTTTCGACCGCCTTCCGGGCATGACACTTGTGGAGATGGCCTCGGAAGTGGCCACCGCGCTCTTTGGCGATGACATCGAAGCCGGAAATTTGAAAGCTATCACGGAGGAGACACTGAATTTCCCGGTTCCTCTCGTGAAGGTGGCCGACGGCAGGTACTCGCTCGAACTGTTCCATGGCCCTACACTCGCATTCAAGGATGTTGGCGCCAGATTCATGGCACGTGTCTTGGGCTATTTCAACCGCGACAATAAGGACCGTGTGGTCAACGTGCTTGTGGCCACCTCCGGCGACACCGGAAGCGCCGTTGCCAACGGATTCCTCGGAGTGGAGGGGGTGCGCGTCTTCGTGCTCTATCCCAAGGGGAAGGTGAGCCCCATCCAGGAGTCGCAGTTCACGACTCTCGGACGCAACATAGAGGCTATTGAGGTTGACGGCACGTTCGACGACTGCCAGGCGCTTGTGAAGCAGGCGTTCCTTGACAGTGAACTCAACGACGCCATGATGCTGACATCGGCGAATTCCATCAATGTGGCGCGTTTCCTCCCCCAGATGTTCTACTATTTCCATGCGTGGGCACAGCTTGCCGCCACAGGGGCAGACATGTCGCAAGTGGTGGTGTGTGTGCCGAGCGGGAATTTCGGAAATATCACTGCGGGACTTATAGCGAAGCGGATGGGACTCCCCATAAAGCGGTTCATCGCCGCCAACAATGCCAACGATGTCTTTTTTGAATATCTGAATACCGGTGAATACCGTCCGCGCCATTCCGTTCAGACAATCGCCAACGCCATGGATGTAGGCGACCCGAGTAACTTCGCCCGAATCCTTGATCTCTATGGCAATAGCCATGACGCCATCTCTGGCGAGATAAGCGGTTGTACATATACCGACCTGGAGATAGCCGCGACAGTAAAGGAGACGCTTGAAAGGGAGGGGTATCAGCTCGACCCGCATGGAGCCGTGGCTTACAGGGCTTTGACTGAGATGCTTGCGCCAGGAGAGACCGGGATATTCCTGGAGACGGCTCATCCTGCAAAATTCAAGGAGACTGTAGAGGGGATTACCGGCGAGCCTGTTTTGGTGCCGGAAAGACTTGCCGCTTTCATGCGAGGTGAGAGGAAGGTAGCTCCGCTAAGTGCCGATTTCGCGGCATTCAAGAGCTTCCTGCTGGGAAAGGCTTAGGATTATTTTTTTAGGCCATAGCCCATAGGGGTTATATGGTAATATTGGGACAATACCATAGAGCCATAGAGTTGTGGTGTCGCTACACCATGATTCTATGACACTATGGTTGTCCAATTTTACTTACAATAGAAATGTCAACGAGAATATTATCATCAATCATTATGCTATCCCTGGTGTGCCTGTTTGCTTGCAATGGAGAAGGGGAAGGTGACGCCAGGGAAGAACTTGGCAAGGTGGAATCAATCATGGAGTCGCGTCCTGACTCCGCATACTCATTGTTGTGCGATTTTGACAAGAGAAAGCTCAAGACAGTGCGAGACACCGCATTGTATCGCTTGTTGTGGGCAGAGGGAAGATATAAGACATTCCATGATGACACAGTGTCGGATGGAATAGATAAAAGTGTTCTCTTTTTTCGGGATGCCGGAGAACGACGCAATCTCATGCGTGCCCTGTTTTATCAGGGTATAATCCGAAAGAATGCCGGGGCATATGGCGCGGCGATGTTGTCTTTTATTGAAGGAAAGGAATATCCGGATTCAACTGATTGGTTCTTCCGTGGTAAATTATATACAGCCATGAGCGAAGTGTCAAATGAAGTCGGTGATGTCCGAAGTTTTGAAGAAGAAGCAAAAAAAGCATTGGAATGTTTTGAGAAAACAGATTCTATTGATTTTATAGAAGACGCAAAATTGTGGTATGCCATGGCATTGACCTATAATGGGAAATATGACAATGGTGTTGAAATGATGAAAGACGTTTTCAGTGCGGCGTTAAGTAGGTGTGATTCCAATATGGTTGTGTCAACGGCATGTCAGCTGGGTCGTGCATTGTTGTGGGAGAATAAATATGAAGAAAGCAGAAGTTATTTTTCTTTATATTCGGAATTTGGAAAGCAACAGGAAATGGATATTAGAGATAAGAATTTATTATTACTGACAATGATTAGGGATTCTGTAAAGGATGGGTCAGTACATGCAATCGCACAAGAGATAGAATCCGACTATGGCAAGGAGAATGTTTTGCATGAATATTTCTTATATACTAATGATTATAGAAGTGCTTATAATTCGCTTCGCAAGGAGTATTCGAATCTTGATTTGCGTTATGGAGCCAAGGCAAGATATGACGGGAGCTTCATTATCCAACAATATCAGAATAACCTAATCGCATCTGCCAATAAGGAGTTGAAACTTACAAAAGAGAGGGATGTATGGATTATAGTGGCATTGGTTGCACTGTTCGTGGTTGCATTCCTTTTCACATCCATAGTGTTATATGTTAAATCAAAAAGAATAGAAGAGTTACTTACAGTGGTAGCTATTTTATCAAAGAATTCAGCTTCAGATGATAAGGGATGTGATTTTGAAAACTTAGGGTCTTCTTTTGGTATGATGAAGAGAATTTTTATGACTCTTGATGTGTTCTACTCTGAATATTATAGAGTGAGCGATAATGAAAAGAAACGTAAGGGACTTCTATCACGTATGGGAGAGGAAGTTGAAAAGTTGCGTTGCGACGAAGAATTGCTTGAAGGACTTGAGTTGGAAATCAATAAAGAGTCTAATGGATTACTTGAATCGGTATATGGCGGTCTTAACAGACGACCAACTGCCGATCAAAGGAGGTTGATAGTGTTCTTGTATATGAACATATCTGTTGACGCGTTGTGTCTGTTGTTTGATGTAAGACCCGAGTCTTTGTACAATAGAAAGTCTCGTTTGATAAAGAGAATTACTGAGTCAACGTCATCGCGCAAGGATGAACTGATTTCATTGATTTCATAATATGGTTGTTCATTGCTGTCCGATTTCTTGCATTTATATGAGGAGATGTTTTTGGAGTTGTATTTAAGCCTGTAGTTAGGCGTTTTAGGATAAAAAAATCTATCGTATTAGTGTTGTTTTATCGATATAATGAGGTTATATGATAATGTAAAATGTTTAATATTAGTTGTAAAAGCGCGATAGGTGTCGGATTTGGATGTGGCGATTGTAAGTTATAATTTTGCATTGTAAAAACAACCCATAACCATAATATGAACAAGATTAAAAGAGCGGTATTTGTAGTTTTAGCAGTAATGACAGTGACATTCTGTGCATTTGCAGAATCAGCGAGACCTACGTCGCCACAACCGAATCCGGATAGTGAAGGCAAGAACGGCAGACTTTATCCGGAATACAAAGGTAAGCGGCCACGAGTTCCATCGCGTATCTATCTGGAGTATCTTTATGACGGCAACGGCATATTGATAATTGCTCCGGAAATGTATCCTGAAATCGAGACGTCGGTGACAGGTAAGAATGTTTTCTATGGTGTATTAAATGACTCGAACGGATTCTACCTGGAAACCGGCTCTCTCGAAGGAGCATATGTCATAGTATGCACCACGAATGACGGCTCCGTCTTTTCTGGTGAGCTAATAGTCGATTAACCATTCTCCGGCAATAATCCACTAAAGGAAACTTTATCATGTAACAAAATTCAGTATAACCCATCAAATAATCAAGTTAAACCATATTGCAAAGAAGTAATTTAAGAAAAAGCAAAAGAAAGAATAACCCGACATCCCGAAATACAGATTTCGTTATTGCTTACGATGCCGATATAATCAAAAGCTTGTAACATAATCGTTTTTTTACTAAAAACAACAATAACAAATGAAGAAAATAATAGTATTCATGTCAGCGGTGTTGCTGCTGTTGACATCCTGTGGAAATGAAGATATTCCGCAGATGCCTGAAAAGACAATGACAAAGAACGAGAAATCATTGACCCGATCCACAAAGACATATCCGGTATTGTCTTTCGAAAGCCAGTCTGAATTTGACTCTGTCGTTTGTCAAATTGCTACTTTAAACTCATCAGAGGCAAAGCTTAAATGGGTAAAAGAGAATTATCCGAATTTTGAGTCCATTCAGGGTGTTTATTCGCAGGCATTATCTGAGGCTGAGAGCCTTGATGAAACAGAGGAGGAGTTCTTGGCATTTATGGATAAATATGATACTCTGTATTTCCCTCTTGTTGGTGATGATGCTGGTTTTTATATTCCAGTTAAGGATTTGGATGTTTCTTTCTTATTGAGTCCCGCTTGTGAGGTGAATATAGCGGGAAATTTGATTGACATGAAAGATATATATAGCTATGATACATTGGTGTCTTTGGGCAGGGCATATTATTCGAATACACAATTTAATGTCTCTACATTAGATTATGAACAGTTTAGATTCGATAAAAACTTGAAAAATATAGGAGGAACGTTTGAATCTGGATGGCGATATAATGATGACCATGATAGGAAAATCAATGTGAAGATTGATAGGCAATTAAAAGAGCTTGAGCCGGCCCCTACTTACACTGTAAGTGAAAGCAGGCTGCATATAGAAGTAAGTTTTAGAAAGCATACGGCATTCGGTTGGGCTAACTATAGTTCAGAGACAGGTGTTGTAGGGTCGTTCAAGTGTGATTCAATTACAGTGCCGGTTGAGGTAAGTATGAAAGGGACTTCTTCCCATGATGTTTATTTGGTAATTCCCGTGCATATTGCGTTGGGTGATGGCAATTATTATGTGGCGACATTCCCTGAACTATCATCAAACAACCTCGTGGTTCATTTTAGAGGTTTCGATAATAGAACTCCATATGAGGTGAAAATGACAGGAGCCTATTGCACGATTCCTTACCTTGGTATGATTTTACCAAAATTCTGATATTACTAATAATAAGTGTTGTGAAAATGTGTCGTATTATGTTTTTTTGTTGACAGAAATTGATTCCAAAATGGATGATTGCATAATTCGATATGTATATTAAAGTAAAAAATTATGAAGAAAATTGTAATGTCCGCTATAATGGTAGTGGTCGGATTGACAGCTATCGCTCAGAACCGATGGAACGTCTATGCGGGAGGAAGTATTTCACACGATTGTGGAGGGTATTTTGAATGGAATGCTGATGGAGACACTGGTTTCGACTGGGGAGGCGGTGCATTCCTTGGAGGAGGTTATGAAATCAATTTCAACAATCACTGGAGTATTACGCCATCGGTAGAAATCCAATATATCGACAACGGTGTATATTATAATAAGACAGGGGTTCCCGGTTATAATTCTACCACTGATATATGGACAGACTCCTGGTCATTCAATATCCCCGTTACGGCAGGATTCCGTTTCCCGGTGAGCGATAATGTCAGCTTTAAGATTGACGGAGGTTTTTATCTCAGTGAGGCATTCTACAAGCGACAATATAAGAATGTGGCGGCAGTGAATGCGGAGCCTCAATTGGAGAAAAAGAAGGCATCATCTGACTTCGGCAATGACTTCCAGCTTGGAGTGGTTGGCGGTGTGTCAGTAGAGACGGGTCGTCATTTCTCCTACTTCTTCCGCACGCAATATCCCTTCTTGAAAGACAGGTGGAGTTCAAAGACCATTACCCTTGCCATCGGGGTGAAATATTCCTTCTGAGAATCGGGACAGAAGGTTTACATCCATAGAAGGCATCCGGAAGGATAACATCACCACGTGTGTTATCCTTCCGGATGCCTTCTATGGGCCCTTTCAGCCCTGGGTATGTATGGGGGTCAATGAGTCATGGGCGCAGGAGATAGAATACGGCTCCTGTGGGATGCCACTCGTTTTTCTTTCCGTAGCTGTTTGCCGCCTCGATTGTGTATGCGTAGCGATTTCCGTCGGAAATCTCATACAGAGGCACGCAAGTCTCGGTTCTCTCTTTGAGCACATAGCCGAGGCGTTTCCATTCCACGGTAGGCTGGATTAGCGACAGAATCTGGTTGCCGTCGGTGTCAAGATTGGAATAAAGGGGAAGGGGAGTGGTCTCGGTCGGTTCCGAGGAGAGGGCGCCAAGTACACCGTAAGACTTTATACCAGACTTGTCGAGAGCCGCAGAGGCTTCCGCAGAGGCCACATAACGATACACCAGGCCATCGGAGTTCTGGAACAGAGGGATGTTTCTCTCCAGTTTTGTCTGCGCCTCGCTGATATACTTCCTTATCGAGGTGTCCACCTGTGCGGCGAGTTCCCTGTCGGCGATTGCCACAGACAGAGGATGCAGGCCGCTGATGTCGATAAGTCCATAGTTGCCTGATTCTCCCGTCTTCCACCATTCGTCGATTGAAGCGAGTATAGCCTTTTCCTCGTCATATTCCACAACATCGGTTTTTCCGCCAATGAACGTCACATTCAGTCTCGCCCCATAGTTGTAGAGGGATGAGAGTTTGTCGGCCAACACACCATTGAACGCCCCCTCAATGGAAGCCGATGCGGCACGGAATCCGTCGAGCAGAGGCGTGAGGTCGGTGCCGGCGGAAGGGAGGTATGCGCTGTATATCTCCCTCATGGCGAGTCCTGCCGATGCCCGCGAAATGAAGTGGGTTCCGTATTTCCTGACCAGACCGTCTGCCGAAAGCAACGCCAGGTCGGCGGTGAACTCGTCGGATAGATAGCGCCTTACAGTGACGTCAGTGCCCGGGAATCCTGCAATCACATACCTCTGCCATGTGGTCTGCATCACATAGCTTGAATTGGAAGAGGCCTGTCCGATTGTACCCGTGAAATAATAATCGCGGTTGGCGCCGTCGGAGCTTTCTCCGAGATTGGCCATAAGGTCGGACAGAAGGCTTCTGGCATCCTCACCGAGATATGTCTCTCCGGAATTGTAGGCCGGCGCGGAGAACACCGAGAACGCGTCGTCGGGCATACGCTCCGTATCCACCACGGAGGCTCTCAGAGATGAGGGGTCGAGATAGTCGCCGGTGACGTCATATCCGTGTCCCACAATCGCACGTATGCCCTCGAAATCCCGACGGGACACCTCCATAAGGCAACCGCTGCTTGCCGGGCTGATATAGAAGTCGGTCACCACCGGTTTAGGACTCGGGTCAGGCCCCGGACGGGAGTTCTCCACCTTTGGAGAATCCCCGCAGGACATAATCAAGGGGGAGAGCAGGATGGGAAGAATGTATATCTTTTTCATATCCAAACAGATGTTTTGTTGTTTCATGAAGTTGACGGCTGTCTTGCCTGACTGACTGAGAGACAGGCAGTCAGACATGCCGTTATATTAATAGACAAATAAAAGAGAGAAATATTACATAATACGGTGAAAAAAAGCCCGCGTCATCACGACGCAGGCTTTCACAACTTGACGTAATACTTACAATTGCCTATGATTATATTGATTATTGTTTTTTGCCGGTAGCTTTAGATGATTTTTTCCGGACACCCTTTTTTGGAGCGGCATCCTGGTCCTCCATCAGCTTCTTCGCATCCTCTAAGGTGATTGAAGCCGCGTCGGTATTTTTGGGTATCTTATAATTCACGGCTTTCTTCGCCCCCTCCGGCTTATATGCCAGATAAGGCCCGAATCTGCCGTTGAGCACCTCGAGGCCGGGCATCTCAGGGAAGGCCTTTATGAGCCTGTTAGCTTCCTCCTCCCTCTTTGCCTTTATCAGAGCGGCGGCCTCCTCGATTGTTATCCCCTGAGGTGTGAGGTCTTTGGGTATTGACACAAACGACTTCCCGAACTTGATATACGGTCCGAAACGCCCGATAGCGGCGGTTACGGTCTCCCCCTCGTATTCTCCCACAGTGCGAGGGAGCTCAAACAGCTTCAGGGCTTCCTCCAGGGTTATGCTTGCCACGCTTTGTCCGGCCAAAAGGCTTGCGAAGAGAGGCTTCTCCTCATCCGAGGCGTTGCCTATTTGCACCACAGGGCCGAAGCGTCCGATTTTTACAGACACATCGCGTCCTGACGCGGGGTCGGTGCCGAGAATCCTCTCGCCCACCTTGCGTTCCATTCTCAAGGAGTTGATTTTCTCAATCTCGGGATGGAAGCCTCCATAGAAGTCGGAAATCTCATTCTGCCATCCGAGTTTACCCTCCGATATGTCGTCGAATTTTTCCTCCACTTTCGCGGTGAAGTTATAGTCGAGAATATCAGGGAAATATTCAATCAGGAATCTGTTGACCACCATCCCCACATCAGTGGGCACCAGTCTCCCCTTGTCGGAGCCGGTGTTCTCATTGAGAGTCTTCTCATTGATTTTCCCGTTTTTCAGGGAGATTACCTGATATTCTCGTCGTGCACCCTCCTTTTCCCCTTTCTTCACATAGTCGCGGGCCTGTATCGTTGAAATCGTGGGCGCATATGTGGAAGGGCGGCCAATGCCCAGGTCTTCCATCTTCTTCACCAGAGATGCTTCCGAGTATCTTGCCGGGGGTTGTGTGAAACGTTGGGTCGCCGTGATTTCATCGGCAATGAGAGTGTCACCCTTCTCCATTGGGGGCAGTTCCGTAAATTCCTGTTGGCGTGCGTTCTCTGTTTTCCACACTTTCAGGAATCCTTCGAATCTAACCACTTCGCCTTCAGCCTTGAATACATCCCCGGAAGTGGAGATGGAAATGTCAACGTTTGTCTTCTCGATTTCGGCATCGGCCATCTGTGAGGCCACGGCACGTTTCCAGATAAGCTCATATAGCCTTTTCTCCTGCGAAGTGCCCTCAATCGTGCGGTTTTCGATATATGTGGGACGGATGGCCTCGTGAGCTTCCTGCGCCCCTTTCGAGTGTGTGTGATACTTGCGCACTTTAAGGTATTCCTCGCCGAGTATTGACTTCACCTGGTTCGCGATAGCCGCGACGGCCATGGAGGAGAGGTTGGTGGAGTCGGTACGCATATATGTTATCTTACCGTCCTCATAGAGCTTCTGGGCAATCATCATTGTCTGGTTGACAGAAAATCCGAGTTTCCTGGAAGCCTCCTGCTGCAGAGTAGAGGTGGTGAACGGCGGGAACGGGGACCGTTTCACCGGCTTCACGCTCACGTCGCTTACGCGGAAATCCGCCCTGGAGCATTTCTGTAGGAAGTCACGGGCTTCATCCGCGCTGTCAAGCCTACGGGAGAGTTCCCCCTTCACAGTCTGTGAGGCCCCCGGAAGGGAGAACAGGGCATTGACACGGAAGAACGGTTCGGAAGTGAAAGCGTTGATTTCGTCCTCACGTTCACATATTAGTCTGACGGCCACGCTCTGCACCCTTCCGGCACTGAGCGCGGGTTTGATTTTCTTCCATAACACCGGACTTAGCTCGAAGCCCACGATACGATCGAGCACCCTGCGTGCCTGCTGGGCGTTGACACGGTCTATGTCGATTGTGCGTGGATTCTTGATTGCGTCAAGAATGGCAGGCTTTGTTATCTCGTGAAACACGATGCGCCGTGTTGTGGCAGGGTCCAGGTTGAGCACCTCCGCGAGGTGCCAGGCGATAGCCTCCCCCTCGCGGTCCTCATCGGAAGCGAGCCATACGGTGTCGGCTTCCGAGGCCGCTTTTTTCAGTTTCCTGACGAGTTCCTTCTTGTCGTCAGGAATTTCATAAACGGGCGTGAAGCCATCTTTTACGTCGATGCTAAGGCCATGTTTCTGAAGGTCGCGTATATGTCCATAGCTCGACATCACCGAGAAATCCTTTCCGAGGAACTTCTCGATGGTTTTTGCCTTTGCAGGCGATTCGACAATTACCAGATTCTTCATCTCGTTTGATTGTTTTGTTGTCGGTCAGCCACACGGGAGAAAGCTTGCAAACCCATGCATCGTGGCCGGAATGATAATTCGGGCGCAAAATTAACACTTTTTTTCATTAACACATAATTAAGTATGGAAGTTTTGGAAAAACGTGCCTTTATTGCATATTTTTCTTCAATTGGCTTCCGGGTTCTTTCTTCCCAGACAGTACATGCGGAGAGGCGGGTATGGCCGGAAGATTGCAGGAGGCGGGTGTGGGGCGAGATGAAAGTGTGTAAGCTAAATACGAAATGCGGAAGGAAAGCGGGCTGTGAGTTTTGAAATAACCGGATTTTTTTGTAATTTTGTAACGGAATAGGGGATATTCGTTCCTTAGTCTGATATTTAATTGCAATAAATTGATTTAAAATAAGATATGGCAGAGGAAATAGAAGTGCAGGAAAACAGTCCCAAAGACTATGTGGCCGACAATATCCAGGTGCTTGAGGGTCTGGAGGCGGTGCGCAAACGTCCCGCGATGTATATCGGCGACATATCGGGCAGAGGTCTGCACCATCTCGTGTATGAGGTGGTCGATAACTCAATCGACGAGGCGCTTGCCGGATTCGCCAACCATATAGAGGTGACTATCCTTGAGGACAATTCAATCAAGGTGGTTGACAACGGGCGAGGCATCCCTGTGGATATGCACGAGAAGATGAACAAGCCTGCTCTTGAGGTGGTGCTTACCGTGCTTCATGCCGGCGGCAAGTTCGACAAGGGCTCATATAAGGTTTCCGGCGGTCTTCACGGAGTGGGCGTCAGCTGTGTCAACGCTCTGTCCGACTATCTGCGTGCGGAGATTCACCGCGACGGCAAAATCCATATGCAGGAGTATTCTTATGGCAAACCCACCTGCGAACTGAAAGTGATAGGGGAGACCGACCATACGGGCACCACCATCATTTTCCATCCGGATGCCACGATATTCACCGAGACCGTATATGACTATGAGACCCTGGCTAACCGCCTTCGCGACCTCGCGTATCTCAATGCCGGCATCACCCTTACCCTCTCCGACATGCGCGAGCTTGACGAGGAAGGGAACCCGCGAAAGGATGTGTTCCACAGCGACGAGGGTCTCAAGCAGTTCGTGCGTTATCTCGACCAGGGCAAGGAACCGCTCATAGAAGACATCATCCATCTCAACACCATGAAGAACGGTGTGCCTGTGGAGGTGGCTATGACCTACAACACTTCTTTCTCCGAGAACATATTCTCCTACGTCAATAATATCAACACCATAGAGGGAGGTACCCATCTCACGGGATTCCGCCGTGGCCTGACCTCCACGCTTAAGAAATATGCCGACGACAACCATCTGCTCGACAAGCTCAAGATAGAACTCTCGAAAGAGGACTTCCGCGACGGACTCACGGCTGTGGTGTCGGTGAAGGTCGCCGAGCCTCAGTTCGAGGGACAGACCAAGACAAAGCTTGGCAACAATGATGTCGGTGGCGTGGTGCAGACCGCAGTCAGCGAGGCTCTGCGCTATTATCTTGAGGAGCATCCCAAGCAGGCACGCGCCATCGTTGACAAGGTGATGCTTGCCGCCCAGGCCCGTCATGCCGCCTATAGCGCACGCATGAAGGTGCAGCGCAAGTCTCCACTCTCCGGGGCCGGACTCCCGGGCAAACTCGCCGACTGCAAGAGCCGCGACGCCGCCGCTTGTGAGCTGTTCCTTGTCGAGGGTGACTCCGCAGGCGGAAGCGCCAAGCAGGGGCGCAACCCCAATTTCCAGGCCATTCTACCTCTGAGAGGTAAGATTTTGAATGTGGAGAAGGCGATGGACCACAAGGTGTTCGAGAGTGAGGAGATTATCAACATGTTCAAGGCTCTCGGCGTCACCATCGGCACTGAGGAGGACTCCAAGGAACCCAACATGACGAAGCTGCGTTATCATAAGATTATCATCATGACCGATGCCGACGTGGATGGCGCGCATATCGCCACGCTTCTCATGACATTCTTCTTCCGCAGGATACGTCCGATAATCGAGAACGGCTATCTCTATATCGCGACACCACCGCTCTATAAGTGCAGCACAAAGGGTAAGACCAAGGTGCAGGAATATGCATGGGACGAACAGCAGGTGCAGCGTTTTGTGGATACCTATTGCGACGGCAACCGCGACCGTATGGTGTTGCAGCGTTACAAGGGTCTTGGTGAGATGAATCCCGAACAGCTTTGGGAGACCACCATGGATCCGGACAACCGTATGCTCAAACAGGTGAACCTTGTGAATGCCGCAGAGGCAGACCGCACGTTCTCAGTGCTTATGGGAGAGGAGGTCGGCCCGCGCCGCGAATTTATCGAGGCTCACGCTACATATGCCAATATAGATGCATGATATACTCTCTTTTTGAATTTGCCAATTTTCGCCGTTGTCCGGAAGGGACAGCGGCTTTTTTTATCTGCGGGTTGGCGATTTGGCGATGTGAAAAAATATGAAAAAGAGTGATGCTGCGGATGAGCATTTGTATATAATCGGTTAAATCATTAATTTTGTGGAGGGAAACCGGACTTATGGGATTTCCGGTTACATACTACAGCTATGAAAACGATTCTCATCATTATAGGAGGCATGGCCGACCGTCCGGATATTGAGCTTGACGGCAGGACTCCCCTGATGGCGGCCTCCACCCCGTCTCTGGATGCCCTTGCGAAATGCGGGTGTTGCGGGCTCATAAACAATGTTCCTGACAACGAGTCTCCTACGTTGAAGACAGCCGTGCTGTCGCTTATGGGTTACGATTTTTCCCGTGGTGTACCGTCAGACAGGACTTTGTCTTTTTTCTCCGCAGGACTCCCTTTCAATCCTTCCGAGATGCGCTTTTTCGTGATTCCAAAGTTTTCGGGTCATGGGGTGGTTGTCTCAGACGACCCTGTGGTGCGCGGCATAGGCATGATGGCCATGTTGCGTCCTCTTTTCCCGATGGGAGAGGGCGTGGTTGTGAGCGGAGGCGCTCCCACCGGCACTCTACGCGATAAGGCCCTTCTCGCCATAAAGGCCATAGAGATTTACGATTTTGTGATGGTTTATGTCGGAGAGGCCTTCGAGATGTCGCTCAATGGAGATGTGGAAGGGAAAATGGATGTGTTGGAACGGATAGACAGGGAACTGATTACACCTGTGGCCGATTATGTCTGGAATGCCAGGTTGCAGATGAATCTTGTGGTTACCGGCGACCTGGTCACATCGTGGCGCGACCGTGCCACAGCGAGGGGAGAGGTGCCGGCTGTCGTGTATTTCAACGATGACCTCCCTTACGACATGAAGGCTTTCGACGAGAAGACGGTGGCCGAGGGTCCTCTCAACGCGCCGTTGCCCGGCGACCTGATGCGTCTGCTGGCATCGTTCGAGCCTTTTGATGATGAGAAAGGGAAAGGGGGGATTTAGCTTTGCGCTGATTCCCGGAAGGAAGTCGTGGAAAAAGAAAAAGGCTGACTCACGTCAGCCCTGTTTCCTTCAATTAAAACAACAATAACAACTTTTTCAGAACGCTTATAGCAGTAATATCTTATTGACTTCTTGTGAAGTACGAATCTTCTTTTTTGTTGTAACCGGCTTTATGAGCCGTTTTACGATATTATAACACGCGTTCTTTGAAGATGGTTCAGGGTGATGTGAAAAAAAATAAAAAAAAATTTAAACCCGTTGTAATAGGGAAAGAGAGATGCCCGGTTCAGATTGATTGTTGAATCGGGCATCTTTCTATGTAAAAGCATTATATGTGTCGAGCCGATACCGTTGCATTCATTCTACGGCCATCTTCCTGCATGATTTTCCATTACGGATTATGTAGATTCCCTTAGGCAGTCCTTCGATGGTGTCACCGACATAAATCCCCTGGATAGTATATATCCTCGGAGTTGAAGACATGTCTCCTGACTCGATTTCAGCCACGTCAGCAGTAGAGATTGGCAAGATTTCGTTGAAGTATTTACTCCAATCGGACTCCTTATATGCATTCACAGATTCATCCGGCACGTACAGCAATTTTGACCATTCGCTTGCGTATAAGAATGGTTTTATGTTACCCTCAAGCATCGGAGGTATGCTTGCTTCCGAGATTACGTTTGATATTGTCTTCGATGCGAAGGCGCCATTCATTATCCGAGTCACGGATTCCGGTATAACTAAGGTAAGGTAATCCTCTGCGGATTTCGTGGAGAAATTTTCCGGAAGGATAGCTCCGTCGATATGTTCGATAGCGATGTGATTGCCGTTGATGTTGAATCCTGAGGGTATGCGGATAGTGGATTCGTTTTCAAAAGCGGTATCAATGAGGATAGATGGTAGATTGTATGAATGTATCCTATATGTGAGATCTTTCGCCTGCATAATCACGTCTTCAGGATCGTTATTTTCGATTTTTGTGATAAGTTGGCTTATTGTGTCGTAGAGATATGCCCAAGGGTCTCTGTAGATCGCATTCTCTATGAAATACTGAAGGTCGAGTTGCTCCTTTTTGATAGTTTCGGACAATTCCATCAGACGGTTATATAAGAGAATCGTTTGTCCTTCATCCGGATTTGCGGATATCTGTTTCTCGATTTCATTTAAATCGGCATTCCATTTTTCAAACATCTGATTGGATATGTCGAGAATCCTGTCGGTCTCTGCCGACCATTCGAGTATTATAATCTCCGCTCTCTCTGCAGCGAGGTCAAACTCTGATTGGAATGATTCTAAGAAACGGAGTGACTCTGTATAAGTGTTTTCAAGATATTCACGGATAAGATTCATATTGAATTCAGAGGTAGAACCGGCATATGCTATAATGCCAGCGTTCTTGTATCCGGTCGCGGTTGTATTTTCGGAACGTGTTGACTGTGGGTATAATGAATCAATACAGGCATGAATGTTGTCCATCAGCAGATTCATTCGGTTAAGGATGTTGGTTATTTTTCTGTTGCATGCCTCCATCCTGTCATTGAAATTGAATGACTGTATCCTGATTAGTTCTGAACAAATCTTTAGGTCGGATTTGAACACGGGGAACTGTTTTATGCATTCTTCGACAAAACCCGATGCCGCGAAAGCCTTGAGATCGTTGATGGGATAATCCACGGAAACGAGCGCTCCCTGACCATCCATGTTCTGAAAGCAGAACCCGGATACGGGGTCAATCAGATACTCGATTCTGCCGAAGTTGGATACGGTGATTGTGTTTGTCGGAACCTCATTGCCGCTGATGTTCTCTTGGGCGAATGCTGATGTAGTGATACTGGCCATTAAGGCAAGTTGAAAAAGTAGAGATTTCCTCATAATAATTAGATTTATGGCATGCCGTCCCTGAATATGCCTGATGCTGGAAATGAGAAAGCGCAGGACGTCATCTGCTTATTCATCAGAGGCATCGCCAAACGCCTATTCCCTATAAACAGTCCACTCCCACGCCATAATCGAATATCGATAGCCCCTTGTCGGGGAGTGGATATACGACAAGCATGAGCCTTTCTTGACTGCTTTGTCCCGGGAAATAAAAATTTGGCGAATTTCTGATGAGGGAAAAGCAAGAAACGCTTTCAGATAATAAGTAACAGGCCTCTGCCTGATACGGCAAATTTAGCAATTATAAATGAATCAGCAAAACGACTTGCGTCAAAATATGCAGAGAATATGCTGATTTGTCAGGAAGACATATGTGATCAGCACATCATGTCGCGGTAGATTTCGAGGGCCGCCTCGATGTCTTTCGCTTCTGGGACACAGTCTATGACCGGATTGCCGGGCGATAAGAGCAGCGTGAAGTTGGGATGTCCCGCTGCGGCATTCTTCTTGTCGTGGGCCATAAGGGAAATAAGCAGAGGGATGTCGTCGCAGGTGACGCTGATGCGGGGATAGTGGGGTTTTAACGCGCAAGAGGCATACCTGTTGACTTCCGATGACTCGAACCCTTTCAGGATATGGCTGAGAATAAGCTCCACAAGCATTCCGTGGGCCACCGCCTCGCCGTGGGCGAGCGGCTTGTGCCTTTCAATCGCGAGGCTCTCGAACGCATGGCCTGCCGTGTGTCCGAAATTAAGGATTTTCCTCAACCCCTTTTCCGTGGGATCCTGTGCCACTACATCCTCCTTGATTTCCACACATCTTTTCATGGCCTCTTCAAGGCGTCGGTTGTCACCGATGACACCTTCCACGTCGAGCAACTTCCGGTAGAGGTCAGCGTCGGCGATAAACCCGGTCTTGAGCATCTCCGCATATCCCGACACCACCTCCCGGCGCGACAGCGACGCGAGAGGCAACGCGGATATAATCACCTCAGAGGGGAGATGGAAAGCTCCGATTTCATTCTTGAGCCCGTTGAAATTAATTCCGGTCTTCCCTCCGGTGGCGGCATCCACGGCTCCCAGGAGCGTGGTGGGGACATTTATGAAACGTATTCCGCGCTTGAATGTGGCGGCCGCAAAACCGCCTATGTCGGTCACAAGGCCTCCGCCGATATTCACCACAAGGCTGTGGCGTGTGGCTCCGGTCTCTTCCAGCGCGTTCCATATCTCTGCCACCGAATCCAGGTTCTTATGGTCTTCTCCGGGAGTCAGTACAACCTTATTAGCCTTCGCAAGAGTCGCGGAACTGTTTAAAAGCGGCAACACGGCGGCATCTACGTTAGAGTCGGTCACGATGGTGACTGTGGCCGGAACGAGGCTTTCTGCCGCCTTGTCGAGACGTTCGGAAAGCTCCTGATAGCGATGGGATAGTCCGTCATGTCGCGGGAGTGTCCTTTCGAGCCAGTCGGCGAAGTCATCCATCGACGGGAAAACCAAGTCTGCGCCCTCCTTCTCCAAGGCTTCACGGGGCACAGGGCCTGTGGTGACAGCCACCGTGAAACATCCGGCGGCTTTCCCGGCTCTCACACCGAGAGGCGCGTTTTCCACCACGATACACTGTCGCGGGCTTACTCCGGCCTTTGCCGCACCCATAAGGTAAGGTTCCGGGTCCGGTTTCCCGTGTCTCACGTCGTTGGCCGTTATCCTCATGTCATGCGGGAAAGCCCCCGGATAGTCGGAGTCGAGGCTGTTGAGAAGGGAACTTTGGGCAGAACCTGTCACCAGTACACGCGGAATGCCCGCATTCATGAAAGCCCTGACCATCCTGTCGGCTCCTTTCATGGGAAGTTTGCGCCCTGAGGCGGTGAATATTTCAGCTTTACGTGCATAAAGGTCCTTCTTTTCACTGTCTGTGGCGTCGCGGTGGAGCTCACGCTGGAAAATAAGGTTTATGGTGGCGGCTCCGGTCATCCCCTCATAGAGGTAATATTCGTTGGGGTCTGTGGTGATGCCGTTTTCAGCCATCATCTGATGCCACGCACGTGCATGGTGGCTCATGGAATCATACATCACGCCGTCCATGTCAATGAGGGCGGCGCGGATATCTTTTGGAAACATACCGTTGTTTTTAGGAGCCGCAAATGTCGCGGCCGTCGTTGACTAATTAACGGAGGAAACGCTATTCTGATTGTTTTCGGCATCATATTTTGCGGCGGCGTTGACAAATACCAGCCATCCGTGGCGCAATTCCCGCATAATGTTGACATCGACATCATCTTCAAGATTCGATGCTATGTCGCGTTCGCGTCCGTCGTTGACCCACCTCCCGCCAAATCTCACCGACGGGTGACGGTAGTTGCCCACTATGTTTATTCCAAATGGAAGATGGAAAGGGGAGGCGAGAAGCCCGGCATGATAATATATCTCACCCTGGAGATTGTTGACTCCCGCCATGAGCACACGGTAGCCGCCGAAGTCGAGAGTGAAGGGTTCCACGAGCAGGAGATTGTCGTGGAAAGAGGCGTGTATGTCAAGGCCGTTCACGGCTATAGGGTTGTCGCCCCTGATGAGCATCATGTGGCTGGCATGTCTTATCTCGCTATCGTCTCTTTCCACCATTATGCTGTCGCCTGTCAGCTTGGCCTCCGCAGTCATGGATGGGGCATTGACTAACATGTTCGGAAACATGAGGAATTTGCCGTCGGCTTTCACGTCAATCTTTCCGGATATGTCCTCAAGCTGAGGCATTCCCTCCGAGAGCTGAGGGAAGTGAGTGAGGAACTCCCGCATATCGAATCCGTCGATGTCCGCGTCAAGAGTCATGTATATGTCATCGAGGTCGGCCGTTGCATAGGTCCAGTCGAGACGGGCGGAACAGTAGGGGGCGCCGATGGTTAGGCTGTTGATTGAGGCGACACCATCGCGCATGGATATGCAGGCGGAAAGGGGAGAGAATCGGTGTTGCAGATATTCGGCATGGTCGGAACGGAGCCTTATGTCAGCGGTGATGTTTCTTGGAATCGCCACACAAACAGTGTCGCCGGCGTTCATGTCCCCTTCCGGGGACGCCTTATATGAACATGGGATACCCGACAAGGCCTCCTTCCCTTTGAAATAAGCCCCGCAGAGGCGGTTGATGTCAACATCGGATAAATCCGCGTCGAGAGAGACTTTTAGCGGAGAGCCTGCCGAACCGAGCAGGAACCCTCTCAGATTTGAGATTTCTCCTTTCAATGCCGCTGATGTAGGTCCGGACTCAAGATTCATGGAACGGATTTTCAGCGAGTCGGAGGTGGAGGAGATATGGACATTCGAGAAGCTGTTGGCCGCAGGGTAGGCCGGGGTGTTCAAGATGCCATCCTTCAGACTAAGGTCGGCAGAGATGTCGGCGAGCGAGAGGACGGTCTGGAGCATGGACGGGAGTGCCGGAGTCACATACAAAGGGGTGTGGCTCACCTCGGCGGATAATATCGAGTCATTTTCGGAGGAGTATGCCGCATGGCATGAAGAAGGGGAGAAGGGAGTGCCGCGCAATTTCGCGCCAATCAGTAGCGAGACACTGTCGGCCGACATGCTGGTTTTCCCGTAGGAGGCCGTTATATTCCCGGCGTTGATATGTAAATCTCCTTTTGAGGCGGCTCCTGAGGCTTTTCCTTCAGCTGCGTATGACAAGTAAAATCTCGATAATCTGGAGGAAAGGTTACAGGATGTGTCATTTATGGTCAGTAGAGGTGACTTGACCTCTCCTCTGATTTTGATTCTCTTGGGAGAGAAAGCTCCGTTAATATCGGAGAGGGTTCCCTCGATATGCGATTTCGCGACTATGTCTCCGTCGGCACGCATTGACGATGAAGGAAGGAATCCCTGTTCGATTTGCCCCATGTTCCCTTTGGCTTTGATGTCGGCTTTCAGCGACGGTGTTTTGCCTAACAATGAGTCAAGGCAACCGGAAACGCTGCAAACTATCCCGTCGGAAGCTTTGAAGGAACATTCATTTATTGTTAGGCGCCCACCATTTGAATCCCCTTTGTCGCAAGAGAATCCGACATTGAGAGACAGATCTCTGACGGAGATTTCTTTTTTCGGGGATATCGGTATAGAGAAGGAGACATCGGGAATCTTCACGATAGCCTCTAAAGCCGGAATCTCCTGAGATGTGGCAGTGTAGGGGGAAAGCAGAGACGCATAAAGATTCATCGGCACCGGCGACGGATTTCGGATAGTTTTCAAGGCCTCATTAATTGGAGACTGCTCTTCCGGAGGGAGGAGAGGGGCGAACTCAAGTATGTCGGGAGACTCGATTTCTGCCGTCAGGCTTGCAATCGTGACAGGATTATTGCCGGAGATGTCGGCTGTCACCACCGCTTCGGTGTGGCCGGCCGCAATCTTGAAAGATTTGGTTGAAAGCCTGAACGGATTGGATGACAAGTCAAGTTTGCCGGTCAGCGTCAGAGGGAGAGGGAACGGTAGTGAGACCTTTTTATAGTGGCCTGTGACACGTGCACGCATCTGTATGTCAAACTCACCATCGTTGCCGGAGGGAGGAGTGATGACCGCCTCATCGACCGATAGCCTTACTTCTGAGGGTGCTGACATGTCGGTATATCTGACCACCGCCGGGCCGTCGATGTTGATTTTGCCGGTTGACACTCTCTTGAGATGCGGTTTTGTCCTGTCGTCTTTCAGAATGGAATAGTTGTTGAGGGTGTCATTCACGGAGACAATGTTGACGTATGGTGACACGATATGGACATCGTCAAGTTCTATCTCTCCCTTCAGGGCCTTGAGGATGTTGAGGGATGCCCTCACTTCATGTGTCGAGGCGAGAATGGAGCCGTCAAGTGAGTGAGACACTATCCTGACAGAGTCGCATCGTATGGAAAGGGATGGGAAGGATGACCAGATTGTGTAATCCACCGGCGCTGTGGAGATGTCGGCACGGAGGTATTTGGCAGACTCCTTGCTTATTATTGCGGCCACCCTTTCCGGGGTGAGCCAACGTGTAATGCCCGCCAAAGAGGCGGCTATGATTACGGTGATTGAGATTAATATGCACAAGACGATGCCGCCCACCTTTAAGAATGTGTTGCGTTTCTTGGGTTGGGAGAGGGTGCCGGAGATGTCTTGGTTCATGTTTTTCATAAATTTATAACAAGCTCCGGAGTTAAATGTTGAAGCGTTTTGAAGCTGTGCGATAAATTGCTAATTTTGCGGCATGTTGGTCGTTAGTCATTAGTTGATGATGACGTATGGCATTGGATGTTAGATTCTCGACCTTATATTTGACTGACAACTGACGACAAATGACTAAAACTAAAAACTGACGACTAAAAATGGAAATACCGGAAGTGGCGAGGGAACTCGCGGGGAAGGATAGGATAGGGGTACTGTTTGTTTGCCTGGGCAACATCTGCCGTTCTCCTGCGGCGGAGGGTGTGATGAGGCATCTTGTAGAGGAACGAGGACTTCAGGAAAGGTTCGATATCGACTCCGCCGGGCTTTATGGCGGACATGCCGGAGATCTTCCGGACCACAGGATGCGTGTCCATGCCATACGGCGAGGATATGGACTCATCCACAGGAGCCGTAAGGTCAGGATGTCGGACTTCGATGAATTTGACCTCATAGTCGCGATGGACCATAGCAACTATGACCGCCTTCGCGACATGGCTCCCACACTTGAAGCTCAGAGGAAGGTGGTGAGGATGATAGATTTTGTGGGAGGATATCCGCAATGTGACTGTGTCCCCGACCCATATTACGACGGAGCGGAAGGTTTTGAGCTTGTACTCGACCTTCTTGAGGATGGATGCGTTAATCTTTTGGACACATTGAGTGTCTAATAATAAAAGTAAAGATGAAAGATATGAGAAAGGGTATCATAGCGTTCCTGGCTTTTGCCGGAATGGGCATCTCTGCCATGGCGGCGGATGTCCCCGCCTATCCCGGCGGGAAAGAGGCGATGGACAAGTTTATCGCCTCCACGATGGTTTATCCCGCTCCTGCCATGGAGAATGGGGTGGAGGGGGTCGTGAATGTGAAGTTCACGGTGAATCCCGACGGAACCATAGGGGCCATCAAGATAGTCAGGATGGTGGATCCCGACCTGGAGCAGGAGGCCATCAGAATCGTTAAGAAGATGCCTAAGTGGATTCCCGCCGACAAAGACGGACAACCTGTCGAGTCTTCGGCGACTGTGGCTATTCCGTTTATGTTGAAATGACATAAGTGTAAAATAAAAATCCCTCCCAAACTTCAGGAAAAGTTTGGGAGGGATTTTTATTTTTTATGGTCTGCTATCACTGCCCTGCGGCATCCTGCGGCTCCTCGATTGTAGGAGTCATATCGATGGTCAGCACGTCGTCAGGTTGCAGTCCGAGCTGTGTGCAACGTGGCCCGAACAATGCTTGTGCCGAACTCAAGAACACGCCGTTCTGGCCGGATGAAAGAGACAGGAAGGCCTCGTTGAGAGGTGATTCCTTCATCCTGCGTCCGATTGTCAATGTGGATGGCATCGGAGCCTTGACCGTTTTCCCATTGGTGTCGGTGATTTTGATGTTGAGTTTGATATTATCGCCGTCTTTCAGCTTCTCACCGTCATTTTTTGCTACGTTGCCGTAAAGGTTGTCTGAGATTTTGGACATATTCTTTGCGGCGGCCGCTTTTGCGAGAGCCTCAGAGGCGGCCTCGCTGTCGCGCAGTTCCTTCTCCCTGTTGAATTCGCTCATTATGCGGTAGAATTCCTGTTGCATCTTCTGAGGATTTCCGAGGGAGTCGGAAGAGATGGCCTCGGCAAGGCTTTCAAGATAGACCTTGTTGGAGAGCGTCACTCCATAGTCTTTCTTGAACTGAGCCATGTTCATGGCAATCTGCATACCCATCATCAGACCGTCGTTGTATGTGTCCTTTCCGGCCTTGATGGCGTTCAGACCGGCCTTCACGCCGCTGATATATTCCTTGCGGGCGTTGTCGGTGGCGAGAGTGGTGTCGCTGTCAGCCTTACGCTGATAGTCGGCTCCGCTCATCTGACCGAAGTAATATATCAGGGAGTCAGCCTTTGATGCATCGGAAACCTGTCCGAGGGTTTTCCCCTCCGGATTCTGGCATGCCGCGAGCATGAGACCTGCGGCAGCTATGGAAAATAAAGATTTAAGATTCATGTCATTTATTCCGGCACTTCTATGGAGTCAGGCTGGGTGGCTATGATGTCATCGTGGTTTGCAATGACCACCTCCACCGTATCGCCGGTAGGCTCCATATTCTCGGCTGTCCTCCCCTTGCACGCCTGCAAAGAGAATGCGAGGGCAAGTAGAAGCACAGCCGCCAGTGTCGTGTATGATTTTGAAAATTTCATATTCGGATTAATTCACTTTGATGAGCTCCACTTCAAAGATGAGGTCGGAGTTGGGGGCAATCACACCGCCGGCGCCTCTCTCCCCGTAGGCGAGGTCTGAGGGGATGTAGAATATTGTCACGCCACCCTCTTTCATGAGCTGCAGGCCCTCGGTCCATCCCGGAATCACGGCTCCGAGCGGGAATGCGGCGGGCTCTCCACGGCTCACGGAGCTGTCGAACACAGTTCCGTCGGTGAGACGTCCGGTGTAATGCACAGTCACCTCGTCGGCAGCTGTGGGGCTTTTCCCGTCACCCTCTTTCATCACCACATATTTGAGTCCTGAAGGGGTCGTCACATATGTGGAGTCGGAAGGAGTCTCGCTCTGTCTGTTCTTGTCGTTGAAGAAGTCAGGGCCGTATGATGCGGCTTTTTCCTGGTCTTCATTTGAGAACTGCGATTCGCGGGGAGCCGGAACTTCCGCCACCTGTGTGTTTTCGTCAGTCTTTCCGGCTTTTTCGCTTTTGCAGGAAGACGCGCCGGCGAGCGTCATTACGGCCAAGGCGGCCGCCATGATTATATTTTTTTTCATTTCTTGATTACCTTGATGAGTTCAACCTCAAAGATAAGTGTGGAATGAGGCGGTATTGCGTTAGGCACTCCCTGCGGGCCGTATGCGAGGTCGGAAGGGATGAAGAACGTATATTTTCCACCCTCTTTCATGAGCTGCACGCCCTCTGTCCATCCCGGGATGACACGGTTGAGCGGGAATGTGGCGGGTTCGCCACGGCTTACAGAACTGTCGAACACAGTGCCGTCGAGAAGCTTGCCGGTGTAGTGCACTGTCACTTCGTCAGTGGCGGAAGGCTGTGCGCCGGTGCCTTCTTTCTCCACGATATACTGGAGTCCGGAAGCGGTTACGTTCACATTCTCCTTCTTGAGGTTCTCCTGAAGGAACTTGTCGCCGACAGCCTTTATCTCAGCCGCCTTCTTCTCGGTGAGTTCCTGGAGGTAGGTCTGTATGGTCTGGTTTGCCTCTTCAGGCGACATTTTTGTTTCCTTGCCGTCGAAAGCCGCGTGTACAGCTTCGTCGAAATCTGCTTTGTCAAGGTTGTCCACGCCCATTGCGCGGAGTTGCTGGCCGAGGGCCATGCCCCAGGCGTAACTAAGTTTGTCCATTATATTTCGGGTTTTGATAATATGTTTCGTTCGTAAAACTCCTATCAGTAATAACGCCTTTGGAGAGGAAATGTTATTGGAATAAGATATAAGGATATGTAAAAAAAGGTAAAATATGGTGTGAGAAGAAAAAAACGTTGATATTTTTTGTTAGAATCGACAATAATGCTTAACTTTGCAATGACCTTAGACCATAGTCGGTTATAGTATAGCCCGCGAGGGTTAACGAGAAAGCATTAGTTATCATGGCAATGGGTGGTCTGGGTCATAGGATTGTCTTATGGTGTAATGGTAGCACTGCAGTTTTTGGTTCTGCCTGTCCAGGTTCGAATCCTGGTAAGACAACCGCAGTCCGGTAGGCTAAGTAGGTGATACTTGGCCTACCATTGTTTTTATACGCACGCGCATGGCAACCGAGATACCGGGGAACTCCGATATGAATTTCGGAGTTCCCCGGTAGCATTGCATGTTGTCGCGGTTTTACTTGTCTTGCTTCTTGGCGGGTAGCCAGCGGAGCCAGGCCTCGAGTTCTTCGAGCACTTGGTCGTGGAATTGGAAAGACTTGCGGAATCCCCATCCGTGTCCGCCGGTAGGGTATATGTGTAGCGAGGCAGGGACTCCGGCCTTCTGCAGGGCTGTGTAATATCCGATGGCATTGAGAGGATGCACGGCGGTGTCGTCGTTGCTGTGGAAGATTATCGCAGGGGGAGTGCCGGCATCAACAACATTGGCATTCGAGAATTCCTCCTGGTCGCCGAGGATAGGGCTTTTGCCGAGGAATCCTGTGCGTGTTCCTGCGTGAGTGATGGCCGGGTCGAGCGACACCACAGGATAGAATAGAATCTGGAAGTCAGGTTTTTCCACACCGTCGGTGTGCGTGGCGATTGATGATGCGAGGTGTCCTCCGGCGGAAGAACCCATGATTCCGATGTCGGCAGGGTTTATCTTCCAATTCTCGGCACTGTCACGGAGAGTGCGGAATGTGGTCTTCACATCATTCATCGGGATTGAGCGGTCGCCGTTCGGGAGACGGTATTTCAGTACGGCCACGGCGATTCCCTGTCCGTTGAAGAAAGGCGCCCACTGATGGCCTTCATGCTCCATGGCATGATGCGAGTATCCCCCACCGGGAAGAATGACGATGGCACGTCCGCTTGCCATAGACGGGTCGGGAAGATATACCGTACATTCAACATTGTCGAGATTGAAGACACGTCCGGCGGCATAGGCTCCGAAGGATGCGGCGGCCACAGCCACCGTAGTGCAGAATATTCTTCTGATTACAGATTTCAGGTTCATGAGTCAGTATTATTTGTGAATATACCGCGAAGTTAATATTTTTTAGCCATTAGTCGTTGTTTTTAGTCATTAGTTTTTTAGTTGTCAGTTGTAGGTTGATTATTTTTAGCCGTTATGATAATCAAAATTAAAGACTGACGACTAAAGGACTACCGACTAATCTCCAGTATATATGCCGGGGAGGAGCTTTCAGCGGCTTCGGCGATTCTCTCGCCATCGCCCTGATGGGAGGTTTGCACGTATATATGGAGCTTGCGCTGTCGGTTCCAGAGGTTTGTGTCGAAAGAAGGCTCCCAGGCATCCACGGAGAAGTCGGTAAGGTCGGCGATATCCCATTCCGTCTTACCGATTTCGGGAGTATAGGCCACACTCACCCGGCTCCCCCTTTCGGAATCACGGAAAATGTAGTAAGCCTGACGGCCGTCGCAGGCTATACGCGGCCTGGCGATAGGAATCATCTTGGTTCCACCTCCGGATAATGAGAACGGTTGTGTCCTGGAGCCTACGGAATTCATGTTCCAGACCTTTCCGTCGTGCCACACAAGCCTGTATTGGGGCACATTACTGTCTGAGTCCCTCCAGTATGTTGCTATGTAAGGTCTTCCTGAGGAATCCGCAGTCATACTTGTCTGGTTGATGAGTTCAGAGTTCTGAGGAATCTCCCACGCCACTTCAGCCGAATCCATGGTGATTGGCAGAGAGTATTTAGAGCCGTCGCTGCGTTCCCAGGTCTTCCCTCCATCACGCGAGCGTGCGTAGCAGAGGTCATGGTTTGTCTCCACGAGCCAGGTTTCACGCCACACCCAAGATAGGTGCATGATGCCGGCCGGGTCCACATACATCTGCCAATAAGCGTTGCGTTTCCCCTCCCCGTCGATAAGGACGTCATGCAGTCGGCTCCATTCCTTTTTCTTGACAGAATAACGGTTGAGCACAAGATTCCCCTGTCCGGAGCGTCCGGAACGGTATGCGAAAATCAGGTCGCCGCCGGGCATGGAATAGAACTCCGGATATGTCACGTCATTCTCGTCGTCGCCACCCAGCATAGGAGACATCTCGCCGAGAATCAGCGACCCCGGGGCCACCGACCGGGCATATCGTAGGCGGTTGCCGTGATGGTCGAAAGAGACATGCAGGAATCCGTCGCCATCCACGCCAATGCTGATGACGTTGTGGGCGTCGGAAATCTTACCCTTGTATTGCGTGCGGTGCAACTGCCATTCCTTGTCAGATATATCCCTTTTCCCGAGCACGACATATCCGTCCTTGTCATAATAGGAGATATATTGAGAGTCGCCATGAGATATGACAGAGCTGCCACGGAAAACGGCGGTATTCACGGAAGTCCGGCTATAAGCGTCGCCGGCCTTGACAAGTCTCACATCCTTTCCCGAGAGAGACGATGCCGGATATGCGGGTGTGGCGAGAGCCACGGCCATGGCAGTGCAGGCAACCAAGGCGAGAGGTTTTATGAATATCTTAGTCATGCTATATATTTTATTAATGTTGGTTTAGTTGACTGTCCATCTGATGTTGATTCATGAGATTCCGTCAGGCGGATTGTCGTCGGGAGATGAATCTTTCTCCTTGCGGTGGAGAGCGATGTATTCCGAGGCGCTCATCCCGAATTCCTTTTTGAAAGCTTTGGCAAAGGCCGAATGTCCGTTGAATCCAGCCTGGTAGGCAATCTCGTTGAAACTGTATGAGCCCTCCTCAAGCATCTCCTTAACCCTTGCGAATCTCACCTGACGTATAAAATCGTTGGTTGACATCCCTAACAGGGAGTTCACCTTACGGTAGAGAGTGGAGTAGCTCATGCATAGTTCGTTGGCTATATACGACACTCCGAGTTCCTTGTTCGGAAGATTGTTCTTGATAATCTCTATCATTCTTTCCACAAATCTCCGGTCGGCTTCCGTAAGCGATTGCTCTTGATTCAATGAATCTGTTGATTGGGAGGTAATTGATTGGGTGTCTGATGTTTGTGTAGTTGGGGGGGTGGAAGTGGACGCTGACATTTTCAGGATTCGCTCCCTCATTGTTTTCCTGATTCTCAAGATATTCTGTAATCTTGTGAGGAGCAGTTTCGCGCTGAACGGTTTCGTGAGATATGAATTGGCTCCGGCGGCATACCCCTCTTCCTTGTCGGATATGGAGTCTTTCGCCGTAAGCAGAATCACCGGGATGTGGGAAGTCTGGAAATCGTCTTTAATCATACGGCATAGGGTTATGCCGTCCATTTCCGGCATCATGATATCAGAGATGACAATATCGGGACATTCCTCCTGCACCAATTTTATACCTTCGAGTCCGTTTTTCGCCTCGATTGTGTCATATGCAGGGGCGAGAGCCTGTGTTATATAAGCACGTATTTCGGGATTGTCATCAACCACAAGCACCTTCATTCTTGCGGAAGATTCAGGAGCGTCCGGTTTGCGTTGTCCTGCATCCGGCTGGTCCCCGTGTATAGCCTCCGGATATATATTGTCGGTGGCGATACGGAATGTGAAAACCGAACCTTTCCCCAGTTTGGATTCCACAGACACGGATGCCTGATGGAGTTCAGCCAGGTTTTTCACGATAGCCAGTCCGATGCCGGTTCCCGATGCCTGATGGGCTCCGTCGGTTTGGTAGTATCTTTCAAAAATATGCTTCATCCCCTCTTCCGATATTCCATGTCCTGTGTCGGCCACGACAATGTCTGTGTGCCTGGAGCCATTGTCGGCATACGTCTTGCATGAGAGGGTGATTGTGCCGCAGTCTGTATATTTCACCGCGTTCGACATCAGGTTGTTCACGATTGTGGTGATCATCTCCGAATCGAAATATATGTCGTTGCCGATATCCTCGATTTCGAGATTTATCTCCACATCCGGATTATGGTTCAGCTCCTTGAATCTCAGTCCCAATTCCCGGATAAGGTTTGTCAGGTTGCCTGCCTTTACATGCAACTGGCGGTTCTGGGTTTCCGTTTTCCTGAACTCAAGAATGCTGTTGATCATAGAAAGGAGCGAAGTTGAGCTGTCGCGTATCATCTGCAGTTTCGGAGAGAACTGCGACGGCATCGAGGGGTCGCTGACCAGGTCTTCAAGCGGGCCGAGGATGAGCGTGAGTGGAGTGCGCAGCTCATGAGTGATGTTGGTGTAGAAACGGAGTCTCTCCTCATTCAGAACCTGCTTGTTGCGGCTGTTTTCCTCAAGCGTAAGCAACTGTTGTTTCAGTTTGATTCTGTTCTTGTAGAATATGAAGGACACGGCAATGACGGCTATGAAAAGGAGGACATACAGGGTCATTGCCCACCAGGTGAGCCACAGCGGGGGCTCGATTATGATTGTCAGCACCGTTTCCGGCTCGCTCCAGTTATGCCCTTTCTGGCGTTGTTTCACCATAAACCGGTATGTCCCCGGGCTCAGATTCCGGTACAGGGCGTCTGTACCGTTCGCGGCGGAAATCCAGACATTGTCGATGCCATCCATCTTGTAGGCGAAATCGGTGGTCTGGGTCATCGCATGGTCGAGGATATTGAATGATATCCGGAATGTGTTCTGCCTGTATTGGAGCTCAATCCTGTCGGAGGTCACGGGGATTGAGATTTCGTTTTCCTTCCTGTCTCCCCCCTCCTTGAACACCGTGAAGTCGGTGATATGTACCCTCGGAGTCTCTTCCATGTCGAGTGCGCCCGGAGTGACAGAGAAGAGTCCGTTTCCGGATGCGAAATATATGTTGCCGGCAGAGTCGGATGTCGCGGCGTTCTCTATGAAAGTGTGTAGAGGGAATGTCTCCGAAATCTCATATAATATCGCGTCGTCGCCTGATGCGTTAATCCTCGCCAGCCCACGGTTGGTTGACGCCCATATGTTATGGGAATTGTCTTCGGAGATGGCTTGTATGTGAGAGATTCCGAGATTGTCGATGGCTTCAAGTTTATTGTATGCCGAGGGGTGTTCGTCCGGCTCAGGGATAAGTATCAGTCCCCCTCTCGTCGCGGCCCATATCCTCCCCTTGGAGTCGCATCTGAGCGCGTTGACCGCATTCGACGGGAATCCTGTGGCCTCTTCGAGATGAGCCAGACATTCCAGGTTCTTGTTGAAGACGGCGATTCCTTTTCCGAATGACCCCACCCAGAGGTTGCCTTTACGGTCGAACGCCAGTGTCTGTATCACGTGGTCGTAAAGTTTATTGTTGACCGGTTCGTTCCTTACCGCCCTGTCCCGTTCTGTGTCGAAAAGGAACACCCCGCCGTCGCCGCCAATCCAGATGTTGCCTCCGGAATCTTCGGCGAATACCCTCACGTCGGCGGGAAGGCCCTGAATCTGTCGGAAAGACCTTGACTTCGGGTCGAACAGCATTCCGCCACGGTCATATGTCCCGACCCATACTCTTCCCTTTGAGTCAGTCTTTACCGCCCTCACGAAAGTCTTGCCGTCGGAAGAGGCCTTCGGGAGAGGGATAATCTCTATGCCCCCGTTCTTAAGGCACGCGATTTCATCCTCGCCACCAATCCATATTGTCCCGTCATGGCTGTAGTCGCAGCTCCAGGTTGGTTTGTAGCGGAAACCGTTGTCATCGGCAATCATGTAGTCTATCCTTGACACCGGAGGGTCGATGTGAGGAATCACATCCATCCCCGTGCGATAATTCCCAATCCAGATATTTCCGAAAGAGTCCTGGAAAAGGGCGCGGATGTATGCGCTTGATGTGCCCTTAGGCATACCTGTCGCCGGGATTGAACGGAATCTTGCGTTGGCAATCCCGTTGCTGAAAGAAGACCTGTCGAGAATGCTCACCCCGCCTTGAGAGGATGCGAACCATATTTGTCCGTTATCGAGTTGTCTGATGTCCCTGATTCTTCCCGCTCCTATGGAACCGGGGTCGGCGTCGTTATGGACAAAAGGAGTGAACTGCTGTGTGACCGGATTGAAAAGGGCCGCGCCGAGGTCTGTGCCGAGCCAGACATTACCGAAGGAATCGATACATATCGCATATACCTGGTTGCCGGGGATAGACGGCTGGTCGTCTCGGTGGATGAAATTTACCGCCTTATGCCTCAGGGTGTCAATGACACTGAATCCCCCTTTCTCGTGCCCCACATAAAGGATTCCGCCGTCAGCCTCCACTGCGGTCCAGAATCTGGGAGGGAGCCCGGGGATGTTGTTGCGGTTATACACCCTTGCCTCGCCTGTGGAAGGGTTGTAGTAGTGGACACCGGAGTGAAAATTGGTGAGCCACATTCCGGAGTTTTTTGCCGGAGAGATCGAGGTGATGGCATTGTGGTCGATTCCCGGGGCTTCGAATCTTGAGATGATTCCGGTGGAGTGGGTGTAAAGATACATCCCGTTTCGTTGTGTGGCAATCCAGAGCCTGTCAGGGTCGGAAGGAATCTGGGCCACGCAGTTCAGCTCGTCGGCGCCGAGACCGGAATTCTTTTTGTTGAAGGTCACGAATCTCCGTCCGTCGAATCTGTTAAGGCCATCTTCAGTGGCCACCCATACATATCCCGACGGGTCTTGCGTGATGGAGGTGACATATCCGTTGGAAAGTCCCGACATCATTCCGAGGTTGCTTATGTTGGCTCCATACAGTCCGGCCGATGCCGACAGGAATGCGAGGAGCATTGCGGTCATGGTATGTGAAAATCGATTCATGTCACAAATTTACAATCAAAATCCGAGTGTGGAAAGTAAAAAACGTTCAATGATATGTCTGAATCGGTCAGATATGTGAAGATTGAAAGATTTGGACAAAAGAATGAAAGAAATTGACAAAGCCGGATATGTAAAGAGATATTAATTTTGCGGCAGGTAAATTAACAGGTATTAGGATTCGCCCGGATGTCGGGCGGCGGGGGATGCAGAGGTGTCCTCCCGGCAGACAGAGTTGCAGGCATTATTTCTTAAAAGTGAAAAAAATTGGTTTTAGGTTTTGTATAGGCTAACATTTAACAATAATAACAACTAACCAGAAACAGATGAAAAAAGAACGTTACCTGATGTGGCTTTTCCTCCTTATATTAGGAGTGGCCACCATGAAAGCTCAGCAATATCCTCTGAAAGGGGAGGTGCTGGACGAGGCTGGGGAAGCCGTGATTGGCGCCACCGTAATGGTGGAAGGCACAACAACCGGCACCTCGACAGACATTGACGGACGTTTCACTCTTAATGTGAGCGACGGAGATGTCCTGGCGGTGTCGTATGTCGGCTATCTTGGCCAGAAAATCAAGATAAACGGACAGAGGGAACTCAAGATTACCCTTCTTCCCGACAATCAGCTTCTCGATGAGCTGGTGGTGGTGGGCTACGGTTCGGTGCAGCGCAAGAACTTCACCGGTTCTGTATCTACGGTGAAGGTTGCGGATTCTCCGTTGTCCCTGATTCCGACTTCGAACGCTATGGACGCGCTTCGCGGAACTGTGACGGGTATCACCGTGTCGCAACAGCAGGGCGCCGGTCAGGTTCCTTCCATGGTGGTGCGCGGACAGAAGTCAATCAATGGAGGCTCTGACCCTCTCCTTGTGGTTGACGGTGTGATTTTCCAGGGAGCCCTCCGCGACATCGATCCTTCCATTATCGAGTCGATGAGCGTGCTGAAGGACGCCACCTCACTCGCCGCCTACGGTTCGCAGGCCGCAAACGGTGTCATCATGATTACCACTAAGAAAGGTGTGGAAGGGAAACCTCTCATCACCTTATCGACATCCTGGGCATGGTCGAACGCCGCATCGAAGCCCGACCTCCTGAGCCCTGCCGATTATGTGAGGAAAAACAATATCCTCGCTGGTCTCGCCGAAGACGCCGACCCTACCTGGATGGGCAAGTTCGAGTATGACAACTATAAGAAAGGGCAGACCACCGACTGGTTTGACTATGCCACCCGCACCGGTCTTATGCAGAATTACACGGTGTCTGTGTCCGGAGCCTCGAGCAAGGTCAATTACTATGCATCCGGTTCCTACACCAAGCAGGAAGGCGTGGTGATAGGCGACGATTACGAACGTTTCGTGATGAACGCGCGTCTTACCGCCGATGTCACCGATTGGCTACAACTCGGCGCCCAAATGAACTATTCACACAACAACTATTCCGGGGCTACTGTATATGACCTCTATCAGACCACCCGTCTCAGCCCCTACGGACAGCCTACGCGAATGAACGGAGAGGTGAACAAGTATCCGGTCAACGAGGGTGGCTATCGCCTTAATCCACTCTGGAGTGTCTTGTCCAACACGATAGACGACAATGATATCTACAATACCACAGGTCTCAAGGGACACCTTATCCTCAAATGCCCATGGGTGAAAGGGCTCCAGTTCCGCATGAACGGAAGCTTCACCCTCGAGAATATCGAGCGTGACTATTTCACCCACGAGGGATATTACGTGCGTGAGATGTCCGGCGTGGCTATCGAGGATGCCGACGCATACTATACAGACTCCGCAACCGCAGGGTATCTCGCATCAGCCAACGGCTACAACTATCACCGCAAGAACAAATCTTGGGTGTGGGACAATATCCTCAGCTACAACGGGCAGTTTGACGCGCATTATGTTGACGCCACTCTCGTATATACCCGCGACTCGTATGAATACTACACCCGCCAGATGACCGGTTCCGACTTCTCCGCGCTTGGCAACACCAACCTCGGATATGACGGGCTCAATCTTGCGGCCACACAGAAAATAGAGAAGCCCGGCTATGCCCGTCATACCGACGTTGGCTACCTGGCGCGCGTCAATTACAACTTCGACCAGCGTTACCATTTCAGCGCGTCTGTACGCCGCGACGGCTCGTCAGTGTTCGGTGCAGGCAAGAAATGGGGTACGTTCCCCGCTTTCGGCGTGGCTTGGACAATGTCTAACGAGAAGTTTATGGAGAAGATTGCCCAAATCACCAATCTCAAGCTCAAGGCTTCATGGGGTAAGAACGGCAACCAGTCGTTGAGTCCATATCAGACTCTCTCAACAATTACTCTCGGACAGTCAGGCGGTTTTGTATATCCTTTCGGCAACGCATCTCAGGCAAGCTGGGGACAGCGTATCACCGCTATGGGTAACGTCAACCTGGGATGGGAGACCACCACGTCATGGAACTTTGGTTTCGAACTCGGAATGTTCAACAACCGTGTAAACCTTGACTTCGACGCCTATACATCCAAGACCACCGACCAGATTTTCTGGCGCAGTATTCCCGTCATGATTAACGGCCTCACCGGCATGTACGCCACTATGGGCCGCGTGGATAACTGGGGTATCGAGGCTACCCTCAACACAGTCAATATTGAGAACAAGGACTGGAGCTGGACATCGACCCTCAATTTCTACATGAACCGCAATAAACTTAAAGACCTCTACGGCGACGGTAAGGACGATGTCACCAACGGACTGTTCCTCAATAAGTCGCTCGGAGCTATCTATGGCTATAAGAATATAGGCATCGTGCAGGTTGAGGACACTGAATACATGGAGAAAAACGGCGCACAACCCGGTGATGTCATGTTTGCCGACATGGATGGCGACGGCGTGATTACTTCCGACGACCGCACAATCCTTGGCTATTCTAAGGAGAATTTCCGCATGGGATTCGGCAATACAGTAAGATACAAAAACTTCACTCTATTCGCGATGTTCACTGGCATCTTCGGAGGCAACGGCTATGGAAAAGCTCAGAATCTCTATGCCTACCGCACGCTGTCTGACGTTAACTTCGACAACAACCTTAACCATGGATGGTGGACAGAGGAGAACCGCAGCGATGAATACCCCCGCATCAACTACACTGACGGACGTTTCACTCCGTTGCAGAGCTATTCATTCGTACGTCTCGCCGACCTCAGCCTCTCTTATACCTTCGACCAACCTTGGGTGAAAAACTGTGGCATCAACAACCTCAAGGTGTTCTTCGCCGCGAAGAACCTCTTCACCATCACCGGCTGGGACGGTGGAGATCCCGAAATCAAACAGACTGTCGGGACAGGCTACTCTTACGGATATCCCCTGTCGCGTTCTTTCTCTCTCGGTCTTAACCTAACATTCTAATCTTCTTTTAAAGAAATGAAACTTAAGAATATTGCGATATATGCATTGGGCGGGATGGCGTTAGCTCCGCTGTTTTCTGCCTGTAACAGCGACTCCGATTTCCTGACGGAGAAACCGCGCACAATATATACCACCACCAACTCATATGAGACTGCCGATCAGGTGAGGGCTTGTGTCACCAACCTCTATGTGCATATCCGTTATTGGTATGACGTTGACAACTTCCTGAAGGGACTTGGCGCTGATGTGGCCGACACCCCGAACTGGCGCGCGAGCGGAAACTACATATGTAACTTCAATAACTGGAGCGCGTCGTCAAACCAGAGCAACAAGATTTATGAGTCGATGTATCAGCTCGTCAACTATGCCAACCAGAGTCTTGAGGGTGTTCGCAAGGAGGGTCTCTCCTGGGAAAGCGAAGCCCAGCGCAATGAGTGCTATGGCGAGATGATGTTCATGCGTGGCTACGGTTATCTACGTCTTGCCGAGATGTTTGGCGGAGTGCCTCTTGTGACTCAGTTCTATGAGGAACTTAAACTCGATTTCACACGTGCCACGAGGGAGGAGACCTATCTCCAGGCAATCAGCGACCTTGAGGATGCGGCGGCCAATCTTCCCGACTATCCTTCGGAGGCAGGACGTGTGGCCAAGGGCGCGGCCTACCATTTCCTTTCTGAGGCATACCTGGCTCTCGCAACAATCAAGAACAACAACGCCTCCGACCTTGACGAGGCAATCTCTTATGCCGACAAGGTGGTGGCTCTCCATCCCCTTATGACAGAGCGATTCGGCTCACGTGCCATAGTAGATGGAGGCAAGAGCGTGAACGGGGTGGCGGCCTACCGTGAGGACGGCAACGTTTTCTTCGACCTTTTCCAGCGCGACAACCAGGACCGCGACAACGGCAACACCGAGTCGCTGTGGGTGTTCCAGCATGATTATGCAGTGCGTCATGAATTCGGCGGAAATCAGAATGATTCTCCCCGCAACTGGTCGCCGGTGCTCCGAGATGCGTATTGGAAGGATGAATACAAGGAAAATGGAGAGAACTGTCCGTGGAACAATGCTGATGAGAGTCTTTATCCCGGTGGAAACATCTGTGCTTATGTAGGCGGACGTGGCATTTCGAGCAATAGCCCTACCAATTATGTGATTAATGAGGTATGGGCCGGAGAATATGGCGATGACATGCGTAATGCCCAGTGTAATATCCATCGTGAGTTCAAGGTTACTGACAGGAACCACTCCATGTATGGCCAGGTAGTGACACTCGACATGCTTGACCCGACCCGTATCGACCGTTTCTACCCGGTATGGGAGAAATGGGCATCGGCTGACGACTACAATTATGATGACCTCAGCGAGGGATGGCAGCGTAGCGCCTACTACATTGACCAGTATGCATGCCGCTCTGCGGAAACAATCCTTCTCCGTGCCGAGGCAAAGTTGCGTAAGGGCGACAACGCAGGCGCCGCTTCTGATGTCAACATCATCCGCGACCGCGCACAATGTTCCAAGATGGCTGAGGCCGGCGACATGAGCCTGCAGTTCATACTCGATGAACGCGTCAGGGAGCTGTTCTTTGAGGAACAGAGATGGCCTACCCTTCTTCGTATGGGTCAGGATGGCATAAACAGTATCAACGCCCATGCCATGGGTATCGCCGACCAGAGCGAGGCATGGCCCGGATGCTTCAGCTCCACGCTTCCCTCCATCACGAAGTGGACATTGTTCCCGATTCCACAGACGATTATCGACACCAACACAGGCGCTGTCATAGAACAGAATCCGGGGTGGAACTGATGTTGAGTATTTGATTGATTTACATGCGCGGGAGCCGTTCTATCGGCTCCCGCTTGGAATGGAAGGCGTATAGCAAGGATACGCCTTCTTTTATGTTCTTATGTGAACATTATGCGGCAGTTGTGGCGGGTGGTGGGAAGAGATATGAATAGGCACGCACGCGCTATTTCCTGCTCGTATCCGGATGTGCCCTGTGGGGCAGTGATGTCCGAGGCCACGAGTCCGGGAATCTCATCAGTAAGGCGCTCAGGTCTATCCGGGGAGAATCCGACAGATATGAGACGGACTCCATAATCGGAAGGAATAGGGAATCTCTTCTTGTGGGCGCTCCATTCGGAAAGGATGGCTTCGCATCCGTCGCGGTCGGCACACACCACAATGTCAACGTCGCGCCATGCCTTCAGGAGAGCGCGGAAGGCGTATGCTGTGGCAGAAGAGTCGGAGAGGTCGGCGGGATGATAGCGTATCCCCTCGTTGAGAGCCAGGGTATGGCCCGCGTCAGTGTCAGGGTCGAAGATGGCGACCCGGCAACCGGCTCTGATGAATTCGCGGGCTATGGCAAGCCCGGGGGCATGTGCCCCGCCGGTGACAAGCACCCTTTTCTCAGGGAGCGGAAATTGCAGTATCCCTTTCCTTATGCCTGCCGATGCGGCTCGTGGTGCGGTGGTCTTTCCGCTCCGGAGTTCCTCCATACGTTTCTCAAGATAGTTGTCGGCCATATCAGGTGTGTTTTTCTTGGTGTTTCAGTGTTTGGTTTGCCATCCTTCAGACTTGAATTGTCAGCAAAATTAGCTGTCCGGGAGGCATGAATGCAAAATTATTTATTATTTATGACAATTCAAGCGTTTTTATGATTAAATTTGCAAGCGAAACAATTTCAATATACAGATATGATTCCGGAAGAGATATTGCTGAGAAATATCCGTGGACTTTCCTCCTGTCTTGAGGAGGAGAGGATGATGCTCCCCAACGGGGCGGGACATTTCCCGTCGATGGATTCGATGAGGGAGCTGATGCGACTTGTCAGGGAAGTGGTTTTCCCGGATTTTTTCGATAAGCAGCGAGAAAGCACCAAGATCAGGGAATATTTTATAGGGATAGGGATAGAGCGTCTTTATTCATTGCTCAAGAGGGAGATAAGCCACGCTTTGCGATTCAATCATGAACGTGGGGCAAATGATGTGGATACGGAGTCCCGAGAACTCGCGTTGCGCTTTATCGACACGTTGCCGGAGATAAAACGTCTGCTCTATACAGATGTCAGGGCAATGTATGACAACGACCCGGCTGTAGATAACTATGGGGAAGTGATTCTGTGTTATCCTGTGGTGCTTGCAATGGTGAACTACCGCGTGGCACATTCCCTGCTTAAACTCGGCATTCCCGTGATTCCTCGTATCCTTACGGAACTCGCTCACTCTATGACGGGGATTGACATACACCCAGGCGCGGAAATCGGAGAATATTTCGCCATAGACCATGGCACCGGTGTTGTGATAGGGGAGACCTGTATAATAGGGAACCATGTCACGCTTTACCAGGGTGTCACCCTGGGGGCAAAAAATTTCTCGCTCGACAGTCACGGCCATCCTGTCAATGTACCCCGCCATCCTATAATAGAAGACAATGTCACCGTATATTCGAATTCATCGATTCTCGGACGCATCACGGTGGGACATGATTCGATAATCGGAGGAAACGTATGGCTCACATATTCAGTGCCGCCGGAGTCGAGGATACTGCAACGTAAGGCGGTCGCCACCACTTTTACAGATGGCTTGGGGATTTAGAAGTGAGAATATGGGAGGCGATGACAGGATTGGATAAAATGAAAGAAATTTTTGATGATACCATGATTGTGGTATTGTGGTAGTGATAATGTGGTGGTAATTTTGCAGTGTTAAATTTAAAAGAATAGAATTATGGCACAAATCTACAGAAATCTCACCGAGCTTATCGGAAACACACCCCTTGTTGAAGTAGGCAACATAGAAAAGTCGGAAGGACTCCAGGCACGTCTCCTCGTCAAGATTGAGGCGTTCAATCCTGGCGGCAGCGTTAAAGACCGTATTGCCCTCGCCATGATAGATGCTGCTGAGGCAGACGGGAGTCTCACCCCCGGAGCCCTGATAATAGAGCCTACGAGCGGCAACACAGGAATCGGTTTGGCCTGGGTAGCCTCGGTGAAAGGATATAGGCTTGTGCTGACCATGCCGGAGACCATGAGCGTGGAGCGTCAGAATCTTCTCAAGGCCCTCGGGGCCAGGCTTGTGCTGACTCCGGGAGCCGAGGGGATGAAGGGAGCTATCAGGAAGGCGCAGGAACTCCAGGCAGAGAATCCGGGTTCCGTTATACTTCAGCAATTTGAGAATCCGGCTAATCCGAAAGCCCACCGTCTCACTACCGGAGAGGAGATATGGAGAGACACTGACGGTGAGGTGGATGTGTTTGTGGCCGGCGTCGGCACCGGCGGCACGCTCTCAGGCACTGCGGAGGCTTTGAAAGCCCATAAGCCGGAGGTCAAGACCATAGCCGTTGAGCCTGCGTCATCACCCGTGCTTTCAGGAGGTAATCCGGGGACCCATAAGATACAGGGGATAGGAGCCGGATTCGTGCCGGGCAATTTCAACCGTGAGGTTGTGGATGAGGTGGTTGCGGTTCCCGACAATGACGCTATCCGGGCATCTCGGCTATTGGCGGAAAAGGAAGGATTGCTTGTGGGCATCTCTTCGGGGGCGTCATTCTTCGTCGCGCTTGAGGAAGCCCGTAAACCGGAGAATGCCGGCAAGACCATCGTGGCATTGCTTCCCGACACCGGCGAGCGTTATCTATCGACAGTGCTTTACGCCTTTGACGAGTATCCGGTGTGAGGTTCCCGACATTTATACTGGCCGACAACCAGGCATTGACAAGAGCCGGCGTGCGTTCCTTGATTATGCAATGGGTCAGGGGCGCGCGCCTGTTGGAGGCTTCCTGCAAGAAGGAGCTTCTGAAGACCCTTGAGGAGACGGAGTCTGGTGTCGTGGTGCTTGATTACGCGCTTTTCGACCTTCGGGGAGCGGAAGAGGTGCTTGTGTTGCACAGGCGTTTCCCGGATGTCATGTGGCTGTTGATGTCGATGGAACTCAGCGGTGATTTCCTGCGCCGGATGACGGCGGAGGAAAATGTGAGCGTCCTGTTGAAGGACGCGCCGGCGGAGGAGGTGCGTGCCTGTCTTGAAAGTGTGGCGCGAGGAGAGAGGTATATCTGCAGCCAGGTGGCCAACTATCTCCGTTTTGGAAAGGAGTCTTGCGGTCAAGACTGTGGTGGCAACCCACTGACCCCGACGGAGACAGAGATACTTCGGCTCATAGCCCACGGCCGGAGCGTGAAAGAGATTGCCGAGGCAAGGACTCTTAGCACACATACAGTTGTGACCCACAAGAAAAACATTTTCAGGAAACTCGGTGTCAACAATGTGTATGAGGCGACGAAATATGCTTTACGAGCCGGACTTGTGGAGATGATGGAGTATTATATATGAGAAGTCATCATGTCTGAGCCGGTCCATTTCTAATTCCTAATTGCCAAATGCTGTTCTAAAGGGTTCGCGTTATTGAGCGCAGGGTCTGGTAAGTGTTAAAAATGTCAATAAATCCGTCATAGAGGGGAATTTTTTTGGTTTCATTAATTGCAATTAAGAAAATTTAAGGTTAAATTTGCATTCTGATTCAGCCGACACCTGGCTTTTCAGTGCCAATGGATTACTCGAATCTCCATCATCATCAAATCGTGATGAATAAGGGGGGCTGAACCTTAGCGACACATATAACTAACCTTAAATAGAACATTAATGACAGTATTTACTACCGTATGTGAGAAATCACGACGCCTGCGACCGGCGGTTGTGTTGCATCGGATATTTACGATGGCATTCCTGCTTGCGGCGTTCCTTCCCGCTATTGCCCAAAACAGCTGGGTGTCGGGTACAGTGACAGACGAAAAAGGGGAAACTCTTATCGGAGTTACAGTGAGGATTGAAGGCTCCTCTGTCGGCACAGCTACCGACATTGACGGCAAATATCGGCTTGACGGAGCGTTCGGGAAAACAATCTCCTTCTCTTATGTGGGGTATAAGACCCTTGAAATCAAAGCTTCCTCAAACACTCTCGATGTCGTTATGGAGGAAGACAACAAGCTCCTCGACGAGGTTGTCGTAGTGGGGTATGGCACCATGAAGCGTAAGGATCTCACCGGGTCAATCACCACCGTCAATTCCAAGGAACTCAACGTGGGGGCATACACCGATGCCGGCCAGTTGCTCCAGGGTAAGGTGCCGGGTCTTGTGGTGGTGCAGAACTCCGACCCCAACGGTGGTGTCAACTCCATGACATTGCGCGGGGCCTCCACTCTCAGTGGGGATTCGAATCCCCTTTATGTAGTCGATGGTATTCCGGGCGTGAACATGAACCTGATTCCTGCGGCAGATATCGAGAGCATCGATGTGCTGCGTGATGCTTCCGCGACAGCCATTTATGGCTCCAAGGCGGCCAACGGAGTCATCATCGTCACCACCAAGCGAGGCTCTGACGGACCGGCGCGTGTCACATATCAGGGTTATGTGTCATGGGAGCGGATTGCTAACGACCATAAGATGATGACCGCCTCACAGCTCCGTGCATATGCGGAGGAGAACGGTATAAATATCCCCAACGACCGAGGCGCCGACACCAACTGGGCAAAGGAGGTGCAACGCACGGGCTTCGCCACCAATCATGACCTTTCCATTTCTGGCGGTAACAAGACCACCAATTATAATGTCTCCGTCAATTATCTCAAACGTGACGGTATCATCAAAGGCGTTGGCAACAACCTTTTCACGGGGCGTGCGTATGTCGAGACCAAGACCCTCAAGGACCGCCTGACACTCGGAGTCGGCATCAACGGCAATATCCGTAAAGAGTGGGGAGTGCCCCGCGACATAGAAGGGTCGTCGGTATATGAGGGTATGTATTATTATTCTCCGCTTGTGCCTGTCAAAAATGAAGACGGAAGCTGGTATTCCGACAAGACCATATCTCAGAACTACAATCCACTCTCTCTTGTGTATGAGAACACATCGATGACCACGTTCAAGCGTCTCCAGTTCACAGGGAAGGCTTCGTTGAAAATCCTTGAGGGGCTTTTCCTTAACGCGAATTTCTCATACGAGACCCAGAACGAGCATTATAAGTCCTACACATCGACGCAGTCGCAGAACAATACCCGTCATGGGGAGGCCCAGCGCAAGGTGAAGGACAATTGGGGGAAGCTTATGGAAATCTACGGCAACTATGATAAGGAGTTCGGGGAAAACCACAAACTCGCGCTCATGGCCGGCTACTCCTGGGAAGAGCATAAGAATGGCGACGGTTTTGGAGCCACGGGCTACAATTTCTATGACGACTCTTTGGGCTGGAACAACATCGGGATGGCCAATTCGTGGGATGCCGACCCGGTATGGGGTGAGCTTGAGAGCCACACCAAGATGATTTCCTTCTACGGACGTGCCAATTATTCCCTGATGTCGAAGTATCTTTTCCAGGCGGCTGTGCGCCGTGACGGAGCCTCCACATTCGGTTCCAACAACAAATGGGCCACTTTCCCTTCGGCGTCGGTGGCCTGGAGATTGTCGCAGGAGAGTTTCCTCAATGATGTCCAGTGGCTCAGCGACCTCAAACTCCGTGTGGGTTGGGGTGAGAGCGGTAATGCCAACGGTTTTGATATCTACACTGCACGTTTCTTCTATGACAAGGCCAACCGTTTCGACTATGTGGATCCGATTACGGGTACTGTAACCTCCTACAAGGGTCTTACGGCGGCCCGTAACGTCAACGACAATCTGAAGTGGGAGACCACCTCGATGCTCAACGTAGGTCTTGACTTCTCCTTCCTCAACGGAAGAATCGGGGGTACAATCGAATATTACAATAAGGAGACAAGGGATATGATATGGGAATATCCGGTCTCTACCGCACTGTATCCTGTCAATGTCATGACCGCCAATGTGGGCAAGATGCGCAACCGGGGCGTGGAGCTTATGATCCAGGCCTATCCGGTGCAGACCCGTGACTTCTCTTGGAACACCTCGCTCAATTTCTCACATAATGACAATAAGGTGATAAGTGTCTCAAACAGTGAGTTCAACGCCGGTGTCCTCAACCGTTATGACCCGCATCTTCCGGGACTGTCGCAGGGATGCAACACTCAGCGTATCGTGGAAGGTAAAGCCATTGGTTCGTTCTATCTGTGGGATTGGGCAGGATATAACGACCAGGGCATCTCGACTTTCTATCGTTATGACGGCAATGGCAACCATATCCTTGATGAGAACGGAAATCCGGAGACTACCTTGCAACCCGGTGCGGATGACCGTATCTATGCCGGTAGCGCGCAGCCAAAGCTTACGATGGGTTGGGACAACCGACTCATCTATAAGAACTGGGATCTCAACCTCTTTTTCACCGGAGTTTTCGGTCAGAAGATTTTCAACGAGCCTCGCGCATATTTCTCCTACATAGGCTCAATCTCCCAGGGAAAGAATGTGATGGAGTCGGCGATAAAAGACCAGTTGCCCACCGATGGACTCGCACACTATCCCTCCCAGCGTTATCTCGAGGACGGCAGCTATTTCAAACTTGCCACCGTGACACTTGGATACACTTTCCGCAATTGTTTCAATGGATGGCTCAACGACATCCGTGTCTATGTTTCGGCCAACAACGTGTTTACGCTGACAAAGTATAAAGGACGTGATCCGGAAATCTGTCTGGGCGGCCTTGAGCCGGGACATGACACGCGTTCAGACCATTACCCGCGCACACGTCAGATTCTTGTGGGCGCCTCCATCAATTTCTAACACTAAATTGAACTGATAAAACATGAAACCATATACAAGATTGCTTTCACTTGGTGTGGCTCTTGCCGGGATGTGTTCCTGCACAGACCTTGACACCGATGTGAACACAAGATATACCGAATTCCCCAACAACCCGATTGCGGTGGAGGGTGAGTTCAATGCCTGCTATCTATATCTTCACAGTTGGTTTGGCCGCGACTTCAACGAGGGTGTGGTCAATCAGGGAGATGAGGTGATGGGATGCTGTTTCGGAATCGGAAACTATTACGATGATGGACGCTACCTCAACGCGTCAATCCATTCGCTCAACCTTGACAACTGGAACACTCGTATAATTGAGGGATGCATGTCTGGCTTGACATACACCAATACGAAGATACTGTCATACGGAGGGGCCGAACTCAACGACCCTATCGTGGCTCCTTTGCGGGCGATAAGGGCCTATTATACGTTCTGGATGATGGAACTCTATGGAGACGCGCCGATTATGAAACGTCCTCTGGCTGAAGGCGAATCAATCGACCGTTCTCCGCGTGCTGAAGTGGCCAGATGGATAGAGAGCGAATTGCTTGAGATTCTCGGACAGGAGGGTGCCTTGAGCAAGGCCAACGACCTCTCCACCTATGGCAAGCCCAATTATTGGATGGCGGCCGCGCTTTTGGCGAAGCTATATCTCAACTGGGGAGTATATACCCATGATATCATCACCGTAACCAATGACACTCCCAATGAGAAACTCAACGATTGTGTTAAATGGTGTGACGAAATAATAAATTCCGGACTGTTTGAGGTTGGACAAGGCTACCGCAGAAAGTTCTTCCCTGACAATGGTGTACAAATAAAGGACTTCATATACGCGCTTAATGTCGATCCGTCTTCACAGGCTGACGGCACTACAACCTGGTACCGTTGGTTCGGTTTCAAGAAGGATGGCCTGTGTGTGCCATACACGCTTGGATGGAAAAATGAGATGTCGCTTGCAGGCCAGACCGTCTTGACTAAAGAGGCGGTTGAAAGATTCAATCTTCCTGGTGATGAACGTAATAAAATAATACTCCAGGGACCTCAATACACTTTCGATGCCAATTATGAGCAGACAGATATCCCTGTGATGATATATCAGATTCCCGGCAATGAGAAAACACTTGTCGGCCAGCTGAACTATCATGCCGATTTCGATTTCGACGATGGCTCCATCTATTCTCTCGGAGATGAGGCATTACCCAAGGCATCTAAGGAAAATATAGCCAACGGGACTGCTCTCCTCAATATCCAGAAGGGTGCGAGATGCTTCAAATATCCCCCCAGGGAGGAGGATTACAGTCTGTGGAGTCGCCAGCAAGCCAACGATGCGCCGATATTCAGGTTTGCGGATATCCTGCTCACGAAAGCTGAGTGTATCATGAGGGGTGCGACGCCTACTCTTGGCGCGACGGTCAATGAACTCGTGAATGAGGTGCGCCGTTGTTCCGGAGCCCCTGAGGTGACAGGCACATTTACAATCAAGGATTTGATGGATGAGCGTTCACGAGAGTTTATCCTTGAGCCCTGGAGACGCAATGACCTTATCCGTTGCGGGATGTTCGAAAACGACTGGGGCGAGAAGAACCGCTACAAGGTTTGGGATGACGCCGACCATACTACGTTCCATTGGGTTGAACGTGACGGAGCGAAAGACCCCAACCGCCGTCTTATGCCAATCCACAGGGGAATCCTTGAGACGAATCTCAACTGGAAGCAGAATCCGGGGTATCAGGGATTGTGATAATAAAGACAAAAAGACTCATGCGACGGGGCTTACACTTCCCGTCGCATGAGACACCAAAATAACTTAAACATAATACCAAACTTATTGTTATGACGAAATTCAACTTCAGACGCAGCGCAATGCTGCTTGGTGCCGGTGCCGTGATGCTTTCAGCCGGAGCCGCCGGTTCGTATCGTGATGTAACCGGACAGTACATGACCAATCCGGCTTTCCTTCCCGGTTGGCAGGGAGCGTTGGCGGCAGTAGCTGACGGTGTGGGAGAGGTATGGAATGGAGCGTTCAACCTCTATCAGGTGCTTCCCGACATGCCTGCCGGTGAGTATGTGCTTACCGCTGACGCGTTCTATCGTTGCGGTAACAATGACTATGCCAAAGCCAATATGGCTGATGGCAAGAATCATTACGCGTTCCTTTATCTTGGTGACGCGCAGGTTGCTGTGAAGGCTCTGTTCGAGGGCCGTGAGACAGCCCCCAACGGGACTGCCGATGCGGCTGCCGCTTTCGCTGCCGGCGAGTATGTCAACACTGTCACTTTCAACCATGAGGGTGGCGACCTTGTACTTGGCATCAAGAATCTTGGCTGCTATGCCGACGAATGGTGCTGTTTCGACAATTTCCAGCTCAAGAGCGGAGATACCGATTACACCGACCGCATTGTCAACGCGCAGTTCGACAATGGCATCGATATGGACAACGCGGCCTGGAATATGGTAAACAGCGGCAACAAGGTAAAGACTCCCGATGTAAACAAACAGGGAGGTGTATATAGAAAGACAAATGCTTCTGAATACAATTTTGGACAGCAGGTTGAACTCCCTGCAGGAACATACCGTTTCAGCGCATTGACATTCATGCGCTATGGCGGTGCCGGCAACTACGATGGAAAGATTATCGGTTGCAAAGGTCAGTGGGGTGTTGCGGATTCCGATCCGTCTCCGAAGCAATGGTTCGACCAGAAGCTATACAAGGAAGACGATTATCATAACAACGCCTACCTGTATGTCTCTTTCGAGGAATCGAAACCGAACAGTTTCGAGGTTTCCATGGACATGCTTGAGGAGAATGTTCTACTTACCCGCATCAAGGACTGCTGGGAAATCTGCAACGGTGACTATGCTTCCATGCCTGAGAATGAGACCCGAGGCACGGCTGATTTCACTGAAATCGTACCTGACTACGAGACCCGTAATGTAGTTGACTGTTGGGATGATTCAGGTAAGGAACGTGAGTCAAGCGCGGCTTTCGTGAATGACCCGGAGAAGTGGCGTCATTATGTAGAGTTCACACTCACAGAACCTGCCAAGGTATGGGTTGGTCTTGGAAAGGATGCCAACGCGCCTGCGCAATTCTGGAACCCGTTTGCCGACTTCAAGCTTGAGAAGTTTGACGAGAGTGCTGCCGTAGAGGGTGTTGAGGTTGACGAGAATGCACCTGAGGTGTATTACAACCTTCAGGGTGTGCGTGTTTCCGAGCCGGCCAACGGCATCTTCATCGTGAAGAAAGGGAACAAGGCTACAAAACAGATTTTCAAATAACGAATATTATTGCATGTAAGTTCTTTTTACCATCGGATGATTAGGATAGGACGTCATGGAGGCAAAGAGTTATTATAATTGTCCGTTATGATGGTGAAAAGATGGATATCGAGTTATTCATACTCATAGAAGGGAGGCAGACGTGAGTCGATCCTCCTGACGAACAAAGGGGAAGACGTGAGTCTTCCCCTTTCGTTTTGCCTGGATGGCGACAGGTCTGTTCAAGAATAATGACAAAATGTGGCTATACGCTGACTCCATAATGTCCTGAGGTCTGTCCAACGGTAGAAGCCCGGAAAAGGAGAGGGGAGTGGGAACGATGCCGGGCGTTCGTTTAGGAGCGGGAGCACGATTATGCCGTCGGCGGATTGGGTGTCGCTATCGCGCAGGAACAGCAGCTGAAGATTGGCTCCCATAGGAGAGATGCGGAAGTCCTGCCATGCCTCGCAATACTTCGTGGGGTCAGCCTCGCTATTGGCGCAACCCTCCACTCCCATAAGGGCCAGGAGGCGGATAAGGGCCGTGTCATGGCCGAACCGGAGTTGTACGGAGGGTTGGCAGGGTGTGGCGTCGTCAACCGGCGACATGTCGCCGCAGGCTTCCGACAAAGCCTTGTCGGCTCTTTCGATTATGTCGCCAAGCAATGACTCCGCCGACTTCATCCCCGCCATGCCGCCGGCCGGAGAGGCGGCATGACGCACGTACATGCCATAATTGACGGCCTGCCAGAAGCCATAAAGCTCATCAGGGCTGAAGATTGAGAGGAGGTCGATGTCGAGTTCCACGTTCTGGGTGGTGATGGCGATGTCGTGAAGGGTTTTCCAGAACTTTTCAGGGAAAACCACCCTCTCAGGATTTATGAACAGCAACCTTGAGAGACGGGAATAATCAACCACGGAATCGCGGAAGGCATCCAGCTTTTTCCACCATGAGGCAGATTCTTTTGAAAACTCCTTGGCTTCCGGAGTGGAATATGATATGAACGACATGTCGCCGGGAGAGGCGGTCCGGGTTATCCTGAGCGAAGGGTTAGCCTCCTTGAGACTTTCGGAGAAAGCCGCCATGCTGACAATGCAACGAGGCTCAACCGACGATAAGGCCGACACATGTGCGGAATCCCTGAAAAGGGATGGGGTGCGCCGCATCATCCTGCGTGCTATTCCCTTGTGTTGGCGCTGACCGAGCGGAGAGAGTTCCCCCGCGTGTCCTGCGGCGTGGGAGGCTATGGCATCCACCATAGCCAGTGTCTCAGTTCCTTTGGCGGAAAGATTCCCCTTCCTGTTCTCCTCTCTGAGCAGGTCGGCCACGAGGGGATATTGCTTCTCGTTGATGGCCCACCGCGACCCATGCCGGCCATAATGGGAAATATATACAGGCTCATATCCTTTCGGCCATTCCGGCACATAGTCGGAAGTGTAGGGATAGGCGTAGTATATCCCTCCCGACTTGCCAGGAGCGGCGGCAATCTCATCATGCAGAGACTGCGGGTATCCTGTACCGCAAAATGAGACGGCCAGGAGGGAGAGCCAAATACTTTTCATAGCAGTCATCTCACACCCCGGCAGTTGATTGTTTTCATGAATCCGGCATATCTGTCGGCGGGGAACCCATCGAGCGACACGGAGCAGTCGCGCACCGTTATGTCGTCGGCCGTGTCAAAGAAAAAGCCGTAGGTGGGAGATTCCACAAACCCTTCCCCGTCGCGAGGCCTTAGGTCATACACGCCACCGGGGTAGGAGGTTGTCTTCACAAGGTCGATATTCACATTGCTGAACAGGATGCGGTTGATTTTTCCCGGCACGTCGCCACCGATGAACACCCCGTTTTCAGAAGTGCAGAACACATTGTTGAATCGGATTCGGCTCACTTCCCCGCATTCCCCCTTTACGGCCCCTTTCGGGAAACGCCATCCGGCATCCTTGTGGTTGCCTACGGCACGCGGGTAGGATGTTATATAGATGGGTTCCGATTTCCCCCACCACACATCGGAATATAGCCGGCAGTCAACGTGCATGTCGCTGAACGTGACATCGGTCACGGTACCCTCGTCGCGGTTCTGAATGCCGATTCCACGGTTGCTGTCGCGTATTATGCAGTTGGAGAAAAGCACGTTAGCGATGCTGTCCATATTCTCGGAGCCGATTTTCACGGCGCAAGAGCGAGATGTCATGATGCAATTGGTGACGGTGATATCCTTGCAGGAGCCGTATTCCTCGAATTCACGGCGATTCTTGAGACATATGCAGTCGTCGCCGCTCTCGATATAACACCCTGAGATTCTCACCTTTTTCGAATGGTCGATGTCGATTCCGTCACCGTTTCTGATTTTGAGGTTGTTAAGCAGGGATATGTCGGTGATTGCCACGTCAAGGCACCCTACAAGATGTATGGTCCAATATGCGCTGTTGCGTATGGTAATGTCGCTGATATTCACCTTTTCAGCGTTCAGTAGAGTCAGCACATGCGGGCGCGGGTCGAAATCCGTGACAGGTTTAAGCTCATACGAGTCGTCGAGTTCACGTCCCATGAAAGCCACTCCGTTTCCGTCGATGGTGCCGGTGCCGGTGATAGATACGTTTTTGATGTCCTTGCCGGAAATCCACATCATCCCCTCCCCCCGGTTTTCACGGAACGCGCTCTCCTGATATACGGATTCGTCGGGGTTTGCCACTATCCGCGAGTTTGGTTCGAGATGCAGGTTGACGAAAGATTTCAGCCTGAAAGGCCCGGACATGAACGATTTGCCGGCCGGAATCACGACAGTTCCCCCGCCGTCGGCCGAGCATCTGTCGATGGCCTTCTGGATAGCCTCGGCATTGTCGGCGAGAGAGTCGGCCGACGCCCCGAAATCAGTGATGTCATACACGTTGCCACGACTGCCGGAGCAGGCGGCGAAAAGAAGGAAGAGAGGGATGAGGAAGCAATGTATTCTCATTGTTGGTTTGATGGTTTACGGTTAGTCATTTTCATGTGCAGGGTGGCTCCCGACATGATGTCGGAATGAGATATGAAGGGAGTCGCAAGCGGTTTGCCATCGATGGTGGCCTTCTCCACATATATGTTCTCAGGAGATGCGTTTTCCGCGATGATTGTGAAAGTCTTCCCGTTTTCAAGCTTGATTTCCGCTTTCGGGAATACCGGGCTTCCGGTGACGTATTCCGTTGACGCGGGGCATACGGGGTAGAAGCCTAACATGGCGAACACGCACCAGGCCGACATCTGTCCGGCGTCGTCGTTGCCGGAGAGTCCTCCTGGAGTGTTCAGATACTCCGTGTCGAGGATATGGCGCACATATTCCTGGGTCTTTTCAGGCATCCCGGCATATGGGAATAGCCATGCCACCTGATGGCATGGCTCGTTGCCGTGCCAGTATCTCCGTTGCGAGAACATGGAGTCGAGTTTCGCGGCATATTTCTCCCGTCCCCCCATTATTCCCATCAGTCCCTCCTGGTCGTGGGGAACATACCAGGTGTAATGGCAAGGGGCGCCCTCAGTTATGTTTTTCGAGAAAGAGAAGGGGTCGGAAGGTAGAAACCGTCCCGAAGAATCGCGAGGCGCCGCATATCCGGATGCCGGGTCGATTGCATTGCGATAGTTCCGGGCCCGGCGCATGAGTTCATTGTAATCATCGGTCTTTCCAAGCGAGTGTGCCACCTGGGCGAGCGCGAAATCATCAAAGGCGTATTCGAGAGTGCGCGACACCTGCTCCTTCTTATGGAAGGCGTCCGGCACGCTGTCCTCCACCGGTATGTAGCCGTATCTGAGATAAGAGCCGAGGGCACGTCTCCCCATGCCGTCGCGATAGTCGCCTATGTTGTCCGGTGACTCGAAGGCATTCTTTCTCATCGCCTCGTATGCCGTGGCAATGTCGAATCCCTGCACCCCCTTCACGTGGGCATCGGCAATAGCCGCGATGCAATGGTCGCCGATCATAGCGGCGGTGTAGCTGTTCCAGCAGGGGAAAATTGGGAGCCATCCCCCCTGCTGATACTTGAGCACGAGGCTCTGCATCATCTGTCCACTCTTCGAGGGGGATATTATGTTGAGCAACGGATGGAGAGCCCGGTAAGTGTCCCACATGCTGAAGTCCTCGTAATAGTCCGTTCCTGCGGGCATGGAAAGAGTCTCCTTGCCGGTTGAGAATGCCGGATAAGAGCCGTCGGCGTCGTTTATCGCGTGAGGAAGGAATGAGGCCCGGTATAGGGCACTGTAGAATTTGGTCATGTCAGCCTCCGAGGCGCCCTCTACGGCGACCTTTCCGAGCTGGCGTTCCCATGTGGCGGTGAGGTTTCTGTGCACATCCTCGAAGTCATACCCCGGAATCTCCGCTTTCAAGTTGGCAAGCGCCCCCTCTATACTTGTGAAAGAGGAGGTCGCCTTGACAGTCACTGTCTCGTCTTTCCCGACATTGAAGGATATGTATGCGCCGATGCCGGATGTGGAGCTGATTTTGTCCTCATCCTCAAATACATTGTCATCTTTGAAAGTCCCAAATCCGGCAACCTTTAGAGATTCCGGCCATTCCACTACGAAATACCCTGAGAATCCGGCAGGCTGACCCCACCCCTGATAGATTCTGTGCACGGGATTGTAGCCTCTTATCTGACGGTTTTCAGTGTCAATCTCTACATAACCCTGCCCCTCGTCGCTGTTTGGGTTGACAATCAGGAACCCTTCCCCCTGTTCCGAATATGTGAAACGGAATATCGCGGCTCGAGACGTTGCTGTCATTTCCGCCGTAATGTTCTCGTCGGGGAGTGACACGGAATAGTAGTCGGGACGCGAAATCTCCATTTCGCGGTCCATGCGGGATGCGCGAGCCTCCGGCGATGTGCGGAGCTTTCCGTACAGCGGCATCAATGTCATCGACCCGTAGTCTTGCGTACATCCCCCCACAATCCAGTGGGAATTCCTGAAACCTTGGAGTAAGGAGTCTGTGTAATAATACGGGGCGATGCATTTCTGTTCCGTGTCGCGGGTCTGCGGTGTCCAGAAGTTCATCCCGTTCGGCATGAGGACGGCAGGGAGTGTCTGCCCAAGCTCTTCGGTGCCTTTCCCGAAGAGGCCGGCGGCCATGGTTTCGCTGTGAGCCGTGCCTATCCGTGGTTCCACGAAAGATACCGGCGATTGTGTCTGGCGGGTACTCACGCAGGCGGAAGTTGCCAAAGCGAAAGCCGGGATTGTAATCAGAAACTTGTTCATGAGACTGTAAGGTTTTTCAAGCCGTAAAGATAGCTAAAAAAACCTGAATCCGGAAACTGCCACAGTCTAATTCGGGGGCGATTCATCCCTTTTTCATGTCACTCCTTGCGTCAATTTGCCGGGAGTCCCTGTCCATTCGGAAGAATATCAGGAAAAGCACCCCCACAGTTAGGGCATATGCCGAGAAAATCAGCCATGGCGATGTCCAGTCGCCCATGAACAGGCGCATCATCCCCTGTCCCGACGGAGCCGGCACCATCTCCCAGGAGCAGAAGGAGTTTACCACCGCACCGGCGGCAATCATTCCTCCGGTGGCCCCGATTCCGTTGCTCATCATCATGAGGAGTCCCTGTCCGAACCCCTTTGTCTCCTTCGCGCTCACCTGCTCCATGTAGAGATGTCCGGCAATGTTGAAGAAATTGAAGGCTATGCCATATACAATCATCGAGGCCACCAGCCAGCACAGGCCGTCGCCCGGATTTCCGATGCCCAGGAAAAGGAACCGCAGGCACCAGGCGGCGAGAGCGAGGAACACCACAAGGCGGAAACCTATCCGTCGCATGGCTATCCCCACAAGAAGGATGCACGCGGCCTCTGAAATCTGAGAGAGCGAGAAAAGCATCGTCGCGTTTCCTGAGGCAAGCGAACCTGCATATTCGCGAAATCCCATGAAATGGTTTATGAAAGGGATGGCAAACCCGTTTGAAATCTGGAGGCATACACCCGTAAATACGGAGAATATGAGGAATATTCTCACCTCCCTGTTCCTGAAAAGACGGAAAGCCTTGAATCCGAATATCTCGCCAAGAGTTTTCTTCTCAGTCTTCGCGGGAATCCTTACGGTCGGCAATGTGAAGGTGTAGAGGGCAGTGGCGATGCCGGTGACGGATGATGCGAGCAGCTGCATTGATGTGTATTGGAAGCGGAAGGGGGACTGGGGGAGAGTGTCAGAGAGAGTGAAGCCGAAACTCCCCTCGTGGACGTATGCGCTGTTGACAAACCACATGGCCGCCACGAACCCCACGGTGCCCCACACCCTGATGGCCGGGAAATGGTCAACGGGCTGTTGTCCGTGGGATTTCAGCAGGGAGAATGTGGTGGTGTTCGAGAGGGCCATGGTGGGCATGTAGAAAGCCAGGAAGCAGAGATATAACGGAAAGAAGCATCCGAATTCCATCCTGGGGTGTGACGACGCGTATATCCAGGCGGCCAGCATGGCCATGGCAGCCGCCAGATGGCACGCCCCCAGAAGTCTCAGAGGGTTGAAGAAGCGGTCGGCGAAGTGTCCCATGAGGGCAGGTGTGACCAGCGACACCATCCCCACGGCCGCATAGAACCATTGTATATCCTTGCCGAGACCACCGGCGCCGAGGAGCTGTCCGAAACAGGACAGATAGCATCCCCAGACGGCGAACTGCAGGAAATAAAGTATTGACAGTTTCCCTTTCATATCATTCAGGTGTAGCCGGATTGTTTTGTCAAATCGGGTTGATCGGTGAGTTTATGTCGGTTGTCGCGAGAGGGTGTCAGAACTTGAATTCCACCCCACCCATGATCGTGGTGCCGGGCATCGGACACCCATATACCACCTCATAGTGCTTGTTGGTGATGTTATCGACCTTCACGAGCAGAGTCACCGGCACTTTCGCATTGTAGGTGTAGGATGCGCGGAAGTTCAGCAGGGTATAGTCTTCGGTGGCATCCGGATTTCCGTTGTGGAGGCTCCACACGCTTGAGTCTTCGAGAGAGAACTCGAATGGGCCGGGATGATAGCTTATTTCCGCGTCAAGTTTGTTCTTGGGTGCGTAGATGGTGGTGTTGTCGGTGTGAAGGTAGGCATAGTTGGCGCTCAGGGTCCAAAGGTCGTTTAATGCGAATCCGGCTTCTAATTCAAAACCCTTGTTTATGAACTTCCCGACGTTCATATTTTTCGGCCGTCCGTCAATCATCTGCACCTGAATCATGTCCTTGCCGTCGATAAAATATAGTGCGGCGCCGAGATTCAGTCGCCCGTCGAGCAAGGCCTGCGAATAGGAAAGCTCATAGTTGAGCATGTATTCCGGTTTCAGGTCGGGATTGGCCGGGGCATACAGATATAGCTCACGCAGGTTTGGGGCGCGGAATCCTTTGCTGAATGAGAATTTGATGTGTGAAGCGTCGGTGGGGCGGTATATCAGACCTGCCTGAGGCACCCAGACATTCCCGTATTGAGAGCCATGCTGGAGCCTCACGCCTCCGTTGACAGAGAATTTCCCGGAGAAGAATCCCTGCTGCATCATCACATATCCGGCCACCTCATTCTCACATTCCTTGAAATCCGCGCTTTTCTGCGCTGGATTCTCTTTCGCGGTGTTCCAGGAGTGTCCTCCCCAGTGCAGGAAGTCGAGTCCCGCCGACAGGTCGTTCCCCTGCCAGGGTTTGAAAGTCTCGAAGATGGTCACTCCCATGTTATAGTCGGTGGAGTGGAACAGGTAGTCGGTAGGGTCGGCTCCGGGAGCGTATCCGTCATCGATGGTGTGTGCGCCCCAGTTGATGAACCCCTGTATCCCGCCATGCATGTTGTCGTAGGTATTGTTGGCGAAAGCGGATGCTGTGCCACGGAAAATCTTTGTCCACATGCTCAGCAGCGGGGCCTGCGAGGTTCCCGGATTGTTGGCTTTCGACTGCGTCATGTCGGTGTTTGCGCCGACGCTCCAGTGGGGCGACAGATTGTAGCGCAACTGCAGGAATTCGTTGGCGAGCCAGAATTCACTTCTCTCGCGGTATCCGTTGCTGCGGTCGAGCTGGGCGGCCGCGTTCATTGAGAACCTCCCTTTCCGGTAGCCGGTGGAAAGGTTGAATTTCTGGGTGGTGAAAGACCCGAACATCGCCCTGGCCTTTCCGGAAGCGCCCTCATCTCCCTGATGGCGTGTTATGATATTTACCGAGCCACCCATGGCGTTGGAGCCGTACAGGAGGGAGGATGGCCCTTTTACGATTTCCACCCTTTCCACGCCGTTGGCCACATAGGTGTCGGGAAGCGAGTGCCCGAAGATGCCGGCCCATTGGGGTTGCCCGTCGATGAGGAACAGCACTTTGTTGCCCCCTCCGACGCCACGGATATTTACTGTCCCGGCGGCCCCTCCGGAGACTCCGTAGCCTGCGAACCCGCGTTCGCTTACAAAGAGTCCGGGCACTTTGGTCATAAGAATCGGGAGAAGGGATGATTCGGTTGATTTGTCGATTTCCTTCGCTCCTACGATAGAGACATCAAGAGGGGTAAGCTCCACGTCGGTCTTGTAGGGGGCGTTTACAAACACTTCGTTGAGTGAAATCGTGTCAGGAAATGATTCCTCGGCCTCTGCATGGGCCTGGAAAGGAAGCAAGCATGCGGTGAGTAGAATGAAATGGAATTTTCTCATTGGGTTATAAACTCATTGGGTTGTTGAATATACTTGTCTGTGTGGAAAAGCGATTCAATGTGGAAGTGGTGATTCGGGCAAAGGCCCCGTAATCGGAGAGGAAGAGGGGCGCACCCGGAATTTTTAACAAATCCGGAGGTTGAATTGTTTTAATGTCATGTTTCACCGAGGAATGTTATGTGTGGCATACTTCCCCAATAGATTGTTTCGTATGACAAGAGAAGAGATTTCCTTTTTCGATAATATAGCCCCTAAATGGGACAGCATGGAGCATAAATCCACCCCTGAGAAGGTGAACGGGCTGCTTGACCTTGTCGGGGTGAGCGGTGGTATGAGTGTGCTCGACCTCGGGACAGGCACAGGAGTCCTCGTCCCTTATCTGTCGGAAAGGACAGGCCCCGGAGGCAGTGTCACAGGAGTAGATATGAGCGAGGGGATGCTGAGAGAGGCACGCCGGAAATACGGTGAGCTTGAGAACGTGAGTTTCATCAGACGTGATTTCGAGACCGACCCCATCGAGGGGCGTTATGACCGTGTCATGCTCTATTGTGTATATCCGCATCTCCATGACCCGATAGCCACCATCAGGCGGATATCGGAATATAACCTGAAACCGGGGGGGAAGATAGAAATCGGGTTCCCCTCAGATGAGAGGTTTATCAATGGCATACATGCAGAGAAAAAGGCGGAAAGCTCATTGTTGCCCCCTGCGGGAGTGCTTGTGATGAGGTTCCGTCTTTCGGGGATGCGTGCGCGAGTCCTTGCCGCCGATCCGGAGCGTTATCTTGTAGAGATAGGATAACCCGATATGGCCGGCTCCCGGGATGCTTGGCGTATCCTTTCCACCTCGTCTTTGAGTGTCTGAAAGGAGGGGGGATTCTCCGGCCCGAATGATGACGATATAATCCCCTGCCTGTCGATGACATATATTCTGGGAATGCCTGCTGTCGCGAAAAGATTATAGACATCCCTTCCGTTTTGCGGAGAGAACGGGACAGTGAGGCCATTGTCGAGCCAATAGCCCGCGATTGAGGCTTCGTCCTCGTCGCGGGCTATTGCTGTCACGGTCACGTCATTCAGCGTAAGGCTCCAGTCATACAGTTGCTGGAGAGTGGGGAGCGCGTCACGGCAGTCACGGCAACCGGTATTGAAAAACTCAATCACGGCTACATTCCCCCTCAGGGATGAGGGGGAGATTGAGGAGCCGTCGTTCAACGTCACGGAGAATTGAGGCAATGGGTCGCCTGCGGAAAGCCCTATGTTGTCGGGGGTGTCTTCCGTGACGCAAGAGCAGAGCGATGTCGCGGCAGTCAGCAGTAATGACGCTATGCGGTTGCTCATTTCGGTTGCTCTTCCGGGGCTTGGTCGATGAGGTCGAGGAATTCGTCAAGCTTGGGAGTGATGATGATTTCCGTGCGGCGGTTACGCTGTTTGCCCACTTCCGAGCCGTTGTCGGCGATGGGATTGAACTCACCCCTTCCGGCTGCGGTCAGTCGGCTCGGGTCGATTCCGAAATCATTCTGTAGAACCTGTACCACGGAAGATGCGCGGAGTCCGGAGAGATCCCAGTTGTTGCGGATATTCTCGCGGGAGATGGGCACATTGTCGGTGTTCCCTTCCACGAGCACATCATAGTCTTTGTAGTCTTTTATGATTTTGGCGATTTTCGAGAGGGTCTCCATGGCTCTGCTGCTCACCTCATAGCTTCCGCTCTTGAAGAGCATGTTGTCGGCGAGGGATATATATACCACCCCTTTCAGCACTTTCACATCCACCTCCTTGAGTTCGTCGGTAGATAGGGAACGGGTGAGTTTGTTGGTGAGGGCGATGTTGAGAGAGTCCGACTTCGACTTGGCGTCAACAAGCTGCTTGATATATTTGTTGGATGCGTTGATTTCGTCAACGAGTTTTGCGATGTTCACACTCCCCTGCGTGTTTGCGTCCATGCTCTTGTCGAGAGTGTTCTTTAGTTCCACCATGCCTTGCTTAAGTTCGCCGTTGGCCTGGCGTGCCGCCTCAAGCTGGGTCTGCAGGTTGCGTGAGTCGGCGTTGCAGTTGATTAGTTCCTCGCGGGTGGAGCCATAGGTGGACTGCAGTTCCTTATACTGGCTTTCGAGCTCAGCATATTTCTTATTAGTGACGCAACTTGTGGAGAGCATTCCGAGAAGAGCCGCGCCGATGCATAATGTTTTAAATTTCATAAGGATATAAAGATTGGGTTAAATAATCGGCATGATAAGCGTTTCCTTTGGGAAAACCAATGCAAAGAAAGCAAGAAAAAGCGAATCATGCAAAAATTCAAACTGTTATTTTAAATAAAACAATTTAATTATTAGATTGATGAGGGCGGGTATGGTTTAATCGTCCTGAGGGTGTTTGGCGCGGTTTTCTCTCCATTCCTGCATGAATGCGTTCAGTTTCTCATGTTCGATAAGGAAACCGTCATGCGCGAAATCCGATTCCATCACCCTGAAAGTGGAGCCGTCGATAGCGTCGGCGAGTTCTTTGAGGCATGCGGGAGGGAATAGGATGTCTGAGCTGATTCCGATTACGAGAGTGTTGGCTTTGATACCCTTCAGCGCGTTCTGTATTCCTCCCCGTCCCCGTCCCACGTTATGGGAGTCACCGCTTTCACATATCCTGACATATGAGTATGCGTCGAATCTGCGGCATAGTTTCTCACCCTGATATTCCTGGTAGGTCTGCACTCTATGGAAGAAAGGGTCCGGGTTCTTGTCGTCGTCGCGTTGGCTCATGTTGTAGGCGAACGGCCCCCGGTAGCTTATCAGGGCTATCGCCCGTGCCGTGGCGAGTCCCTTCCTTGCCGCGTCACACCGAGGCTCCCCGAAAGAAGGGTCGGTGGAAATAGCCATATACATCGATTTGTTGAAGGCCGCCAGCCATGGGCTGCAGGATGAGTCGGTGGCGCAGAACATGACGTTCTCAGCGATTTCCGGGTCAGTCACCATCCATTCTATGGCCTGAAATCCACCTAATGAGACACCGATCATCTCATGTATCTTCTTGATTCCGAGTGTCTGTGCAAGAATCCTGTGGCATTTCACCATATCTCGGATAGTGATTCTCGGGAAATCGCCCCACCATTGCCTCCCGGTGTGAGGATTCACGGATGACGGGCCAGTGGTGCCATAGCATGACCCGAGCATGTTTGCGCATACTATGAAGTATTTTTCCGGGTCAAGGAATTTACCCTTCTCAACGGTGTGCGGCCACCAGTCGGCCACGTCAGAATTGGCGGTCAGGCCATGCATCACCCATATGACGTTGCTTTTGTCCTCATTCAGGATCCCGTATGTGTGGTATGCAATTGTCAGCGAAGGGAGAGTCTCCCCGCTTTCGAGGGTGAACGGTTGATTGATCCGGCAGTATTTTGTCATGATTGTCAGGGGTGTTTTGTCATGAATATTGGAATTGTTTTGCAAATTTAGATTAAAATGCTGAGATTGACGCAACAGAATGACATAAAAATGAGGCTTCGTCCTCTCGGATGAGCCTCATTTGGCATGATGACACTAAAAGCACCGAATGAAAACCTTAGTGTCATTATGTTTGCCGGATAATCCGGCGTAAAACTGTTTCATTATTCAACCAAACAAAAACCTTTGCTCCTCTGCAATGGAAGCCAAAGGCCCAAAGGCAACCGTAACCATACGTTTGGCCGATGTCTTGAATAATAATTTGGTGAGATAATCTTCACAGATTACGGACCTTAATTCTGCATAAATAATGATTAAATAAGAAATGTTTGCCATTATCTACTGTTGTTGTTGGCAAAAGTAAATAAAATAAATGATAAATTATAGAATTATATTATTAAAAATAGTTAAAATATGATTTTGTATCTATTTCTGCAGGGTGGAGAAATGTTGATTCATAGACGTTCTTGATAAGTTGTTATTCATATAAAATATTGTTGATTAGTGATATATGTATGAATTGCTTGGCATATGTGAATTTTATATAATTTAAAGTAATGCATATTTATACATTTGTATTTTTGTGAAGAAAAATAAGGTATGTCCGCAAGAAGACATATTAATATAGGGCAGGTGTATGGTGTAGGTGAAGACTCCTCTCACTTAGACGGCCCAATCAGCGACATTCCATGATGTAATTCATATGTAATACTGGAAAATTTTTGCCGATTCAATTCAAATGCTTACTTTTGCATTCGAAAACACATGTATGCGTCCCCATGAAAGCTGATATTCACAGGGGGGCGCATGTTTATTTTGAAAGGCACAAATAATCAATGCAGATATTATGATATTACAATTCGGCCTGATACTGTTTTTTCTCGCAGTAGGCGAGTTTGTTGTATGGCTTACCGGCATTCCGGTTCCGTCAAGTATAATAGGAATGTTGCTGCTTGCCGCATCGTTGAAAATAGGACTGGTGAAGCCCCGTCACGTGGAACGCCTCTCTAATTTCCTTGTCCATAATCTTGGTTTCTTCTTTGTGCCTGCCGGTGTCGGGCTTATGAATTGCCTGGGACTTATAGCAGACGAATGGATACCGATTGTGGGCGCCGCTGTAGGTAGCACGGTGGTCATAATCGCCGTGACCGGATGGATGCATCGTCTTGTGAGGAAGTCGATGGCCCGCAAGCATACCGGGATAAGGATTAATGAGAACAGTATTGAAAAAGAAACGGAGGCGCTATGATTGCGGAGTTTTTAAACAACAAATTTTTTCTTCTCGCGGCCACATTCATTTTTTATCTGGGAGCGCAGATGCTTCAACGTCGCACGGGTATCAAACTCTTGAATCCCATCCTTCTTGCCATAGCCGCCATGATATGTTTCCTGCTGATGTTTGACATCGACTACAAGACATATCAGGCCGGGGGAGAGTATATCGATTTCTGGTTGAAACCGGCAGTGGTGGCTTTGGGATTGCCGTTGTATAAACAATTGTCAACAATCCGTAAGCAACTGGTTCCGTTGCTGGTGTCAGAGTTGGCGGGATGTGTTGCGGGCATTGTGTCGGTGGTGGTGATAGCCAAGCTTCTCGGGGCCTCTCATGAGGTGATTATGTCGCTTGCTCCTAAGGCGGTCACTACTCCTATAGCCATGGAGATTTCCTCCGCAGTGGGTGGCATTCCGTCGCTGACGGCGGCTGTGGTGGTGTGCACCGGGATATTCGGGGGGATGGCCGGCTTCAAGATTGTAAAGCTCAGCCGAATAAAGAGTCCGATAGCACAGGGGCTCTCAATAGGGACTGCGGCACATGCCGTAGGCACTTCGGCGGCTATGGAGCGTAGCGAGCGCTATGGGGCTTTTTCCTCGCTTGGCTTGACGCTAAATGGGTTGTTCACGGCTCTTTTAGCTCCGTTCATTCTTCACCTGATAGGTGTTTATTAACCCCGGTGTTGCCGGAAGTCATGGAGGAGACCGAAAAACGCCGGTAAAGGGGAGTGCCCCTTTTCCGGCGCCTGGTTACTGGATTTCCCGGAGAGCTTTTGAAAGCTGGTCAGGACATGATGTCGGCTTGTTGCCGCATTTGATTCCATCAAGTTTAGCGACTACTTCTTCCACGGTCATCCCTTTCACGAGCGAGGAGATGCCTTGGAGATTGCCGTGGCAACCACCGATGAATTCCACATCCTTCACGATTCCGTTCTCGACTTCGAGATTGATGACACGCGAGCACGTCCCTTGGGTCTGATACTGATATTTCATAATGTTCGTTGTTTGGGGATAGCTCCCCTTATGGGTTGTTGTGTGCAAAATTACAAAATAAAACCGATTAAATGGTGTGTATGTAGTGAAATCGGACAGTGAAATCGGATTGTCCGATTGGGTGTAAGAGCCATGTGTCCCTCTCAGATGTCCGGTCGTTTTCTGTAGGAAGATGGGCTCATCCCCATCACCTTTGAGAACAGTCGAGAGAAATAATAAGGGTCGGAGATTCCCACCATGTGGCATATGCAGTTGAGTTTCATGTCAGTGCTGTCGAGAAGCTGGCAAGCGTGTCTCACTTTTAGCAGATTGAAATAAGCGAGAGGTGAATGTCCGGTCCTCTCTTTGAACACAGAAGAGAGGTATGATTGAGAGTAACCGGAATATGAGGATAGCTGTGAAAGGGTTATAATCAGGGTGCACAGGCTTTCCGGAGTATGATAAATCTCTGAATCAGCTGAGATGCTCAAATATTTATGTATTGTCTATAACTGTGGATACGTGGAATATGTCTTTCATAAGGATTAAAAGTATAAGACGTAATTGATAGGCTATTTTGTAAAAAAGAATCGACAATTTTATAAAAATTGTCGATTCTTTTTAAATTTTTTAGAAAAAAACAGAATATATTAAATTTTTTTATTAACTTGCGACATAAATGTAGAACTCTTTATCAATGATAAATGAAGACTGCAAGAATTAAATGGATTGAATGCACTTGCCTTATATAATTTGCACGCAATGAATTATATTTGTTAACAAGGATGTTCAAGTTTGATGTTCCATGATTAACTCGCTTTATTAGGAGTCTTGGAGCGCAGAGCCACCCGATTTGGATATAAAACTCTCCCTGGCTCGGAGATCTATATACATAAGTTTAACATTGGCCAAGCGTACTTTGAAATTTTGTTTTTAGTCTCAGAATAGACATAGATTTTTGGATATAACGGCAGCATTAGCATCATGGGTATGGCTTCGGGATGTATGAACCTGATTTTCTCATTGCTTTACAGCCGATTATTAGACTATAAAATCGCTAAGATCCAGTGTATTATCCATGTTTTCGATGTGCTGTTTTGTGCAAAAAAACAATATTTTGATCATATGTTTTTATTGTTTTTCAGGTGTTTTGAATGACGTTTTTCGGAACATAGAACTGAACACCCTATTTACTAACCTTTAAAAGAGATGCGTATGAAATTGAAAATGATCCTTTTGATGTTAATGCTTTTTGGAGGATTGTCCATAAAAGCTGCCGGCACTTATAAAATTTCCAGATCGGATGCCTTGGAAATTGCAAAACGGATGTTTTATGATAGAGATGTTGACTATTTTTACCTTCAAAGTGTAAATGTCAGCACTATGAAAGTGCATACAGTTTTTGTTGATGCTGAACCAATGAAGGGTTGGCCACATGAGTGTTATGTTCTTGAAATAGACAAAACGTCGTCATCTCCAGTAGGATTCACTTCTCCAAAAAATGTTGCCCGAATGAATTATCCTCCGATGCAAAACTATGAAACTCTCTATGTTCGTAATAGATATGGAGGCAAAGCTAATTCGGTACCTAATGTTAAAAATGGGGTCCTTACCAATGACATAAAAGAGGTTGCGGAAAGAACCTATGCTGTGATATTGAGCGGTGGACATAATAAGTTGTCGAATTATGAGCGTTATTGGAATGATTGTTCATTTATTTATCAAACATTGGTAAGAAAATATGGAGTGCCTAAAGATAATATTTTCCCAATTATGTCTGACGGTGATAATCCTGAACCCGATGTGAGATGTACTACCGGTGGTTTTAAGTCTCAGTCTCTTGACCTTGATTTCGATGGTATGAATGAGACAGTACTTGCGGCTACCCATCAAAATGTTCAATCAATACTTAAATCGTTGGAGAGTAAATTGAAAAAGGATGACCATTTATTCTTTTATGTAATTGATCATGGTGGAACTTATGATAATTATACGGACTCATATATAAACCTTTGGGATGGTGAGATATTAAGGGATTATGAACTTGCTGAGATGCTTACTCCATTTACAAATAAATTTATTAATGTCAATGTTGTTCTTGGACAATGTTATTCTGGTGGATTCAATGACAATTTAACTAAAGTGGGATGTGTGGTTGCTTCCGCTTCAACAGGTAGTGAGAGTTCGTGGGCGTGTCCTGATATTCCTTATGATGAGTTTGTCTATCATTGGACATGTGCTGTAAATGGTGCTACTCATGAGAATGTAAAAATTGATGCTGATTCAGATAATAATGGACGAGTAACAATGAAGGAGGCTTTTGATTATGCAAAGGCTAATGACAGGAGAAGTGATGAACATCCGCAATATGTTTCGACTCCGATTTCGGTTGGTGAAGATTTGGCATTCAATAATCTGGCAAAATCGGTGGATCTATATATTAAGGATAATGAATTGGATACGGGAAAGGAACCGAATGTTACTACCGATGAATTTTGGAAGAGTCCGTCAATTTGGGTTCGTAATCAGGACGATGGGATAGAGATTCATGAGAATCCGATATATTCTCCCGATCATTTGGCTGCTATTGTTTATGTAAAAATCCATAATAGGGGTAAGGAGGATTATGAAGGAGGACAGTGGTTGCATGTATATTGGGCTAAAGCCTCAACTGCCTTTAATGATAAAGCTTGGAAAGGAAGGGAACTGTACAATGGTGCTTATGTTACAGGGGGGCATCTCGATGCTGTTTGCATTCCGAGAATTGAGGCCGGTGGTTATGAGGTAGTTAAAGTGACATGGGCATTGCCTCCTATTCTTGTTGGTGCAACTGATGAGGACAAACATCATTTTTGTTTGAAAACAAAAATAATGGATATACATTATGATGAAAAATATGAGGCAGGAAAGAGATATTTTGATTTAAGAGGGTGTAATGATCAGGCTCAGAAAAATGTGTCCATTATCTCTAAAGACGCTTTTTTATCAGGTACACTTGTGTTCGTTAGAAATGTTTCGGATCAGACGAAGAATTATACTTTGGAACTAATACCTTGCTCTCAGACGGATGAGTCGGTATATGAAATGGCAAATGTAGAATTGGATTTAAGTCCAACAATCTATAAGGCGTGGGAGAGAGGCGGATTGAGGTCGCAAGATGTTGTTGTCGTCCCGTCAACAAGATCAAATGGTTCAGATACAAAAACTGTAAGATTTATATCTCCCAATAGTAAGCTACAATCTGTGAATCTGAAAGGAGAAGAGTTTGATATTGTAAGCTTGAAATTCGATTTCAAAGATTTCCCAACTAAGAATGAGAAATATGCTTTTGATTTGATTCAAAGAGATGAAGATGGGAATATTATAGGAGGTGAAACTTTTATTGTTGAATCACCTACTTTGGTATCTGGACAATTAGGAATAACGGCTTCACCGATTTCGTGTTCGAAAACAAGGCTATATATTGACAATGAAGATGTTGTCCGGCTTAAGTGGGTTGACGAACAAGGAAATTATCTTGGAGATTCAGAAAGTATTGAAGTTTCGCCAGTTCTGGGTAAAAATAATTATACTGTTATTGCTACTACAGAAAATGGAGACGTTCTAAGGGATGACATTTCTCTGGATTCTTATTTTGGAATAAAATCAGTTGATATGCATAAGGACTCGAATAGTTTAGAAGTTGGATTGAATGGGCAGGCTACTGATAATTCTGTTATTTTGATTTCTTCTGTATTGGATGGAAATGTGAATTCAAGTAAAATTATTCCGAATGGTGATAAATGCGTATCTATTGATGTGTCTGGCTTTCATGAAGGACTATATGCGGTGATTCTTACTGTAGATGGGGTAGTAATAGACCAAAAGAAAATAAAAGTATATTGATTTATGAAAATGTGTTATAATTGATTTTTTTATATAGGCATTCGATAAGATTTTGAATCAAATGTTTGATTTTCAATTTTACGTTGTGAGACAATGTATATTTATTAAAATCAATTATGGCACATCTTCAGATAATAAGATTATTATGAAAGATTTTACATTATTTGTTATTTCGGTACTGTTTGTCTGTATTGAAGGCATTGCAGGAGAAAGAGATATTAATTGTGTGGTGGATGCGATTGCAGATAAGAAAACTGAAATTTCAGAGGATTTGATGCAAGAAGAAATCAGTTTGGATCATAAAAGGATTTTTTTGCAAAATAAGACAAGAGCTTCTGAGGGAGATTCTGAAGGAGTGATTTTTAAGGAGATTACAGTTCCAGCTGCCGGGATGTTGGCGGATGTTCTCGGAGCAGATGTTAATACCGTTGATTCCCTTGTGGTGAAAGGAGAAATAAATGAAGCTGATTTCAACACTTTGTGGTCTGGGACATTTTATGGGAGACTATCGTCAATCAATCTTGAGCAGGCTGTCGTGGAAAACGGAATTATCCCGTCGAATGCATTCTGGCATAAGGAAGAACAGTGGCCTGGCGATGAGACTATATATGTAAATGGGCTCAGGAAACTGATTCTTCCGGAAGGAGTCAAAGCCATAGGAGATTTAGCTTTCTCATACTGTATTCATCTTGAGTCGATTAACTTCCCGACAACTTTAGGAAGTCTTGGAATGTATTGTTTTTCTGATTGTATTTCTTTAGGGACATCCCCTTTGCAATTACCTGAAGGTATGTCAGATGTGCCTCCAATGTGTTTTCTGAACTGTGAATCGTTGGACAGTGTAATTCTTCCTACAACTATCAGTCATATCGGAGAAGGAGCGTTTTACAGAGCGAAACTGAGTCGGATAAATCTTCCTGAGGGATTGCGTTCAATAGGCAATTGCGCATTTTATGCCTCCAATCTGTTGGAGGTGTCGTTGCCGGCATCTTGTCAGGATTTTACAGGAACCCATCACTTTGCATTAAATCATGAATTGAAAAAAATTAATATTCCTCTCGGAGTGAAGAGAGTGCCTAATTGTTTTGTCTTTAACTGTGTGAAGCTAAAGGAAATTGAAATTCCTGAAAGTCTTGAAATTATCGGAGATGATGCTTTTTCAACCTGTTATGAATTGTTGGGACTAAATCTGCCGGAAGGGTTGACGAGAGTGGAATCAAATGGGTTATGGTATTGTAAGTCGCTTAAAAAGCTTGTTTTACCTTCATCTCTTACCTATCTTGGAGGAGCCAGTTGCATGTATATGCAGTCGTTGGAGGCAATATATTGCATGGCACCGGTTCCGCCAGTGTGTGACGAAGATCCGGCTAATCCGGGAAGAGACCATACTTTCGGAAATATTATGGGAGAACCTTCTCATCTTTGCACGCCTAATAACATACCTGTTTATGTGCCTGTGGGAACGGCAAATTTATATGCATCCGCTTATGGATGGAATTATTTCAATAATTTTATAGAAGTGGATTTCTCCGGAATAGACGAGGTTCATGTTGCGGATCGCACTAATGATATTGTTTATAATTTGAATGGAGTTAGAGTCTATAAATTGATTCCCGGGAATATGTACGTAAAGAATGGAGTAAAGTTTGTCTATGCTGAGTGACTTTATATGGTCGTTCCGGCAAATTCCGTTGCAACGGAATTTGCCGGAACGGGATAAAAGTGCTAACTTCCCCTCCCTTCATCCTTATTGGTTTTGCAACAATTTGATTTGTTGTGTGCAAAATTACAAAATAAAACCGATTAAATGGTGTGTATGTAGTGAAATCGGATTGTCCGATTGGGTTATGTGTGGTTCTCTCAGATGTCCGGTCGTTTTCTGTAGGAAGATGGGCTCATCCCCATCACCTTTGAGAACAGTCGAGAGAAATAATAAGGGTCGGAGATTCCCACCATGTGGCATATGCAGTTGAGTTTCATGTCAGTGCTGTCGAGAAGCTGGCAAGCGTGTCTCACTTTCAGCAGATTGAAATAAGCGAGAGGTGAATGTCCGGTCCTCTCTTTGAATACAGAAGAGAGATATGATTGCGAGTAACCGGAATATGATGATAGCTGTGAAAGGGTTATGGTGCGCTCAATGTTCTCATTCATGAAGTGGATTGTGGCGTCTATAATGTCGCGGTCGCCGGATTTTTCTCCGGCGCTACGGTATTCACGGAGATAGCGTAATGTGCCGAGGTAGTGATGGAACAGCGACATCGCGTATCTGATTCCCTCTATGCTGAATCCGGAGTCGAGAGTGGAGAAAATTTCCTCGAAGAGATTGGTGCGGTTGCGGATTCTGGAGCCTATCCCGGGATTTATGAGATGAGGCATCGCGCAGTCGGCGGCATAGTGCCGTGCCAGGGTTCCGCTGAAATGAATCCAATATATTGTCCATGGATTTTGCTCCTTCGCACCGTATGAATGAGGAATTCCTGCGGGGAGTATGAAATATGAATTGGTAGCCACCTCATTCCTGACGCCCTCTACCTCAAACCAACCCTCACCGGCGGTGCAATATATGAAGACATATTCCCCGATAGGTTCCGGACGTTCCCTGAAATGGTATCCGGCATCGGGATAATACCCTATGGCAGTGATGTGAAGTGCCGACAATACCGGGTCGGCCATCATCACGTCAAGTATCATCTTAGGCAATACTATGGAACGTTGTCCGGAGAATCCGTCGCGTAGTTTCATGGATTGGCGGGTTTATGAAGTGGTTAATGATTGCCAAAGTTAATGATAAAAAAGTGATATTGTCCATTATTTTGGAAAGAAAATGCATTTTATCGGTGATGGAAAGGGAGTAATTTTGCGGTGTTAAAACTATAATCACCATGATATTTCAGATTAACCGTAAATTTATTTATTTCATCTGCTGTGTTTCGGCCATGGGAGGGCTCCTATTTGGCTACGACTGGGTTGTAATCGGCGGCGCGAAGCCGTTTTATGAGACATATTTCGGGATAGCCGACAACCCGTCGATGCAGGGCCTTGCCATGAGTATAGCGATAGCGGGATGTCTTGCGGGAGCGATGGTGGCCGGATTCTTTGCCGACAGATTCGGGCGTAAGCCTTTGCTGATATTCTCGGCGATAGTGTTTCTCGCATCCGCGTATATGACAGGTGCTGTTGACACGTTTGTCCCGTTCTTGTGGGCCCGGTTGATAGGAGGGGTGGCTATCGGTGTGGCGTCAGGACTGTCGCCTATGTATATTGCCGAGGTTTCTCCACCCGACACGCGGGGACGTATGGTGTCAATCAATCAGCTTACTATCGTGCTTGGTATCCTGGTGGCCCAGATAGTCAACTGGCTGATAGCCGAGCCAATTCCTGCAGGAATGAATACACCCCTTCTTGAATCCTGGAACTGCCAGCATGGCTGGCGTTGGATGTTCTGGGCAGAAGGATATCCGGCGGCGATATTTCTTGTGCTTGTGATGTGTATTCCCGAGAGCCCCCGATGGCTGATGATGAAAGGGGAGGGCAGGAAAGCGACTGATATTTTCAGGCGTATCGGAGGTGGTGCATACGCTGAGGCGGAAATCAATGCCATCAGGGAGTCAGGCAAGGGGAGAGGGGACGCGGGAACCCTCGCCATGCTGTTCCGTAGTCCGTATCTTTCACTGATAATTCTCGGTATAGTCATAGCAGTGTTCCAGCAGTGGTGTGGCACCAATGTGATATTCAATTACGCCCAGGAGATATTCTCAAACGCCGGATACGACCTTGGAGATATGCTGTTTAATATCGTGCTCACGGGCGTGACTAATGTGGTGTTTACGTTTGTGGCCCTCTATGCGGTTGATAAAATCGGACGCAAGAAACTGATGCTGATGGGTTCAGGCGGTTTATTCGCCATTTATCTGACACTCGGGGGATGCTACTATCTGCAGGTGGCGGGATTCATGATGGTCATTCTTGTGATGGGCGCGATAGCATGCTATGCGATGACGCTTGGACCTGTGACGTGGGTTCTTCTTTCGGAAATATTTCCAAACAGGGTGAGGGGTATGGCCATGGCGGTGTGTACGTTCGCGCTATGGACAGGTTGTTTCACGCTGACCTATAGTTTCCCATTGCTGAATTCCCGCTTAGGGAGTTATGGCACCTTCTGGCTTTATTCCATGATATGTCTTGCCGGATTCCTCTATTTCAGGAGTCGCCTCACGGAAACCAAGGGCAAGACACTGGAGCAGATTGAGAAGGATTATGACAACGTTTTTCATAACAAAAATAGATATGAAGGTAAAAGCCTGGAAAGAGAGAGTGGTGATACCCACATATGAGGTGGGAGAACCTGAAAAGAATCCCATATTTCTTGAGAAAAGGGTTTATCAAGGGTCGTCGGGAGTGGTTTATCCCTACCCGGTGGTGGAATCGATAGCAAACGAAAAGCGCGACCATGAATGGAACGCTGTGTTCATAGAGAATGAGTATATAAAGGTGATGGTCCTTCCTGAACTTGGCGGCCGCATACAGATGGCTTACGACAAAATCAAGGAGCGTCATTTCGTCTATTATAACCATGTGATAAAGCCGGCTCTTGTCGGTCTGGCGGGGCCTTGGATTTCCGGCGGCATTGAGTTTAACTGGCCGCAGCACCATCGTCCCTCCACATATCTTCCGGTGGATTGCACAATAGAGGAGCATGCGGATGGTTCTGTCACAGTATGGGTGAGCGAACTGGAAAGGATGTTCCATCAGAAAGGGATGGCCGGATTCACTTTGCGCCCCGGATGCGCATATCTTGAGATAAAGGGAGTGCTCTACAATCCTACCGATATTCCGCAGACTTTCCTGTGGTGGGCGAATCCAGCTGTTGCGGTGAACGAACATTACCGCTCAGTCTTCCCCCCTGATATCAACGCCGTGTTCGACCATGGCAAGAGGGCGGTGTCGTCGTTTCCGATAGCCACCGGCACATATTATAAAATGGACTATTCCGCCGGAGTCGATATCGCTAACTATAAGAACATATTCGTGCCGACAAGCTATATGGGGGTCAATTCCGGTTATGATTTCGAAGGCGGCTATGAGTGCGACACCGAAGCGGGTATGCTTCATGTGGCGAGCCACCACGTAAGTCCCGGCAAGAAGCAGTGGACATGGGGCAACGGAGACTTCGGGCGTGCATGGGACCGTAACCTCACCGACGAAGACGGCCCTTACATAGAGCTAATGGCCGGTGTATATACCGAAAACCAGCCGGACTTCTCATGGCTTATGCCGTTTGAGGAGAAGGAGTTCACACAATATTTCCTTCCATATCGGGAATTGGGTGTCGTGAAGAACGCCACCAAAGACCTCCTTATGAACATTGAAATGACCGATGAGGGGGACGCGCTTCTGAAACTGTTCGCCACCAACCTCCGGCACGTGAGGATAATCCTTAAAGGGAAAGACGGGGAACTGCTTTTCGAAGAGGATAGGGAGATCACACCCGAGGCGGTATTTGCATCGATGATTCCTTTGAAAGGGAGAAGCCTTGAGGATATACACCTGGAAATCAGGGAGGATGGGCGTGTGATGATGGAATGGGAAGCCGAACCAGACGAAATCCGCCGCATACCAGACGCGGCCGAGGCCGCGTTGCGCCCTGTGGAGATAAAGACCAATGAACAGCTTTATCTCACCGGTCTGCATCTTGAACAGTACCGCCACGCCACGTTCTCCCCTGTGGAATATTATGAGGAGGCCCTTCGCCGTGACCCTGACGACTATCGATGCAACAATGCACTCGGGCTCTGGTATCTGCGGAAAGGTCGTTTCGAGCTGGCAGAAAAATATCTCCTGAAGGCTGTGAAGGTAATTACAAGGCGCAACCCCAATCCATATGACGGGGAACCCGTCTATAACCTCGGACTTGCCCTGAAGTATCAGGGCAGGGGCGACGAAGCCTACGACAGGTTCTATAAATCTACGTGGAACGGCGCCTGGCAGGATGCCGGTTATCTTGCATGTGCAAGAATCTCCGCCATGCGGAAGCGCTGGGAAGATGCCCTCTATGAGACTGAACGAAGCCTTCGACGCAACACACACAACCATAGGGCAAGGACTATCCGTGCCGCCGTGCTTCACGAGATGGGCCGTGATGACGAGGCCCTTGCATTGTGTGAGGAATCGTTGGAAATCGACCGTTTCAACTACGGCATAATGTTTATAAAATACCTTATAACAGGAGATGAAAGCGTAAAGACATTGATGACGGAGCTTATGCATGGCTCGGAACATAATTATGACGAGACCGGCATAGAATTTATGGAGGGTGGATTCTACGACCATGCGTCGGCAATCTGGCAGATAGCCGACGGCAACGGGGTAGATACCGTGATGGGCGATTACTATCTCGGATATTGTCATCTCCGTGCCGGCGAAATGGATGAGGCCGTCAAGAGGTTTGCTGTCGCCGCCGGGAAATCGCCCGCAATGTGTTTCCCGAACGCCCTCTATGCTGTGCTGGCTCTCGATGCCGCAATCGGAGTCAATCCGGAAGACGGCAACGCACACTACCTTCTCGGCAACCTTTACTACGATAAACGGCAATACGACCTTGCATTCAGCCATTGGAAACGGGCGTCGGAACTGAAACCGGAATATCCTACGGTGTGGCGTAACCTCGCTCTCGCATATTTCAACAAGAAAGGGGAGGCGGAGAAAGCGTTGGAATGCATGGAACGAGCATTTTATCTCGACACGACCGACAGCCGTGTGCTGATGGAGCTTGACCAGCTTTACAAGCGTATCGGCCGTCCGGCGCAGGAACGTCTGGAATTCCTTCTAAGCTATCCCGGACTTGTGGAGAGACGAGACGACCTCGTGCTTGAGGAAATCACTTTGCTCAATCAGACCGGCAGGCATGATGCGGCTAAAAAAATGCTTGACAGCCATATTTTCCATCCATGGGAAGGAGGCGAAGGAAAAGTGCCGATGCAGTACCAGACAGCACGTGTGGAACTTGCCAAGGAGGCAATGGCGGAAGCCCGCTACGCCGATGCAATCGTGTTGCTCGAAGAGTGTCTCGAATATCCGCATCATTTAGGGGAAGGTAAACTTTACGGGGCGCAGGAAAACGATTTCTACTACCTTCTCGGATTGTGCCACCGGGCATTGGGTCAGGAAAGGGAGGCTGTGGAATGTCTTGAAAAGGGCACGCTCGGCCCTGCCGAACCTGCGGCCGCGATGTATTACAACGATGCCAAACCCGATAAGATTTTCTATGCCGGACTGGCATGGCGCGCTCTCGGAAACGAAAACAAGGCGAGGGCATATTTCAACCGCCTCGTGGATTATGGCAAGCAACATATCTACGATGACGTCAAGATGGACTATTTCGCCGTGTCGCTTCCCGACCTCCTGATATGGGACGGAGACCTCAACGAGAGCAACCGCAGGCATTGCCTGTATATGCTTGCCCTTGGCGCCTATGGGCTCGGCGACTTGCGCCATTCCGAGAGATGGCTTGGCGAACTCATAGCCTGCGACAGCAGTCATCAGGGAGCCCAGGCTTTTATGAGCCTCAGGAATATGGCGCAACGTGAAGATTAATAATGATGACAGTAATTAAGATGATATGAATATTGGAAAGAGAATTATAGCGTTGGCCGGCGTGGTGATGATGGGGATAACGGTCGCGCCGGCTGCGAATCCGGAAGTCAGGTGGGATTCGCAAAGTCTTATTATCGACGGAGAGAGGGTGATGCCCGTGATGGGAGAGATACATTACTCGCGTCTCCCGGAGAACGAATGGGCAGAATCCGTAAGGAAGATGAAGGATGGGGGAGTGACGGTGATTGCCACTTATGTATTCTGGAACCATATCGAGGAGAAGGAAGGGGTGTTTGACTGGAGTGGCAGCCGCAACCTAAGGAAATTCCTGGAAATATGCAAGGAGGAGGGGTTGCCGGTGGTGATACGCATAGGCCCCTTCTGTCATGGCGAAGTGAGGAACGGCGGCATTCCCGACTGGGTATTCGCCAACGGACTCAAGTCCCGTTCGGAAGACCCTGCGTTCCTTTCCGCCGTCGGGCGTCTCTATCGGCAGATATTCACCCAGGTGCAGGGTCTGCAGTGGAAAGACGGCGGTCCGGTGATGGCATGCCAGTTTGACAACGAGTATCGCGGACATGGGTCTTATCTTATGGCTTTGAAGAATATAGCCGAGGGAATCGGTTTCGACCTCCCGTTCTATACCCGTACGGGATGGCCCGAACTGAAGTCTCCGGTGCCGTATGGGGAGATGCTCCCCCTATATGGCGACTATGCTGACGGATTCTGGGAACGCTCGATCGCGCCGACCGCCGGAAACTATTACAAGGCATTCAATTTCAAAGGCTTCAGAAGCTCCACCGCCATAGCCTCCGAACAAATCAAAAACCAGAAAGAGAAGGTGACTGAAGGGGATGAGCTTTATCCGTATTTCACCTGTGAGCTTGGAGGGGGGATGGCCACGGCCTATCATCGCCGTCCCTATATATATCCTGAGGATGCATATTCGCTTGCCGTGGTGAAACTCGGCAGCGGGAGCAACCTGCTGGGCTATTACATGTATCACGGGGGCACGAACCCGGAAGGAGCCGGCTATCTTAACGAGGTGCAGAAGAGTCCTGCCACCAATTATAACGATATGCCTGTGAAAACCTACGATTTTCAGGCTCCCCTCGGAGAATTCGGTCAGCCCTACCCGCATTACTATACCCTGCGAAAACTTCATCTCTTTATGAATGACTATGGCAAGACGCTTGCACCGATGGAAGCATCTTTTCCGATGTCGCAGGATTTGAAGAAGGGTGAGGATTCCGGATTGCGGTGGTCCCTCCGTTCGGAGGGCGACAGCGGTTTTGTGTTTGTCAACAATTATGAGCGTCTCCAGAATCTTTCCGCCAAGAAAGGGGTGAGGTTTGACGTGTGTGGCGTCAGGTTCCCCTCACGCAAGATTACCATACCCGCCGGCACCGTGTGTATATTCCCAGTAAATATCGATGGAATACGTTACGCCACCGCCCAGCTTGTGGCACACCGTGACGGAAAAATATTCATGGAACAGATTCCGGGAATTCCCACAGAGATAGCCGTGGATGGCAAGGTGTTGAAAAATGTCAAGGCACTCGGGCTGAAGCGTCCTGTCTATGGGAACATATATCTTCTTACTTCCGAAGACGCGGCAAGGCTGTTTCTCGAAAAAGGGGAGCCTTTGCCTGCTGCTGCGGCCCCGTCGGTGAGGAAGATAAGCGACGCCAAGGGTGTCCGTGAGATTACAATCGGGGTCAACAAGGCGGCCGAGGCTCCCGTGGATTCCGACTTTATGAATGCCGCCGTGTATGTGATAGACAATCTTCCTGCCGGGGATGACCGCGAAGGGAGATTGCTGAATATAAAATATCGTGGCGATGTGGCACGTTTGTATTGCAACGGGAAGTTGATTGACGACAACTTCTATAACGGACGTCCTATGCTCTATGGATTGTGGCGTCTGCCGGAAGAGGCTACCTCCCTGGAGTTGCGCATTCTCCCGATACAGAAGGATATGCCCGTATATTTCCCCGCCGAGGCCGACACGGCTCCCGGTGAGGAGGTTAAGGAAGTGACAATTCAAACATTTCTACCATGAAACGATTTTTGTATATAATGGCTCTGGCCGCGACATTGCCGGCCGCGGCCCAGAAAGAGAAAACCATTGACCTTTCAGGGGAATGGGACTTCGGTTATGGCGACACCAAAGTGTATGACGACCGCATACAGTTGCCCGGTTCCATGCTCACTAACGGAAAGGGCAACGATGTGGATGCCTCCACCAAATGGACAGGCTCTCTCTACGACATGTCTTATTATTTCCGCGATGACCTCGCCCCTTACCGGGAGAAGGGGAACGTGAAGTTCCCGTTTTTCCTTACTCCGGGAAAGGAATATGTAGGTGACGCCTACTATCACCGTAAGGTCAGGATACCGTCAGACTGGAAAGGGAAGAGGGTAGTGCTGAGCCTTGAACGTCCCCATATTGAGACCACTCTTTACGTCAACGGTAAGGAGGTCGGCCATCGCATGTCGCTCTCGACTCCGCATGAATATGACATCACGGATTTCATGAAGGCAGGCAAGGAGAATGAGATTGAACTGAAAATCTACAACGGGATAGAGAATGTCTGTGTAGGGCAGGACTCGCATAGCGTCACCGACCAGACCCAGGGAAACTGGAACGGAGTGACAGGCACGATGTCGCTACGCGCCACTCCGAAAGACTCCTATATAAGGAATGTGAGAGTTTTCCCCGACGTGAAAGGGAGGAAGGCGACAGTAAGGGTGATACGCGGAGGGAAATCCGTGAAGCCGGGAGCCGCCAAAGTCAAGGCTGTGGCCCCGGACGGGGTGACGGTGTTCACCGCCGCCGCGTCCGGAGTCAAAGGCGACACTCTTTCCTATACCATAGATTTGGGCGACCGTATGCAGACCTGGAGCGAGTTTTCCACCCCTCTGTATAATCTTACGGTGGAACTCGGCGGCGATGTGGCCACCACCACATTCGGAATGCGGGAGATTTCCATATCCGGGCGCGACTTCTATGTCAACGGTATCCCTACGTTTATGCGTGGCACGGTGGAGAACTGCTGTTTCCCGCTCACGGGATACGCTCCCACGGACGAGGAGTCGTGGCGTATGGTGTTTGAGAAGTGTAAGGAATATGGAATCAATATGATGAGGTTCCACAGCTACTGCCCTCCGGAGGCGGCCTTCACTGCAGCCGACAAGGCCGGCGTTTATCTCCAGCCCGAAGGACCGTCATGGCCTAACCACGGCGTGAAGCTGAACGCCGGCATGGATATCGACCGCTATCTGCTTGAGGAGTCGAAGAGGATAGTTGATGCTTATGGCAACCATCCTTCGTTTGTGATGATGGCGGCCGGAAACGAGCCTGCCGGCGACTGGGTGCCTTATTGCAACCGTTGGGTAGGGGAGATGAAGGCTTACGACCCGTCAAAAGTGTATTGCGGAGCTTCCGTGGGAGGCGGATGGGCATGGGACGACGGGAGCGAGTATCATGTGAAAGGGGGAGGGCGTGGCCTTGCCTGGAGCAAGAGCATGCCGTCGAGCGACGATGACTACACCTCCGATATGGATCTTCCGCGTAATTTCAAGCCCACTCCGGGCAATCCGGTCAACAACCATCCTATCCTTGCGCATGAGCAGGGACAGTGGTGCGCGTTTCCCGACCTGAATGAGACATCGCAATACACCGGGGCATACACCGCGAGAAATTTCGAGATTTTCAATGACCTCCTCCATAAGAACGGCATGGGGGAGATGGCCTCCAGGTTCCTGATGTCGAGCGGAAAGCTCCAGACTCTCTGCTATAAGTATGAGATAGAGAGGAATCTCCGCACTCCAGGCTACAGCGGTTTCCAGCTTCTTGCCCTTAACGACTACAGCGGACAAGGCACTGCGCTTGAGGGTGTCCTCAACGTGTTCTGGAAGGAGAAGGGATATGTGGATGCCGCCGGATGGCGTGAGTTCTGCAGTGAGGTGGTGCCTCTTGCCCGTTTCCCGAAATTTGTCTTTACCGACAAGGAACCGGTGGTGGTCGAGATGGAGGTCATGAATGCCTCGTCGGGGGTGATTCCGGACGGAAAGTTGCGCTACAAGGTGGCTGACGACAAAGGGGACGTCGTCACCGACGGCGTGTTCCGGATGGGAGATATTCCGGTAGGAAAGAACAACCGCGCAGGCATTATGACATTCATGTCTCCTGCCGGTGATGTGCCGGCACGCTACACATTGACTGCCGAGGTGCCCGGAAAAGGAAAGAACAGCTGGCAGTTCTGGATATATCCTCAGGAAGAGGTAAGGACGCTCCCGAAGGATATATACGTGGCCGACACGCTCGACAGCAAGGCTTTGGATGTGCTCCGGGATGGAGGCAAGGTATTGCTGACGGCGGCCGGAAAGGTAACGCTCGGCAGTGATGTGGTGCAGCATTATCTGCCCGTCTTCTGGAATACGAGCTGGTTCAAGATGAGACCTCCGCACACAACCGGCGCATATATCGACACGTCTCATCCGCTGTTTGCGCATGGATTCCCTACCGACGACTGGAGCAACCTCAACTGGTGGGAGTTGCTCAACCGTTCCCAGGTGATGAACCTTCTTGAACTTCCAGCCGGGTATCAGTCGCCTATACAGCCTATTGACACCTGGCACCTTAGCCGTAAACTCGGTATGGTTGTCGAAGCTAATGTGTTGAACGGGAAACTTTTCATGACCACTATGGATATCGACAGCAATCTCGACAGAAGGGTAGTGGCGAAGAGAATGAGGAATGCGATAGTGGATTATATGTCGGGAGATTCTTTCAATCCCTCGCTTACACTCGACCCTGAAACCGTAGGACACTTCTTCACCCGTCAGACAGAGCCTGTGAAGATGTACACCAACGACTCTCCGGATGAGCTGAAGCCCAAACTGAAATAAGGCGTTTCCCGGAAACGAAATAGAACGGTCTCCGTCGCTGTCGATGGAGACCGTTCTCTAAAAAACAATCTTGGATTACCTTATCAAGAAAAAGATGAACATGTCTCCGAAGCAGTATGTGATGTCGCTCAACGGCAACAGCGATGGCGGAGAGGAGTAGATTTTTTTAAAATTATAAATTCAATGTTTATGAAAAGTGGTAAGATGCTGGTGTTTGCCTTGTTGATGACGGTGTTCCCGACATTGGCCAGGGAGAACGGAGAACGTTGGAACGACACCGACGGCAACCTGATTAATGCCCATGGAGGCGGAGTCATGTATCATGACGGCAGATACTGGTGGTATGGCGAGCATCGCCCCGACAAAGGGGGGACGACGCAGGTGGGTGTGACATGCTATTCGTCAGACAATCTTCAGGACTGGAAATATGAGGGTGTGGCTCTCCCTGTCGTGGAAGGGGACCCGATGGGCGTCGAGCCGGGATGCATAGTGGAACGTCCGAAGGTAATATACAACGCTTCGACAGGGAAGTATGTGATGTGGTTCCATCATGAGCTTAAGGGACAGGGATATGCCGCCGCCCGGGCGGCGGTGGCGGTGGCTGACTCTCCCGCAGGCCCGTTCAGAATGATAAGCTCGTCGCGGGTCAACCCCGGAAAGTCGCCACGGAATCTCGCGATTACATCCTCGACACCTGAGTATGACAAGGACCGCGAATGGTGGACTCCGGAGTGGCGGGAGGACGTGGAGGCCGGAATGTTTGTCAGAAGAGACCTTGAGGGAGGACAAATGTCGAGAGACATGACCCTGTTTGTAGATGATGACGGAAAGGCATACCATATCTATTCCTCGGAGGAGAACCTCACGCTTCATATCGCCGAACTCAACGATGACTATACCGACCATTCCGGAAAATACATACGCATATTTCCCGGCGGACACAACGAGGCTCCGGCTGTGTTCAAGAAAGGGGGCAAATATTGGATGATAGCATCAGGATGCACAGGCTGGGAGCCTAATGAGGCGAGACTCATGACCTCCGATTCCATCATGGGAGAATGGACGCGGTTGCAGAATCCTTGCAAGGGAGAGATGGCCGAAAAGACTTTCATGGGGCAAAGCACATATGTGTTGCCGGTGGAGGGTAAGGATGGCTCGTTTATAGCGATTTTCGACAGGTGGAATCCGAAAAGCCTTTCTGACTCGCGCTATCTGTGGCTCCCGGTGTCGTTTGATGACGACGGGACCCCGGAGATACACTGGGCCGACAGTTTCTGAAGATAGGAGCGCGGAATTTTAGGGATGCGCTAAAGTAGGCATTATGTCAATGCCGCTTATTTTTGAAAGGAATGCCGCAGGACGGGTCTCCAGTCGGATAACGCCGGAAATATTTATATCCGACGGAGACATCGTTTCCTGCGGCATTGTTGTGGCATGACCACCCGTTTCACAACGGGAGGGAGCCAAACCAAAATAAACAATTACATCATATTTGCGTGTGATTTATTATCTCTTACGAGGAAATTGGCTGAGAAACCATCTCCGGGTTTCCTCAGGCATCGGTTGCTTATCCACTATCTCTTTCAGGCGACTGTGTTTTTCCTTGAAAGAATCTATCAGCTGACGCTCGTTTTGCGGCTGATAGCCGAGGGCTTCCGCTATCACGCACATCGGGCCGAATTCTTCAGTCACCTCAAGGTCGGCATACCGGTCTTTAAGCCTGCCGAAAGTCTTGACGAAACGGCGCATGTCGCCCATTGTGCCGTCGGCTATCGTGGCGTCGGCCGGGAAGTCGATTCTGATTTCGCTGCCTGTGTCGCAACGGCGCTGTCCGAGGTTTACCACTACCGCGAGTTCGTCGGGAAGAAATGTGTAGTCGGCGGTTTTTCCATCTATGGTGACTTTTTGCGGACGGAGAGTGGAGTGTATCTTTATCTCCGTCTCACGTGATTCCGGCATACCGTCATACGACCCTTTTCTTGGAAGTATGCCTACGGTGAGTGTGTCGCCGTTGCGAATGGAGCGGATAGGTATGTAGGCGTATTCCCCGTCATAGCGGTCATCGTCGCCGGCATCCTCATAGAGTTCGAATTCCCCCTCACCTCCGGGATATATGCTTATCGACAGAGGCGCGGCGTTGGAACGCAGGTTCCCTACCGATGACTGATGGTAAGGAATCACCGACCCCGCCTTGATGTAAGCCGGATATTCATCCATCGCCATGATCCTTTCGTAGGTTTTCCCTCCGGTCAACATTGTGCCTGTGGCTTCCTCATACCATTCCCCCTCGGGAAGCCATACCGTGATTTTCGAATATCCGTTCTCCGCCGGTTGCGCCACGGGGGCGACAATCATGCGTTCGCCAAACATGTATTGCTCCGGATGAGCGTAAGCCTCCTCCAGCTCGGGGTAGTCGTAATACATCGGGCGACATATGGAGACTCCCGTGTCGTAAGCTTTCCTGGACATCGAGTAGATATATGGGACAAGCCGGTATCTCAGTTTCACGGCATCGCGGATTAGCCCCAGAGTGGAGCGGTCGAAAATCCAAGGCTCCTTGTTGAGCGGCACTTTCTTGTCGGCATGGGTCCGCATGATGGGGCTATATACGCCAAACTGGAAGAAGCGGGCATACAGTTCCGGGTCCATCACGGAGTCGGTGGGGAGCTGCCGGAATCCTCCGAGGTCATGTCCCCAGTAGCCGTAGCCTACATTTGATGCTGTACTTGTGAAATATGGCATATAGCGGAGAGTCTCCCAAGTGGTGTAGCTGTCGCCGGAGAAGCCGATTTGATAGCGGTGGTTGCCAAGACCTCCCCAACGGTGGAATATCATGGGACGGACCGCCTCGGTGTGTTTCATTTTGTTGAAGAAAGTGTGGTTTATCCACCATGTGTTGTTGAGGGAGTCAACCTTTGAGTCGTAGAGAGCCTGTTGCCAGTCAATCCACCAGAAGCTTACCCCCTCCTTGGTCATCGGGTCGAGGATATTACGGAACATGCTTTCCATAAACCGTCGGTCAGACGACACCCAAGGCACATCTTTCTTTGTCGCGGGGTCTATGCCGTTGTCGCGGGCCACCTGCTCGTAAGCCTCCTCATAGTGTTTCACGCCGGAGGCCGGATGCAGGTTTAGAGTCACCTTGAGATTCTTGTCGCGAAGAAAGTTGAGGAATTTTCCGGGTTCGGGGAAGAGCCGACGGTTCCAGGTCCATCCGGTCCATCCGCCGTGACCTTCATCTGTGTAGTGCCAGTCCATGTCTATCACGAGCACTTCGACCGGGATGTCATACCTCTCGAAATTGTCAATTAGTTCCCTCACCTCATGGTCTGAGTAGGCCCACCATCTCGACCACCAGAATCCGAAAGCATATCGCGGAGGCATGGGAATCTTTCCTGACAATATTGTGAAATCCTTCAAGGCACCTTTATAATCAGACCCGTATCCCAGGAAATAGAGGTCCTGTGCCCCTTTTTTCATCTTGCGCTTCTTTACCCATGGAATAGTGGGGTCGTCATCAAGCCTGAATCCGCGGGAGTCATCAATCAGAGTCCACCCGTCGCGTGCGAGGAGCCCTTTCTCAAGTTGTCCTTTGCGGGTTTGCCATTTCCCCTCTCGGTCGGTCCATTGAAGTTCCGGGCCGTTCCACCAGTCGAGGGTGCGTGTCGTCCCCTCAAGGTTATTTCCTTGAGGCGTGCCGGGGTGCCAGGAGAATGGTTTTACCCCCTTCGCGGCCACCACCGACAGGTTGTCGGCAGAGAAAGCGCCTTTGCTTTTCTTATAGGTAAGAATCAGTTTCGGAGTCTCGATGGTCACGGTCTTGCCATCATCATTAACCTTGGCTTTTGTTTCCGGATATGACCTGTTATATGCGACAAAACTCGGGTCATCGTTAAACTTGCCATCGGGAGCATACTCCATCCTGACAAGACCGTCGGCGACAACTGTGAATCGCTTTGTCTTGTCCTTATACACCACACCGTCTGAAAAGGTGTCGGATGCGAAAACCGGGAATACTGAGGCCAGCGAAAGAGCGGCGAAGGTAACCCGCAGAATCAGTTTCTTCATGATAGGCTGTTTTTAGGGACATACACACACCAGTCGAAAAAACTGCCATACATGCCATCGGGCCTGATTGGATGATGTGTGCAAAGTTAGCACAAATAACTATGCCAACCAAATTCCCGATGTCTTTTTTTGCAGTATGGAAAGAGTTGGTTTTATGATAATAAATCGTTGATATATATAGCTATATTGAGTTTGTTGGATGATTTAGCCCATGTTTTGTACGAAATCGCGCTGCGATTGTATGTTTGTTCTATGGTTTTGGACATTTCAAGACGTTGGCAAGGCGCTTGTTCATTAACTTTGCAACATCAAAATAAATGACAAATACACACATCAGCCATGAAAGTTGTTTTGCATGACACCCTGCGGTGATAATGAAACTACAATCACAGGCATAATCTGACAATCATGAGAATAATGACGAGAAAGAGATTGGCGCCGTTGATGGCTATCGCGGCGCTGGCATTCGCCTCTCCGTCGCTGTCGGCGCGGCAGTATTGGGTGACAGACCCCAATGACGGCATCACGTGGAACGTGGGAGAGGGCGACAGCCATTATGACCATATAGAGATGGCGGGCAGAAGGGTCGCCACGATTCTCCGTTACGGTGTCATGCCGGGCGGCGCTTTCACTGTCAATAAGAGTATGGTGTGGCCGATGTTGCGCACCATTCCTAATAACACGGGAGGCTGCGTGATGCGCAGGTTCGACTGGAATCCGCTTGCCGCTGTCACTGTCAACGGGCGTTCCCTCACGAATGAGAAGGTTAGGAGGATTTCGTTGCGCAACGCTCTTGAGGTGGAGAGTGAGTTCAACAATGGCTATTATGGCAGCTGGAAACTTCACCGCAGTTATTTCCCATCCACTGAATTGCCGACGTTGGTCGAGAAATATGTAATAGAGAACACCGGTAAAAAGCCTCTCAGGGTGGAGATTCCCGAAGGCGGTTTCGTGACTTCCACCGACCCGCAGAAGGGGGTGGCCGGTTCTTATAGGATAGAAGGGAAGATTGACAGGAGTGGATTCCATGACCTTCAGCCAGGCGAATCGCTGGCATTCACCGCGCATATCACAGCCACGGCTCCCGGAGAATCGCCGAAGGTGCCGGATGCTGATGAGGAGTTCGAGAAACGTAAGTCGCTCGTGGATGAGCTTATGGGTTCTCTTGTGCTTGAGACTCCCGACACCGTAATCAACAAGATGATGGATTTCGCAAAGGTCAGGGCTTGCGAGAGTATCTACGCCACCAAGGGGGGCCCGCTCCACGGTCCCGGCGGAGAGGCATATTACGCCGCCATATGGGCCAACGACCAGGCGGAATATGTCAACCCGTTCTTTCCCTACACCGGCTACGGCTACGGCAATGAGTCGGCCTTGAACTCCTTCCGTCATTTCGCCCGTTTCATGAACCCATCCTACAAGACGATACCGAGTTCCATCATAGCCGAGGGCGACGACATATGGAACGGCGTGGGCGACCGTGGCGACTGCGCCATGATAGCATACGGGGCCTCCCGTTATGCCCTCGCACGCGGCGTGCGTGCCGAGGCAGAGGAATTATGGCCTCTTATCACATGGTGTCTGGAGTATTGCCGCCGCCAAATCAACGAGGATGGCGTGGTGGCCTCAGACACTGATGAGCTTGAAGGGCGCTTCCCCGCAGGAAAGGCAAACCTCTGCACATCCTCCCTGTATTACGACGCGCTCCTGTCAGCGAGCTACCTGGCTAAGGAACTCGGAAAGCCGGACGGGAAGAAGTATGCCTCACAGGCATCTTCCCTCAGGAAAAATATCGACCGTTATTTCGCGCATGATGTGGAGGGTTTCGACACATATGCCTACTATAAGGGAAACGACGTGCTCCGTTCATGGATATGCATCCCGCTCACCGTGGGTATCGACGAGCGTGCCTCCGGCACAATCGACGCGCTCTTCTCGCCGCGTCTGTGGACCGAGAACGGACTGCTCACACAGGCCGGCGACAAGACATTCTGGGACCGCTCCACGCTTTACGCTCTGCGTGGCGTCTATGCTGTGGGAGCCACCGACAAGGCGACGGAATATCTCAAAAAATATTCCGACACACGTCTGCTTGGAGAGCATGTGCCATACGCCATCGAGGCATGGCCCGAAGGGGGACAGCGTCACCTCTCTGCCGAAAGCGGACTTTACGGCCGCATCATAACCGAGGGCATGTTCGGCATCCGTCCTACAGGATTCCGGTCGTTCAACCTCACGCCGCGCCTTCCGTCAGACTGGGATGCCATCTCCTTGCGCCGCATAAAGGCGTTCGGAGCTGACTTCGACATAGAGGTGAGACGCGCCGACGGAGGGAAAATGAAGGTGGCTGTGGTGAACGGTGGAAAGAAGAAGGAATATACAGTGTCGGACGGAAAAACAGTCTCTGTGAAACTCTGACGGCATGTGGTGAATAAGATTGAAAACAATACCTACTGATATGAATAAAATGATGATAGGCTTGATGCTGTTGGTTACAGCCACCGCGTCGGCCGGTAAGAACTACCAGATAACGTCGCCCGACGGAAAACTAAAGGCTGATGTCGAGATTGGTGAAAGGCTCGGATATTCAGTGACCTACAACGGAAGGGAAGTGCTTTCGGAGTCGATGCTGTCAATGACCCTTTCCGACGGGACGGTGTGGGGTGTCAGCCCGAAAGTGTCGAAAGTGACGAGGAAGAGTGTTGACGGGACAATACCATCGCCATTCTACCGCGCTTCCGAGATGAAGGAATGCTACAATTCTGCCACGATAGACTTCAAGGGCGGTTGGGGAGTAGAGTTCCGCGCCTATGATGACGGTGTGGCCTACCGTTTTGTGGCGAAACAGAAGAAACCCCTCACAGTGGCCGACGAGGAGGTGACATATAATTTCCCGATTGACGCCACCAGCTATGTGCCATATGCCAAGGGGCGTAAGGAAGACCCTTACTTCAACTCTTTCGAGAATGAATACACCGAGGTTAAGCTGTCGGGAATCGACCGGAGTAAACTTGTGTTCCTCCCGATGACAGTAGATATGGGCGACAATGTGAAGGTGACGATTACGGAGTCTGACCTTGAGGGATTTCCGGGACTCTATATGACCGGAACAGGAGGCAAAGGGCTGAAGGGAACGCATGCCCGTTATCCCAAGAGCTCGCTGCAAGGAGGACACAACAACCTGCAGATGGTGGTGCAGGAGCGTGAGAATTACATAGCCAAGGGAGCCGGCACGCGCACATTCCCCTGGCGTGTGGCTATAGTGACGGGTAGCGACAAGGATTTGGCCGCCACCAACCTTTCATATCTGCTTGCCTCGCCGTCGAGAATCTCCGACACATCCTGGATAAAGCCTGGAAAAGTGGCCTGGGACTGGTGGAACGCCTGGAATATAACCGGAGTGGATTTCAAGGCTGGAGTCAACAACGACACGTATAAGAAATACATAGATTTCGCTGCCGACAACGGAATAGAGTATGTGATACTCGACGAGGGGTGGGCTGTCAACAAGAAAGCCGACCTGATGCAGGTGGTGCCGGAAATCAATCTTGAGGAGCTCATATCATACGCCGGGAAAAAGAATGTGGGGATTGTTTTGTGGGCCGGCTACCATGCATTTGACCGCGACATGGAAAACGTGTGCCGCCATTATGCCGATATGGGTGTGAAAGGATTCAAGGTTGATTTCATGGACCGTGACGACCAGGAGGTTGTCGATTTCGTGCACCGGGCTTCCAAGACATGTGGCAGATACAAGCTTTTCCTCGACCTCCATGGGATGTATAAGCCCGCCGGACTCAACCGCACTTACCCTCATGTGTTGAATTTCGAGGGTGTCAACGGCCTTGAGCAGATGAAATGGAGCACAATCGACCTGAACCAGGTGGAGTATGATGTCATGATACCGTTCCTGCGGCAGGTGGCCGGGCCGATGGACTATACCCCCGGGGCTATGGACAACGGGACGAAGCATACCTATCACGCCGACTATTACCAGCCCATGAGCCAGGGGACACGATGCCGTCAGCTCGCCTTGTTCACGGTGTATGACTCACCGTTCACTATGCTCAGTGATACGCCCGTAAACTATGACAGGGAGCCGGAATGCCGTGACTTCATAGCTTCCGTGCCCACAGTCTGGGACGAGACAATCATTCTCGACGGGAAGATGGGTGATTACATTGTCACAGCCCGCCGCAAGGGTGACAGGTGGTATGTGGCAGGTCTTACCGACTGGACTCCGAGGGAGCTGCAGGTGAATCTGTCTTTCCTCGGGGAAGGGAACCATACGGCCACCCTGTTCAGGGATGGCGTCAACGCCGCACACAATGCAAACGACTATAAGAAGGAGACAGTCAAGGTGAATAGGAATAATCCGTTGAAGGTTAAGCTTGCTCCCGGTGGAGGGTTCTCCATGATGATAGAATGAGGCGCCTCTGATGGCAATGAAATAGAATTCTGATACCGACATCCGGTCCGGGAAGGTAGGCCCGGACCGGAAATATTAAGAAACACGACAATAATACGAAATATGAAAAGCCGGATACTCTCGATAACAGTTATGGTGTCGCTGCTGGCAGCCTGCACCGCAGACAGGGGCGCCGTGTCTCGTGAGAATCCCGCACCGGAAGAGGTGGCGGTTTTCACATCGACCGACAGCAGGTTGCAGAAGGCATATGAATGGGCCAGGAAAACGGCTCTCTCATATTCTCATGATGATACAGACCCTGTCGGGTTCTGGTATGAGGCGGCCCTCCCGCAACGCGAGGCGTTCTGTATGCGCGATGTGTCGCATCAGTCGGTGGGGGCCCAGATTCTTGGGCTCGTGCCTCACAACAAGAATATGTTCTCACGCTTTGTCTGCAATATAAGCGAGTCGAAGGACTGGTGTGGCTATTGGGAAATCAACCGCCATGACAAGCCTGTGGCGGCAGACTACCGCAATGACGATGAGTTCTGGTATAATCTCAACGCGAACTTCGACGTGATGCAGGCATGTCTGAAGATGTACAGATGGACAGGCGACAGTGATTATGTGTCGGGCGACAGTTTCACATCGTTCTTCGACCGCAGTGTGGGGGAGTATGCGGAACGTTGGCAACTCTCTTCCGACAAGATAATGGAAAGGGAACCCTATATGAACATCAAGGGCGATTTTGACAGCAGCAACCATTTCCATACCTGCCGCGGGCTGCCGTCGTATGTGGAGAATATGCCGGGAGTGTCGGTGGGCGTTGACCTCGTGGCATCGCTTTATGCGGGATATGACGCCTATTCGGAAATAAGCCGTATCAACGGGCGTCAGGACCTGTCGGTGAATGCGAGGAAGGAGGCGCTGCGCTACCGGGACATCGTTGAAGAGAAGTGGTGGGACGCCGGACATTCGAGATACAACACCATGAAGTTCTCCGGCAATGAGTTTAAACGGGGAGAGGGTGTCCCTTATGTATTGTGGTTCGGAGTCACCGAGAATCCGGAACGCATACGTATGGCGTTGGATGATATTCTCGCGTGCGAGTGGAATGTGGAGAACATCTCCCATTTCCCGGAGCTGTTCTACCGTTACGGATATTATGATGAGGGGTATGACTTCTTGCTGAATCTTCCCGCGATGACGCGTTCGGAATATCCTGAGGTGTCCTACGGTTTTATCGAGGGTTGTGTGTGCGGGGTCATGGGTTTCCGACCTGACTATGTGTCCAAGACAGTGCACACCGGTTCGAGATTGAAAGACCCGGAGATTGATTCTCGGATAAGGAACATCCGGGTGTTCGACGGATATATGACCGTGCGCCATGTCGGCAACGACTATACTGAAATCTCCAACGACACATCGCTGGATCTTCTGTGGAAGGCGTCTTTTCTCGGCGACTACAGATGGGTGGAGGTGAAGGGGAAGAAATACCCTGTGGAGAAACACACCGACATTAACGGGAATGTATATACAGTGGCTGAAATCGAGCTTGACTCCAACACATCTCATCTGGCCAAGGCGTTGAGGTGATGTCGTCATGCCATGGAATTGCCCCTGCTATAATGGGAGAGACGGCGCTTCCGCTAATGAAAAAAAGAGGCATTTGTCTCAATTTTTTCCATGAAAACAGTTAAATTTGCATTGCTGAAATTTTACATAGTTAACCAAATCCATAGTTCCTATCCTCAAAATATGCTAAGATTACTGATATGTCTGACATTAGCCGCCTGCGGCATATTGCCATGTATGGCGGCTCCGATATTCGAGGGACGTCAGTTCCGCCACTATACTGTCAATGACGGATTGGCGTCGAATGCGGTATATTCGTTCTTTCAGGATTCAAAAGGGAGGATGTGGTTCGGCACAATCGACGGCCTTCACAGTTTCGACGGATGCAACATAACGGAATGGAGAGACGAGTCGGTGGTCTCGCTTGGCAGTGTCATATCGGTGATAAAGGACGACGGCCAGGACCGGCTCTGGATTGGGAGCGGCAACGGCGTGGCGCTGTTCGACCTCAAGCTTGAGAGATTTATGGAGCTGCCTGTGGATGGAGTCAGGGGAATGAGGATAAAGTCACCTGTCAGCGACATCCTGCACGACAGCCACGGACGCATGTGGATGGCCACGGTAGGGGAGGGCGTCTTCTGTTATGACCTCTCGACCCGGGAACTCAGGCAATATCCAGCGGTCACCAAAATCGACAACGATATAGTCAGGAGCATCATCGAAGACTCCTCAGGCAACATCTGGGCAGGCACGAATTCCGGTGTGTGCCGCTACAATGCCACACAGGACCGCTTTGTGCCGGTGGGCGACAGTGATGACGACCGCGTGGAGGTGATTTCCCTGTTTGAGGACAGCCGCCATAATCTATGGGTTGGGGCCAGAGGCGCCGGACTCTATCTTTACAACCGAACAAAAGGTGGCCTTGAACCCAAACTTATGCCCGCTGACAGCAATTCACTGCTTCAGGTGCGCGACATTGTAGAATGGCGTCCCGGAGAGTTGCTTCTCGCATCCGACCAGGGCCTTACAGGCTACAATACCATCACAGGAGAGTTTGAATTGCTCAGGGCCGACCGCAAGGGCGCCAATACCCTTAACGACAATTATCTTCAGTCGCTGTTCGTTGACAGGGAAGGGGCCTTGTGGATAGGAACATATTTCGGAGGGGTGAACTATGTGGTGCCGACGGCCAGGATGTTCCGCCATTTCCATGCAGGCAACACCAATATGAAGGCCCAGGTGGTGAGTGTGTTCGCGAAGGCCGACGACGGTAATCTTTGGATTGGTTCTGACGATGCCGGGGTGGCTCATTGGAACAGGAAAAACAATGATTTCACACCGGTCAGGGGCAGAAGCCTTGGCACAGGGTCGGCCTACAAGAACATACATGCCCTTCTGCAATCGGGCAACCTCCTGTTTGTGGGTATGTATCTCGGAGGGCTCGATATCGTTGACCTCCGCACCGGGGCGTTGCAAAATTACAAGGGAGGAAACTCGCCGAGGTCGCTCTATGCTTCCAGTATCTACTCGATTCTTGAAGATTCGTATGGCGAAATATGGATAGGGACATCCGAGGGCCTGAACAGATATTGCAGGGATACCGGCGATTTCGAGAGAATTTTCGAGGTGCACCCGGCCGATGTGGATTGCCTGATAGAGGACTCCAAGGGTTATCTCTGGGCATGCACCACCAATCAGGGAGTGTTCCGTCTTGACAGGAAAACCGGCAAATGGGAACAGTTTGTGGCTGAACCTTCCGACGGCAATGGCGGGAGTCTGCCTACAAATTCTGTAGTGACTGCCCAATGCGACAGCCGGGGGCAATTGTGGTTCGGCACAGACGGAAGCGGACTCGTGAGATTTGACTATGCCACAGGGAAGTTTGTGAGGGAGCCGTTGCCTCCCCACATCCGGGTTGTCAATAAAATAGTGGCATACAAGGACCAGCTTTGGCTCGGGACATCGAAAGGGTTATACTGCTATCTTCCGCAAGATTCAACCCTTTTCTCATATAACAGGGATTCAGGACTGCAGGGGGATGTGTTTCTCCCTAATTCCGGAATGATTACGGATGACGGAACAGTGTTCATGGGAGGTATAAACGGATTCAACGAGTTTCATCCTGACAGGATATCGCATCAGTATCTGAGGCCGGATGTGATTCTGACAGATTTCCAGATACTGAACCGTCCTGTTGAAATCGGCACCGAGGATTCTCCCCTGTCGGAGTCGATAACATATTCCGAAGGGGTGACGCTCGACTATGACGAGCGGATGATAAGTTTCCGTGTGGCTTTGCTGAGCTATATAAATCCGGCTCACAACAAGTTTATGTACAGGCTTGAAGGATTCGATAAAAACTGGAATGAGGCCGACCCCTCGCAGCTTCTCACCTACAGGAATCTCCCGGCAGGTGAATATGTGTTCAGGGTAAGGACTTCCGACGGCAACGGCGGGTGGAACGATGACGCTCTCGCGTTCAGCATAAAGGTGCTCCCTCCATGGTGGTTCTCGATTCCGATGATTATCCTCTATGTCGTGATTCTGATTGTTTGCGGACTGCTTGTGTATCGTCGGTTCATGCGAAATCAGAAAGAGAAGCTCCATAAGCTTGCAGATGAGAAGGACCGTGAGCTTTATCAGAGCAAGATAGAGTTTTTCACCCATATCGTGCATGAGATACGCACTCCTCTCACCCTTATCGTGTCGCCATTGGAAAATCTTCTGAAGTCGGAGGGAAAAATCACGGATTGCCGTTCGCAATTGACGGTGATGGACCGCAACGGGAAGCGGCTTCTCAATCTTGTGAATCATCTTATGGATTTCCGCAAGATGGAGTCGGGAGCTATGCGCCTGAATATAACGGATGTTGACATAAGGCGGTGTCTGTCGGACATCTGTCGTGAATTCGAACTCACCGCGTCAATAAAGAATCTTACTGTGGATGTGGATATGCCCGAGGTCCCATGTGTGGCCCGTGTGGATAGGGAGGCCTTCACCCAGATTGTCAATAATCTGCTGTCGAACGCACTTAAATTCTCGAAATCGGAAATTATGATATCGCTGACTCATCTGCCGGATGGGGGATTCCGTCTTTGCGTGGGGAATGACGGCCCTGCCATCCCGTTGGAGGAGCAGGAGAAGATTTTCACGCCATTCTATCAGATAGCTGAGAACCGTCCGTCAGACAATATCGGCACAGGCCTTGGGCTTCTCCTGGTGAAGCGTTATGCATTGCTGATGGGGACGGATGTGGAGGTAAGGAGCAGTGGCACCACAGGCGCGGAATTTGTCATCGATTTCCCGGAGTCGGCTTCCGGAGTGGATGAGGAAAACAACCTGGAGCAGACAGAGGGGATGACGGAAGACAATCCATCGGAGGAGGTTGTCTCCACCCGTGAGCGTCTCCTGATTGTGGATGACAACGAGGAGATGCTCTCGTTCCTCAAAGAGCTGTTGGCTCCTGCGTATGATGTGGAATGTGCCAGTGATGCGGAAAAGGGTATCGAGATTCTCTCTTCCTGGATTCCAGACCTTATCATAAGCGATGTGATGATGCCCGGAATAGATGGCATGGAATTCTGCCGCAGACTTAAACATGATATTGCCACAAGCCACATTCCAGTGGTTTTGTTAACGGCTAAGGTGGAAGACGAGGATTTTGTGACAGGATTTGACAGCGGGGCCGACATGTATGTCACGAAGCCGTTCTCCACCGATGTCATCAAGGCGCGGATAAGGGGTCTTCTTGCCAACAGGGCGCGTCTCCGCGAGCGTTTCGTGGCAGAGCCGGATGTTATAGAAGAGATAGCTCCCCATTCGGATATCGACAAGGATTTTTTCGACAGGATGAGGAAGATTGTGGAGGAACGTCTTGACGATAGCGAATTCTCGGTGGATGTGCTTGCCCGTGAGATGGCGATATCGCGTACGGGACTTTTCACGAAGGTAAAGGCGGTGGCAGGGATGACTCCAAACGACTATATTCGCAACATTCGGCTTCAGAAGGCCGCCGAATTACTCAGGACCACAAATATGAGGGTAAACGAAGTGTGCTGGCAGGTGGGGTTCTCATCCCGTTCGCATTTTGCTAAATGTTTCCAGTCGCAGTTCGGAGTCTCCCCGAGCGAGTATAAGGGCTCCTTGAAACAGGGATAGCAAAGGATTGGAATTTTTTTGTTAATTTTGCGCATGGTCAGGAGTATTCACGTAGGATTCCCTGTCCATGCGCATATCTTTTAATCCATAACTTCCAGACAGCTTTTTTCATCGCTGTCTGATTAAAGCCAACATTCCATGAAGAAAAATTTTCTGACTCTGATTTTGTCCGTCATTCTCACTGTCCCGGCGTTTGCCGGTGATGCATTGCCTTCACGCCGGGATATCCTGAGGACCCTCGTGAAGGTCAACGACTATTATCTGTCCAATCATCCCGACCCATTGGCCGGAATCCCTTATTATTCAAGGAAGAAGGTATATGAGGCCAATATATGGACCCGTGCCGTGTATTTCGAGGGACTGATGGCCCTGTATTCAATCTATCCGGACAACCGTTATTATGACTATGCCTACAACTGGGGCGACGGTTTCAAATGGGGTATGCGCCGCGACAACACCACGACTCGTGACGCCGACAATTATTGTTGCGGACAGACATATGTGGACCTGTACCGTCTCACTCCGGAACCCAAGATGCTCACGAAGACGAAGGCATGCATGAATATGCTTGTCAACACACCTCAGGTTGGCGACTGGACATGGATCGACGCTATCCAGATGGGTATGCCGCTTCTTGCAAAGATGAGCGCGTTGACTGGCGACCCCCGGTATCGGGAGAAAGCCTGGAAGATGTATAGCTGGACCCGCGACACACTTGCCGGCGGCTTATATAACGAGAAAGAGGGGTTGTGGTGGCGCGACAAGGATTTCGTGCCTCCCTACAAGGAGCCTAACGGCAAGAATTGCTATTGGTCGCGTGGCAACGGTTGGGTCGTGGCCGCGCTTGTGAGGGTGCTCGACGAAATTCCCGCCGATGACCCGCACCGTGCAACTTATGTGTCAGACCTGCGGGCAATGCTTGAGGCGGCGGCCAAGTGTCGCCGTGATGACGGGTTCTGGAATGTCAGTATGCACGACGGCGGCAACTATGGGGGCAAGGAACTGACGGGGACCGCGCTCTTTGTGTATGGCATGGCATGGGGAATAAACAACGGTATTCTCGATCGCAAGAAATATCTTCCGATAGTGGCCGGCTCTTGGAACGCCATGGTGAAGGATGCGGTGCATCCCGATGGATTCCTGGGCTATGTGCAGGGCACCGGGAAGGAGCCGAAAGACGGACAGCCAGTGACATATGATTCCGTGCCCGATTTCGATGACTACGGCACAGGATGTTTCCTTCTCGCCGGCTCCGAAGTCTATAAGCTTTGACGTGCCGGGAGATGATGTTATAAAAGAGCGCGTGGATTGCATATGCTGTCCGCGCGCTCTAACGTTGGTGATGAACCCTCATCCGGAAGTGAAACCATACACAATTCCAAATCTCCGTCCAGCATGAGGAATCATCACCTGCAACTACCTAACATTTATTACCTGTGAAAAACAACTGTCATGGTCGTACTCTTTCCGGAAATCTTCCGGAAATCCTTATTCCACCGCGTCGCTCCATGTCAATCCCTCTTTTATCTCTATGGGGACACGTGAATATATATTATCGGAAGATGTGCCGATAAGTATTTCGAATTTACCTGGTTCCACAGTCCACAACCTGGTGTCGGGATTGAAGAACGCAAAGGCGTTCTTGTCGAATTCAAGATATGCGTCGGCTGTTTCTCCCGGCTCAACATATACCTTGCGGAATGCCTTGAGTTCCTTATAAGGCCTTTCCACACTGCTTTTCACATCGCGTACATATGCCTGCACCACTTCTGCGCCACTCCTGTCGCCGGTGTTTGTGACAGGCACGATAACTGAGAATGTCCCTTTTCCGTCGAATGTCTTGCAATCGGTAGAAGGTTTGCCGAGTCTGAAAGATGTATAGCTGAGTCCGTGCCCGAATGGGAAGGAGATTCTGTCTTTCTTGAGCTTGTCGGTGTGCCGATAGCCGATGCCGATGCCCTCCTTATAGGCGACATCACCGTTGGAGCCGGGATAGACTGCGGAATCGCCTGAGGCGTGAGGGGCATAGTCGCGAAGTTCTTTTGCGAATGTCATTGGGAGCTTCCCGGAGGGATTGACCTTCCCGAAAAGTATGTCGGCGATTATGTGTCCTGTCTCAGAGCCGCCATACCATCCCTGGACTATGGCCGGCACTTTCTCTTTCCAAGGCATGGAATATGGGTTGCCGGTAAGAATCACGGCCACCATGTTTGGGTTGGCTTCCGCAAGGGCCTCTATCACCTTGTCCTGGTTGTATGGAAGCGCGAAATCAAGGCGGTCGCATCCCTCCGCATCCTGATGGTCGGATTTGTTTAGTCCGCCTACAAATATTACCATGTCGGCATCCTTCGCTTTTGCCACGGCATCGTCAATCAGTTGTGTCTGGTCTCTGGCCTCGCTCAGGTCCTGTCCGGTGGTTACGCCGTTATATTCCCCCGTCACGTCGCCTACATATCCGCGCTCATAGGAGACATTCATTCCATTTTCCTTTGCAAATTCCTGAATACCCTGCAAAGGAAGAATCTCACGCTGCACTTTGAGAGATGATGAGCCTCCACCGACGGTCATCATCTTGATGGCGTTTTCACCCACCACCAATATGTTCTTTGTCTTGGAAGAGACAGGGAGTATCCCTCCGTCGTTCTTCAAAAGCACCACACCCTCAGTCCCGATTCTACGGGCTGCCGCATAATGGGCGTCGCTGTTCAAGGCCCCGTATGGTTTGTCGCGTCTCATTTCAGTGCGCATTATCAGTCGAAGCACTCTGGCGGCCTTGTCATCGAGGTCGGACATCGGTAGTTTCCCCTCAAGAATCAACTTTTTGTAGGGATTGGCAAGGTAATAATTATCGTAAGCGTTACTTGCGCCCCAGTTCAGGCCGTTGGTCCAGGAGCCGAATTCCATGTCAAGACCGTTGCCGGCCACTTTCTCGGTGTTGTGTACCGCTCCCCAGTCGCTTATCGCGACACCGTCAAAATTCCAGTCCCCTTTTAAGATGTCAATGAGAAGTTTTTTGTTCTCACAAGCGTGGTCTCCGTTATATTTGTTATATCCCGGCATTATTGACCATGCATTTCCGTCGATGACAGCCGCTTTGAAAGCGGGGAGATAAATCTCATGAAGGGCGCGGTCGTCAACTATGACATTGACGTGGTCGCGGTCATGCTCCTGATTGTTAAGAGCGAAATGCTTCACGCAAGCGGCAACGCCGTTTTTCTGAACCCCTCTGATGTATGGCACCACCATTTCCGAGGCAAGGTAAGGGTCTTCCCCCATGTATTCGAAATTCCTTCCGTTAAGGGGGGTGCGAAGGATATTCACACCTGGGCCGAGAAGCACATTCTTATTACGGTATCTTGCCTCCTCTCCGATAGAGACTCCATAGAGTTCCGCCATGTCAGGATTCCAGGTTGCCGAGAGTGCGGTAAGCGCCGGGAAGGCCACACAGGAATCGTTGGTGGCGCCTGCCTGTTCCCATTCATCCCAGAGCACATCGGGACGAATGCCATGCGGGCCGTCAGTGCACCATATGCCGGGGATACCCAGGCGTTGCACGCCCGGAGAACTGAATTTGCTTTGTGCATGTATGATGGCGATTTTTTCATCCACTGTCATTCTTGACAGGGCATCCTCCACTCTCGCTTCGATGGGTTGGCTTTCATCCAGATATATCGGTGTGGCATTCTGTGCCATACTTGCCAGGAATCCTGCGCATAAAGCGACTGAGATAATTCTGTTGCGTATTTTCATTTTAAATGTCTTTGTGGTTTCACATGGCATTTCCGAAGTGTTGCCGAGGCCGGGCGACCGGCTCCGGACATGCTCCGGAACATCTGCCACAAAGTTATAAAGTAGATGCATATGAAATTGCGGAGAGAGTAAACTGGTAAATTAAATTGGCGTATGTTTATTGATATGGTTTTTATAATCAATGTTATATGTATGGAGTGGGATGTGTTGGAAAGTAAAATGAAGTGACAAGACTGTATGGGATTCTACCTTATCTTATTTATTAATAAAGATTAAAGAGTGTTAATGAATTAAATTTGTTAAAAAAATAGACTTAACTTAGTACCTTTAAACGCAGTCCGCAAAGAATGACTGCAAGGAATGACTTCACAACCTAAAAATGTTTTAATAAAATCTGAATTCCAATGAAACTGTCCCCTCTGTCATTTGTTTCCTGTTTCCTGCTTGCGATATTCTATGTGCTTGGAGGAGCAGGGATGGCCGCCGCCCCCTCGAGAGAAACCGAAAGGCTCCTTGAGCAGCTCGATTCCGTGATAAGGAATAACCACTCGATAGTCAGGGCAAAGGAGGAACATATCGGAAAGTTGCGGAAGTCATTGAAAAGTGCCTCTTCAAGCAATGTCCGGCTTGGATTGTGCGGACAGCTCTACGATGAATATCTTGTGTATGATTCAGATTCGGCATTATATTATGCAGGCGAGGCACGAAAGATTGTAGAGAGGTCGATGCCGTATGATTATGACCTGCTGACAGAGTGGAAACTGAATGAGGCTTTCATATTGACTGTGCAAGGGCTATATGACACCACCATGAGCTTGTTGGAGGGAATAGACTCATCGCGACTTTGCGACAATACCAAGTCGAGGTATTTCGGGAGCCTTGCCTATATATATTCCATGCGTTCTGTATATCTTCAGTCTAATCTGGATTTATGGAAAGAGGATATGGCAAAGGCCAACCAATACCGGGATTCCATCCAGTCTTTGAATCTTCCGTTGTCGCCTGATTGGGCATGGGTGCCGGTAGCCGTCTCTGTTGATGACGACAGCAAGCATCTGACAGACGCAGAAATCTCTTTTCTGAAGGAGACGGTTGACTCATCGTCGGACATGTCTCGGGAAAATGCCATCAACGCGTATTGGCTGTCAAGATACTACGAGAAGCAGGGCGACGAGGATAAGATGATGAGGTATAAGGTCAAGGCCGCCATCAACGACGCGATGATTGTGAACAGGGAGATAGCCGCCATTTCGGAGATAGCCACCCATCTTTTTGAGAACGGGGATATCAACAGGGCATATAATTATCTCATTTATACAGTGGAGCAGGTGAATCTTTATCATAACCGTTACAGGATTGTGAATCTGTCGGACGTTTTGCCTACGGTAAGGGACGCCTATCGGGAGGAACTGGAGAAACGCGACAGACGGCTGTCTTGGTATGTTATTGTGCTTGGGGTGCTGTCCGGAATTCTGCTTGTGAGTGTTTTCTTTATAGTGTTTGAGTTTGTCAAGCTGCGTAAGATGCGCAATCTTCTGAAGGAAGCCAATGCGGGTCTTGAAAAATCTATCGAGGAGAGAGACGATGCGATTTCAGGTCTTGAGAAGGCCAATATTGAACTCGCAAAGGCCAATGTTGAGCTTAATGAAGCCAACAAACAGAAGTTGGGACTGATTGCGTATGCTTTCAAGCTCACTACAATGTGTATAAACTCTTTGGAAGGGTACCGCAAGAAACTGCTGAAGAAATATAAGGTAAAGAAGATTGATGACCTCGGAGTGTTGATAAATGATCCGGAGCTTGTCAAGGAGCAGTTCCAGTGGTTCTACGAGGGTTTCGACAAGACGGTGCTCTCCATATTTCCCAATTTTATAGAGGAGTATAACAGTACGGTGGCCGAAGGTGGGAAAGTGTCGCCGGAATCAGTGGTGAAGACGAAAACCCTGAATACAAAACTTCGTATCTATGCTTTGCGGCGTCTTGGAATCTCTAAGAGCGGAGAAATCGCAGACATGCTCAACGTGTCGATACGCACGGTGTATAATAACCGCAACGGCGGGGTGCCGGAGGAGTAGGAGACCGGACTGCGTGCATTCCCGGATGCGGTAAATTAGGTATATGATAAGTAGGAAAGAGACATTCCGATTTACTTAAATATAAATATTAATGCATTTATATTCAGCTGATAGTGATTGAAAATATTTACCTTTGCAATGTAATTCCCGTCATATAAGGCGGGAATTACTAATTTTGTGCATGTCGGTATCGTCTGATTCCCTTTCAGGATATGACGGCATCAAGTATTAACTTTAAAACTTTAACAACAAAACCCATGAAGAAATCATCGTTGACAGCATTATTTGTTACCCTCTTCACTGCCTTTAATATTATGGCGGCTTGCGGAAGCGACAGCAAAGATTCCCCGTCATTGCCGGATAGTCCGGTTGATGTGGCAGTTTCTCCGGAAGCCTTGTCGGCCGGGCCGGAAGGTGGCACGCTTGAACTTCATGTCAAGGCAGACGCGGACTGGGCGGTGTCGAGTGATGCCGATTGGGTGACAATCAAGCCATCCGGAGGCCTTAAAGGAGTGGATACAAAATTGTCTGTGAAGGTGTCAGGGCATGACGGTATGGATGAGAGGACTGCCGGAATTGACATCATATCCGGAGGCAAGACTGTGAAGAGTGTAAGCCTTGTGCAGGGTTACACGAAGAAGGCGACTCCCTCTCTGTCTTCCGTCATACTGAGTGGCCTTGAATCGTCTGCAAAAGTAAGGGTCTCGTCTAACGCGGCATGGACTCTTTCCACGGAGTCCGGTTGGATTTCCGTCATGCCCGACAAAGGAGAGAAGGGAGATACGGACGTGGAGATTAAGGTTAAGGAGAATGACACGTCATCAGCAAGGGAGGGTGTGGTCATACTCGAATGCGGAGTCACCGTTTCTGAAATAAAGGTGAGCCAGCTTAGCGATTCCTTTACAGCCCCGGAGGGTTATTCGCTCGTATGGAGCGACGAATTCAATGAAGGAGTGACTCCCGGAGGCGACTGGGTGCTTGAGAACTGGGCGGCAGGACATGTCAACAATGAGTTGCAGACCTACACATCCCGCCAGGTGGATGGGAAATGGACAGCAGAGATAAAAGACGGTTTTCTCAACATAAACTGCTTCAAGGGGAATGACGGCAAGGTGTATTCCGCAAGGATGAACGCCCGTCCGTCGAAAGGTTGGCTTTACGGGTATTTCGAAGCCAGGATAATGCTTCCCTCCGGCAAAGGGACATGGCCGGCATTCTGGATGATGCCGTGCAATGTTGACTGGAACACCAACGGATGGCCAAAATGCGGAGAGATAGACATCATGGAGGAAGTGGGCGCGAATCCCGACTATGTGTCATCCTCACTGCATACGCAGAACTACAACCATACGAAGGGAACGCAAAAGACCCATGAGATGAAATGTGTGGGAGCCGAGGGTTCGTTTCATGTCTATGCCCTTGAGTGGACTGAGGATGAAATCATCACATACGTTGACGGGAATGTCCAGCTCAGGGCCACCAGGGCGTCGATGGGAACCGACCATGATTCCTGGCCGTTCCATTATGCGTTCTATCCTATTCTTAATCTTGCCTGGGGCGGCGATTGGGGCGGCTATAAAGGGATAGACGAGTCTGCACTTCCCGTCACCATGAAAGTGGATTACGTGAGGGTTTTCCAGAAGAACTGACAGATTCCACATAGTGTCTTATTCCACAGCCGGGACTTATGGCATGTCTCGGAAAGACACTCTTCCCAATAAATAAGTCATAGACTTTATAATCAAATATCATAACAACTTAAACCAAATCACAGATGAAACAAGTATTTCTATTTATCATCTCGATTATGACATTTTTGGGCATGAACGCCCAGGATGTCAGTGTCTCCGGTAGGGTGGTTTCGTCGCCTGACGGGGAGCCTGTGATCGGAGCCTCAGTATTGGTGAAAGGCACCTCAAGAGGTACTGCCACCGACATTGACGGCATGTTTTCAATAAAAGCGCCTGCGGGGGCTACATTGCTGGTGAACTATCTGGGTTATACTCCCAAGGAGATAAAGGTGAAAGGCGATATGTCTGACATCCTGGTTAATCTCATAGAGGACTCCCAGATTCTTGACGAGGTCGTAGTGGTGGGATATGGCGTGCAGAAGAAGAGCGTCGTGACAGCGGCCATCTCAAGTGTGGGAGAGGAGACTTTGGCTCAGACTGTGCCCACCAATGTGCAGAATGCCTTGAAAGGTGTCACTGCAGGCGTGACTGCCACGACGGCCAACGGACAACCCGGCGGCGCCGCACAGATACGTGTGCGTGGCGTGGGGACAATCAACAACTCCAATCCCCTTTATATTGTTGACGGAATGCCGATTGACGGTGGTATAGACTATCTCAATCCGGCCGATATAAAGAGTATAGAGGTGCTCAAGGATGCGGCATCCGGAGCTGTCTATGGAGCGCGTGCCGCGAATGGTGTGATTCTTGTCACCACCAAGACAGGAGTGAAGGGCAGGGCGAAAGTCACCTACGACTTTTCATATGGATGGCAGTCTAAGCAGAAATCTCTCAATATGCTCAACGCCACCCAGTATGCTATAATGAAGAATGAGGGGTATCTGAACACCGGGCAGCCGGCTCCGTATGCCAATCCTTACAGTTATGGGGCAGGATATGACTGGCAGGCCGCCATTTTCAATGACAATGCTCCGATAATGAACCATCAGGTGTCGATTTCGGGAGCAAGTGAGAAAATCAATTATTTCCTCTCTTTCGGATATTTCGACCAGGAGGGTATCATAGGCGGTAATTATGGACAGTCTAACTATAACCGTCTGACTCTTCGTTCAAACAACACCTACACTCTGTTTGACGATACGGAGAAACGTAATTATCTCAGTAAATTCGTGCTCACAACGAATCTCTCATATGCACGCATCCATTCCACAGGATTCGACGGTGGCGGCGGATATTACGGTGGCGCGATTACGAATGCTCTCGGCATGTCGCCGATGCTTACGCCAACCTTGACTCCCGGTTCTGCGGAATACCAGCATCAGCTTGACTATTATGCGGGAAATGACAAGTATGTGCCACGTTATGATGGCGCCGGCAACCTATATACTGTTCCCGAGGCGTTCGGAGGCGGTTATCAGGAGTTGACAAACCCGTTCTACGGATGGTCGTTTCCCGCCGGAAGAAACTGGAGCCATAAGATTGTGAGCAATTTTATAGGAGAGCTCACGGTTTGGGATGCGCTCAAGTATCGTATCAGCTTCGGAGGCGACCTCGCGTTCTGGGGAAGCAACAGCCATTCCGAGCCTAACTATTACAGCAACCTGAGCAATCAGGATGCGATTCATGCTTCGGCTTATTCTGAAATGAACCGTGGCTGGACATGGCAGCTTGAGAACCTTATTTTCTATGACAAGGAGTTTGGCGACCATCATTTGAATGTCGTGCTCGGACAGTCGGCAAAACAAGGTACGGGATGGTGGATAAACGCTTCCGCCAACAAGCTATACAACTTCAGCAAACCATGGGTGTCGGTTGCCCAGGGTTCGCCTGGCGATGCCGACGGAGGTACCCGTACGGGCAACGCGGCTCCCAATTCCGCATGGCCAAAGCTCCTCTCTTATTTCGGAAGGGTGTCTTATGACTTCGGCAGCCGTTATATGATTCAGGCTACTGTGCGTCGCGACGGCTCGTCAAGATTCGGAGCCAACAACAAGTGGGCCACTTTCCCCTCATTCTCCGCAGGATGGAATGTCACGAACGAGAAATTCCTGGAGAGCCGTCCCACCTGGTGGAGCAACACCAAATTGCGTGTGTCATGGGGTAAGAATGGTAATGAGGCAATCGGAGACTTCGCCTATACAGTGCTGACAGACGGCAACAACAATTATTATTTCGGACCTGAGGGTACAAGCCAGACCTATGGGTCCAAGGCTTCCGGTCTTGCCAACCCCGACCTCAAATGGGAAGAGTCGTCGCAGACAGACATCGGTCTTGACCTCGCGTTCTTCGGAAACTCCCTGCAGTTCACGGTTGACTGGTATAAGAAGCGTACCACGGGAATGCTGATGACCATGATGATTCCCGGGTATGTGGGTGAGTCTGCCCCGATTGGAAACGTGGGCACAATGGACAACACCGGCGTGGAGATGGATCTCCGCTGGGCACACAACTTCGGTGAGGTGGAGGTGAATCTCGGGGCCAATCTGTCGTATGTTAAGAACAGGCTTGTGAATCTCGGAAATTCAGACGGCTGGCGGTCGGAGGTGTCGAACGGCACTGCCGGAGACATCGCCCGCTCCATGAACGGAGAGGTGTTCCCGTTCTTCTATGGATATAAGACTGCCGGAATCATACAGAACCAGCAGCAGGCCGACGAATACAACAGCAAGTATAACCTCACGGCAGGGCAGACATCATGGTATGCCACACCTGGCGATGTGATTTTCGTGGACACCAATAACGACGGCACCATCAATGCCGACGACCGCACTAAAATAGGAAAGGGTCTTCCCGACTGGACATATGGATTCAATGTCGGTCTCGGATGGAAAGGATTCCAGCTCACGGCATATTTCCAGGGCGTATGGGGCAACCAGATTTACGACGCCTCGCTTCGTGGCGACACCCCGGCCAAGAATTTCCCCGCGTGGATGCTCAATCGCTGGACCGGAGAAGGGACATCGAACAAAATACCTATCTATCGTCTCGGTGACGCCCGCAACTGGCAGAGTTCCGACATATATGTGCATGACGGTGCTTATCTGAGATGTGCCAACCTGACACTCTCTTACACGCTCCCTTCGAGTCTGACGAGGAGAATAGGGATTGATAATTTCAGGGTGTTCGTGATGGGCGAGAACCTCTTCACCGCTACAAAATATCACGGATTTACACCAGAAATAGGAGACGGAGTGAACATAGGTATAGATTATGGCAACTATCCGGAGGCACGCACATTCTCAATCGGCTTCAATGTATCGATATAATTTATCAACCCTGAAACAAGACTATCATAATGAAACTCAATAAATATATACTGACAACAGCGGTGGCCTCCCTGGGCATCGGGCTCTCCTCATGCGGCTCCGACTGGCTTGACATCACCAACAACACCCAGGAGACTGTCGAGGACTACTATAAGACGGAGGCGAATATACAGCAGGCGGTGGTGGCCGCCTATGACCCTCTGCATTGGTTTGACTATGCCAACCACTATTGCGGCATCAATATCTATCCGGAAGTGATAGCAGACCAGTGTTTCCCCGGCGGTGGCGACGTGAACGACATGAACCAATGGAAGACGGTGTTCAATTTCAACACTACTCCTACGGTGGTGTTGGGCACAAGCTATTCAAATGCCTATTCAGGTGTGAAGCGATGCAACGACGCCATCTACTATATGTATAACTATTGGCAACCCACCACAGAGAAGGAACTTGCCAACCGCGATTATTATGAGTCGCAGGTTATAGCCCTGCGTGCATTCTTCTATAATTATCTGTGGCACTGGTGGGGAAATATAGCTTATTATGACACAAATCTATCGGGTGATTATCTTGCTCCCCAGTATTCCGCCGACGAGGTGTATGAGTTCATAGTTGCTGACCTTGAGAAAGTCATCGCCGGCAATCATCTTCCCGAGAAGTGTGAGGGGGAGAACCTGGGACGTGTCACCAAGCATTTCGTATATATGCTGTATGCCGAGGTCGTGATGTATCAGAACGATGCCTCTCGCAAGGGGAAAGCATTGCAATATATGGAGGAGATTATTGAATCCGGCAAATATCAGCTTGTGTCAGATTTCGCATCGATATGGGATGTGGCCGGAGAATGGGGGCCGGAGTCGATTTTCGAAATCAACTATTCTGACTATCTGGCCAGCCGCAACTGGAGTTGGGGCGGCACAGCCGGCGGCACTGTAGTGCCTTGTATGATATTGCCGCGAGGCTACGACTCGTCGGACGGCATACATGACAATACCGGTTGGGGATTCGGCACTGTGCGCAAGTCAACCTATGATTCTTACGCGTCCGGCGACACTCGCCGAGACGCCTCAATATGGCAACCGGCTCCCGGCTCATATAACCCCGGATATCAGGACACAGGATATTTCCTCGCCAAGTATGCTGGTCGCATAGGTGGCAATTCAGGACAGATAGCCGACGCGGTTCTCAACTATAACAATAACCTTCGTCTTTACCGTTATTCAGAGGCTCTTCTAAATGCCGCAGAGCTGGGTTCTCCCAAGGCGCAGACTTATCTTGATATGGTGCGTGCGAGAGCCGGACTGTCCTCGGTTCCAGCCACTCTTGACAATATAATCCAGGAGAGGGCATGGGAGTTCCTCGGTGAAGGGAAGCGTTATTGGGACCTCATACGTACAGGACTCGCCAAGGACCTTCTCGTGGAAGACAATGAGATTCCTGACGGGCGTAAGGGACATTACACCGACAATAAGAAATATCTCCCGTTCCCACAGGATGAGATAGACAAGTGTCGCGGCACTCTCAAGCAGAACGACCAATATTTCCAGTAAAACTCACTCTCTGACAGAAATGCAATATGAATAATAAAAGCAGAATCATAATAAACGGACTGATGGCAGGGGCATTGTTCGCCATGCCGTCCTGCTCCGATGAGCATATCAATGAGCCATCGATGGCCGGCCTTCCGCAGGCATCGGACTATCAGATTGGCATCACTGTCGATGAACTCAATAATGTGGAGCTCAATATCCTTGACAAGACCGGAAACAATGCCAAGGGGGTGTATCCGATATGGTATGTCAATGAGAGCGAGCGCCCATCCACGACACTCACATACCGCGACCTTATCACGATTGCCGGGGAATATCCTGTAGAGATGAAGGTGGGCAATTCAAACGGAGTGTCGGAGGGTTCTGTGACGGGAACCATAAAGATTGACAAGACCATATTCGATTTCGCGCCTTATATGAAGACCCTTACCGACGGTTCCGTAAAGCAGTGGGCCGTGGATGGAACCAAGGAGGGGAACATGGCATGTGGCCCCGACGGGTCAGACCCTGCCGGGTGGTGGAACGGCTCCCCCGGATGCAAGGAAGCCGAAGGTGTCTATGAGAATATCTTGAGTTTCGGCGACACAGGAGAGACCACGACAGGGTCGTATGTGTTTGATCCGGGTGTGTCAGGGACATTCTATGTCAATACAGGTGTACACTCGTTGCCGGGATATGAGGTGAACAATCCTGATGACGGGGCGGATTTCAGGGTTGCCGCAAGTGTTGTGGAATCATCGTTCACCCTTTCTCCTGAAGGAGCCAACCTATATCTTGTGTTGCCGGCAGACACTCCATTCCCGTATATCCCTTCGGAGGCAGGCTTCAAGAGCCCTAAGTATAGAATCGCAAGTTTCAGCAAGAATGAGATTACGCTCGTTCAGGAACTCGATGGCATAGCCTGGCAGTATATAATCGCGCCGAAAGCGGAGGCGGATGTGACTGTCACCGGATTCAAATATGATTATGAACACAATCTATGGAAGGATGCGCAGGTGAGCGTCGCTTCCACATGGTTTGCCGACGGAGGATGGTCTGAACTATCCACTCAACCGGATGTGACACTGACTCCCACAAAGGGAATCTCGCTGCATGTTCCGGATGAAACCGGAGGAGACCAGTGGCAAGGTCAGGTGCATGTCGAGACTGACATCGCGGTGCATTCAGGCGTCACTTACGATTTCTCCTGCAACGTGAATGTGCCGAAGGCAGGTCTTGTCACGGTGAAGGTGCAGAAAACAGGCGATGACAACACATTCTTCAATCAGAACCGTGTGGAGGTAGAACCCAATGGCTCGATTGTATGGTTCTCTGACATGGAAGGATTTGACGGAGTGTTGAAAATCAGTTTTGACTTTGCCGGATTCGGCGGTTGCGACATAGTGGTGGACAATATTGTTTTCAAGGAGCATCAGTATGACGATGGCACCATCATCCCTGCGGCTGCCAACGCGCCTTCGATTTCCGACGCTGACAATATTTTTGCGGATTTTGAGGTTGTGAAATATTCCACATGGTTTGCCGACGGAAGTTGGAATATGGATGCCTGCGTGCAACCTGAGATTGTGTTCATGGGTGACGGCTACAGTTTCATCGCGCCCTCCGGAGTCGGGCCTGAACAATGGCAGGGACAGGTGCATGTCTGGACGAATGTGGCGACATCAGCATCCGACAAATATGATTTCATGATGACTGTTGAGTCGGATAAGGATATCAGCGGAGTCACCGTCAAACTGCAGAAGGGTGATTCCCTTGGCGAGGACGGAGATACTGACGACAACGTTTACATAGTGCTTGACCGTATTGATGTGGAGGCGGGAACCCCGTATCTGTATTTCTTCAAAGGTAAGCAGGGTATAGATACTGGAAATCTGCAGCTGTGCATGGACTATGGTGGCGCGCCTGACAAGGCCAACATTACCGTTTCAGAAATCAAGATGCAGGTATCGAAATAAATATTGGAGAAGAGTCATGGCCGTCCCGGTAAGGCCAGGACGGCCATGACTGTATTGGTAAGGGAATACAAAAATTATTACAATATAATCATGAGGCTTAATATCATATTTTCTGGAATCGTCTCGGTGGCTATATCAATGATGGCGTGGAGTTGCGGTTCGAAGGCAGACAAGGAGTCTGCAGGTGGTGAGATGTTTGTAAAGGTGCAAGGACAGGACCTGGTGAAACCTGACGGTTCAAAGCTCTATATTGTAGGCACCAATCTCGGGAACTGGCTGAATCCAGAGGGGTATATGTTCGGATTTCAGAGGATGAATTCCCCACGGCAAATCAACGAACTTATCTCTCAGCTTGTAGGCCCGGACAAGGCGGCTGAATTCTGGAGTCAGTTCAAGGACAATTATATAACAAAGGCAGACATCGACTATATCGCCTCAACCGGGGCCAATACCATAAGGCTCCCGTTCCATTACAAACTCTTCACCGACGAGGACTATATGGGAATCACTGTAGGACAGGATGGTTTCGCTCGTATCGACAGCGTGGTGGAATGGTGTCGCGACAACAACCTGTATCTGATTCTCGATATGCATGATGCGCCGGGAGGTCAGACCGGAGACAATATCGATGACTCCTACGGGTATCCATGGCTTATGGAGAGTGAGAAATCTCAGGAGATGTTCTGCGACATATGGCGTAGGATTGCCGACCGCTATAAGGATGAGCCGGTGATTCTCGGATATGAACTCATGAATGAGCCTATAGCGACATATTTCGATAATCAGGATGAACTGAATTCAAAGCTTGAGCCGCTTTATAAGCGTTGTGTTGCGGCCATCCGTGAAGTCGATACCAACCATATCGTGCTTATCGGCGCGCCTCAATGGAACAGTAATTTCGAGCCGTTGAAGGATACCACCTACGATGACAACATGATGTTTACATGCCACCGTTACGGAGGCCCTGCCACTGCGGAGGCGATACAATCGTATATCGATTTCAAGGATAAGAGTAATCGTCCGATGTATATGGGAGAGATCGGGCATAACACGGATGAATGGCAGTCCGATTTTGTGAAGGTCATGAAGGACAATAATATCGGTTATACATTCTGGCCTTACAAGAAACGCGACAACAGTTGCATGATGGGAGTGAGGATGCCGGAGGAATGGGAGGAGGTAGTTAGGTTTGCTGAGGGGCCGCACCATACGTTTGCCGAGGTCAGGGACGCCAAGCCTGACAGGGCAAAGGCCCAGAGGGCTCTCGACCGTTTCATCGAACTCTGCCGTCTTGACAGTTGTGTTCCGCAGGACGGTTATATACTCTCGATGGGGTTGAAAGTCCCCGTAAGATGAAGTTAAAACGGCCGCGACTCTATGTCGCGGCCGTTTTAACTTGTGGAAAGTGTCGCACGTTCACTTCACGACGGTTTTCTTTCCGTTGATGATGTAGATTCCGGGAGAGGATATGCGCTCAAGGCGGATTCCCTGGAGAGTGTATATCACATCCGGGCCGTTTGCGACTTTATCATCCTCGATGTTGGTTACGCCAGACATGTCGTCTTCCTGCTGTGCCACGTTTGGATTTCCCGCATATTTTACTGAGGGGTCGAACGAGAGGTGAGGCGGCTGGTTGTAGCAGCAGTTCTGGTTTACCACCTGGACACGGTAGTTGAGGTCGTCCATAAGGTGAGGGATACGGTAGTCGGTGGTGTAGCTTGTGGCGTTGATAATAAGATAGTGGGAGGTTTCGTCCCAGGTCATTATTTCCTCACGCCAGTCACCGAGTAGGTCTCCGAGCACACATGGATTGTATTTCGAGCTGTTGTTGAGCTTTCCGATTGTGTAGTTGCCATTGTTCACTTTATAGCGGTCAAACCATTTGCTGGTGGGATTCCAATGTGCGATAATGCTCTTGTCGTAGAATTCGTCATATAAGTCGCCGTCCCAATAGATACGGTTGTTGATACCCGCTCCGCTGCTTCCTATTTTCCATTCCACAGGTTCCCCGTTTTTTTCGATAGGCTCGCCTGTGAGGCAGTCGTGCACATATCCTGAGGCACTGTGAAGGAACTGTGAGTTGGGAGAAGAGCTGTCGAAGTGTGCCGCGAGTCCGCGTCCGGTGTCGGATTTTGCGGTGGTACGCAGGATAAGCTCTCCGGTTGCCGCGTCACGCAGGTCATAACCGTAGGGTGTCTCCTCATGCACCATGAATACCTCCATGCCAGGTCGGTCTGGGAGGAAGTCTCCGAGATGAAGGGCGTCGCCGTGTCCGAGACCGGTGCGGTAGAGCAGAGAGCCGTCATGGTCGAGGGCAGCAGAACCGAACACAATCTCCTGTTTCCCGTCGCCATCGCAGTCGCCTACGGAAATCCAGTGAGCTCCTTCACCCCACAAGCCTTCATTCTTCGTGGTGTTGCGGCTCACCCATCGTTCTTTTAGAGTCGTTCCGTCCCAGTCGTAGGCTCCTACGAACGCTCCGGCGTAATAACCTCTTGAGAAGATAGGACTCGGATTTGCATCCGGCCCGTCAAGATATGCCAATGCCGCGAGATAACGTTCAGACCTGTTCTGGTTGGTGTCTCCCCATACATCGAGGCCGGCCTTATAGTCGGTATGGTAGGGGATTGTGGCGAGTTCAGCTCCTGTCATTCCATCGAATACGGTGATATACTCGGAACCGTGGTCTTGTTTGCCTCGTTCGCTGAGGAGGTTTTCTTCGGGGTCATCATTCCCGAGAAGCACATAGTTGCCTTCTCCGTCAATGGTGCCTGGCGCGGTCTTCATCATGAACTCGCCATATCCGTCGCCGTCGAGGTCCCATGCTATGAACTGCATCGTGTGGGCGCTGGTAAAGAAGTTCTGTCCGGCATGTATGCGCCACAGGCGTGTCCCGTCGAGTTTGAGACAGTCGAAAATCGCCGGAGATGTGGCTCCTGAGCTTGCGGCGTCTTTCTCATCGGAGGGCGACCATTTGAGGATAATCTCATACTCCCCGTCGCCGTCCATGTCGCAATAGCTTGCGTCGTTGGGGGTATATGCCGCGCCGTTAGAACTGTTGGGAGGTGTTTCCGTCGGGATGTAGAACGTCTGGTTGTCCCATGTCTTGCGGCTCACCTCGCTTTCAAGAAGCACCCCGGCCTTGTCGTATGTCTCGAGTAGGTAGTAGCTGTCGGCAGACCCTTCCTTGTCATTGAAGTTAGTGCGGTCGATGATATAGAGACCGTCATTGAGTGCGATATCCTGGGTGGAGGCGTCGCCACGGTATAACTTATATTTCACGCCGTAGCCGTCTGCCTCGCGATGGCGCCACGACACAAGATTACCGGTGCCCATGTTGGCCCCTGAGAGACTGAGAGCCATGAGTCCTCTGTTTAGAGGCTTGGGAGCCGGTTTTGGCTGACGGTTGGTGACCTGGAATTTGAGGGAGAATGTCATCATTGTTTTCTCGCCCCTCATTACATCTACCTGAAGGGTGTTTCCATCGTTATATGATGTCTCTGCGGTATATCCCTCTACCATATCGAATTTGAAGTCGGTTGGCGCCCCGAACAGTTTAGGACGGTAAAGGGCTTTCTCACCGTTGCCAAGATTTGAAATAAGTGGCAACAGGTCGGTTTCTTTTGATTCTCCGGGAGTCTCGGCCACATTGGCGGAGAAGCCTTTGATGAAGGAAGACACAATCGCCAGTTCCTCATCCACCTCTCCGGTCACGGTAATGTTGCGTATGGCTATTTCCTTTGCGGAAGCATCCATGTCTATACCGTTTATGTTCATGAGGTAGAAATACATTGTGATGGGTTGCCCTTCGGATATGACATCACTGAGAGTGTATTCAAAATGGCTGTAGGCGGTCTTGTTGGAAGATGTGATCTTGTTTCTCAGCGGGGCGATTCCAATACGGATTGATTTTTCTTTCTCCTCCCCGATTTGGTAATAGGCGCTGATATTGCCGGCGTCGGTGCCTATTTTTGCGGCATCGAAAGCGACGGAAGTCGGTTTAAACTTGTGTCCGCCCTGTGGAGAGAGCGTCACGGAGATGCAGTGTCCGGCTGTCTTTGCTGTCACTTTTGTGGTCGGGGTGAACGCTGAGAACGGCGGGATATATTCGACAGGTTCGAATCCGGTGTCGGCTCCGGAGGCTGTCAGTTGCCTCACTCTGGCGATTTTATCTCCGAGTTGGAATGATGCTGACACAAGAGGCAGATATTCCTCGTCGCCTGTGAGTGACACATCCGAAAGGTTGTCCGGGTCACTGAGTTGCCACGTAGCGGTGACTGTCTGGGCGGAAGCCCCGAAGACAGCGGCTGTTGCAATAAATGTAAGGATCTGTTTCTTCATTCAGATTAGGTTTTATGGTGAATTATGGTGTTCGGTACGGTTGTTGCGGAATCTTGTGGTTTTTGGAAGTTTCGCATGGTGTACGGATTGGGTGTGCCCGGTTAAGGCTTTAGGCGACTCCGGCCACGATTCCGTTGCAAAGTTACAAAATGTTTTGGCTAAAGCAAATAAAGTCAGATAAATTTATGTGATTTATGGAGACAGTGTCATTTGCTTGCTTATTGTGTAGGGAGCTTCCCGGAATTTGTGGAATCGGACTTATATGTATGACAGGATGGTGGGGAAGGTGGTTTTCATGCCGCCGACATTCAACATCTGCCTAAGAAAGTATGTTTTTTTCGGCATAATTATTTCTTAGGGTGTTCAGTTCTATGTTCCAAAATTAACTCGCATTATTGAGTGTTCTGGAACGCAGAGCCACCCGATTCGGAGATAGATTCTCCTTGGCCCAGAGATCTATGTCCTTAAGTTTGACGTTGGCCAGGCGTACTTTGAAATTTTGTTTTTTAGCGTCAGAATAGACAGTGATTTTTGAATATAACGGCATCATCAGAATCATCGGTGTGAACCCGTGAATATTGTTTGGCGACACCTTTGATTTCAATATACCGAATACGGATTCAATTCCAAATGGGCAAGAACCATAAAGACCGAGACCTCTTGCTTGTCGATCAGACTTTGGGTATTCTTCGGTTTTATCACAATGATGATGTAAAGCCGGATGATTATATCTTCCCCTTGCTTGATAATGATACGCCCTTTGCAAAATTTGTCACGCAAGCCGACAAGGTCAGAATGCGCCCGGAACTGCGCCACAAGATGTATCAGGAGATTTCATCAAAGAACGCCCTTATCAACAAATATCTGAAAAAGATTGCGGAGAAAGCGGAAATTGAAAAACCTCTTTCAATGCACATCAGCCGTCACTCATTCGCTCATATAGCGCAGGAGTCCGGAGCCGAATTGTCTGCCATAAAGAATATTCTCGGTCATAGCAACCTCGCCACAACCGAACGATACATGGCCAGCTTCGATACCTCCAAGACCGATGAAACACTGCGCAACGTCTTCGCCAAGAAACAATCCTCGGCAACAGCACCGGAGGAATCAGGGGCGACAAAAGAAGAGCAGGCAATCGAATTGCTAAAGGGTATGACCCCGGAACAAATAATTGCTGTGATTTCGGCAATCAACAAATAGGACGTAATCGCCCCAGCGGCTTTAACAGGTTGCGTAATCCGCAAATTATCACTAACTTTGCAACATAAATATATTTAGATATTCCTCTGACAAAAGATGAAATCCGGTCGCTTTTAGGCGACATAGAGAATGAGCGCGTGGAGCGCACGTTATCCACCGACAATACCAAGAAGATGTCGGAGGCTATCTGCTCATTTGCCAATGACATCCGTAACACGAAGAAACCGGGCTATTTTCTTATAGGTGCTGATGATAATGGTGTTCTTGACGGGCAGACGTTCACCGATGAGCAGTTGCGCTCATATGCAGGACTCCGTAATTCTGGAACGCTTCTTCCTCCACCGGCGATGATGGTCTACAAAGAAGCGTTTCCTGAAGGCGAGGTTGCGGTTATTGAAGTTCAGCCAAGCGAAGACACCCCGGTCAGATATAAAGGTGTAATCTGGATTAGAATCGGAGCGAGGAAAGCGGAAGCGAACACGGAGGAGGAACGCATCCTGACCGAAAAAGGACAGATACACAGTTCTTCTTTCGATGGTCGTCCGTGCCGCGAGGCTACAATTGACAACATCGATGTCGAACTGTTCAAAAATGAGTATCTGCCAAAAGCTGTGTCTCCGGCAACATTGGCAAAGGACAAGCGCACGCCGATTCAGCAGATGGCATCATTGCGCCTTTTCGACACTCGATTTAATTGCCCCACCTATGCCGGACTCCTTTTATTGGGGCATGATCCGCAATATTTTATTCCGGGGGCATACATTCAGTATGTTAAGTTCGCGGGTACGACACGAGCCACAAAGGTTTTGAAAGAAAATCGATTCAAGGGCAATCTTATCTCAATGCTGAAGGAACTGGAATATTTCATCAAGTATTCAATCGAGAGCAAGCGCCCCGAATTTGTCAGCGTATTGCGCGAAGAGCCACGCATCAACTATCCGTGGGAGGCGATTCGTGAGCTCGCCATGAACGCCGTGATGCACCGAGCCTATAACGGCAACAACTCCCCGATAAAATTCTACGAGTATAGCGACCGCATAGAGATTGACAATCCGGGCAACTTATATGGAAAGGTGAACTTGGAGAACTTTCCCAACGAAACAGACTATCGCAATCCCAACATAGCTGAGATAATGCTCAATCTTGGTTATGTCAACCGTTTCGGAAGCGGAGTGAATACCGTTTCGACACTTCTCGAAGAGAACAAAAGCAATCCTGCCGAGTTCCTTCTTGGTGACTACACGACCTTCAAGGTGGTTGTCCAGAACGCTGATGTCATAGAAAATAGCAACGATGTCATAGAAAAAAAGCCTAATGTCATAGTAAATGGCATAGAAAATGGCACCGATGGCACCGATAAATCT